>NZ_CM166473.1:2057500-2097549 GCF_056857015.1 Novosphingobium sp. BL-S-34
GGGCCACCATCCGTGAAGTCGCCGGCAAGCGGCGACGCTTGGGCTGTCGCCAGATCGGCATCATGCTCGAACGCTCGGGATTGATGATGAACCACAAGAAACTCTCCCGGCTGTACCGGGGGAAGGTCTGTCGGTCCGCTGCCGTCGCGGTCGAAAACGGGCGCGTGGCAGTGATACACCGGTGCATCACACTCACCTCATGCCGCGGCTCAACCTTCGGACCCTGACCGAACTTATCCAATTTCGCAAAGGCCGCCGGGATCAAGGCTTCGTTCGAGGCGGCTTGCGCAGAGGCAGCACCGCCCCGACCCTTGCAACCTTACATCCGATTTTCACGCCTCTCCTGCACCGCTGGATCGACTTCGGAGCCGCCGCATGTCACATCGCCATGGAAGAGATCCGGACGACGGGACGGTGAAATCGATATCGGGGCGGAGAGCAAAGTGCTGAGATCATTTCCTGGCAGCGAAACGGAGGCCAGCGCCGCGTGGATCGATCTGATGTCGCCCGACGAGGCCGAAAAGGCCCGGATCGAGAAACGATACGGCATACGTATCCCCGACCTGGACACGCTTCGGGAAATCGAGACTTCGAGCCGTCTGCGTGTCGATGGCCATGTCCTCTACATGACCGCGCCCCTGATCGCCGGCACCACGACAAATCACTGGAAGCTGGCGCCCACGGGCTTCATTCTTACGCCGGACGTGCTCGTAACGGTCCACTATTCCGACCTTGCACCGTTTGACGCCGTCGCCGGCCAGCTGCGCGACAGCGCGGACCTGACCCCCCCGAGCGTATTGATCACGCTGCTGGAGGACGTGGTGGACCGCGCGGCAGACCATCTCGAGCACGCTTCGGAAATTCTCTCCCGCGCTTCGCAGGCGCTGTTCTTCGAGGAAGAGGCACGACCGGGCCTTCGCAAGGAAACGCGAAAGATCCGGGAGATCATACGCGATATGGGCCAGGCCAGCGACCGTGCCTCGCGCGTGCGCTACGCGTTCCTGAGCATCGGCCGGATGATAAGCTTCGTTCTGGACCGCTGCACGCCCAAGCTCGACGAGAACCTGCGTGAAAGGTTCGAATCGATCCGCCATGACATCAATTCGCTGGACGAATTCGAGACCAGCCTGGGCGGGCGTATCCAGCTCCAGCAGGATGCCGCTACCGCCTTCATCAACATCGAGCAAAACGATGTCGTGAAAGTGCTGACGGTGGCCTCGGTCGTCGGCATTCCGCCGGTGATGGTGGTCGGCGTCTACGGCATGAATTTCAAGCTCATGCCCGAACTGGACTGGCCGCTGGGCTACCCCTTCGCGCTGGCGCTCTGCGTGCTGTCGACCGTCATTCCCTATCTGTGGTTCAAGTGGCGCGGTTGGATCTAGGCCTAGGAACGGCGACCCGGACCGTGCTGCACGAAAGCACCGGGCTCGGTACTGCGGCCCCGGAAAAGGGCCTTCACGGCAGGGCGAGACGTTCACCCTTGAAGGCGTCGCCGTTACCGTTCGGCCTGTCGGCGCATCGCGGTAGCGGTCGAGATTTTTCCGAGGCCAGGCTGGGCGATGCTCCGTGTGGCCCTGTTCAACAATCGTGCGCCCCGGCGGCATCGCCGCCGTGGAGAGGCTTGGCACCGGCTGCCGCATTGTTGAGGCCTGTTCATCGGTGCGTTGCCGGAGGCGGGGCTAATGGCGGCGGCCCGGAAAGCCTAGATGAGGAGCCGGCGGTTCGCGCGTCCGGGCCGGCCATCAGCAACGTCGAAAAGGGCGGTCGGCATGATCGGATGGCCGCTCTCTCGGCGCCCGTTTGCACCGCTCAAGCTCAGGAAGGCACTCGCCCCATGGATATCACCCGCAAGGCAGACATGAAGACCGTCGAAGGCCCCGAGGCCTGTTTCACCGGCAAGGTCACGATTACCGGCCAGTTCCAGCGCGAGGATCCCTCGCGCGTGTCCGGGGCTATCGTGCACTTCGAGCCGGGCGCGCGCACGGCCTGGCATAGCCATCCGGCCGGGCAGACGCTGATCGTGACCGAGGGCATCGGCTGGACGCAGATCGAGGGCGGCGCCAAGCTGGAATTCCATGCCGGCGACATCCTTTGGTGTCCCGCTGAGCACAAGCACTGGCACGGCGCCACGCCGCATGAGGGCATGACCCATATCGCCGTGCAGGAAGTGGTCAACGGCACCCCCGTCACCTGGATGGAAAAAGTGACTGACGAGCAGTATTTAGCGCCATTGGCGAAGGATTGAGCCGATGCCGCATGTCATCGTGAAGCTGTGGCCGGGCAAGTCAGAGCCCTGTCCGACTTTATCGCCCAAGGCGTGATGGGCCATCTCGGCTACGGCGAGGGAGCGATTTCCATCGGCTTCGATGAGATTGTTGCCGATGACTGGGAAGACCAGGTTGTGAAGCCCGACATTCTCGGCAAATGGCCGAGCCTGTCGAAGCAGCCGGGATATGTCGGCCCACCTGCCTGAGTTGTGCGCGGCGTATCGCGAAGCCGGCGCTCATGGCCCGGCTTCGCGCCTCTCGCACTCAATCCATCCCGACTTTGCTGGGTGCCCAATAGGCTTTGGTCCTTATCCGGCCCGGCGGCACGCCATGCCGTTTCAGCGCCTGCCGCAGCCGTTGCACCGTTCCGGCCTTGCCGGTCAGGACGAAGGCATGGCCCGCGCCTGCCAGCGCGGGAAGCGCCGCCTCCATGTCCGCAAGGTGGGCATCGTTGGCCGATCGTCGGAAGATGTGCACCGCGCCCATGCTCAGATGGTCGGCCACGGCGGCGCTCTCCGTCTCGTCATCGACTTCGAAATATCCCGAGACGATCCGCCGGGGATCGTGCCACGCCGCCGCGCAGGCCAGTCCGAGGGAGGTTTCGTCACCAAAGAACGCGATCGGGCCGTCGAAGGGGCGCAAGTCGAGCGAGGGACGGGGGCCGAACAGGTGGCACTCGTCGCCCTCGCGGGCCTCCCGGAGCCAATGGCTGCCCGGCGCACTGCCATGAGCAAAACCCAGGAACTGCATTCGGCCGCTATCGGCATCCCAGTCCATCGGCGTGTAGGTGCGCGCGACGAAGGCGGAATCCATGGCGATCTGCACTTTCTGACCGGGCGCCCATTGCGTGGACCGAAGCGCGGGACCTTCCAGCGAGACGAGGCGAAAGCGCTCGCCCAGCGGCATATTGGCGGCGATGGCGGCGCGCTTCATGAGCAGCCCGATCAAGGCCTTGCCGATGCGGCCCGGCTTCCGTTCGGGCGCGGCGGGATCGCTGTAGGCCTCCACCATCAGGCGATCCTCACCGTGAATTCATTTCCGCGCCCCTCGCCGATCGGCAGCGGCTGCGAGAGATAGCCGTTCGCCGGATCGTGGATATAGGCCTGGTAGGCAGGATCGAAGGCATTCTCGCCAATGACCGCGGCGCCCGTTCGCAAGCGGGGCTCGATCAGCTTGAGGACCGGCAGGTACAGCGACATGGCACCATCGATGAGGGCCAGGTCGATCTCGCCGCCCGTGTCGCGCAGCGTTTGCAAGGCGTCGCCTTCCCGGATCTCGACGAGGTCGTCCAGACCGGCTGCGGCCAGATGGTCAAGGGCTTTCGCGACTTTGCCGGGCTCTAGTTCGGTGCCGATGACGATCCCGCCGCCATTGTCGCGCAGGCCGGCCGCGAGATAGAGGGTGGAAATGCCCATCGAGGTCCCGAATTCCACGATGCGCCGGGCTCCGGTCGCGCGGACGAGGGCATAGAGGAAGCGGCCGAATTCCGGCGATATCGCCAGGAAATTCCCGGCATAGCTCTGGTAGATGGCCGGATAGTCCTGCCGTTCCGCGGCCAGGTGCTCCCTGACGACCTCCTCGATCGTGGCACCGGGGGCGTTCAGCTTGGCCATCATCATCGCAAGGTGTTCGCGATCCGATGCTTCGGCGGTCTCATGCAGTCGTTCGAGAAGCGCGGCCACGCGCGGGCTGTCCAGAGTGTTCACGGCTGTTCCTTCAGGGATGGGCGAGGACGAAGGCGCCTCGACGGTGCCTGCCGTCTGGGATAAGGACGCGGCCGGGTGGCGTCATTACGAAGGCTTGCCATGTTGTTATTCAATACCGCCAATGCGGCCTCGCAGCCGGGATCATGCCTGTGCCGGTTCTGAATCCCGCCGATGTCACGGAATGGGTCGAGCCCGATGACGTCCCGCGGCCGATTGTGGCCTTCGGTGCGGCGATGACGGACGACGAGGACTTCGAACTCGATCCTCACCGGCATCGGAAGGGTCAGATCCTGTTGGTCCTGCGGGGGGCGATCAGTTGCGAGGTCGAGGGCGGTCTCTGGATCGTGCCTCCGCGCAGCGCGATCTGGATTCCCGGCGGCGCCTTGCATTCCTTCCGGATCACGGGCGCGCTGGAGGGATATTGCGCCTTCGTCGATCCCGCCCTGAGCGGTGCGCTGCCCAAGGCGAGCTGCGCCGTGGCGGTGACGCCGCTGCTGCGCGAGCTGCTCGCGCGCGCTGCCCATCTCAATTATCTCTACGAAGAGGGCGGTGCCAATTCCCGGCTCGTTTCGGTCATCCTCGACGAACTTGCCACGGCGCGCGTGGAGGATCTCCACCTGCCGATGCCCAGCGACAGCCGCCTGCGCCGGATCATGGATGCGATGATCGCCGCGCCTTCGGATCGCGGCTCCGTCGCGAGCTGGGCAAAGTGCGCCGGGCTCAGCGAGCGGACCATGCTGCGCATCGTCCATCGCGAAACCGGCATGAGCTTCGGGCAGTGGCGCAGGCAGTTGGGCGTCGTTCTGGCGATCAAATGGCTGGCCGGCGGCGCCACCATCCAGCAGGTCGCTGCCGACCTGGGCTACGAGAGCGTGCCGAGCTTCGTGACGATGTTCCGCAAGACGCTGGGGACTTCGCCCGCCCGGTACATGGCCGAGCGCCATGCCGGGTGAGCCTGCAAATCGAGTAGAGGGAAAGTCTTCAATGCCCTTTACGGGGCGACGGGCCGTTCTGCCGACATACCGCTGTCCTGCTTCCCGGACCCGATGAGGGTCGGCGCATCGGCGATGAACCGGTCCAGGACGCCGTCGGCCAGCTTGACCGGGCCGCCGAACCGGGTTGCGCCGGGAATGGTCTGGATCGCAGCGGCTTCGGCGGCAAGGCGCTGGGCGCCGGCGAAGTAACGGGAGGCCGCCTCGCTGCCCCGATCCGCCGCGTCGAGCCCGGCAGCGGTCAGCTGAAGCGCGCGGCCCCAGAGGGCCATGGCATCCAGCCAGGGGCGGGATTGTTCGGCGAAGCCGGGATCGACGGTGCCCGAGCGGATGATGTCGGGCGCGCCGGCGATCTCATCGGCCCGGCGCCCCAGCTCCGCGATGGCGAGGCGGCGCGCGGTACCGTCACCCTGCGCGATGGCGTCGCGCGTCCGGTCGAGCGCGGCTTTCAGGGCCGGCGCCTGCTCCTGCCAGGGCTGACTGCCGAACGTCGGCGCCATGTGCTGGGTGTCGAAGAACAGCATGAGTGCGGCCGCGGCCTGCGCGTCGCCGCCGGCCAGTTCGCGGGCAGCGGCGCGCCAGGTGCGATCGGCGTCGTAGTCCTTGTCGTTCCACCCGAAGGCGGCAACGCCGGTCACGGCGACGCGGCTGGGCGCCTCCTGGTTCATCGGGTTCGACAGGATGCCGGTCAGTTCCTCGGACAGCCCGGCCTCGCGGCGGGCATAAGGGGCCAGCAGCAGGCGTCCGGTCGTGGTGGCGTAGTCGTTCACGGGGTAGTTGTCCCAGAGCAGCGTCTTGCGGCCGAAGGCCTTGGTCGCGGCGCGGGCATCCGGGATCGAGATGGCGGGAGGCACCACGTCCGTGCCGGTCCACTGCACCACGACCCGGGGATCGAGATGCTTGCGCAGGGCGGCCTTGTACGGGCTTTCCTTCGCATCGTAATATTCGGTCGGCACCATGATCAGTGGGCGCGATGCCTTGTCCTTCCGCAGGAGGTCCGCCTGGACCGCGTTAAGCAGCGCCGCCTGGGCGACACCGGCCGCTTCCGCCCCCGAAGGCCCGAAGGCAGCCGCGTCCCGGTCGCAATTCCACTTGGTGTATTCGATATCGTCGAGCGCCACGTAGAAACTGTGGACGCCGATCGTGCGCAGGGCATCGAGCTTTCGCTCCATCGCCTCGCGGTCCGCCGGATCGGAGAAGCAGACCGACGGTCCGGGGGAGATCGCGTAGACGAAGTCCACATGGTTTCGCCGCGCCGCCGCGGCCAGCTTGCCCAGCGCGGCCAGGGTCTCGGCCGGGTAGGGCTCCCGCCAGCGGTCGCGCGCAAAGGGATCGTCCTTGGGGCTGTAGACGTAAGTGTTCGCTTTTACGCTGGCGAGGAAATCGAGATGCCTGGTTCTGTCCGCCATGGTCCAGGGCGCGCCGTAGAACCCCTCGATCGTGCCGCGGATGGGCATTGCCGGATGGTCCTGGATGACGAGCGCGGGCAGGGCGGGCTGTGCGGCGATCTGGCGAAAAGTCTGCACGGCGTGGAACAGTCCGTCGCCATCGCGGCCGGCCAGCGCGATCAGGCCGCCGCCGCCGATCGGGCGGCTGGCGATCGTATAGCCTTCGGCATGCGTGTCGAGCGAGGCACCGGTGTGCGCCAAGGCATCGCGGACGAGGGCGTTCTCCCCCGTCCCGAGCACGATATAGGGCTGCTGGAAAACCGAAGGGAGCTTGCGCGCCGTGGTGATGGTTTCCACGCCGGCGGCCGATAGAACCTTGCGAAGCAGCACGACGGTCTCGGGATCGACCCCGGGCGCTGTCACCAGGACGACCGAAGTGCCCAGGGCCAGGGCGCCGCCCGCCAGCTTGATCGAGGTCGGGGCCGGGATCACGACAGGCCGTGTCACCGTGCCAGCCAGGACGGGGCTCACCGAAAGGGCCAGTCCCGCAGCCATCAGGATCATGGACGAGCGTGCGACCGCGCTGCCGTTACCTTGCATCAACCCCATTCTCCCCGGTATCATAGTGGTATTATCGGAGATGGCTAATCGCTTTGGCGGTTGGCCGCAACCCATTAAGGCTGCGCAAGGTAAGGTGCGCGATGCGATAACGCCAACCTAGGTCCAATCCGAGGGTGGCCCGCGCCGCACCCGGGCGATCCCGCCGCTCCGGTGGCATCGGACCCGTTCCGCTCATCGCTGGCCTCTCCGCAGGCCATCTCACGCGCAGGTGTAGGAGGGAAAGCAATGGAACGGCTCGGTGTACCGCGCGTTCAGAACGGACTTCCCGCTTTCGAGGAACGCTTCATGGCTCAGGGACGTCAGCGCCGCGCAGCCCGCGATGGGAGCCTGAAGCGGGTTCGCGGCCGGACTGTGCCGACCGGCCCGACCGCACGCACTCGCGGCGAAACAAGGAGACATTCATGACCGAAATCCCCGCAGTCGCGCCTATGCTTGTCGAGGCGGAAACCACCGGGCTCAAGGTGCGTTCGCGCGATGGCGACAACCTGGGGCACATCAAGGCCTTCATGGTGGACAAGCGTTCGGGTCAATCGACTTACGCGGTGCTCAGCCTGGGCGGATTCCTGGGGTTCAACAAGAGCTTCTACCCGGTGCCCTTCAGCGTCCTGGCTTATGACGCCACGGACGACGACTACATCGTGGCGATCGACCGGCGTGTGCTGGAAGGCGGGCCGAACTGGGCCAACAACGCGCCGGAGTTCAACCAGGCCTATGCTGACCGCGTGTCGAGCTATTACGGGACCGCACCGAGGCCGATCGCTTAGGCGGCGCCCCGGTTCGGCTGGGCAAGTTCGGCTCGATCACCCCGCCGGCAGCACCGTTCCATCGCTGGAGCGGGCTGCCGCCAGGCTTTCGCGCACGCGGGCCAGGGCGAGAGCGGCGGGCTCCTGCTCGCCCATCAGCGCGAAGGACCCGTTGAGGTCGAACATGCAGTGGCCGTGGACGGTGGCCACGAGCGAGCGGGCAAGGCGCGGGGCGTCGGTCTGGCAGGCAGGCGGCAGCACGGCGCGCACTTCGTCCACCACCATTTCGGTCAGGCCGCCGCGCAGAACGTCCTGTTCGGGCGGGATCGTGACGTCGGGCGGAAGATGATGGTCGTAGATCGCCAGCCAAGCATTGCGATTGGCGCGGGCGAAGCCGAAGTAGGCTTCCACCAGCACGCGGATGCGGTCCTCTGCGCCACTGGCCAGGGCCTGCCGGATGTAGTCCGTCCAGATCACGAAGGTCCGCGTGTTGATGGCGATCAGCAGCTGATCGTACGTGCCGAAGACGTTGTAGAGCGTGCCGATCGAATAGCCGATCCGCTTGGCCACTTCCCTTGCGGAAAAGCGCGCGAAGCCGACTTCCGCGAGGTGCTTGTGCCCCTCGACGATCAGCATCTGTTCCAGTTCCTTGCGGCTATGGTCCGATCGTCTGCCCATGCGCGGCAATGTAACAAATGCCGTTAAAATGAACAGCGTTGAATATGCCTTCGGCCGCGCGATCCGGCGGCCCTCCGCAGAGGGCCGCCGGGTATCGTCAGAAGCGGAAGTTGACGCCGGCGCCCAGGACGCGGGGGTCGTTCACGAAGGCGGTCAGGTTGTTGAAATCGATCGCGCCGATCACGTTCGACTCGTTGGTGATGTTGCGGCCGAACACGAAGACGTCCACCGCGTCGGAGGGCGAACGCCAGCCGATGCGCGCACCGCCTTCGAAGTTCGTGCCGACGTGGAATTCGGTGGCGTCGTAAAGGAACAGGTTGAAGTCCTTCTGCGCCACCCAGTCGGTCTGGGCGTAGAGCTTGCTGCCGCTCGCCAGCTCGTAAGTGTACGAGGCGTTGAAGTTGAACAGCCAGCGCGGCGCCTGCGGGAAGGGATTGCCGTTGATCGAGGCGCGGCGCGTGGTGCCGACGTTGACGATGGGATCGCGCACGGTGCAGGCCGCACCGCAGAAGGCGACCAGCAGGTCCGGGTCGTCGATCTTGGTGAAGTTGTAGGAAACGCCGCCGTTGAACTGGAGGCCGCGAACCGGGTTGGCGGTGGCTTCGAATTCGACGCCCCGGCCCTTGCCGCGCTTGGCGTTGATGAGCTGGTTGAAGTTGCCCTGGCCGCCGATGGCGGTGAACTGCGGGTCCTTCAGGTCGTAGATATAGCCGGTCAGATCCACGCGGAAGCGGTTGTCGGGCGTGGCCGCCTTGATGCCGGCTTCATAGGACGTGATCGTTTCCGAATCCGCCGTCGTCAGGATGTTCGAGGTGGCGATGCGGCCCTGGATCGAAGGACCGCGATAGCCGTGGGCGATGCGGCCGAACAGGCTGACCTGCGGGCTGACTTTATAGAGCGCGCTGACGTCCCAGCTCGGCTGCTTGTCGCCCACATGGCGCGAATCCGCGAAAGGCGCGCCGAGGGTGCGGGCGGCGTCGAGGTCGCGCTGGTCGCGGGTCCAGCGGGCGCCGCCGGTCAGGCGCAGGCTGTCGGTCACGTCGTAGTGGACCTGCCCGAAGACCGACCAGCTGTCGCTCTTCTGGCGCAGTTCGGAGATCACCGTGGGATTAATGCCGCCGGTGCCGTTCCACGAAGCCGAGATCAGCTCGAACTTCTCGCGCCAGTAGAACGCGCCGACCTGCCAGCCGAAGCGGGTATCGCCATTGCTGGCGAGGCGGACTTCGTATGTCTGCTGGTCGAGGTCGCTGGAAAGGGTGCCGGTTTCCGAGTTGAACGGAATGGTGCCGCTGCCTGCCGTGGTGCCGAGCACGCCGCCGTCGATGTCGCCGCGGCCCGAGCTGCTGCCCTGATAGGCCGAGACGATGGCGGTCAGCGTCGCGCCGCCGAGGTCATAGTCGACATGCAGCGCCTCGGAGGTGGTGTCCTGCGCCTGCGGGTTGTTGCGGCCGCCGTCGTAATAGACGGTGTCGCGGTCGTAGCGGTCGTTGAGCTTGTTCGAGCCAGTGGTCAGCACGTTGGCGCGGTTGAGCGTGCCGGTGCCGCGATAGGAACGGGCCTGGAGCGTCAGCAGCACCGAAAGGCGGTCGTCCGGCTTCCACAGGGCGTGGATGCGGCCGGCGATGTCGTCGAAGCCGCCAAGGTCCTTGCCGGGCTTGGTGAAGGAGGCGTCATAGGCGTTGTTCACCCAGTCCTCGCGGTGGTTGGCAAGGCCGGCGACGCGCAGCGACAGGGTGCTCGAAACCGGGATGGTCGCGCCCACTTCGGCGCGGATCGTTCCGAGTTCGCCCACGGTGAACTGCGCCTGGCCTTCGTCATGGTCGCCGGGGCGGCGGGTGTCCATCTTGACGACGCCGGCCGGGGTGTTGCGGCCGAACAGCGTGCCTTGCGGGCCCTTGAGCACTTCCACGCTGTCGAGGTCGAAGATCGGGAAGCCCTTGAGGTAGACGTTCTCCAGCACCACGTCGTCGAGCACGACTGAGACCGGCTGGGAGGCGTTGAAGTCGAAGTCCACGTTGCCAAGGCCGCGAATGTAGAGGCGCGGGGCGTAGCGGCCATTCGAGCTTTCGACGTAAAGGCTGGGCGTGCGGCCGGCCAGCGAAAGAATGTCGCCGCCGCCTTCGGCGATGGCGCTGATCTTGTCTCCGGAGAGGACCGAGACGGCGATCGGCACGTCGCGGATGTTTTCGGGGCGGCGCTGGGCGGTGACGACGATGTCGGCGGAAGCGTCGAGGGTGTCCGGCGCGGTCTGGGCCAGAGCAGGCGTCGCGCCGGCCAGAAGTGCCGGCACGCTGGCCAGCCAGTAAGTCTTCGTCTTCATCGTTGCACCCCTTGCGCGCGGCCGGTAGCTGACGAGCCGCCGCGCCCGCGAGACCTTGTGGTCTGGCGGACAGGGGTCGCACCGGCGTTCTTCCTTGAAGCGCGGCCCTTAGCCCCCGATTGTGACATTTCCGATAAATTTCTTCCGTGCATCCACAAGAAATCGTAACTCGGTCATATGTTTATTGAAATTATGACATTTTTGCGACGGTACGGTTCCGCGGCGGCCGCCGGTCTGTCCTTCTCGGCACTCACGATGGCTGCGGGCGCGTCACCCGATGCCGGCGCCGATTCCCGTGCTTTCGATGTCGTGCCGCTCGGCGTGGCGGGCGGCGTGGTCGAAGGTTCGACGACCGCCTGGTACATCGCCCGGAAGGGGCAGAAGCAGGGGCTCGCCTGCGATGCCGGCACGCTGGTTCCGGGCATCCGCGTGGCCATCGCCAGGGGCGGATTTCCGGCCGGCACCCGCGCCGGGGACGTGCTGCACCGTAGGATCGGCGCCTATCTCGTCACCCATCCGCATCTCGACCATGTCGCCGGCCTGGTGATGGTTTCGCCTGACGACAGCGCGAAGCCGATCCTGGCCCTGCCGGCGGTGAATGCGGCGCTGGCGGCCGATTACTTCAACTGGAGCGCGTGGCCAAACATGGGCGACCGCGGGCGGCCACCCTTGCTGGCGCGCTATCATTACCAGGATCTCGATCCCGTCGCGGCGCCCGTGCCGGTCGCGGCGACGGGCCTGACCGTCACCGCATTTCCGCTTTCGCACGGCGGCGCCCTGTCCACTGCCTTCCTCATCCGCGCAGGGGAGCAGGCGCTGCTCTGCATGGGGGACACCGGCCCCGATGCCGTCGAGCATTCGACCCGGCTCGACGCGCTCTGGCAGGCCTTGGCGCCGCTGGTACGCGCCGGGCATCTGCGCGCGATCATCGTCGAGACGTCCTATCCCGACCCGCGCAAGGACGCCGAGCTGTTCGGCCACCTCACCCCGCGCTGGCTGCACCGCGAACTGGCGCGGCTGGCGCAGCTGTCGGGCGGGACGGGGGCGTTGAAGGGGCTGCCCGTGGTGATCGGCCATATCAAGCCCTCGGTCGACGGGGACCCCGCGATCGCCGCGACCATCGCCCGCCAGCTGGCCGAGGGTGACGGCCCGCCCGTCCGCTACGTCATCGCCGAACAGGGCGCCGCGCTGGCGTTCTGAGCCCCATCCTGAGGAGGCGCCGTACGTCGCGGCGCACCTTGTTCCAGGCCATCCATGTGCCGGTGCCGCAGACGAACGTGACGGCGGCCAGCAGCGGCAGGACCACCAGATCCCACCACGGGCGCCGGCGCAGCAGCGGCAGGTCCAGCCGGTGCAGGCCGTCCTGCAGCCAGCGGAACCCACGCCCGTTACGGTCGACAGCGCGCAGGAGCCGGCCGCTCAACGGATCGATGTAGAGGCGGGTCGCCTCGGCATCGGCCAGAACGGCGCGCCAGACCGGAAGCGCCGCGGGGGAACGGCGGCCATAGTAGTAGGCGTCCTCTTCCTCCAGGAGTTCGAGCGAGGCGAGCGAGGGCCTGCCCGACAGCGCGGTGCGCAGCGCGTCCTCGCCGAAGAGAGCGGGCTTTCCGGCAGCGTCGAAGCGCTGCGACGAAACTTCGCCGTCCGATATGGGCAGGCCCGATACCAGCAGGAAAGTGCGCCCGCCGAGCGGGGCGGTCACCACCCGGCGCGCGCCGCGCGGCAGGTCGCCGAGCGCGGAGAGCGCCTGGCGCACATCGCGCCAGTGCATCGGCCCGGCCAGCCGCCCGGCTTCGGCAGGGCCGGCCGCGGAATCGAGGAAGCCCCAGGGGTTCATCGAAAACAGGCCGCTCGCGACCCAGCTCAGGGTCAGCAAGCCGAAGAACAGCCCAAAGACATGGTGCCACCACCACAGGCCCTTGTAGGGCGAGCCGAGAGTCCCGTCCCGCCTGCGCCGCAGCCGCGCGATACCGGCCCAGATGCCGGTGCCGGTGAGGAAGCAGCCGGCAAGCGAGGTCCAGACCACGACCTGGTTCCAAAGTGCGGCGTCCTCCCGCAGGATCGTGGGGTAGAGCCAGTGCGGCACGGCGCCCAGCCAGCCCCAGAAGCGCTGGAAACGAGTGGTCTCCTGCACCACCTCGCCCGAACGGCCGGAGATGTAGATCACGGTCCCGGCGGGATCGGCATAGTCGGCGCGGTAGAGCGGGGCGCTCCGCCGGTAGGTCTGCACCGTCCACTGGTCGATGCCGGTTTCGGACAGAGCGGGCGCTGCGCCGCCGATCGCATGGCCGCGGGCGTAGTCCGCCGCGATCCTGGCGAGGTCGGCGCGCCCGGGCGGGGCCAGCTTCCGCCCCGTGGCCAGGTCGATGGTTTCGGGCATGGCCTGCATCTGCGCGATGGGGCGGTCGCCGGTGGCCGCGGAAACGATCCGCAGGACCGGGCGGCCGGCCATCATCTCGACGCGCGCAGAGGCGATCGGCAGGTCTGGCGCGAGGCCTGCCTCTTCCCACGCGGCATCGTTCCAGACCGGACCGGGCGGCAGTTGCAGCGGCGCCAGGCCCTGCAACTGCGCTGCCGGCTCCAGCCTCGGATAGTCCACGTAGATCATCACGAAGCCCGACAGGCACCAGAGTGTCATCAGCAGCCCGACGAAGACGCCGAGCCAGCGATGAAGGACGAGGACGGGGCGCGGCAGCAAGCTGCGGGGCAGCAGGCTACCGGGCGCCTTGGAAGGCTGGAGCGCGACCACGGCGTCAGAAACTCAGGCCGTATTGCATCCGCAGCGTGCGCGGCACGCCCCGGTTGAAATAGAGGAAGCGGCTGTTGCTGCCATCGAGCACGCCCTGGTCGGTCGCGGCCGAAAGGTAGCCGCGCGTGGCATATTCCCGGTCGAGCAGGTTCTCGATATTGACGCCGAAGCGGTTCCGCCGCGCCGCCCCGTCGACGTAAAGATAAGCGCCGACATCGAGCAGGGCGTAGTTGCCGTAGTTCCGCCGCCCCGCGCCGGATGCGGTCGACCAGACATCGCCGATCCAGCTGGCGTTGAGGCTCGCGCCGAAGGGCTGGTCTTCGGGCGCATAGGAGAAGGCGGCCTTGGCATATTGCTTGGGGTTGCGGTCCAGCTGCGTCGATGCGCCCTTTTCGCGCACGCGGGCATATGTGTAGCTGGCCGAGATGCCCCAGCCGCCCGGCCAGCGCGCGTCGAGTTCCAGCTCCGCGCCTTGCGAGCGGACCTTGCCGTCGAGATTGGCGTAAGTGCCGCCGGGGAAGGCGGGATCGTCGTAGACGCTGTCGATCATGTCCGTGATGCGCCGGTCGAAATACGTCCCTTTCCAGCCCAGCGAGGCCGCGCCCAGCGGCAGGATGCCGCCTGCCGAGAGGTTGAGCGAAAGGCTCTGCTCGGCCCTGAGGTTCGGATTGCCCACCTCGCAGCAAGGGTCGTTGCCGTAGAGCTGAGAGGCGTCGGGCAGCACGAAGGCCGTGCCGCCATTGGCTTCCAGATAGAGCGCCTCGGCAAAGTCGTAGCGGCCCGAGACGTTCCAGATCGTCTTGCGCGCGCCGTCCGTGCGATTGTAGCGCAGGCCCGCCGCCAGGCGGCCCTTCGACGAGATCTCGTCGGTGGTGCGAAGCTGCAGGATCCCGGCGTGGACCTGCTCGCTGGTCGGCGCGATCAGCAGCACGTCGTCCCGGCCGCTGAAGTTCTGGAAGTCGTAGCCCAGCAGGTATTCCAGGCCGGGGTGCAGATGCAGCTTCATCACCGCGCTGCCGCCCCAGTCGCGGTAGCCCCAGAAGGTGCCGGCGGGGTAGATCACCTGGGGCTGATGGTCGGGCAGCGAATTGCGGATCTGGATGTAGGCGGTCTTCCAGTCGTGGAAATAGCCTTTCAGGAAGAACTGCACAGTGTCGCTGCCGGTGTAGTCGAGCCGCAGGCTGGCCACTTCCTCGTTCCGGTCATTGCGGCTCTCGCGAATGCGGGTGGGGGCAAGGTTGTCGAGCTTCGCCTCGGTATGCTGGTACTGCGCGTTGAGCGCGAGATCCGGCGCCAGCCCGTACTGGTACTTGAGCCCGGCCGACCACAAGTCGTAGCCGAGGTGCCGGTCGGTGAGGCTGGGCTGATAGGCGCTGTAGGGCAGGTAGCCTTCCGAGCGATTGTGCGAGGCATAAGCCACGAAGCGGTGGTCGCCCAGGGCGCCGCGCGCATAGCCGTCCAGGGTCGTGCCGCCCCAGCTGTCGACCGAGGCATTGACCTGGCCGCCCGGATCGTCGGAAAAGCTGCGCGTCACCACGTTGATCACTCCGGCCGAAGCCTGGGTGCCGTAGAACAAGCTCTCTCCGCCGCGCAGGACCTCGATCCGCTCGATCATGCTGGCGGGCAGCGTGTCGTTGGGCGAGGTGCTGCCGTACAGGCGGTTGTTGAGGCGGATGCCGTCCATCGTCCAGAGCACGTCCTGCGTGCGCGAACCCTGCAGCGAGACGTCTACGTAAGTGAACGGGCCATTGCGGCCGCGCACGTAGAGGCCCGGTACCTGGTCCAGCGCCTTGGTCACGTCCACCGCGCCGCTGTTGCGGATCTGCCGTTCATCGACGGTGACGACGTCGTTGCCGTAGCGGGAGAGTTCCTGCGGCAGCGTCTCTTCCAGGCTCTGTCCGGTGACGACGATCGAAGGGCCATCCGCCTCTGCGGCATCGGCCTCCCGGCCTTCGACCTTCCGGCCTTCGACCTTCCCGCCATCCGCGGCCCGGGCCTGCGCGGCGCAGGCGAGAGTCAGCACCGCGGCAAGCGCCGCGTGCGAAACGGTTGCGATCTTCATTTCATTCCCCTGCCGGGCGCCAAGCGAGCTTTTGGCAAGGGTCTGCCGCTCGCGAACCCAGGCCCGCGAACGACCGGCGCGTCGACCGGCCGGGCGCCCGGATTCGGGACGACCGCTCAGCGCACCGTGCGGCCCTTGCCGCTGGTTCGTCGCTCAGACGGAAAAATCACCGTGCCCCGGCCATCCCCTGGACCAAAGCAAGAGCGACCGTACGCTGGCAGGTCTCCTGGCTCACGGGTCATCGCTCGATGCACGGCCTTCCCAGGCCTCGCAGGATTTAGCGTCCGGCCCAGTGGCTGCGGCAGGGGGCATTGCCCGGCCGCGTGATGTGCATCGCGCTCACCGCTTACAGTTGCAGGGACAGCCTCGGTTTCAAGAGGAAGCCTCTCTCACCGTGTTCCCTATTAAGCCTCTTTCGAGGCACCAGCGCGATCATTGCCCGCCATCCTTGCGGAAATGGCGGACGCGATGAGCTAGCCGGGGCGTGCGCCCTGTGCAAGCGGGATGTGTTCGTGTGGGCGAAGCCGGCCGGAGCGCGCCCGTTCCGGTTCACGTCCGTTCCGGCCGGAGCTATCGCGGCGGAGGAAACTCAGTCGTTCTTGTCGGGACGGCCGGAGCCGACGTCGTCGCGCGGCTTGCCCTTGGCGGTGCGCTGGGACTGCGCATTGGCGCCCGACAGCACCGGGCCGCAGGCGGCGGACTTGGCATCCCCCACGTCCACAAAGGCGAGTAGCCCCGCCACCGGCGTCGCCGCCACGGCCAGTCCAAGACCCACTCCGGCGCGGCCGAGCAATTGCGGGCTGATCACTTGGAGGGAGGGATTGGCGAAGCGGCCGCCGATGCCGACGGGCGACTGCCCGGAAAACAGGCTGAACTTCTTGCCATCCGCGCGGAATCCCATGTCGAGCGCCTCGGTGTCGAAGCTGAAGCCGCCGCGCCCGGTGATGACGTTCTTCGACGTGTCGATCAGGATCGGGTCGGCCGCCGCCGTGCCGCCTCGCACCGTGAAGGCCACCAGGCCGCAGTTGAGCTGAACGGGCTTCTTCAGCTTGCCCTCGAACATCTTGGAGGCGAACGTGCCGAGGTCCAGCTCGGCCAGCTGCACGTTGCGCGTCCAGAACGTACCGCGGGGCATGATGAAGGCGATCCGGCCCGATGCCGAAGCGAGCGAATCGTGGATCGTGTCGCCGCGGCCTTCCAGCTTGATGCGGCCGCCGATCGTGCCGGTCGTGCCTGATTCCACCACGCCGTAGCCGGCCAGCAGACGGCCCATCGGCGTGGACTTGAGGCGAATGTCGTAGCTTACGGCCGAGGGGCGCTGACGCGTGTCGAACACCAGGTCCGAGGCGACATCGCCGCGCGCCATCGAGAATGTCAGCGGCGACAGGGCCAGTCGTCCCCGGTCGAGCGAGAGCTTCAGGGCGATGTTCTGCACCGGCACATTGCGTGAGCGGACCACGCCGACCTTCCAGTCCAGCCCGGCGTCGAAGCGCTGCATCGTCTCCACCGGCAGGGCGGCGTCCGGCAGGACGCGCTGGGCGCCCGCCCCGGTGGCGGCGGCTGCGGCCACGGCGCCTTTCGATGCCACGATGTCCGGGTTGTAGCCGATGAACGGCGCGGCATCGACGATGTCCAGCCGCCTGGTCGCCAGCACGGCATCCAGCCGCAGCCGCTCGGCATTGGTCACCGTCAGCTTGCCCGAAAGGTCGGACTGGCCGAACGTGCCGGTCATGCCGGTGAAGCGATAGGTCTCCCCGTCCTTCACCAGCTGCGCTTTCAGTGCGTAGCGGCGGGTCTGGGGAATGGCGACGTCGATGATGCCCAGCAGTTCGGACAAGTCGCGCCCGCGGGCGCGGACCTTGAGCGGCACGTCCTCGAAATCGGCGATGGAGGGGAGGGTGCCCGAGACGTCGACCTGGTTGTTCGCCGCCCAGGCCGTGAGTTCCAGCGCGTTGCTGCCGCGATTGACGGTGGCGTCGGGGGAGAGCAGCCGGGCGCTCACGCGGAACGGGGTGCTGCGCAAGGTGCCGTCGCCGCGCAGCGAGACAGCCTTGCCGATCTTCGCATCGGTGGAAGTGACGGGATCGACCACGAGATTGGCAAGCAGCGGCATCTGCGGGTCGAGATAGCGGACGCGGGTGTCCGATATGGTGGCGCGGTCGATCCGGGGGAACTCGAAGGGCTTGCCCCCGCCGCCGCTGCCGAAAGTCCAGCTGTTGCGGCCATGGGCCTTGTCCCATTCGAGGTCCACGGCGCCGCCCTGAAGGTCCAGCGTATGCACGTGGCGACGGCCGAACAGCAAGGAAAGCGGGGCGATCCGCGCCTCGATATGGCGGGCGGCGAACATCTGCGGGCGGCCCGCCCATTCCGGGTTGGAGACGCTCAGGCCATCGGCCAGGAACTTGATGCGCAGCGGTGCGAAGAAGAGCTGGAAGTCTCCGCCCACCCGCACCTGCCGCCCGGCGGCCGAGCTGGCGATGCGTTCGAAGGGGTGCTTCAGGAACCGGCCCTTGGTGATGAAGAGGACCAGCCAGGCCGCGAATACCAGCGCGACGATCGCGATCAGCACATTGCGCAGGATGCGCAGCAGACGGGTGCGATCCGGCCGCTTGCCCGGGGGGCGATGCCCCGTCTCTTCCCGTGCATGGTCCTGCACATCGATCTGCGCCGCTGCATCCATGTGGGCCTAAGCGCCGACGGGCCGTTTGGTTTCCCGGCAAGGCGCAAGTCCCGCACGTCCCGGCGAAAAATCCCCGAAAAAGCCCAATGGGGCGGAGGGAACGGCACGTCATACCTTGGCATGGTTGCGCAGGCGCCGAAAACTGTCAGCTTCGTGGCACCCTTCGCCGGGAGAGGGGTTTGAACCCTTCGGTGCCCCATTCGATGTCCCGACACGAGGTGAAACATGGCCAGGAACGTTGCCGAACAATTCATTGCCACGCTGGAAGCCGCCGGTGTCAAACGAGTCTACGGTGTGGTCGGTGACAGCCTCAACGGGCTGACCGATGCCATCCGCGCCCATGGCCGGATCGAATGGATCCATGTTCGCCACGAGGAAGTGGCCGCCTTCGCCGCCGGCGCCGAGGCTCATCTGACCGGCAGCATCGCGGTCTGCGCGGGAAGCTGCGGGCCGGGCAACCTGCACCTCGTCAACGGCCTGTTCGACTGCCACCGCTCCCGCGTGCCGGTGCTGGCCATCGCCGCCCAGATCCCTTCGCCCGAGATCGGCTCGGGCTATTTCCAGGAAACCCATCCGCAGGAGCTGTTCCGCGAGTGCAGCCATTACTGCGAGCTGGTTTCCGATCCTTCGCAGATGCCGCGCAGCCTGGAAATCGCGATCCGCACCGCCATCGGCGAGCGGGGCGTCTCCGTCCTGGTCATCCCCGGAGACGTGGCGCTGAAGCCCGCCGCCAACGAGGCCTGGCCCAAGCCGCTGGGCCTGCTGCCCAAGCCGCCGGTGGTCGTGCCCGAAGAGGCGCAGCTCGATGCCTTGGCGGCCATGCTGGAGCCGGACAAGCGCGTGACCCTGCTCTGCGGCTCGGGCTGCGAAGGCGCACACGACGAACTCCTGGCGCTGGCGGAAAAGCTCAAGGCGCCGATCGTCCACGCGCTGAAAGGCAAGGAGCACGTCGAGTACGACAATCCCTACGACGTGGGCATGACCGGGCTGATCGGCTTCTCCTCCGGCTACTACGCGATGATGGATACCGACATCCTGTTGATGCTGGGGACGGACTTTCCCTATCGCCAGTTCTACCCCACCGGCTCCGATGTGCGGACCCTGCAGGTCGACATCCGGCCCGGCCAGCTCGGCCGCCGGGCCTCTCTGGACTTGGGCGTGGTGGGAGACGTGGGGGCGACGATCCGCGCGCTGCTGCTGCGCCTGCCGGACAAGCCGGATCGCAAGCACCTGGACAAGGCGGTCGAGCACTATCGCCGCACCCGCAAGGACCTGGACGGGCTGGCCGAAGGCAAGCCGGGCAAGACGCCGATCCATCCGCAGCAAGTGGCCAAGGCGCTCAGCGACCTGGCTTCCGAGGATGCCGTGTTCACCTTCGATGTCGGCCTGCCCACAGTATGGGCGGCGCGCTACTTGCGGATGAACGGGAAGCGGCGGCTGATCGGCTCACTCTGGCATGGCTCCATGGCCAATGCCATGCCGATGGCGCTGGGCGCGCAATGCGCCTTTCCCGGTCGGCAGGTGATCTCGCTATCGGGGGACGGCGGGTTCGCCATGCTGATGGGAGACCTGCTGACGCTGCGCCAGTACCGCCTTCCCGCCAAGATCGTGGTCTTCAACAACGGCACGCTGGGCTTCGTGGAAGTGGAACAGAAGTCCACCGGCTTCCTGCCATTCGGCACCGAACTCGACAATCCGAACTTCGCGGCCATGGCCGAGGCGATCGGCATCAAGGGAATCCGGCTGGAAGACCCGGCCGACGTCGAATCCGGCCTGGCCGAGGCGCTGGCCCATGACGGCCCGGTGCTAGTCGATGCCGTGGTCGCCCGGACCGAGCTGCCGATCCCGCCCAAGATCAATGCCGAGATGGCCAAGGGTTTCACGCTCTACATGCTGCGGGCGGTGATGAGCGGTCGCGGCGACGAGCTGGTCGATCTGGCGCGTACCAACCTCTGGCATTGACTGGGCGTCGCTGCGGCCGGCGCGGGAACGCCGGCCGCCCGGCGCGCCATCAATAGACGCAGATCTTGCGGCTGGCACCCTGGACCCAGCAGGCGGGATCGCGCGGGCTGCGCGTGAAGGCGCCTTGCGGCACCATCCGCGCGCCGTTGTCGTAGTCCACCGTGATGCGGTTCGGCGCCGTCTTGTCCGCGTAGTAGGCGCGGCCTTCCACGTCGATGGCGAAGCTGCCGTCGCCGTTGCGGGGATAGAAAGTGCAGACCTTGCGCGGATCGCCGTCCAGCACGCATTGCGCCGGGCGGCCCTTGCTGACGGTGCCGCCGTCATAGTCCGCCACCGGCTTCAGCGGCCTGCCGACATGGAGTTCGTTGCCGTGGCTGTCCTTCACTTGCGCGCCCGCGGGTGCCGAAAGGGCGGCGGCCAGGGAGAAGGTCAGGGCCGGAAGGCGAAGCGCGCGCATGATGATTCTTTCAAGTTTCAGGGGCAGGTTTCAGGGGCGAAATTCAGGGGCCGGATACAGAAGGTTGACCTTCGCTGATCGCATCCCGGCAGCGCCGCGGGCAAGGGGTGAACGGGAAATGTCATGATCGGTGCGTGCCGGAAGGCCGCCGCTGTTTGCGCGGCGTTCGGCGCGCCCTGGCGAAACCGTGCTTGGCCTGGTTGCCAAGCTCCTCTAAGGGGCCGGGCCAGTGGCCGCTCGGGGACCGGGATCGGCCCTGTGTGGCAGGTTTCGGACAGGCCCCGGGCGCGACCAGCAGGAATTTTCGGATGACGGTTTTCAGATGATAGGTGCAAAAGACCTGATCCAGCTCGGCACGCTGGTGGCCGCGCAGCACGGCTGGGCCGCGGCCAAGGCGTTCAAGGCCTACGAGATGCCGGATGGCGACAAGGCCCGGCTGGCGGCCTGCGCGGTGGAGATCCTGAAAGTCTTTCCCAAGGCCGCGAGCGAGGATCGCGCGGCTTCTGCCTGGCTGAGCGCGGCGCTGGCGGTACAGCTCGAACGGCACCTTGCCGCGCCCGTGCAGGTGGTGGCTGGGGTGCTCTCGGTTGATGGAACGCCGGTTCATGGCCGCCGCGATCCGGTGGACGGCCCCGCCGTATTCGGCGCCGAGAACCTGCACTGGAGCGGGCACGTCTGGGTCATGGTCGGGCCTTACGTGGCCGACATCGCCATCTTCCGTGAGGCTGCTTCCGCCAACTGTCCGGCCGAACTGGCGCGCCACGTCCATTCGGTGTTCGGACCGGACAAGGGCCTCTACGTCGATCACTGGCGGCGCACCACGCGCTCGGGCCTGGGCTACGAGCCGCAATATGTCCTGAGCAGCGAGGAAGTGACGCGGCTGATGGGCGGCGCCTACCGGCTGATTTCGCCGGCCTGATTTCCGGAAGACCGATCGCCGGCGGCCAGCAGGCGGCGCACCAGCCCGTCCAGGGTCAGCCGCTCGGCGTGCGGCGTCAGGGCTAGGGCGGCCTCGGGCATGACCGGATAGGCGGCCTGTGCGGGGTCCTGCACGATGGCCATGCCTCCGGCCGCGGCCACGGCGGCCAGGCCCTCGGCGCCGTCATGGTTGGCGCCGGTGAGCACGGCGCCGATCAGCCCCGGGCCATAGGCATCGGCGGCGCTTTCGAAGAGCACGTCGATCGAGGGGCGGGAAAACTGCACCGGTCCCTCCACCGAAAGCGAGATCGTGCGATCCGCCTCCACCAGCATATGATAGTCCGGCGGGGCGAAGAGGATCGTGCCCGGCGCGGCCGGTTCCTTGTCGTCGGGCTCGTGCACGTCGAGCGGGCAGCGGGTCGCGAAAAGCGAGGCCAGCACGTTGCGACGCTGGGGCGGGACATGGACGACGACCAGCACCGGCAGCGGATAACCGCGCGGAAGCTGCGGCAGCACATGCAGCAGCGCTTCCACCGCGCCGGCCGAAGCCCCGATGACCACCGCACGCGGCGCGCTCGGGGCGCTTTCGGTCATGGATCGCGCCTCTGGTAGATCTTCTCCTCGCGCACGAAAGCGCTGAAGGCCCCGGCATATTGCGAGAAGCGCAGGCTCTCCCGCGCGCCCAGCCCCAGGAAGCCCTTGCGTGCCAGCGATTCCCGGAACAGTCCCACCGCGCGGTCCTGCAATTCCCGGTCAAAATAGATCATGACATTGCGGCAGGAGATCAGGTGCATCTCTGCAAAGACGGCATCGGTGACCAGGCTGTGGTCGGAAAAGACCACGCGGTCGCGCAGGCTCTTGTCGAAGACGGCGCGGCCATAGGCCGTGGAATAATAGTCGGAGAGCGAGGACTTTCCGCCCGAAAGCTGGTGGTTCTCGGTAAAGGCCCGGATCCGGTCGAGCGGGTAGATGCCGCGCGCGGCGGCGTCCAGCGCTTCCTGGCTGATGTCCGTGGCGTAGAACAGCGTCCGGTCCTCCAGCCCTTCCTCGCGGAACAGGATGACGAAGGAATAGAGCTCCTCGCCGGTGCTGGACCCTGCGATCCAGACTTTCAGCGAGGGGTAGGTGCGCAGATGCGGCACGACCTTCTCGCGAATGGCGCGGAAATAGGCGGGGTCGCGGAACAGTTCGCTGACCTGCACGGTCAGGAAGCCGAGCAGGCGCGTGACGATGGCGGGATCGCGCAGCATCCGGTCCTGCAGCGCCGAGAACGTCGGCAGGCCGAGCTGGTCGCGGGCCTGCCGCAAGCGCCGTTTCAGCGAGGCCTGGGCGTAGCCCCGAAAATCGTAGTGGTAACGGCTGTAGAGGGCCTCCAGCAGCAGGCGGATCTCGATATCCTCGATCTTCTCCTCCTGGATCCTGTCGTTCTCCATCACGATCGTCCCGCGCCTTGCTTCATCGCGGCATCCAGACCCGGACCAGCGAGAGCAGCTTGTCCACGTCCAGCGGCTTGGACATGTAGTCGTTGGCGCCCGCCTCGATGCAGCGTTCCTGGTCGTCGGGCATGGCCTTGGCGGTCAGGGTGATGATCGGCAGCTTGGCCCAGCGCGGGTCCTGGCGGATTTCGCGCGTGGCGGTGAGCCCGTCCTTCACCGGCATCATCACGTCCATCAGCACCAGGTCGATGCGGCGGCCGTCATCGCCGGACGAGCGGTCGAGCGCGTCGATCGCCTCCTGCCCGTTGCGCGCGATCTCCACCACCGCGCCTTGCGGTTCGAGGATGTTGGTGAGCGAGTAGACGTTGCGCACGTCGTCCTCCACCACCAGGATGCGCCGCCCTTCGAGGATCGCGTCGCGGTTGCGGGCCTGCTGGATCATGCTCTGCTGTTCTGGCGGCATTTCGGTGACGACCTGGTGCAGGAACAGCGACACTTCGTCGAGCAGGCGTTCGGGCGAGCGGGCGCCCTTGATGATGATCGAATCCGAATAGCGGCGCAGGCGTTGCTCGTCGTCCGGCGTCAGGTCGTGGCCGGTATAGACGATCACCGGTGGGAAGGCATAGGCGCCCTCGCGGCTGAGGGTTTCCAGCAGGGTGAATCCGCTGGCATCGGGCAGGGCGAGGTCCAGCACCATGCAGTCGAATGTCTGGCTGGCCAGCAGCTCCAGGCATTCGGCGGCAGTGGCGGCGGCCACGGTTTCGACATCGCCCGAAGTCAGCAGCCGCGCCACGGCGTCGCGCTGGACGGGGTCGTCCTCGACGATGAGCACCCGGCGCGTGGAGGAATCGAGCTTGGCGGCCAGGGCCTGGAGCACGGCCGAAAGATCCTCGCGCTTCACCGGTTTCACCAGATAGCCGATGGCGCCCAGCGACAGGGCGGTTTGCGTATGGTCGGAACCCGACACGACGTGGACCGGGATATGGCGCGTCTCGACATCGCGCTTCAGGCGGTCGAGCAGGGCGAGGCCGGACTGGTCGGGCAGGCCGATGTCCAGCACGACGGCATGGGGAAGGAAGCTGCGCGCCAGTTGCAGCGCCTCTTCGGCGGTGCCGGAAACGAGGCACTGGAAGCCCATCTCCCGCGCCATGTCGCGCACGATGCCCGCGAAGGAGGAATCGTCCTCGACCACCAGCAGGACGCGCTGGGCCATGGCGGCCGTGTCGCGGTCGTCCTCGACCGGGCGCGGCAGGACGGCCGCGGCCGGTGCGCGCCCGGCGGGAGGCGTAGGCGGGGCCGGCTGGGGGGACGCCGCGAACTGGGACGCGGTGAATTGCGGCATGCCGGAAGGGGCGGGCGCGAAGACCGAGGGCAGCGCCGGTGCAAGGGCACTCGCGCTGCCCGGCCCGGCCTGCGCCGGGTCATGGGCGAGCGGCATGCGCAAGGTGAAGCGGCTGCCCTTTCCGGCCACGCTCGCCAGCGAGATCGCGCCGCCCAGCAGGCGGGCCAGCTCGCGTGAGATCGAAAGGCCAAGGCCGGTGCCGCCGTACTTGCGGTTCACCGTGCCGTCCGCCTGCCGGAACGCCTCGAAAATGGCGCGTTGCTGGTCTTCGGGAATGCCGATGCCGGTGTCGGTGACCGCCAGCAGCAGGGCATCGTCGCCGTCCGGCGCGATCTCCAGCCGCACGCTGCCCCCCTCGGTGAACTTGAAGGCGTTGGACAGCAGGTTCTTGAGGATCTGCTCCAGGCGCTGGCGGTCGGTATCGAGCGTGGCGGGGCAATCCGGGGCGATGCGGATCTCGAAGTCCAGCCCGCGCGTCTGCGCCACCGGCTGGAAGACCTGCCGCATGTCGCTGGCGAGCCGGTCCAGCAGAACCGTCTCGGGCCGGATCTGCAAATGCCCGGCCTCGATCTTCGAAAGGTCGAGAATGTCGTTGATCAGCGCCAGCAGATCGTTGCCGGACGCTTCGATGGTTCGGGCATATTGCACCTGCTCGCCCGAGAGGTTGGCGCGCGGATTGTCGCCCAGGAGCTTGGAGAGGATCAGCAGCGAATTGAGCGGCGTGCGCAATTCGTGGCTCATGTTGGCCAGGAAGTCGGACTTGTAGCGGCTGGCCTGCTCCAGCTCCTTTGCCTTCAGTTCGACCACGGCATTCGAGCGGGCCAGATCGTCGCGCTGGTGCTCAAGCTGCTGGGCCTGTTCCTCCAGCTGCGAGTTGGTCTGTTCCAGCTCGACCTGCTGGTGCTCCAGCCGCACTTGCGATTCGCGCAAGGCGCGGCCCTGTTCTTCCAGCTCTTCGTTGGAGACGCGCAGTTCCTCGCTCTGGACCTGGAGTTCCTCGGCATGGTGCTGCAAGTCGGCGCGGTAGCGGGCCGAGCGCAGCGCGACGCCCGCCGCGTTGGAAATCTCGCGCAGGAACGTCAGGACCTGGTCTTCCACCGGCTGGAGGAAGCCCAGCTCGATCACGCCGTGGACCGTTTCGTCCGCCACGACCGGGGCGATCAGCAGATGGCGCGGCTTGTCGCTGCCGAAAGTGGAGCCGATGGTGAGGTAGCTGTCGGGAATGTCGGCCAGGAGCACCGGCTCGCCATCCGCCGCGACTTGCCCCAGCAGGCCCTGCCGCAGCGAGAAGCGCTCGACGATGCCTGCATCCTCGGGCACGCCGTAAGCCGCGACCCGGCGGAAGTGATGGCCGTCCCCGGAAAACACCGCGCCTGCCTGCGCGCCCACGAAGCGGACCAGGAAGGCCAGGATGCTCTCGCCCAGTTGCTCCACCGGCTGGTCGCCCAGCACGGCGGAGGCCAGGCCGACCTGGCCGGATTGCAGCCACTCGCGCTGCCCCGCGGCAATCGCCGCGCGGCGGATCAGGAAGCCGATCACCAGGGTGAGGACGATGCCCAGGAGGCAGGAGGCCACGCCGCTCGACCAGGCCGACTTATAGGCCTGCTCCATTTCCGTGAGCCGCTCCTGCCGCAGCCGCGCCTCTTCCAGCTGCATCTGCGCGAGCTGGCTGCGGACCGCGTCCATCTCCACTTTGCCGCGATCCGAGGCGACCAGCAGCAGCGCGGCTTCGAGGCCGCCGTTCCTGCGCGCCTCGATCGTCTCCTTCAGCTCGGCCAGCTTGGCATCGATATGGCGGCGCAGCGGCTGGAGGCGGCTCTGCTGATCGGGATTGTCGCGGGTGAGCGCGGTGATCGTCTCAAGCTGCCCGCCGACATCGGCCAGGGCGCTGCGGTAAGGGTCGAGATAGCTCTCCCGCCCGGTCAGCAGGTATCCGCGCTGCCCGGTCTCGGCATCCTGCACCGCCGAAAGCAGGCCGTTCAGCGACACGATCACTTCGTGCGAATGGACGATCCTGGCGGCATCGTCGCGCAGCACGCGCACATTGAGGTAGGCCACCGTCCCGCTGGCCAGGAAGAACAGGATCGCGATCGCGAGGCCGAACGTCGTCTTGGGATCGAGACCGGGGCGCGACCGGCTTCGCAGGGAAGAACTGCCGAGAATCTGCTGGGCAGGATCGGTCTGCGGGAATGGTGAATTCATGGGCCTACCAGGAAAGGAGAGCGGAACCTCCCGCTTGCGGCGAAATACGCCAGCGATCAAGGCGTTCCGTCACCAGATGGAAATCCTGAGCGCAATCTCCGCGCTTCCACGGCGGCAGGTGGCCGCAATTCGGGCGAAACCCTTCGGATTCTCCCCGGCCGGGCGTCACCCGGCGCCAGTCACTCCTTCAGGCCAAGGCCCTTCAGCGCCGCGAAGGGGCCGCTGTCTTCGGGCGTGCCGATTCCGGCGGCCTTGCGCGCGGCATCGGCTTCCGGCCCGGTCAGGAACGGATCGATGGCCAGCGCAAGGCTCTGCGCCACCGCTTCGCCGAGGTCGATATGGCTGCCGGTATATTCGACTTCGTCGCAATCGTCCGAATCGAGTTCGATTTCCTCGTCCGGCGTATGATCGCCGGCCTGGGGAACGAAGCGGAAGTACACCGGCTCGTCCAGCGATACGGCGATATCCTCGGCCGAAACGGCGCAGGCCTGGATGTAGTCCGCCTTGATCCGGCCGCGCCCTTCGACCTTGCGATCACGGCGTTCCAGTTCGATGTCGGCGGCGAGCCGGTCGATCCGCACGAGACCGAAACGCACCGCCAGCGCGGCGCGCTCGGCCGCGTCGGCTTCGACGCGGTGGGCGGCTTTGACTTCGGCTTGGCGGATGTCGAGGCTGCGGGAGAATTCGGGCTTGAAGGCAGGGGTGTCGGTCATCGCGCAATGCTCGCGTTCATGAGGTCGGGATCGGAAACGGCGTCGAGCTGGTGCGCCAGCGCCTTCACATGGGCGGCAAGGGCCAGGCGGTCGGCGCCCTCGATCAGCGTCACGTTGCGGCCGAGGACTTCGGCCAGCGCTGCGCCGCCTTGCGGCAGCGCTTCACGAAGCGCGCCGATGCGGCCGCCGAGCACGCTCATCAGCTTGCCCATGCGCTTGCCGACCACCAGGTCGCCCACGCCGGACTGGCGCAGCTGGCCGTCCATGTCGTCCACGAACAGCTCGGTCAGATGGACCGAGGGGGTGATGAGCGCGCCGTCCCGTTCCATCCGCAGCATGACGAGCGCCAGCACCAGCGTGACCGCATCGAAGCGGCCGGCCACGGTATCGGCCACGCCGAACTGCGCATACCAGGGCTTTTCGCGGGCGATTTCCACCACCCGGTGCCAGAGCGGACGGACTTCAGCGCGAGGGTCGGAACTCTTGCCGACGAGACGGGAAAGCAAGGACACGGACAGTCTGACCTTTCGTTCATCGGCAATTCAATCGACCTGCCCCAACGCCCATTGCGTGACGGGCTGGCGGGCTCTAAGGCTCGGTGCCGTTATCTGGCCGATATATGGGCCCTGCGCCGGGTGGCAATGCCCGAACCAGGCCTCGGCCCCGAATGGAGTGGGAAAATGCGCAGTTACGGTCACATGGCTAAGGCGGCAGGCATCGCGCTGGCGCTGGCTGCGCTGACGGCAGGATGCACGTCGGTCCGCGACCATCGCGGTTACCTGATCGACCAGACGCTGCTCGATTCGGTGCAGCCCGGCATCGACAACCGCCTCTCGGTGGAAAAGACGCTCGGCCGCCCGACGTTCGTCAGCCAGTTCGGCGAGAAGGACTATTACTACATCTCGCAGACGGTGAAGACCCCACCGTTCCGCCGTCCGCAGACCTCGGAGCAGACCGTGCTGCGCGTGCGCTTCGATCCGGCCGGCAATGTCGTCGGCGTCGACAAGCGCGGCATGGAGCAGGTGGCCCGCATCAACCCGAACGGCGACACCACGCCGACCCTCGGCCGTCACCGCGGGTTGCTGGAAGACCTGTTCGGCAACATCGGCGCCGTTGGCGCTGGCGGCATGGGCGGTGCCGGTACCCAGCCCACGGGCCCCGGACCCAACGGCAGCTGATTCCAGATGGAGAGAGGGCGGTCACGAGATCGCCTGCAAAACGTCCGTGAGACCGCATATCGGTTTCGCGGACGTTTTTTGTTGTTTCGGGCGCGCGGGTGGTTGCGCCTTACCCGCTTGAACCCTGAGAATGCCGACATATATCCCGCGGCATGGATAATAGCGGGGCTAGCCACGGCCTGATCCAGTGGCACGGTACGACGATCATCGGTGTGAAGAAGGGCGACAAGACCGTCATCGCCGGTGACGGTCAGGTTTCCATGGGCAACACGGTGATGAAGCCCAATGCGCGCAAGGTGCGCCGCATCGGCGACGGCAAGGTGATCGCGGGCTTCGCCGGCGCCACGGCCGACGCCTTCACCCTGTTCGAACGGCTGGAGCGCAAGCTGGAGCAGCACCGCGGCCAGCTCATGCGCGCGGCCGTCGAACTCGCCAAGGACTGGCGTACGGACAAGTACTTGCGCAATCTCGAAGCGCTGATGATCGTGGCGGATGCCGATACCCTGCTGGTGCTCACCGGCAATGGCGACGTGCTGGAGCCCGAAGGCGGCCCCGAAAGCCAGATCACCGCGATCGGCTCCGGCGGCAACTATGCCCTTGCCGCTGCGCGCGCCATCGACAGCTACGAGGACGACGCCGAGAAGATCGCGCGCCGCGCCATGGCCGTCGCCGCCGACATCTGCGTCTTCACCAACGACCGCGTGACGGTCGAGACCATCTGAGCTTCCAGGACACTATGAAAAACAACCTGACCCCCAAGGCCATCGTCCGCGCGCTAGACGCGCATATCATCGGCCAGAGCGAGGCGAAGAAGGCCGTCGCCGTGGCGCTGCGCAACCGCTGGCGCCGGCAGAAGCTCTCGCTCGACTTGCGCGACGAGGTGACGCCGAAGAACATCCTCATGATCGGCCCGACGGGGTGCGGCAAGACCGAGATCAGCCGCCGCCTGGCCAAGCTGGCCGATGCGCCTTTCGTGAAAGTGGAAGCGACCAAGTTCACCGAAGTGGGCTATGTCGGCCGCGACGTGGAACAGATCGCCCGCGATCTCGTGGAAGAGGCCATTCGCCTCGAAAAGGACCGCCGCCGCGATTCGGTGCGTGAGGCTGCCTCCAAGGCCGCGATGGAGCGCCTGCTCAATGCCCTGGTCGGCGAGGGCGCATCCGAGGCCACCCGCGCCTCGTTCCACCAGCGCATCACCGAAAACGCCATGAACGAGACCGAAGTCGAGATCGAAGTCGAGGACACGCCCTCGGCGCCGATGGAGATCCCGGGCATGGGCGGCTCGGTCGGCATGATCAACCTCTCGGATATCATGGGCAAGTTCGGCGGCCAGAAGCTGACGCGCCGCAAGATGAAAGTGCCCGACGCCTGGGACAAGCTGGTCGACGAAGAGTCGGAAAAGCGCATGGACCAGGACGACGTCGCCCGCACGGCGCTCGCCAATGCCGAGACCAACGGCATCGTCTTCCTCGACGAGATCGACAAGATCGCCGTTTCCGACGTGCGCGGCGGTTCGGTCAGCCGCGAAGGCGTGCAGCGCGACCTGCTGCCGCTGATCGAGGGCACCACCGTGGCCACCAAGTATGGCCCGATGAAGACCGACCATGTCCTCTTCATCGCCAGCGGCGCCTTCCACGTCGCCAAGCCGAGCGACATGCTGCCCGAACTCCAGGGACGCCTGCCGATCCGCGTAGAGCTGAAGGCGCTGACTGAGGAAGACTTCGTGCGCATCCTCTCGGAAACCCGCGCGAACCTGGTGGCGCAGTACAAGGCGCTGCTCGAAACCGAGGAAGTGACGGTGGAGATCACCACCGACGCCGTGCAGGAAGTGGCCCACATCGCCGCGCTGGTGAACGAGACTGTGGAGAACATCGGTGCCCGCCGCCTGCAGACGGTGATGGAAAAGCTCCTGGAGGAACTCAGCTTCGAGGCCGAGGACCGCAAGGGCGAAACCGTGGTCATCGACCGGACTTACGTTCGCGAGAAGCTGGAAGGCCTGGCCGGAAACGCCGACCTTTCGAAGTACATTCTCTGACCAGACCGTCGTCCCGGGCCCGGCCCGGGACGACTTCAGTTGTTCCTTGAATGTTCCGCCGAATCGATTAGCCTCCCCCGCATCAGAGGGAGATTCGCGATGAAGTTGGAAGGTGGATGCCAGTGCGGTGACGTGCGCTATGTCGTGGACGGAGAGCCGGAACACGTCGCGCTCTGCCACTGCGCCGATTGCCGCAAGTCCTCCGGCGCGCCGGTCGTGGCCTGGGCGGCCTTCAAGACGCCGGATTTCGCGCTGACAGCCGGAAACCCGTCGGTCTACAACTCCAGCGGCAGCGCCATGCGCCACTTCTGCCCCCGCTGCGGCACGGGCATTTCCTATACGAACGAAGCCTATCTTCCCGGTCTTGTCGACATCCAGGTCGCCACGCTCGACGATCCGGACGCTCTCCCGCCCCAGGCCCATATCCAGGTGGCCGAACGCGTGGGCTGGATGCAGCATATGGGTGAATTGCTGGAATTCGAGCGCTATCCGGGGTGATCGAACCGGACCTGGCCGCACCGAGGGCAGCTGACCTGGCGCTCGATCTGGCGCGGGATGGGGCCTGTCTCTGTCCTGGCGGCGCGCTTCCGATCCTGAAGGACTTGCAGGACGTGCTGGCGAAGTGGCCGGATGGCCGCGCGGGATGCCGCATCGCCGGGGATCCCGAGCTGGCCGAGATACTGTCGCCCAGAGGGCCGATCGGCGCCATCGTCGCCCGGCACCGAAGCCGGCCCGGGAAGCCGGTAAGGACCGTGCTGTTCGACAAGAACGACCGGGTGGACTGGTCGCTCGGCTGGCATCAGGACCGGACCATCGCCCTGCGCAGCCGCGCCTCGGCGCCGGGGTTCGGGCCATGGACGGTGAAGCAGGGGATCGACCATGTGGAACCGCCCTTCGCGGTGATCGAAGCCATGATGACCTTGGGGATTCACCTGGATCCGGTGGACGAGGACAATGCGCCCCTGCTGGTGGCGCTGGGCTCTCACCGGCTCGGCCGCATTGGGGTCGACAGGATCGGGGCCGTCGTGGACGAAGCGCCGATCCATGCCTGCCTGGCCGAGGCGGGCGACGTCTGGCTCTATCGCACGCCGATCCTCCACGCGTGCCATGCGGCGCGGCCGGGGCGGCGCAGGCGCGTGCTCCAGGTCGATTACGCGGCTGGGGACTTGCCAGCGGGGCTGGAGTGGTTAGGCATCTGATTCGCTGGAGCAGCTTCGGATCCGACCGACCGGCCGGGCTGCTCCAGCGGCGTGATTTGCCGCGTTTTCCGGGCCAGCGGGTGAATCCTCCCGGTAGAAACGCTCTAGCAAGAGAGAGATGCCAGGATGTACCAGACCCCCGAGGACCGCCCGATCTACCGCCTGCTCACCGGAGCTGACGACCGTGCCTTCTGCGAACGTGTGTCCGAAGCATTGGCGCAGGGATGGCGGCTCTATGGTTCGCCGTCGCTGTCGTGGGATACCGCCGAAAACTGCATGAAGGCGGCCCAGGCCGTGGTCTGGCACGAGGCCGACGTCGTCAAGGACTGAGGTTACAAGGAAGCGCTTTCAGGCGCCCATGGCGATGGGGTGAGCCGGCGCGGCCTTGCCGGCTTCCGGGCCGCCTGCGCCAGGAATGCTCTCATCCAGCGCCTCCTCAAGCTGGGCCAGATCGACACGGAACGGGCTTTGCTTGTGCCGGTAGATTTCGGCCCAGCCCTGATACTGGACATTCTCGTCGAAGCTCGGGATCAGCTGGACATAGCGGTCCACCTTGTGCCCGATCCCGATGGGAAAGTGATCGTGATAGACGCTGGGCGGCATGATCTCGATCACCCGGGAGGTGCGGGCTTTCAGCGCCAGATAGGCCAGCGCTGCCCCGTGGATGGCGACGACGTCGTCGGCCTCCTGCATCAGTGCGATCTGGTCCGGGATCGCGTGATCTTCCATGTAGACCACGGTGAAGCCCCGGGCCTCGAGCATGGCGTCCAGCTGCGCCGCATTGAGGGGCGACCTTGGGCCGCGGCGGGAAACGAACAGCTTGCGGCGGCCCGAGGGCGCGGCGCCGTGGTCGGTGTAGACTTCGCCGGTATAGCTGTAGAGCGGCGCGTCGAAATGCTCCTCGATCCCGAACTGTGACAGCCCGCGCGCCAGCCGGAAGCTGAGTTTCTCGCCCGACACCGGCCGATAGGTGCAGAGCGGATCGATCCCGAACTGCAGCAGCAATTCGCGAAAAGCCGGCTGTAGCGGGCGGAACACGAACGCGGCGTCCCCCACCGCGCGCCGGGCGGAAAGACACAGCGGGACGATGTCCATCAACAGGTGCGAGACGTTGTTGGGTTCTATGTGGCGGGTATCGAGGAACAGGCCCGCGTCGATCGGCTTGCCCCACCGGCCGATCGCGCGCTTGGCCAACGCGCGAGGACCGAAGCCGGCGAGATCGGCGGATCGTTTCGAGCAGGTCCGTTCCGACAGCAGGGTCAGTGCGCGGAAGTCCATCGGCCGGCACACTTCCAGCGTCAGGCGCCGCTCGCCGGCGAAGAGCCGCACTTCAACCGGCTCGCGCCGGGGCACCGGCTGGACGAAGTGCCTGACAAACGGGTCGGTGGTGGCGAGCATCTTTTCCCTGCCGATCGAATCCGCGCCGGATGCCGGCCGGTGGCGGGCATTTTTCCGGATCTCGTAGAAAGGGGCAATCCGAAGGTCGGCCCGGGGCTTTTCGGGAAGGGAAACGAGGGATGCCTGCGCCTTCAGGGCGCAGCGTGGGAAGAGCGGTTCGGGGTTAGTCCGGTCGAGGTGCCTGGTCGCGAATCGCGCCATCGGGGAGAGCGACTTGTACCTTCTCGGCGGAGACAGCCGCCACCGGGCGAACCGGCGCGGGTTCTTCCTGCGCGAGAACCGGGCCGGCGATCACGGCCGCAGGGATCAGGGGAGCCAGGGCCGCCATGTGCAGGAGGACGGCGGACATCGGTGGGATCTTCACGCGGGCAGGCTCCGGAGGATTGGACCCTTGCGCAACCCGCGAGGGCGGGCAAGGTTCCTGCCCGCCCTGCGCTATTCCGCCGCCTCGATCATCGCTTCGGCTTCCGCTGCCTGACGGGCCCACATCTCGGCATAGAGACCGTCCTGCCGCAGCAGTTCGGCATGGGTGCCGTTTTCGGACAGGCGGCCGTCGTTGAGCACCAGGATCCGGTCCGAATCCGAGATCGTCGACAGGCGGTGCGCGATCGAGAGGCTCGTGCGGTTTTCCGAGACGCGGTGCAGCGTGGCCAGGATGTCCTGCTCGGTGCGGGTGTCGAGCGCGGATGTCGCCTCGTCCAGCAGCAGGATCGGCGGGTTCTTCACCAGCGTGCGGGCAATGGCGACGCGCTGCTTCTCGCCGCCCGAGAGCTTGAGGCCGCGCTCGCCCACTTCCGTGGCGAAGCCTTGCGGGAGGCGGTCGATCAGGCCCATCAGCGCCGCGCCGCGAGCGGCCGATTCGATGTCCGCCTGAACCGCGTCGTCACGGCCGTAGCCGATGTTGTAGCCGATGGTGTCGTTGAACAGCACCGAATCCTGCGGGACGATGCCGATGGCGGCGCGCAGCGATTCCTGCGTGATGCCGGCGATGTCCTGGCCGTCGATGAGAATGCGGCCTTCCTGCGGATCGTAGAAACGGAACAGCAGCCGCGCGAGCGTAGACTTGCCCGCGCCGGAGGGACCGACGACGGCGAAGTTCTGGCCCGCCGGAACTTCGAACGTCAGGCCCTTGAGGATGCGGCGGTCGGGCTCGTAGCCGAAGACCACGTTGTCGAACACGATCGAGGGCCGCTGGATCACCAGCGCCGGGGCGCCGGGCCTGTCCGAGACTTCCTGCGGTTCGTCGAGCAGGCGGAACATCTCCGCCATGTCGATCAGGCCCTGCCGGATCGTGCGATAGACCATGCCCAGCATGTCGAGCGGGCGGAACAGCTGCGTCAGGTAAGTCTGCACGAAGACGAGCTGGCCGGCGGTATATTGCCCCTTGTACCAGCCCCACACGGTATAGCCGAGCGCGCCGGCCATCAGCAGGTTCACCACCACGCCTTGCACGATATTGAGCAGTCCCAGCGAATTCTCGCTCTTCACTGCCGCCACGGCGTAGGCCCGCGTCGCCTGCGCGTAGCGTTCCTGCTCGCGATGCTCGGCCGAGAAATACTTCACCGTCTCGTAGTTGAGCAGCGAATCCACCGCCCGCGCCAGCGCCTGCCCGTCCAGCCGGTTCATCTGTTCACGCAGCTTGGTGCGCCATTCGGTGATCGTGCGCGTCACCCAGATATAGGCGGCGATGGCCAGGGCCGTCGCGATCACGAGGCCGGGGCCGAAATTGATGTAGAAGATCACGGCCACGACCACGAGTTGCAGGATCGTGGGCGCGATGTTGAACAGCATGAAGTAGAGCATCGTGTCGATGCTCTTGGTGCCGCGCTCGATGGTCTTGGTCACTTCGCCGGTGCGGCGCGCCAGGTGGAAGCGTAGCGAAAGGCGGTGGAGCTGGCCGAACACGTTCTCGGCCAGTTCGCGCGTCGCGTCCTGGCCGACGCGCTCGAACACGATGTTGCGGAAGTTGTCGAAGGCGGTCTGGATCAGGCGGCCGGCCGCATAGCCCAGCACCATGAGCATCGCTAGTTGCACCAGCCTGGGGCCGGTGGCGCCCATCAGGTCTACCGCCCATTTCATCAGGTAGGGCAGCGCCAGTTGCGTTGCGGTGGACAGCAGGATGAACACGCAGGCCCAGACGATCCGCCAGCGCAGCGCCGGATTTCCGACGGGCCAGAGATAAGGCATGAAGCGCAGCAGGGTGCGCCAGCCATCGTGGCGGGCGCGCGAATCGGTGACGGCGGTGTCTGGCGGCATCGGCGCTATTTAGGGTGCCGGCGCCAATAGACAATCGCGGGGACGTGACAGGGGCCCGTGACGGGCGGGCGCGAGGCACTGCGCACCAGGCCAATCTGCGGCCGCGGGCAGGGCGTTACCCCCGCTCCGGGCATAATCCAGCCGCTCAGGACCCCTTGGGCATGTCGAACAGGATGCGCCGGGTGGAGAAGTCGATGGCGATCCGCTTGAACACCCGCAGTTCGCGCATGCCCAGGAAGATGGCGGGCCGCTTGCGCAAGTTCAGCTCCTTGAAAGCCGGCGCATCGGCGAAGGCGATCAGCACGTTGGAGATGTTCACGTCGTCGATCTGCAGCTTGCGGGCAAGGCCGAGGCCCGCGGGAAGCTCGTGGCCCGTCACGGAGAGCAGAGTGGTCTGGCCGGTGGACCTGTCGCGGATGGCGCGTTGCAGGGCGAGGTTGCCGATGGTGGAACTGGCACCGGTGTCGATCACCACATCGGCGCGGATACCGTCGATCAGGGCGTTGGTCATGATCAGACGCCCCGCCTTCTTGCGGGCGCGCACGATGATCTCGTAGCCGCTGCTGCCGCCCAGGCTCTGCGCATCGCCGATGGCGATGGTGTTCTTCGTGAAGTCGAGCACGACCCGCTGGTCCTGCAGGCTATCGGTGCCGACGATCCCGTCCGCGCCGATGTGCTGGCGTTCGAGCAGGGGCACGGTGAGGCCCGAATAGGATTTCAGCCCGATGTCGAGCGAGTCGAGCCGGGCGGTGGCGACGCTGCTCATGCCGCCCATGCTGATGACCCGCACGATCGGCCCCGGCACCAGTCCCAGCTTTCCCGCCAGCGCGGACGACACCACCGTGGTCTGCGAGCCGGTGTCGATGAGGAAGTTGTAGGGGCCGCGGCCCTCCACGCCCACCGAGACGGTCATGCGGTCATCATCGTCGGCCTGGCCCTGGATCGGCGCATCCATATCACTGTCGAAATGCTGCGGGCCGGGCTGCTTCGGGACCGGTTGCGGCAGTTGGACCGCGATCGGCTGGGACGGCGGGGGGAGAGGCTGTGCGCCCAGGATCGCCACTTCGGCGAAGATGAGCGTCAGCCCGAGGGCTGCTCCTGGCATCGTTCTCTCCTGCGCACCGCTATTTTGCGGATGTCGCAGGGTCGATCATATCACTCGGGCCGGGGCGACACCAATGTTTCCGCATGGCCGCCGTCCCGTTCCGGCGCATGCGGCAGTGCAGGGGAATCGAGAAAGAACGGGTCGTGCGCCGCCGAAACCTTGCGCATGAACCAGGCATCGCTCGCGGCCACTTCCGCGAGGTCCCTCGCGCCGAGCAGGCGCGGGCTGGACGAACCTTGCGGGAAACGGACGAAGCGTTGGTTGGCGGCGATCCGGTCGGGGAAGAAATGCGCGACCAGCGTGGGCACGACATGTTCGTCGCTGCAGAGCGTGCCCTTCAGGCGGCCGCTCCGCAGCAGCGGCGGAAGCTCGCGGGCCAGCATGTCGAGCGCATCGGCGGGAAGCGACCACCACTGCGAGCCATAGGCCCAGGTCCCGAAGGGCTGCGCGCGTTCGCGTCCCAGCTTGCCGCGCGTGCGGTCCAGCCAGCGCGCCAGGCGGCGAAGCTCCCAGGTGGCGGCATAGGCGAGCCGGTCCCGCGCGGGGTCGAGCCGCAGCCAGCGGGTGTCGAAACGATAAGTCTGCATGCGCTCGGCCATGTGGCCGGGCCGCAGTTCGACATGGCAGAGGTTCGCCCCCAGCACGCGCACCATGTCCGCGCGGGCTGCCACCGGCCAGTCGGTGCCGCTGAGCAGATGGGCGCGTTCGCAGCCGAGGCGGGTTGCCTCTCGTACCAGCTTCGCGGTGGCGGCCACCTGGCTCCAGTGACCCCAGCGCACGGCGACCGGGTCCGCCACCAGATGCACGCGTCCGGCGGGACCGGGCAGGCGCTTGCGCAAGGCGTGCCAGAGCGCCGAGCGGCGGTCGGCGTGGATCACCGCGAAATCCTCGGCGCTCGCGGCCAGCAGCGTTTCGATCAGGCGTTCGAGCTGCTCCGGCGCATCGTGGGCGAGCAGCAGGTAGGCCATTCTCACGGCCGGTCAGCCCGCCCGGCGCGACAGGATCGGGCGGGACAGCGCCTCGGCCATCATGCGCACTTCCTTCCAGGCCGGATGGCGCGTCGCCGCAAGGGCTGCCAGCCAGGCGAGAACGCCGGTGGCGCTGAGCACCAGCAGGGCGAGCAGGCCCAGCTCCATGCCTTGCCAGCGCGCGATCATCAGCGGCACGCCCGCGGCCAGCGCGCAGATACCGCTGCGGACGTAGACGTTCATCAAGGCCCCGAAGCGGAAGCCGATCAGCCGGCCGAGATAGACCGCGTAGATCGCCCACCAGACGAAGCCGTAGATCACGCGGCTCATGCCTGCGGCGTCGAGGCTGATGAAGCAGCCCGCGGTCAGGATCACCACGGCGGCGGACGTGTCGAGCAGATTGACCCAGACGAGCTTTCGGATCTGGCCCAGCAGCAGGGGCACGTCCATTTGCAGCGGGACGGCGACGAAGAAGATCTCCCCCAGCGCGGTCCAGCGCAGCAGCGGGGCGGAGCCGATCCAGTTGGGGCCATAGAGCAGCATGACCAGCGGCTCGGCCGCCAGGGCCAGGCCGATCATCGCCGCCCAGTTGAGCGCGGTATAGCAGGCCACGAGGTGGAGATAGGGCTCGGCGAGCGGCTCGCCCGCATCGCGCTTGCGGGCGAAGGCGGAGTAGAACACGCTGCCGATGGCGCCGGTCACCAAAGTGGTGAGCTGGCCGGCCAGGGCGCTGGCGCGGCTGAACAGGCCGGTGGCGGCGATCCCGAGCAGGCGGCCGACGATCAGGTCCTGCGAACGCTGGCCGATAGCGGCGCTGGCGCTCAGGACGAAGGACATCGAGCTGAACCCGAGCATGGGGCGCACCGATCCGGTGTCCTTCGGCAGGCGGGGACGGACGGGGCGATGGAGATTGGCGATGGCCGCGCGCGCCATGGCGGTGGCCAGCACGCCCCAGGCCAGCGAGGAGGCCCCGAAGCCGCAGGCGGCAAGGGCGATGGCCGTGCCGTTGCCGGCCAGTGCGCTGCCGGCGTTGACCTGGAAGAGCGTGCGGAAATTCATCTCGCGCACCAGCAAGGCTGCAGGAACGGTGGCGTAAGGCGTGATCAGGTAGGATGCCGCGATCAGCCAGAGCAGCGGCGCGATGGCCGGCTGGGCGTAGAAGTGCGCCACGATCGGCGCGGCCACGGCCACCACCACGGCCACCGTCCAGCCGATCGTCACGGCCACGGCGGCATAATGGGGCAGGGCCGCGGGGCTCATTTCCGGCTGGCCCGAGATGAAGCGGGTGATGCCTAGGTCCTGAAAGATCGAGACCAGCATGGCCGCCGCCAGCGCGATGGAGAACAGCCCGACATCGGCCGGCAGCAGGAACAGGCGCGAGATGACGATGCTCGCGACGAACTGGATGGTGAACGTCGCGTATTGGGCGGCAAGGGACCAGAGCGCGGCGCGGCGGACCGACATCGCGCTCAGTTCCGCGCCAGCGCGGCGGCAAGGCGCGCCGCGCGCAGGGGCTCGCCGAAGCGGAGAAGCCGGGCGACCGTACGCCACAGTCCATCGCGGCGTCCGCCCTCGCGCACATGGTCGAGGAGGATCTCGAAGCCGTCGTCCCGCATTGCGGCAGGCGACCAGCGCAGGCTCAGGGCCACACGCTCGCGCGCGGCCTGTGATACGCCGCTCCGCCCGAACAGTGCGTCGAGTTCGTCGATGGCGGGCAGGCGGGAGAGATGCTCGGTCGGATCCGGGCGTCCGTCCCGGCGCTCTTCCCAGGCCAGGCGCGCGATCACGGCCCCAATCTGCTGCTCGGTGGAATGGCGCGCGGATACCTGGTCGGGATAGCGGCGATAGCGCAGCAGGCGTTCGGGAATGTTGCCCATCCGGGTCACGCTGGAAAGCCTGAGCCAGAGGTCCAGGTCCTCGCAGTGGCGGAACGCGGCGTGATAGCCGCCGACGGAGAGCACCACGTCGCGGCGATACATCACTGCGGGATGGCAGATGAGCTGTTCGCCCTGCTCGATTGCCGCCAGCATTTCCTCGTGGACCAGCGGATGGTCTGCCCCGCTGCGCACCAGCGCTTCGCCGTGCTCGCCGATGTCCTCACTCCAGCTTCCGACGACGCCGTAATCCGGATGGTCGGTCAGGAAGGCGACCTGGCGGGCGAAACGCTCCGGGCGGCAGATGTCGTCGGCATCCATGCGGGCCACGAGCGGCGCCTGGGCCATGTCGAGCAATTGGTTGAGACTGGCGATCAGGCCGCGGTTTTCGCGGATCACCGGCCGAACGCGCGAATCGGCCTCGGCATATCGCCGGATGATCGCCGCCGAACCGTCGGTCGATCCGTCGTCCAGGATCAGCAGCTCGAAATCGGCAAAGCTCTGGGCAAGCACGCTCTCTATGGCGAGCGGCAGGAATCGCTCGCCATTGTAGACGCTCATGGCAACGCTGATCGCCGGTTTCGGCATGGACGCTTCGGAACTCCCTCTGGACGCGGCGGCAAATGGCCCGGCTGCTGCCTTATGCGAGGCCGGTAAAGAAAGCGTGAGGCGATTGTCCAAGGTCCCCCGCAGGGACAGGGAAATGGCCAGGGGTTGTTATCCCGCGATCCACCCCCATATTTGCCCGTGAAGAGGTCGAACCCACGGGAACCGCGGTAATTTCAGAAATGCCGTTTTTT
>NZ_JBXEPV010000003.1:0-838471 GCF_056857015.1 Novosphingobium sp. BL-S-34
GCGCGGATGACCATCAGTCCCTCGGTGGAAATGGTGTATCGGGGACCCCTACAGCAGGGCGGCTGCTCTGCGCCCATTGTCGCCATGGCGACCTCCGCAAGCGTGCGAGCGCTCCGTTTTCGCGCCGCTTTGCGAGGTGGTCATAGTCACGTGCGCACGCAGCATGACCTCAACCTCGTCAGCATCACGATCACGGGTCAACGCAAGATCGGCGTAAATGGCAACGCCCTGCTGGCCGGTCCGCGTAGTTCCTACCCCGTCACGCGGGGCTGGGCGGAAAAAATTCACGTTGTCTGCCCGTCCGCCGAAGGTCTCTATTATACGTCCTACCAATATGGTCCCGAGTTCGCGGTGCTCCTGTTCGGCGATCGTGTGCCGGATGATATCCTCGAGGGCTTGAGCAAGCGCGATATCGCGGATCCCATCTGCCATGGTGAAATCCAGAAGCTCGCGGTCAGCCTCTCGATCGACTACGAAGGTGTCTGAGCCGCAGCGGGAAGAAGGACGATGACGTCCGGTTCCGACCGACTATGATTCAGTGCGGGCCGCGCTGGCGCTGCTGATCCCGATCGCGATGACCGACACCGGGCAGTCGAAACGCGTCGCCGATTTACTGATGGCCTAGTGGAGCGGGCCCGACCTTGGGCACTCCAGATAGCCGACATCTTCGGGCTCGACGTGGCGATCGCCAATGACATCACGACCGTCATCGGCTTCCTGGGCCAGACCGATCGCGGTGCAGTCTATATCGACAGCCTCGGATTTGCCGAGGAGATGCAGGACATCATCGCCCTGTGGCGCTCGCCGGCGGCACGGCCAGGGGCCTGATACCCCGGGACAGCTCAAAGATGACCCAAAGCCAACCGACGGTGCCGCAGTGGCGCCCGTTGGAGCGGCGCTGGCGCGCCTTACTGGGCCGAACGGCCGAGGAGAGGAGGGGGGTGGCTGTGCGACGCGCCTGTGCCGATGGCGCGGCGGGATGCTCGCCGTCGATCGACCATGGAGGCGGTCCGCGCGGAGCTAGCCGAAACACTTCCGATCGATCTGGCGGAAGCTGACAGAGTCCTCGAAAAAAAGGTTCGTGAGCGGATGCGGCGCTCCGGACGGTGCAACGTGAGCCGTGCGGTTTCGGATCTCTGCAGGGTCGGGCTACTGCGTCGCAATTGTCAGGGCTTCCGCGTCGATCATCAGAACCGCGGCGCGCAGCGTGAAGCGGTCTATACCGTGATGCCCGAGGCGCTCGCGGTGCTCCGCCGCTGATCGTCAGCTGGCAAGAGAGCCGGCTTCCAATCCGCCGCTGCGACGATAGCTTCAGCTTTGGCCGGAAAGGATTCCGCCGAGCTGATGGAAACGCCGTTGGGCAGCGCAATCCTTGCCTGAAATCCATTGCCCTTGGGCGCGGCGCTCAATGGGACTTCCATTTACCGTCTCCGCAGCGATATCAGGCTCCGCATCGGCATAAATCATCGTTATTTAACATAATTCCTATTATCTGTTTTTTACGGTTGTAAGCCGGTGGGGTCTAGATTGAAGTGAGAATTCCGAGGATTTCTGGGCTTTGTGCCCTCTCGGAGGAAAGTCTATGACGAACAGCTATCGCCATCTACGTTACGATGAGCGTGAAGCTTTGGCGAAAATGAGGGATGCCGCCGTCCCGGTTTGCGAGATTGCAGCTCGGCTCGGACGGCATCGATCTACTATTTACCGGGAGCTGCGCCGCAATTTCATGCACGATGAGGAAGCGTGGTATCGTGGCTATTTCCCCAACGTCACACACAAAAGAGCCCGCCGTCGCCGGGCTGCTGGTCGTAAGCTTGAACGCAACATGGAGTTAGCCGCGGATGTCGTCCAAGGCCTTCGGCCGCGTTGGTCTCCAGAGCAAATTGCTGGACGGATGCGCCTGTCCGCCCAGCAACCGCGCGTCAGCCATGAGACAATCTACCAATACTTCTATGGGAGGGAAGGTCGACGCCTAGGGTTATCCCGATTGTTGCCGTGGGCGCGTCGTCGTCGTCGCCCGCGTGGTGGCCGCAAGCCTCAAGGGGTGCAAATCCCGCTGGTCAACGGTATCAAGCACCGCCCCCCCGACATCGCGCTGCGCGCCGCATTTGGCCATTGGGAAGGCGATCTCGTTGCTTTCCGCCAGATCTACGGCAAAGCCAACCTCACCTCCCTGGCCGAGCGAACGAGCCGGTTCGCGGTGCTTTGGCGAAATCCGGATAGGGGCTCAGTTGCGATCATGGGAGGGATTTGTCCCCAACTTGGCCCCCTTCCCTCTACGCTTCGTCAGACTATCACTTTTGATCGAGGCACGGAGTTTGCAGCCTACAGGAGGCTCCGGACCGAGCTCGGAATCGAAAGCTATTTCTGTGATCCGAAGACCCCTTGGCAGAAAGGCAGCGTTGAGAACTTCAATGGCCGTCTGCGACGATATCTGCCATCAGATACGGACATTGCGGCGATGGACGAGATGGTGATCCAGGCGGTCTGTCACCAGCTGAACAACACTCCGCGGAAATGCCTGTCCTATCGGACACCCCAAGAAGTTTTGACGGAACAGATCGGGCTATGGGCGCCGGGGTCGGATGTTCCTTGGGTGGCGTTCGCCCCACCCAAGGAACAATGATACTCAGCGCCAAGGAATGTCGCGCTTCAACTGGAACTCGCAGCCCCAGATAGAAATGACACCCCTCCGCTAGATAGAAATGACACTGCCTGGTGTGGTGTGCGGAATGTCGGCTCGGGGCCCAAGACTGCCGGCAGCGGGGTGCCGAAATCCGCCTCGGCGAGATGGAGGTCGGAATGGCACAGGCCGCTAGCCTTCACCTGGACGAGGACCTCGCGCCCCTTGGGCCTTTCGATCGCAATTTCCTCGATGTCGAAGCGACCCTCTGGGCGATCCAACGCCCCCATACCTCGGTTGAAATTTTCACGCATTTCAAATGCGTCATAATGGTTGACATAACGACGCTTTCGTATGAAATTATCCGCATCTGACATGCGGAATAATTTATGACCCTCTATCTGGTTGGCGAGAATATAGATGCTCAGACCGCCTTTCGACGGGGGCGAGACGGCGATATCCTCCAAGTCTATCGCGGTATCTACGTGGATGCAGAAGCGAACGCCGACGCCCTTCTGCGTGCGCACGCTGTCCGTATAGCCCATTACCTGTACCCCGCCGCCTATCTGAGTTCCGCCAGCGCGGCCTTGCTTGGCCCGACCCTCGACGGCCGACTTTTCCTGGGAGGTCGGCGCAACCAGCGAACGCGGCTGCGCTCGCTCGAAATCATCCAGACTCAGGCACCACCCAGGCCCTCGCTCGACAGGGCAGTCATCGGCGACTCGCTTGGCGATTTCACCCTTTCGGTCTCCTCGCCCGAGCAGCGCATGCTAGAAGCCTTCCGGCTGCGCAGCGAGCAGGCAAATGCACTCAATGAGGAGCAGCGCCGCGCGACGGCCGAGCGGCTCATCGCGGAATATGGTTCGAACGACGCAGTGGCAGACGCTCTGTGGGTGCTAGCACGCGCAAATGATTGGTTCCGCGAGGGTGAGAGTGCCGAGCGCTATCTGCGAGGGGGCATCGATAGCGCGGCTCCTGCGATCAACCACGCCGCGTTCTCTCTGCTCGTGGCCTGGCACGGTAGCCCCCTCGGCATGCTCGCTCATGACGGCCATGAATGGCGCTGGTCGCCCGGCAAGATTACGACCCCACCGCTCATCCGCGAAACGCTACCCGGTACGCTGCCGCCATTTATCGAATCCCTGTTGCCCGAGGGGTGGCTCGCCCACGTGTTGCGTGATGAAGACCAACGCTCGACTCTGCGTCACGGCAAACGGTACATGTCGAATATCACCATTGGCGTAGACGCTCATGAACTGGCCTCACTGCCAGCGGATATTCTTGCGGGGCGCCTTGGTGACTTCAAGGAGCACGGCATGTTCACCGGAACCTACGGCGGCCCTTCCCGCGGAGCGTTCGAGGAAAGCTTCGAGACCAATCTCGCACGGATTTTCGCCACCGGTACAACGCCGCGCTTGTCGGGAGTCCAGATCAAGGCACCGATGCATCTGCGCCACGACGGTACACTGCTGCCCGCGACCGATCTACCCTTCACTCATATTCTCAAACCCGCTGGCACTTCGGGATTCGAACAGATGCCGGTAGTGGAATGGTTATGCATTGAGCTTGGACGAATGGCTGGCTTCACGTCAGCCGAGGCCGCGCTCACTGTCATGCCGGACGGGATGGCACCGGCGCTGGTCGTCGAGCGTTTCGACATTCGTGAGAATGGCAGCGATCCGCGCCGGCTCGCCATGGAGGATTTTTGCTCGATCTTGGGCGTACCCGCGGAAGACAAGTACAAAGGTACTATCGAGCGCATGGCACGCGCGCTTCGCGCCCTGTCGACGGATCCCACCGAAGACATCGCGGAGCTTTTCGGGCGCGCGCTTTTTTCTTGGCTGATTGCCGACGGTGACATGCACTTGAAGAATATCGCGATGCTCAAAATCGCGGCACCGCGCGCACGGGTGTTTGAGAGTGTCCGGATGGCACCGCTCTACGATGCCCTTACCACGCGCGTCTTTCCGGGGCTGCACAACGATCACATGGCCTTGAAGCTCGCCGGCAAGGACGACCGGTTGCATCTGGCTGACTTCGAGACGTGCGCGCGAACGATCGATCTCCCGCTCCGCAAGGCCCGCGAAATCATCGAAAATTTACTGGCGGCGCTTGGAGAGGCCATGGACGTGATCGCATTGCCACCGATAGTGCAGGAGTCCGCATCGGCGAGCGAAACGGCCGAGGCAGTTCTCCAGATTGTGCGATCGCGTCATGCTGCACTCGCTGCCGAACTATGATGAACCTGCGCGACCAAGGCGAAGGCGCCAAAGACCGCTACAATTTCAGCTTATCAGAAGGCGGTCTGGCAGCACACGCTGGAACCGGTCCTTCGCCAGTCGTACGGCTGCCGGTCGGCTACGCGCCCATTCGCAACCTTCAGCGGTCGTTTTGGCATTCCGAGATCCGGCTTTGCTTACCAGGTTCGTTCGCGGCTGAGAGGGGTGGTTAGATCGTGTCCCGAGAGGTGGTGTAGCTTTTCTGGACCACCTTGCTTTTCGGCCTCAGCCTGAGCCGATCATGAGCCGGGTACTGCCGACAGCATGACAATGGGATTGTCGCTGAGCGGGGCCATCGTTTCAAGCGTCATGTACCGCGCGCGCTGGACGGCCCATTCGTCGGACTGTTCCATGAGGATGGCTCCGACGAGGCGGGTGATGGCGGCTTCGTTCGGGAAGATCCCAACGACCTCGGTCCGCCGTTTGATTTCGCCATTAAGGCGCTCGATGGGGTTTGTGCTGTGTAGTTTGGCGCGATGCTCGCGCGGGAATGTCATGTAGGCCAACACATCGGGCTCAGCGTCGTCCATCAGCGTGGCTAGCTTGGGCAGTTTGGGCCGCACTTGGTCGGCGATCGAACGCCACTGCTGGCTCGCAGCTTCTGGAGTTTCCTGGGCGAAGGCGGTGGCGATGAAGGCGGAGACGACGCGCCTGCCGCTCTTGCCGGCATGGGCGAGTGCATTGCGCATGAAGTGGACGCGGCAGCGCTGCCAGGTCGCGCACAGCAGTTTGGAGACCGCCGCCTTAATGCCTTCGTGCGCATCGGAGATGACCAGCTTAACACCGCGCAGTCCTCGGCGCGTCAGTTTGCGCAGGAAGGCGGTCCAGAACGGCTCGGCCTCGGAAGGACCGATATCCATGCCTAGCACCTCGCGGCGGCCATCGCTGTTGACGCCCACCGCGACGATCACCGCCACCGAGACGATACGCCCGTTCTGCCGGACTTTCACGTAGGTGGCGTCGATCTATAGGTACGGCCAGTCGCCTTCGATTGGGCGCTCGAGGAAGGCACCGACCTTCTCGTCGAGTTCCTCGCACAGCCGGCTGACCTGGCTCTTCGAGATCCCATCCATACCCAGCGCCTTTACCAGGTCATCTACCGAGCGGGTGGAGATGCCCTGGATATACGCTCACATGACGAGGACGTCGGTCAAGGTTTAATGTCGTGACAGCATTGGCCGTCTCCTTGGCAATCGGATCCAGGCTTTGCCCGTTGTATGACGCGGACCGACGAATCGACCCATATCCAGCTCACATGCGGTCGCCGTCCGGAACGGCTGCACCATTATCCCGCTTACGGCGGGACGGGCTGAGGTAAGCGAGACCAGTCTTCCTGGCGGCGGTGAACGCCAACTTATATCTCGGTTCGCTTCCTGGATCCGCGGAGCTGATCAGGCTCCAGGGATTGGTGTAGGGTGTTGCGTCAGGCGGCCTTCACTATGGCTCCCTCGATCACCACGCCCGCAGTCGCATATTTCCACAAGGCGACGAGGAGCTTGCGGGCGAGTGCTACAATCGTCGGCTTTTTGAGACGGCCGCCGTTGTGTTGCACGCGTTCATGGAACCAGCGCGCAAGCGCGGAGTCCGGCTGGTATCGCAGCCAGAGCCAAGACAACTCGACCATGGTCGATCGCAGCCGAGCATTCCCGGTCTTGGAGACGCCCTGCTCGCGTCGGATTGATCCGCTCTGCCATGGTGTGGGCGCCAAGCCAGCATAGGCAGCAAGCTGTCGTCGATTGTCAAAATGCCGGAATAGACCTTCCGAACACAGAACGGCGGCGAACTCCGGTCCGATGCCCTTGACGTGCATGAGCATCGTGACCGGAGTGTCGGTTGCTTCCTCTTTGACCAAAGCATCGCGTTCCACCTCGACGGCTTTGATCTGTTGCATGATCAGCTCGAGGCGATCGAGTTCGCGGTGAATCTGCCCTTCGACATGCCGAGCGAGGGGCCGGCCATCGCCCGTTTGCATATCCTTGAGCCGATCGCGTCGATCGCGACGCATCGGCTCGTAACCCGTGATGCCTTGCGTAAAGAGCAGACCTTTGATCCGATTGACGTGGCAGGTGCGCTCGTTGATCAGAACCTTGCGCTCACGACAGACGCGGCGCCGGTCCTCCTCTTCCACACTCGGCGGCCGAACCATCGCGCACACCCGTGGTTCGCCTCTCTTATACGCGAGCAAGGCGCGCACCAGCGCTTCGCCGTCGATCTTGTCGGTCTTCGCTCTCCGCCGTCGCCGTGACGTCGCGATTGATGCGGGATCGACGACATGGCTTTCGATGCCCTCCCGTTCGAGTACGCGGTGAATCCAGAATCCGTCGAGACCGGCCTCTTGGATGACGATTACGCCAAAATCCTGGCCAGTCCTCTGGGCCGCCTTCGTGCGAAGCTGCGTGAACCGGTCCATCAGGCCGGCGATGTCGCCAGCGCGCACGACATGTTTCGACATCCGCTCGCTAGCACCTGGTGACAGCGACGTAATTAGCCACGTCGATTTACTCAGTTCCATCGAAACGAAGATGGCGCCAAGATCAATACGGATAGCGGCCGGCGCATGGGGTCGATCAGTTGTAGCTGCAAGCATGGTTGCCTCCACGGAGTTAGGGTCAGCAACCGCACTCTGCCAGAGCGCCAGCCGCTATCCACCTCTCGCCATGGGATCTTCCTGGATCACTGCGGTCAGCGCCCGCTCGGCCATGCGACGGGGTTCGAGGAAGCCGGGGAAGTAGCTTCCCTTCCTGAGCTTGGGGATGCGTAGTTCGACCGTCCCCGCTCGCGTCTGCCAGTCGCGCTCGCGGTAGCCGTTGCGCTGGACCAGCCTCGCCGCAGATTTCTCGCCGTGGCCGGCTCCGGTCAGGTTGCCGACTTCCATCTCCATCAGCCGCTCGGCGGCAAACGAAATCATCTCGCGCAGAATATCTGCATCGGGGGCCTTCTCTACCAGCGAACGCAAGTGCATCATCGGATCGGTCATCGTGATTCCTTCCGTCAGGTTTGAGCTTCACAACCCAAACCTACCCGAAAATCACGGTGACCACCTCAGCCTTCAGCTACACCACGTCCTGGGACACGATCGTCTGCGACGATATCTGCCATCAGATACGGACATTGCGGCGATGGACGAGATGGTGATCCAGGCGGTCTGTCACCAGCTGAACAACACTCCGCGGAAATGCCTGTCCTATCGGACACCCCAAGAAGTTTTGACGGAACAGATCGGGCTATGGGCGCCGGGGTCGGATGTTCCTTGGGTGGCGTTCGCCCCACCCAAGGAACAATGATACTCAGCGCCAAGGAATGTCGCGCTTCAACTGGAACTCGCAGCCCCAGATAGAAATGACATCCTCCGCTAGATAGAGATGACACTGCCTAGTACTACTTGACATACGGTTTTCCGAAGGTGGATCGCAAGCACGTTTCAATCTGAAAACCCTTACCGGCGGCAGCCAGATGGCTTAGCACCGAGTTCTCCCAATCTGGCGCTTGCCTCGGGCCTAAGCGCAGGCAATGAGCAAATGATGTCGCAACGCGCCCAAACGCTCACCATTTGTCATACATCCGACTGGCACCTTGGCCACGAACTCAATGGTCACGCCCGCGAAGCGGAGCACGATCTTTTCCTCCAATGGCTGCTTGATCGCCTCGAAGCGGAGGCTGTGGATGTGCTGCTCGTCACGGGGGACGTATATGACGTCGCCAATCCGCCAGTATCTGCGATGCGCCGGCTTTTCCGGTTCCTCAACCTGGCGACCACGCGGCTCTCTGGACTTCAAGTGGTAGTCATTGGCGGCAATCACGACAGTGCAGCTCGGATCGACCTTCCCGCCGCACTACTCGGGGAAGGCCGCGTGCATTTCATCGGCGCCTTGCCGCGAAAGAATGGAAGCCCCGACTTCGAGCGCCTGCTCCTGCCGCTGTTTGGCCCTTCCGGCGATATAGGGGCATGGCTTGCCGCGGTACCCTTCTGCCGTCCCGGCGATCTCGGCTCCCACGACCTCCCCTCGCTTTACGACGCCGTCGCGGAAGCGGGCAAAGCGCAAGCTGGTGATTTGCCGATGATCCTCACCGGCCATCTCCATGTCGCCGGCGGCGAGGTCTCGGAGCTATCCGAGCGCCGCATCGTAATCGGGGGCGAGGAGGCGCAAGCAGCAACGCTTTTCGACGCGAGGGCGGCCTATGTCGCACTCGGACATCTCCACCGCCCTCAAGCGGTCGCCGCGGAGACCACGGTTCGGTACGCCGGCTCACCCTTCCCACTCTCGAGCGCCGAACGCGACTACCGCCATTCAGTGGTGATCGTTAAGGTTCAAGGCAGCGAAATGCCGTGCCAGGTCGAATTGCTGCCGATCCCGCGTCCCGTCGACTTTCTTGCGGTCGGGCCCGCCCCATTGGATACCGCCCTGGCCGCCATCGAAGCGCTGCAACTCGACGCCGAACTGTCGGCCGCCAGCTGGCCTTTCATCGAAATCGCAATTGAGATCGACGGACCCGAGCCGGACCTTCAGTCGCGCATCCTCGCGGCGATCGAACCGTTGCCAGTGCGGCTCGTGCGCATTGCAACCATTCGCCCACAAGACGCCGGCAGTAGCTGCGATCCCCTCGTCGGCGCTGAACTTGCCGATCTCGATCCCGAAACAGTGTTCGCGGCGCTCTTCAACCGTGAATATGGCGGTGACGGCCCTCCGGACGACCTCGCGCGCGCCTTCGCCACGCTCCTGATCGAAACCCAAGCTGCCGAGGAACCCGCCTGATGCGCATTCTTGCGATCCGGGGCAGCAACCTCGCCAGCCTGACCGGCGAATTTGAAATCGATTTCGAGGCGGAACCGCTGGCCGGCTCGGGCATCTTCGCCATTACCGGGCCGACCGGCGCTGGAAAATCCACGCTTCTTGACGCCGTTTGTCTCGCGCTCTTCGCGGAAATCCCTCGCTTACGCGCTGCCCCGACAAGCGGCAGCGTTGGAAACGACGAAAACGGGATCGCCGCGCGCGACCCGCGTTCGATCCTTCGTCATGGCACCGCCGATGGATACGCCGAAGTCGATTTCGCAATGCCTGCTGGCGGCGTCTACCGCGCTCGCTGGAGCGTGAGGCGGGCAAGAGGCAAAGCAGAAGGTCGCTTGCAAAACCACGAGCACGCTTTCGAACGCCTCGACACCAGTGAGCGGATGGGCGGCACTCGCACGGAAACTCTGCGCGCCATCGCAGCCGTGATCGGATTGACCGCCGAGCAATTCACGCGTGCGGTGCTGCTTGCCCAAGGCGATTTTGAGGCATTCATTCGTGCTGACGCCAATGAGCGGGCTGCGCTCCTGGAACGGCTGACCGGGTCCCAAATCTACACCCGCCTGGGCCGGGCTGCCTACGAGAAGGCGCAAGGTCTGCGCGCCGGGCTGGACTCGATCCGCCAACGCATTGCCGCGCTCCACGGTCTCGATGACCAAGGCCGCGCCGTTGCCGAAGCCGAATTGGCGGAGGCAGAGGCGGCTCATGCGGCTGCCTCGGAGGCTCTCGAGGCACTGGGAGCCCAGAAGCGCCGGGCGGCACGCGCACGCGAGTTGGCAAATGAAATCTCGACCGCCGAGCAAGCGCTCGACGCCGCAAAAAATCTTCAGGCCCTCGCTGCGGATCGACGCGACGCGCTAGCCCGCAATCGTGCCTTGCTGCGGTTCGTGCCACTCTGGACGGCCCGCGAGAATGCCAGGTCTGTATTGCAGGAAGCCGACGACAAGCGCACCGCAGCGCAGAATGCGCTTTCTAACGCCAATGCGCAGCTCGAGATGTCCGCAGCAGCAGCACGGACCGCAGCGAATGCCTTGAAGCAACAGGAGCGGGAAGCCGAAGCTCTCACCCCTGTGTTGGCGGCCGCACGCGCCCTCGACCGCCAACTTGCAGACACCAGCGAAGCGCTCATGCATGCTTCGCGAGAAGCAGATGCGCTCGCCAAGCATGCCAATGAGGCAGAGGAATCCGCCGCGGCGGCCGAAGGATCCTTCGCACAGGCGCAAACCCGGATCGCCAATGCCGCTGCGTGGTGCACCAGCAACGCCGCACTTCGCACCCTCCATGAACGCGAAGAGGAGCTCTCCGAGCTCATCGCCGCCCGCGCATCGTCGCATACCCAATCCCAAGAGGCGCAGGGCCGCCTTGTCGAACTGGAGCGCGAAGAGACACTCGCCCTCGCCCGGCATGCGACAACGCTAGACGCTGTGCGCATAGCGCGCGAAAACCTTGGCGCGGCAACACGGCATCGCACGGAAGCCGAAGCCGAAGCCCCCGCCGAAGCGGCTCTTGACGCACTCTCGCGGGAGATCGACTTGCTGGCTACAGCCGAGCTGCGGTCGGTGGAATTCGCGCAGGCCAGCCGTGATGTCACGCAGGCCCAAGCCGCATTGAAGGAAACGCGCGCCGCACAAGCCGACGCGGCTTCGCGTCGTACGACCATCGTCCAACGCTTGGCGGAATACGAAGCCTCGCTTCCGGATCTGGAGACGCAGGTCCGGCAAGCCCGTCACGTTCTGGCGCAGTCTGTTGCGGCGTCGGGCAAGGCCGCCGAATTCATGCGCGCGGAGTTGGTGGACGGTGAGCCCTGCCCGGTCTGCGGCGCGCAAGAGCACCCGCTCTCCGCCCTCGAAACGCTGCTCGGGACACATTTGGAAAGCAATCGTAGGCACGCAGAGGCCCTCGAGCAGGAACTCTCCCGGCAACGAAGCGAACAGCAATCCCTTACGCGCGAACGCGAAACGCTGTCCGCGCGCGAAGAAGCGCTAACCCAGGAGGAGAGTTTGCGCGCCGAAGCGCTGATGCCTCTGCAGGATAAGGCCGGTGAGGCAAATCGGACCTTGCGCGCTGCGTTGCTGGATGTTGGTCTCGATAGCTCCGCCCTTCCCAGTCGTGAGGACCTCGCCCGCCACCGCGATGAACGGGTCCAGAAGCGCCAGGATGCTCTCTCCGCCCGGCAGATCGCGTCTCAAAGCCGTGATGCGCAGGATCTCGCGCGCAAGGCGCTTGATGATATGCAGCAGAGCGAGGACGCCGCGCGCATCGCGCTGGCGGCTCGTGCCCAGGCTCTCAGCGAAGGTCGTGCCATGACCGACCGGCAGAACGCAGAAATGCAGAACAACGATCGCGCGCTCGATCGGGCCCTCGCGGCGTTCTCGGAATGGCGGCAATTGCCGGACGCAGGAAGTTGGCTGCGTAAGCAGGCAGAAACTTGGCGGTCCTACACGGCCGAGCAGAGCGAAGCTGAAACTGCCCTGCCCGGCCTCGATGCGCAACGACACGAGGCCGTACGTACGCACGATCTCGCGCGCCTACAGGCTAAGGCTGCTGCCGCAACAAAGCTCAATCTTGCCAATACACGTGCCCTCAAGAGCGCCGAACGCTCTGAACTGCTCGAAGGGCGCAGCGTCGCAGAGGTCGAGGAAACAACAGCGCGGGCCTCGGGCGAAGCGCGACAGGCGAATGAGGTGGCTCGACAGGTTAGCGAAAATGCGGCGCGGCTTTTTGCCGGAAGCGAAGCTGCGCTGAAGAGCGCGGTTGGAAACCACGATGAGGCCGACGTTAAATATTCGTCCGCATCGGCGGCGCTCGACGCGTCACTTTCCAGCATGGAAGTCGCCGAGCATCAACTCGCTCAGCTTGCCAAAGCCGGTCAGGAGTCCATTGATGCGGAGGCACAGGCGCTCGCGGCGCTGGACACCGGCGTCGGTGAAGCCTTGGCTGTCCTGAGCAAGTGCCATGCCGACCTTGAACGTCACACCGCCGAAGCACCGGAGAATGAAGAGCTCACGCCCGAGTTGCTCCCTGACGCTCTGATGCAAGCGAAGGGCGAACTCGAGGGCGCCAATGCCGCGCGAGAACAGGCACGCCTGCGCATTCTGCAGGACGATCAGGTCCGGGCGCGCACCTCGTCATTGCGCGCGGAGCTTGAGGCGGCCACGTCCCAAGCCGACGTCTGGCTGCGTCTTTCCGACCTCATCGGCGACCGAGAGGGCAAGGCATTTCGACGCTTTGCGCAAGGGCTGACACTCGATCGACTGCTCGAACACGCCAATACCCGGCTTGCAGAGCTGAAGCCGCGCTACGCTCTGGAGCGAGGGACCGGCGGCGAAATGCTCGTCCAGGTCGTGGACAATGACATGGGAGGGCAAGTGCGTGGACTACACAACCTGTCCGGAGGCGAGCGCTTCTTGGTCAGTCTCGCCCTCGCCCTAGGTCTCGCCGAAATGTCGAGCGGACGCGGGGTCAAGATCGAGAGCCTGTTCATCGACGAAGGCTTCGGGGCGCTCGATCCAGCCAGTCTCGGCCAGGCCTTGGCGCTCCTCGAACACCTTCATGCGAGTGGCCGCCGGGTGGGCGTCATCAGCCATGTGGAGGAGTTGAAAGAGCGCGTGCCGGTCAAGATCGAGGTGACGCCTACTGGGCGCGGCACCAGCACCATCGGGATTGCATACGGGTAGAAATGCCCGATTTGCGTTTTCTCACCCCAGACAGACCAGCGATGGCATTGCGCCTTCTTTGAAGACGCAATGCTATGCTTAGGCCCCGCAGGCTAGGCACTGCCCGTCAACCTTCTCGCGGCAAGCCTATACAGTGCTAGCTCGCGTTGACAAAGTGTGGCAGCCATTTGCGGATTGCGGCGAGGTTTAGGAAGCTGGCGAAGGATAGGGCAGTTTTGTCGTAGCGGGCATAGACGCGTTGCAGCACGCTCTGACTGACCTTGATGTTAAGGGGATACGGCCTATCGCTAGGCGGTCTTCCCCGCCGGCGGAACACCATCGGATATGTGCTTGCAGCACTTTGACCCTGAGCGCTCATCGACATGGATGGGGCCGAGGCCTGTGGTATTGGGACGGTCTCTACGTGCTAAAGCGATGGCGCTTCAGGCTGCGGGGCTGCAACCGGTGGGGCAGAATCCGTCTGTGGTGCCGCGAGGTCGCCCCCCGCCCCTGTCCCGGCCGGTTCGGCCGGATCGCGGGACAGAAAGCCGTGCTCTTCGCTAACGTTGTGCAACTCGTCGAGATTGGGTCTCGGACGCTTTGGTCGCACTGCCAGGTCATCGAATTGCAGCTTCGTGCGTTCGCTCATGCGGCTTCCTCCTTGTCCGCTTGCTGACGATACCTGCCATCAGATAAAGACATTGCGCTGAACGAGATGGCGACCCAAGTGGTCTGTCACCAGCCAAACAACACCTAGCGCAAAATGCCTATCCTATCGGACACCCCAAGAATTTTTGACGAAACAGATCGGACTATGGGCGCCAAGGAAGGATGCCTCTTGAGTAGGCTCGCTCCACACATGGAACAATGAAACTCAGCGTCAAGGAATGTCGCGCTTCACTGGAACTCCCGGCGCAAATTAGAAATGTCCCATAGCGATAGGCATTCGTAGTTGGCGATGATCGGCGGGATCCGTAGCGCCGAAACTTGGTGGCCTGCTAAACCTGTCGAGCGCTTTGGTACCAGTTTGATGAGGCGGTCCGGTCCAAATTCGCAGAGCCTTCCTCGAGGCTCATCCTTCGCGCGTCTCCGAGCCGATTTCACGGAACCTCGCAGCTGCTCAGGACTTCAGGTTAACTCCACCAAACTGCATCGCCGTGCGACGCATCCAGCTTGGAGTTTCGAATGCCCCGTTACCTGAAACTTGGAGTGGCCCTCTTGATGGTCGCCAGCACCGGACTTGCCGCGTGCACTGATGACCGCCCAGGCCGCTACCGCCCGCCGCACGGAGACCGGTATGATCGTCATGATCGGGATCACGACCGGGGCCGTCACCGCGGCGATCATCGTCGTGATGGTGATCGCGACCGGGGGGAGTGGAATCGCCCGCGCTGAGGGCGGTATTACCGGGGCGGCGGATGATTTGGCGCCGCCCGCTCTTTGTGACAATCAGTTCGATCAGCATTTGTCAGTGTTTTTCTTGACCGCGTCAGCAGCTGCAATCGGCTCGTGAAGCCCAGCGAACCGGCACGGCCATGCAGTGACCCAGCCCTTTGTGTGTCATTTGTGGTGAATTGCGCGCTCGCCAGGATCAGCGTCTGGGATTCGGTCAAGTGGTTCGCTCTTCAGCGGCGTGCCAAGGCGAGCGGCTTAGCAGTGCCATCGCGCGTACATGCGAAGTACTGACAGTTCTCAGAGTGCCTCGCCGGCTGCGGTCAATGCGACTGTTCGTCATTGTCAGGTCACGACGCCAGCGGTATGCCACTGACAATACACAGAATTTCCACTATGGTTGTCCCTTACAGGCATACCGTTTTCGCGCTCAGGGATCAAAGTACCGCGGCAAGGGCGGGGCTGCTTTGTTGAGATCATCTCGCAATTATGAGAAACGCGCAACTTCCGCCCTTCGCAAGCGCTATCCTCCCACTCGGGTGAGAACGACCCACGTCTCATGCAAGGAGGCGCACCCGATCCAGTTGATGGATTGCTTTGAAAAGCCATCAGTCTGCTTCGGCCAGACCCATCACGCTGAACCTCAGGTCCCGCGGCCGAATACACCTCTGCGGGACCTCTTTTATTATGCGCGCTTTACTCCAGGCCGGGTTTCTCACCGGCTGTCATATATTTCTGACGAAGCCAGACTCACCGTAGTCGTTACGTGAACGGCATCTGTGCTGCCGCCGCCGGCGGTGATCGTATTGCGTTGGCACCGCGGGACTAACCCATCCCTCGAGATTAGCTTTAAGCATATTTGTATCCTGTAAATACAGCCGATTTACAGCCCACCCCGGTTATCGAGATTGCGTCCCGTCCGGGAGGCGGATGTTTTAACAGGTAGCGATCGCGCAAGCTTCGCAATCGGAGTCTTTCTTCCCACTCTACGCTTAGATCGCAGGCGTCGAAGCTTTTTAAGTCAGTCAAAACCTGATGAACGCCGATCGACAGCATCGGCCCGATGCAAGTAATATTGGCGCGCAATCCAATCTATTGGACGGCGTGTTTTTTCGCAACCTATTGCCCAGGATATAGAGTTCCGATCTTTGTCGTGCTGCGTTGAAGCTATTTCGCTTTTTCTCTAGGAACCGATGCCAATCTAGCCTCGTTGCCGTAATCGGATCTGTAGACGGATCAAGTTCGGCGGCATGGCTCTCTCCCAAGTTGCCCTATGCCGAGCGGTGAGAAGGGGGCGTTTCTCGATATCGAGAATATGCCCCCTTCGATCTGATCCTGTTCCGTAAGGACTTTGAGATGTATGGCGTACCGATATTCGAAGATCGCCAGATGATTGGTAAAGAAGCATGGATTGGCCGTCCACTCGAAGGCGTGATTAGGCTTGTCCATAACACCTGATTGGCGGGCATATAATCAGGGCTGTGACTGTCCGCAGGCATGATGGCCGCATCGTCTTCAGAGCTCCATCGCTTATCTCGTCGATGTCCCTTAAAGCGCTTGCAAGTTAGGAACTATGCAAGGCGGCGCTGCCGGAAAACCGATCTTATCTATCGAGGGGTTGGTGACAGCGCCAATGCTCCTGATGCCTAATCAATATCGGCCAGCACACAAGTTCTCGCGGGGGCGGCCTGGCCAACGAACGCACTGCGATTGAGCCGGGACCCTGCCGCTCCTTTGGCGATCAAATCCGGATAACATCTGCGATTGACAGGTTAACGCGCCCTGCCCTTTTGATCGTTGCGGACGTGCGGCACGGCAATAACCGGTGGGTTGCTTGGTGAGTTGCCGCGTCTGCCATCACTTTGATTGCTTGGGAAGCGTCCGCTAAGTTAGCGCTTGAAGTTTGCGAGCGTTGAACGAGTAGAATGCCTTACGTTCTTACTGCTGCGAATATGACAACGGCCGATAGTCTTGAACCGAACGACAAGCCGTGGTCCGCAAGCGGCGAGGAACCAAATGCCATGAAGGCCGGACCTTTGACAGCCCGACCCTCCTTTAGACAACCACATCTGGACTGAGTTTAGCGGCAGACACGGACCTTGTGGTGATGGCGCCATTCCGTCCAACAGCGCCGATCATTTCCGCGATAGCGGTGGCCGCTCCAATGCCGCTGGCGATCATAGCGGCGGTGATCGCGATAGTGATCGCGTCGCTCCTCGTACCGGTGGTGATCGCGAGGGTGTGCGTCTGCCGTCGCTGCCGCGCCGAGGCTACCGGCCACTCCTGCAAGTACCAGCAATAATTTAAAAGTTTTCATAGTCGCCTCCTTATGCGTGAGGCCATGAGACGGTTCGCTGGATGAATTGCCGATGTACGCTGCGACGACCTGTGGCAGGTGCGCTGCAACAAGCGGCGTTGGGCCTCAGTTCGGGGATCGCTTTTACCCGCCTCCCCAAACCATCACCGCGACCGGATCAACTTGACCTCAAGGCGCGCGGCAACGCGTGGGCTAAACTCTAGGCCGAGCTCGCTCGCAGCAACGCGGCCATGGTCCGTTCGGCGTCTCGGGCAGATTTGCGCTCGTGCTGGTAATGCGTCTGCGGCGGCGGGGATTCTGGTCAATAGCTCCGAACGCATGCGACATGATGGTCCCGCGCAATGGCTCGTTTGCGTGAGCGCGGACAAGATCGCGCTGGTCAACAAGCTCATTCGCCAGCTGGCCGATCAGCAGCGTCTGCGCGGAAAGCCGATTTTGGAAATCCGTCGACAGAGGTCGCCTAGGTCGGCCCCATTGCCGCCGCCCTCCACCGAGAGTTCACGAGACAAAACGGCGTAGGAGGCTGAACTGGTAAATGGAGGGAAGGTAGGTTGGATAAGGATTCCTTGGTTTGATCTGAAATCCGGTGGGTAATTCACCTAGCCCTATACCTGCCCAATGAGGCGATCAGCGCCTGGACGCCGATTAATCCAAGGCCACAGACCAGCAACCCCAGATCAGCGCTGCCGGTCGAGTCAATGGCTGCTCCGAAAAGCGGCGGCCCGAACGCTGCGCCCAAGCTGAACAAACCCAGCACTAAACCGTAAGTGGCCCCGTAATTCTCCAACGCGGCATAGCGACTGGTGAAATAGGCTAGCATGTCGACTTCCGCGCCTGCGGCAAGGCCCAGCATAAGCGCGGCAGGAACAGCAGGGCCTTCCATCCAGAGAATGACGCATGCGATGATGGGTGATGTCAGGAACAGGCAGGCCACTCGCGGAGCGTGAAAACGATCGAACAGCCAGCCGACCACCAACCGCGAGACCAACACTGCCATCCCAACGAGGGCCGCCATGCGCGCGGCCTGCGCGGGGGAGGTACCCCGGTCGATCAGCATCGGCACGAGATGGACGATCAGCGCTGCCACGATCACACCCAGCAGAAACCCAACCAGCGCAATGCGGCCAGTGGCAAAGTTGATTTCTATCTTTCCGCGATCGTGCGCTTGCGCCCTAAGGTCGGACGCGGGCTCCTCGCGACCGGTCAACAAGCTGACAGGAATGCCGATGGCCGCCACGATTGCGGCGAGCGCCGTCAGCCCGGCGCGCCAACCATGGGCGGCTATGAACGGGCCGAGCAGCGCAGGGGCGAGCATCGCCGCCGTTCCAGTGCCCATCAGCATCAGTCCCAGAGCCAGACCGCGATGGTGGTCGAACCGCAACGAAACCACGCGAGCCCATATTGCGGGCGTTGTACCACAGCCCGCCAGCGACACGAGCAGCCACAGAGCATACCATGCGGTCAGCGAAGGGCCGGTTTGAGCCAGCGCCAGAAAAGCCAACGGAGTTGCAATATAACTGGCAATGGCGATGGTACGGTTGCCAACGCGATCGGCCAATCTTCCAATGATCGGCGCAGACATGAAGATGCCTAACTGTTGAAACGTCGCCGCGCCGGAAACCTGCGCTCGCGTCCAGCCGAACTCTGCCTGAAGCGGGGTCACAAACAGGCCCAAAGAATAGAAGCCAACGCCCATCATGCCTACGCCAATTGCCAGCGCCGCGCCCAGGATCGTCGGCCACCCGCCTCCAAATTCAGAGTGAGCGGAAAAACGTGTGGTTGTAACTTTTGTCATCCTTTCACGCTGACACAGCTATGCCCGGTGCGCACTCGCCAGAATGAGCGCATTCGCAGGACGGATATCAGCCCGCTCTTGATATATCGGATCGCGTGTAGCCGCCCCCTTCCCGTCGTTCAGCGGTCAATTTTATGGTTCAGGGTTCAGCCTGTACGCTTTCCTCCTCTGCGTGATCGACTAGCCAGATCTCCGGTTTTCGATAAGGTCGGATGGCGGATCACTTCGACCTTTGCGATGCCTGTCCGGTCAAGGGCCGGTTAGCGTAGCTCGTGCCTGCAATATCTCCATGATGCGTGCCGCCGCCATTTGCGCAGAATTCACTATCCCCAGAAGGGCGAAGGTACCGCCGAGCATGAAGATGCAGTAGCTGCGGACGGTGGCGACAAGCGAACTGGTCAGCCGCCCGCAAGAACGGGTATGCGCCAAGGTTTCTGAGTGCGGTCGACTCGGTCTTCCAGCCCATCGCACCGGTGCCGGAAGGCCTGCGCTCCGATCGGCATCACCATTTCGCAGACGTTGAGAATTTATAGATCAATTGTCTTAGAAACAAATTCGGAGGGTAATGAAATTTACCTGGAATTGAAGCTATCTTTTTTAGTAGACAGGTTTATATAAAAAATCCCGGAAGCGTATTGACGTTTATTGGCGCTTTGCGGCTCCTGTTAATCGGCCCTCGATGTGCGCCGTCTATGGCAAGCGTTTGTAGCTGCCACCGGGTTGGAGAACATACTCATGGCCGTCAAAGACGATTATCTTGCACGTGCCGCCGCTGCGCTCGCAGAAGCGGAAATGGCTGGCCTTCAGAACGTGAAGGAAAGATGCTTGCGCTCTGCCGAGGCATGGAACGCGATGGCGACAAGGGGCGAGCATACCTGGTCGCTTCGCTCTAACCGGGAAGCATAGCCTCACGGCCACAGCTCGCATGGCCGAGCTCTTGGTAGCGGATAAGGCTTCGGCACTGTCGGCATGTAATGGCTAAGGGTCAGGTTCGAGGCAACAAGGTAGCGCACAAACCGAAAAAGCCCTTCCTCCCAAACAGGATGCCGCGAAACCTTCCACAAAAGAATTGGCAGTATCTTCAGAACCGAAGCCATAGTGAAGTGGGCTCAGCGGACTGCCTGTATTGGAGGCTTTGATGCATCTGGTGTCCGTTCAAAGACGGGCTTCTGGCTCCTGCTCACGCAGTCTCGACCGGCGCGGCCCCAAGTTTCGTTCACTCGTGTTCTAGCGGAGAAGCGCTTCGTGAAAGGTATTGGGAAAAGTTCAACGGTGCAAGGTACGCTCACTGTCGTCAGAAGCAGTCTCTTCGCCAGTAAATGACCGGGTAATTCCGACAAAAAAAGGATTCTGCGATGAAAATGTCTGGCAAGGAATTTGCGTCAAGCTCGAATGGTGACCGCTGGCTCCTGGCGCGAGACGATATGGACGGCGCAGGCTATGTGATACATGAGGCTAACAAACCCTCAGGCGGGGCTGTCACGCGCATCGAGATTGGTGATTTTCTCAAAAGCTCACCAGCAGCGTCTGAGCATTTGGCTCTGCTCAGTCTGATCGGCGCGGTGGCAGCGCACGGTCCGTCAATCCTCAAAGACGAGCATATCGGCATGAAGATGCTTCGCCGCGCCTCGGAGGATGACGCGGATAAAGCCCTGTTTGGCGCAAAAGTGGCATTGCCCCTGACGACGAGCTACGAAGCGCTCGAGTTCTTTAACTGCATGCTGGATGTGCTGTCGGGTCAGCGAGAGAGCGACGAAGCCGCCGACGCCTTGCGCATGCCGGTGGGTTTTGGCAGCACTCACTGAGTCGCTGCCGGTCCGAGTAGCGGCTCTTCACGAAATTCCAGACCTGACAAGCATGGATTTGCAGACAGCTAATTCGCACATCGGTTTCCGGTTCTGCACGACCTGGCTTTCGCGATTTGGCTGGCGTGACGTGCAAAATCCCATTCAGTTCGAGCCTTCGCTGGATCGGATAGCCGTTATCTCCTGAGAAAGGCTCCAGTCAGGACGCAGCCGAACTGGTAATCGGGATGTCAATGCGGGAGGCGGGGACCTCCTTAAACCGCTTATTGGGAAATCGGTCTTACCCGGCACCCTCCTTCGCGCTCTTTTTCTAACGAGATGAACCGGCCGCCCCAGCTACGGAGATCAGAGCTATAGCGACGTTATACCACCCAACGTAGTCACTGGGGGCCTGGCGTCTGCGATGCATGTGGCAAGGAAGTCCGGGAGGCTTCGGTATCCTACCGTCTCGGCCTGCGCGGGCGAACAGCCGCATAAACTCTCCATGCATGGCCTTGAAGTATTTATCATCTTTCAGCGCCGAAGACAGCAGCCATCCTATCAGTGAATGGTGGCCGAGCCGCCATTATCATCGTCGAGAAAGGCTTCGATCCCCTCCTGCTCAACTGCGCGCTTAAACGCGTTTAAAGCTGTCATGTCGCTATCGAACGGCTCTTCCCAAACGGTGGAAGTGCCAGCTTCATTGACCACCTCCAAGGTCCAGCCCTCGTCCTCCTCAAGTTTGAAGATCACTACTCTGAGAGTAACGCCGTCCTGGATAAAGGTCTGCGAATGCGGGGAATCTATGATGGGAGGGTCAATTTCAAACATGTCCGTCTCCATGGGCGTTCAAGATGGTATACGCCAGCCCGCAGCTCGTTGGTAGGCAAAACGCGAAAGGTCCCCTCGGGGCGGCTGAAATCAAGCACGAACAAGCAGGAGAGTTCATTAGCTCCAGTTCCAACACGCGATGAGGTGGTAGGACACTGATCTTGGTGCGGTGCACTGTGCCTTCATGAGCGTGCCAAGCTGACGCGGCCCTTCGGCTCCGGCGTGGTCGATGGGCACGGCTTCTGAGCGGGCGGTATACCTGAAAATAAACATATTGCTTGGAGACTTATGTCTCGGTGAGGCATAGACGGTTCTGCCTATGGTCCGTGGCCCAGCGGAAGGCTTATAGCGGCCATCCCAATCAACAGTACAGTCCGACAAAAATCCGGAACTTGACCCCGCGGTACATAAGCAATCAGCACCCCCGGCAGAACTCGCGGTAATCCTGCGAACCGGCTGCAGACCTTTCTATACCGCTTAGACCAGCAACCGAAACGGATATAACTTCGCTGCTGATGATCGCCGCGCAGGTTGCGCTGCGCTCCCCAGATGGGCCATGATCGCTTCAGGTGTTCGACCAGGGGCTCTCTAATATGAATCGTTTTCGCGCGATCGCGACCAGCTTGTTCGCTCTGGCGTCTTCTGCTGCCTACGCAGAACAAGGCTACTATCAATATCCGAGCGCTCGCGCGGACGTGCTTGTTTTTGCCAGCGAAGGCGATCTTTGGCGCACCAACCGAAACGGCGGGACTGCCACCCGACTGACGAACCATGTTGCCGAGGAAAGTGACGTTCATATCTCACCGAACGGCACATTGGTAGCTTTCACTGCCAGTTATGACAGTGACCAGGACGTCTATGTCATGCCGATCGGCGGCGGAGCGCCCCGCCGCCTTACGTTTGAGGGAGGTATGCTGCGCACGGTAGGTTGGACGCCCGAGGGCAAGGTTATTTACGCCTCTCGCATCACTGGTGCGGGTCAAGGGGAAATACTCTACACCGTCGATCCAGCTGGCGGAGAAGCCACCCCTATTCCGCTTTGGCGCGCCAACGATGCGACATACGGTCAGGACGGCCAGACCCTGTTCTTTAGCCGCCGGGGCTTGACCGCCCGCGCGCGTGACAATGCCGTTCTCTACAGGGGCGGCGGAATGGAACAACTTTGGCGTTGGCGGACCGGCACGGCTGTGGAGGCAGTCCAGCTGCTGGCGGACTTCGATGCACCAATTCGCTTCCCGATGGCTTATGCTGGCCGGGTTTACTTCATTTCGGACAAGAGCGGCGCCGATGCTGTCTGGTCAGTGAACGAGGATGGCAGCGGTGTAACCAAGCTCTCCGCCGAAATGCCGTTCCCCGTGCTTCAGGCCAGTCTCGATACAGGAGATATCTTTCTACAGAACGGGGCGGACATTCATGTCTTCTCCTTGCGGGACAATAGTCTGCGCAAGCTCTCCATCGACATTGTTACCGATCGCGAACAAACGCGACTGCGTTCGATCGGCGCACCTTTGAGCCAGTTGGAGGGCGCCCGGATATCGCCGTCGGGCGAAAGCGTGGCTGTAACGGCGCGCGGGCGGGTAGCACTGGGTGCGCCCAAACAGTTGCGCCGGGTGGACTTCTCGGTGCCGCTGCAGGCTCGCGCCCGGCAGGCGGTTGCAGGGCCTAAAGGCGAGCGCGTATTCATGGTCCTGGACCAGGGAGAGCGCGGCGACATCTACACCATGCGATCGGACGGTTCAGGAGAACCCGCCGCGATCACGCACGGCTATGACGCCTACATTTGGTCCTTTGCGCTCTCGCCCGATGGGAAGGCGTTAGTCTTGTGGGACAAGCAGGCCCGATTGCAAAAGGTGGATATCGCCACCGGCCGCGTCACCCTGCTTGCTACAAGCGATGCCGGCGATGACGAGCCCTTTCATAACCTCGTCTTTTCGCCAGATTCAACGCACATTGCTTATGCGGAGGTCTCTCGCCGCAACAATGCCAACACCACCGACATTTTCCTGCAAAATATAAATAGCGGTGCGCGCGTGAAGGCGACCTCAGGCAAGTACAACGACTATGCGCCTACCTTCGCTCATGACGGGGCATGGCTCTATTTCCTGTCCGACCGCAATTTCGAACCGACACCGGGCAGCCCTTGGGGCGATCGCAACATGGGTGTGGCATTCCCAAATCGCGGTGAAATCTATGCGCTCCAGCTCGATCCAGCGTCGGAGTTCCCTTTTCGCGAGGACAACGAGCTAAGCCGAAAGCCCGACGAAGAACCCGAAAGCGATGAGGAACCTTCTTCGGACAAGGAAAAAAAAGGGGATAACGGAAAGAAGGACGAGAAACCGAAGGCTGCGCATATCGTAATCGATGGGGTATCGGAACGTCTTTACAAAATTCCGACCGAGCCGGGGATGAGCGAGATGCTGCTCGCTTCCAAGGACTTTTTGTATAGCCTGAAAGATGACAAGCTTGTCTCGATCGCGATCGACAAGAGCGATCCAAAAATTGAGACTTTCGCGGACAAGGTCCAAAGTGCCGATATTTCCGCAGATGGCAAAACTCTCCTGGTGGTCGCAGGGCCCGCGAAGAAACCGGCGCTCATGCTGGTGCCCGCCAAGAGCAAGTTACCTGAAAAGACCGAGCCGGACACCGTTAGGCTGGACGACTGGCGTCTTACGGTTGATCCCGCCTCGGAGTGGAAACAGATGTTCGTCGACGCCTGGCGGCTTCACCGTGACTTTGCCTACGATCCGGCCATGCGCGGTGTCGACTGGATTGCGGTGCGGACGCGGATGGAACCTCTTCTGGCCCGCATCGGGCACCGGGCCGAACTCAATACGATCCTCGGCCAGATGGCCTCACAACTGGGCATCCTGCACAGCCAGGTGCGCCCCGGTGACTTGCCAAAGGATGACGAGAACAGCGCCATGGCTTTTCTGGGCGCGCGTTACACCGCTGTTGCGGGAGGGCTGCGCGTGGACAGTATCTTCCGGGCAGAGGCAGACCTCGTTTCCAGACGTCCTCCGCTCAGCCGGCCAGGCGTCGATGTTCGGGTTGGGGACGTGATTCGCCGTGTCGACGGCCGACCCGTTGCCTCACTTAGCGCTCTCCGGCTCGAACTGGCGTCGAAGGCCGGCCAGGAAGTTCGCCTTGATGTCACACGAGGGACCCGTGCTCTGAGCGCTATCGTCGAGCCGATGACCTTTGATGGCGAAGTAACCGCCAGCTACCAAGACTTCGTTGAAGGTAGGCGCCTTGCTGCGCAGAGACTGTCGGGAGGAAAAATCGGGTATTTGCATCTTCGCGCCATGGGATCGGACGACGTCGCCAGTTTCGCGCGCGACTACTTTGCACAGCTCGACAAGGACGGCCTCATCATCGATGTGCGAAACAACAACGGCGGCAATATCGACAGTCTTATCATCTCGATGTTGATGCGCCGCCCATGGGCATTCTGGGCCAAGCCCGATGGCACCGGCGTTCCAACGACGAACATGCAGAATGCCTATCGTGGCAAAGTCGCCGTTCTTATCGACGAGAGGACCTACTCCGATGGGGAGACTTTCGCCGCCGCGATCAAGTCGCTCGGCATCGCTCCGCTGATCGGCAAGCGCACGGCGGGGGCAGGCATCTGGTTGTCCGATCGCAACCGGCTGAGCGACGATGGGGCAGTCAGAGTGGCCGAGAACGCGCAATATGCAGCCGACGGTACCTGGATTGTGGAGGGACACGGCATAGGCCCGGACGTCGAAGTGGAGAACGGACCGCATGCGACTTTCGAAGGCCGGGATGCCCAACTTGAAGCGGCAGTTTCGCTCCTTCAGCAGGAGATCGCAAAGGACCCTATCCACCCCCTCATACCCAAGCCATTACCGCCATTAGGCGTGCCGGCAAGCGACGTGACCCGGTCGAATTCAGACCTGCGGTAAATGCCGCTGCCGGCGGCGCCTTTTCCGCTGCCGGCAGCACACGTGATGCAGCCCCTGTTTATGCGGACAGGCAAAAGGCGTTTTACAGGGGCTATGAAATAAATTGCGAATGGGCGAATAAAGTATGGTTTTAGCGACCGATGCCGCGGCAGGGTCACACTGTCAGCACGGCAGAAAGGCAGGTGTGAATACCCGTGGCTATTGCCCGCCTGAGCAGTGCACGGTGGCCAATCCTGTGGGACGCCGCTGATATTTTTCTCTTGTGGAACTATTTTTCTCTTGTGGAACTCAGGGGTAATGCCGGGACGGGGGGGATGTCTTTATCGCATGGGCAGCGCTTGCGCCGGATTATTCGCAAATATTGCGGTATTGCTCTTTGGTTTTAGTTCAATTCTGTCGTCCAAAACTAATATAGTTTACTTATAAATCCAGTCGAATTTTCTTTTACCGATATCTCGTCATATCTATTTTATTCAATAACACCTCCGCAAACGCGGCGAACATCCTGAAACGTCCTATGATTGGCGGGCCTGGTGCGCAGGGCGCCTCCTAGTTTACACTTGGCCAAGCCAGCGATGGCGGCGTACCTGCATCGTCAGCTTCATCAAGGCTGGTGAGCCAATTGCAAGTTTGACTGGTCACGCATTTGCATCTTGGGGGATACCTCGCACAAAGCCGGTGTCTTGAAGAGATGACGCTTATCGAACGAGCGTAACCGTCCGATCGGGACCGCCTGCCTGATGGCGCGATAATCTCTTAAGAGACGGTCATAGCGACGTCGCTAACGACGTCTCTTGATCGGGGATTGCAATGAGGGCGGAGATACTGGGTCAGGAACGTCGGCGCCGGTGGACCGATCAGCAGCGGCTGGAGATCATCAGTGCCGTTGGCGTGAATGGCGCGACGCTGGCAGAGGTAGCCCGGCGCCACGATGTAACTCGACAACAGATTTATACGTGGCGACATGATTTGAAGAAGCGCGGGTTCTTGCTAGCCCCACCGGAGCCAGTCTTTCTGCCTGTGGAGATGCCTGCCGCTCGGAGCCCTGAAGTTGCCCACAGCGCTAGCCCAGGCGGGACGTGCATGGTTGAGCTGCGCCTGACGCAAGGCCGGACTTTGCGATTTGGAAGCGACATCGAGGCCATCGCCCTGACCGGGCTCATCCGCTGCGTGGAGGCGGCGTGATCGGGCCGGGAACTGGCGTGCGGGTTTATCTGGCCTGCGGCGTCACTGATATGCGCAAAGGCATCTCTGGCCTTGGTCAGCTGGCCCAGACGGTGCTGCGACAAAAACCGACAAGCGGCGCGGTGTTCGCTTTTCGAGGACGTCGCGGCGACAGGGTGAAGCTCCTGTACTGGGATGGGCAGGGATTTTGCCTGTACTACAAGGTCTTGCAGCGTGGCCGTTTCCTTGGCCCTCTGCGGCGGACGGGACTGCGCGGCTGACCTCGGCGCAGCTCGCGATGCTCTGGGAAGGCATCGACTGGAGGCGCCCAAATTGGGGCGCACCGCCTAGCCATGTGGGCTGATTTTTCTTCCTGAATCTGGCTGTTTTCATGGATATTCCTGCCGCTGGCTGGTAAGCAGGATCATGCTGAGCGCGGCGCAAAACCTTCCCGAAGACCCAGCTTTGCTGAAGGCGATAATCGCCGACTTGCAGGCGGAAAACGCGAAGCTGGCGGCAACGGTCCGTGCACATGATCTGGTGGTTCAGGCCCTGCGTCTGCGCATTGCAAAACTGAAGAAACAGGCCTTCGGTAAATCCTCGGAAAAGATCGAACGCGAGATCGAGCAGCTGGAACTGGCCCTAGAGGACATTCTGGTCGCCGCGGCACAAACCGTCGCTTTGCCGAGTGATGTCGAAGAGGATGAGGCCACTGCGCACGTAGACAGCGCACGGGCCATGGCCCGGCGCCCGCGTGTTGCGCCTGACACCCCGCGCGAGCGAAAAGAACTCGACCCGGGCGCCGCTTGTCCCGATTGCGGGGGCGAGTTACGCCTTGTCGGCGAGGACGTGAGCGAAATCATCGAAATGATTACCGCCAAGCTGAAGGTGATCGAGGTAGCGCGGCCGAAGAAGTCCTGCCGCTGCTGTGAGAAAATGGTGCAGGTGCCGGCTCCGAGCCGCCCGATCCCCGGCAGCATGGCCGGAAGCAGCCTGCTTGCCTACGTGCTCGTCTCAAAGTTCGACGATCACTTGCCGCTGTACCGGCAGAACGAAATCCTTACCCGCATGGGCGCTGACATTCCCCGCAGCACGCTGGCTGACTGGTGCGGCAAGGCGATGCGAACCCTGCAGCCCCTGATCGAGCGTATTGAGGCATCGGTCCTGGCCAGCACCGTCATCCACGCCGATGATACACCGATCCAAGTGCTGGATCACACAAGGCGGGCCCAGGGGCTCGGTAAGGGCGTGAAGCAAGGCAGGATCTGGGGTTATGTCTGCGATCAGCGCCCGTGGAATGGGCCGGCACCGCCGGGTGTGGTCTATCGCTTTGCCTCCAACTGGAAGGCGGAGCACGTGCAAAACCACCTTTGCAAAGCGAGCGGCATTCTCCAGGCCGACGCCTACAAGGGATATGCGAAGCTCTATGAGCCCGGCGCAGACGGCGAACCGCGCTTCCGGGAAGCTGCCTGCTTCGCCCATTGGCGGCGTGACTTCCACGACATCTGGAAAGCGAACAAATCCCCGATAGCGCGAGAAGCCCTCGATCGCGTCGGCCAGTTGTACGACATCGAGCGTGAAATCGCCGGGAAGCCTGCCGATGTTCGGCGTGCCGTGCGCCAAGAGCATAGCAAACCCAAACTCGAGGCATTGCGCGCCTGGGCCGAGCAGCAACTCACCCGCATCCCCGTCAAGGGCGACCTGGCCAGCGCCATTCGTTATGGCTTGGGTCGCTGGCACGCCTTCTCACTGTTCATCGAAGACGGGCGTGTCGCCATTGATAACAATGCCGCTGAGCGAGCCGTGAGACCTATCGGTCTTGGAAGACGCAACTGGCTCTTCGCGGGCTCCGAAGCAGGCGCTGAAACCCTGGCACGGGCCATGACGCTTATTGAAAGTGCCAAGATGAGCGGACTCGATCCGCAGGCTTATCTCGCCGACGTGCTCGGCCGTATCCATGATCATAAGATCAACCGGATCGAGGAATTGCTGCCTTGGCACTGGGTGCCCTTGGTGACGTTGGCGGAGGTAGCCTGATGGCCACGATCACCCATATGCACACACTGGCCTATGCTGCCGAAATGCTCGGCGAGGACGTGGAGCTGTTGCAAGCCATCATCTGGAGCGGCGACAATCTGACATACGGAGCGATCATCAGCGTTTACACTGGCCCGGATGAGACCATTACGGCGCTCACCGACCATGGCGTCGACGAATTGTCAGATATGCTTCGAGAAGCGCGCCGCACCACCCAGACCTGGCACTGCTTCCTCGATGACTTCGTTGACGATCCCGAACTCGCCACTCGCTTCAAGGCCCAACCACCGCGGTAACAATCGGACGGTTACGAACGAGCAATCTTTGTTTGTAATAATCCGCTTGGGCGTAAGCGGGTTGGTTGGACTGGATCACAGCCCATTCAGCCGGCGTCAAAGGGAGGCGGGGGTAGAGCGCCCCGTAATAGCGGGCAAGGTCGCCGCTGAATGGGTAATCTGAGGCTGGCACGAAATGAGAGAGGCCGATCCGGCGCATCACGGTAGCCATGGCCACCAGGTTGGCGTCAGAGGTGTCGGCCCCCCAAACTTCGGCGAGATCGAATGTCAGATGCTCGGCGAGCAAGGGTTGCGTCTCGAGCGCCTTGGCGAAGGCAGCAAGGGCAGAAAGGGTCTGCGGGTCCGTCCCCCCCCACCCCGCAGCGTGAGCGATCTGCACTGGGGTATTGCCGGCCGCCGGCAGAACCACACGTACAAACGATTCTACGTCCCTTGCCCCGTAATCCGGTGCCCGGGTTCGCATGTGGATCGTGATCGCGAGGTGGGAGCGAGCAGCAGCACGCAATACCTTCGCTAGTTTGTGGGCCTGGGCGGGATCGCGCAAATCCACGCCTGAGTTGGTGAGATGGATCTTCACTCCTGTCACATTGGGGTCTGCGCCCCAATACGCGATCTCCGACAAGGCAGTGTCGGTCATCGGGTTCACGCCGATATAGACGCCGAAGCGCCCCGGATACTTTCGGGCTTCGGCCACAGTCCATGCATTCGCCGCGTGCAAGATATTGGCGTGATCCGGATTCTCCGGCACCATCATCGGGCTTTCCGCAAGGTAAGCCGTGGACATGATAAGACCCCGCCGAATTCCGGCTTTGTCCATCTGCGCGATGAGTTCGGCCATTCCATAGGCCCGGGTAAACGCTTCAGGGCACTTGCCAATCCTGCCGGGACTGGAGCAGTAGCCCGGCAGGAACGCGAGGATCGCGGGAGAATGAACATGAAGGTGATGGTCCACTGCCACCGACACCTGCGATCCGGCTGCAGCAACAGTGGGGGCCGAAGCGGGCGGCGTCGACCGCGCGCGGGCAAAGCCGGGGTCCACTGCCGGCAGCACTGAGGCGGCCAGGAGGATCACGGCGATCAGGCGCCCGCTTCGCATCCTACTGCCCTTCCGAAAGCAGTGTACGCTTCCAAAATTCCACGCTGGCCTGGAAGTAATATTCCTCGTTTTCCTTCTTGTGGAACCCGTGCCCTTCGTTGGTGGCATTTAGGTACCAGGTGGGATTACCTGCCGCCCGCAGAGCCTTGGCAATCTGCTGGCCTTCGGAGGCGGGAACGCGCGGATCGTTGCCGCCCGTCGCAATGAACAGCGGGATGTGGATTTTCGAGATGCTGGTGAGCGGCGAGATCTCCATTAGCTTGGTACGCTGCTTGGGATCGCGCTCGTCCCCATATTCCGGTCGACGCAAGTCACGCCGATAGCTCTGGGTGTTCTCAAGGAACGTCACGAAGTTTGATATTCCGACATAGCAGCTCGCACTTTTCAGCTTGTCGGAGAAGTGTGTCGAGGAGGCATAGCACATGTATCCGCCATAGCTGACGCCTGTCACTGAGAAGCGGCCGGCATCGAGCGTGCCGTCTTTTGCGAAGTGATCGAGGAAGGCTCCGACGTCCTTGACCGAATCCTCCCGCTTGAAGGGACCATTGTCGAGATTAACGAAACGCTTGCCGAAGCCCGAGGAGCCCCGAACATTAGGAAAGAACAGTGCGATGCCCAGTTCGTTCAGGTAATAGTTTTCCGCTCCAAGGAAATCAGGGCGGGTCTGCCCTTCGGGCCCCCCATGGATGTCGAGCAGTAGCGGGCGCTTGCCGGGGAATTTGGCTTGATCGGGACGGTAAAGGAAGCCGGTCACGGTCTCGCCGTCGAAGCTCTTGATGGTGACGAGTTCGGGCTCTACATTTTTTGCTGCGTCAAGCCCGCCTGTCTCGCTTGCGGTCCAGCGGGTAACCGCCAATGTCTTGGGGTCGACTGAAAAGGCATCGCCCGGGACTTTGGCGGAGGACAGGCTGAAGCCAATGGGTCCCCAAGGCGCGATCTGAATGGCAGGGCCGATCGCCCAGGGGATGACCCCCGTCGGCAGCCCTGTGACCTTTCGGATTGTGCCGCCGGGCATGTCCATCACATGAAGTACGCTTACGCCCGCCTCGTTTGTCGCATAGGCGATAAAGCTACCATCTCCGGCCAGCGCGTAGTCGCTGACGTCCCACTTTTCCCGGGTAATCGGCGTGAATTTGCCGCTCTTGGAATCGAGCTTGCCGAGCTGCGTGAAATCGCTTCCGCCAGCATCGCTCAGCACCCAGATGGTGCCGTCAGCGGCGTATTGCGGGTCGATAAACGAGGCTTCTGCCTTGGCATCGGTCAGCGCGTTGAGCTTGCCCGAGGCAAGCTCCACTTTGTAGACCACGGATTTGTTGATCGACAGGCGATTGACGGCCAGCGCGGTTCTGCCGTCGGGCGCAAAAGCGGCAAAGGTGAAGCCACCGCCGCTAACCTGCGCAACGAGGCGGTCGCTCTTCGGCTCCCGCGGATCGATGACATAGAGGTCCATGTCGGTACCGTTGCGGCGTGTGGAGGTGTAGCCCATCGTTTTGCCATCCGCGCTCCAGGCACCGAGCCAGTTCCGGCTCTTCCCATCAGTTATGCGCTCGAGCCGCCCATCCGCGAGACGATAAAGCTGATAGAATTCATCCCCTCCGCTATCCTGCATGACCACCGTGAGGTGGTCCTTCGCAGGCGACATCGAGGAGGCCAACACTGGTTCCTTGCCGAAGCTGATCTGGGTCCGCGCGCCGCCCGGCGCCTTCACGACGTGAAGCTGGTTAGTCGCACCGAATCGAGTCTTGACCAGCATAGAGCGGTCGGTGGTATTCCAACCGAGGAAATCGGCACGGCGGGATTCCAGGTAGGGGCGGGTCGCAGAGACCACAGAATCGGGAATTGCGGGAACGTCCTCGATGTCTATAGCGGCCGGCTTTTCGGCATCGGCGTAGGCGGGGGTGCCAACCAGGGCCAGCAGCGCCAATGCGCAAGCGGAACCTGCGGAAAGGCGATGGAGCGCGGCAGGTGATTTCATCAGGCGGTCCTCATGGGAAATTGGGGAAATGACAGGAAGGATCGGCGCGGTCCTTCGCGGACCGCGCCGAAGTGATACCACAAGCCTTACAGCGCGACGCGGGCGCCGATCGTCACGTAGCGTCCCACCACGTCATAGTAAGGCGAGTAGAGCGAGCCGACTGGCGGATCTTTGTCGAAGAGATTGTTGACATTGGCATAAAGCTCGAGCTGCGGGCCGGTATCATTCTTGATCCTCACCTTCATCTGCGCATCGAAGTAGGTATAGGCTTTGATGTGGTTGTTCGAGATCGCCAGCGTCGAGTTGTACTCGCCGGGCGAGATATAGCGAGCGCGCACGAGACCCGACAGGGCCTGGCTCTCATAACCAACCGTGGCATTTACACGCCACTTGGGCACGCCGAGACCGAAGGAATAGCCCTGCGAACGGACATATTCGATCTGCGAGACACCGTCGTTGGTAGTCAGACTGTCGATCCAGGTACCGACGAGACCGAGCCGGACCTGTCCCTTGCCAGAGCCGAAGACTTGGTCAAGCGGTAGGACGTAATCAACCTGGGCATCGATACCGTTGGTCTTGTAGTTCGACAGATTGACGTAACTTGACACGGTGCGGGTGATTTGCCCAGCTGCGTTGCGCTCAACGCGGCCGCACAGTTCGTTATTGCCGTTGTAGCACCGCGTCACCAGATCTTGAGCCGAGATTGTGGTGATCACGTCGTCGATAGTGATGTCGAAGTAATCGAGCGAGAGATTTAGGCGGGGGATCGAGGGCGGGTTCCAGGTCGCCCCGAAGGTCCAGGTATCGGCCTTCTCCGGATCGAGATCCGGATTGCCGCCACCGTTGCTGAGTACGTATTCGGTTTGCCCGTTCCAGGGGTTTACGATATTATTGTAGCCCGTCGTCGACTGCGTGAAGAGTTCCGAAAGATTGGCCGAGCGGATGTCTCGCGAACGCGTGATGCGGCCACGGAAGCCTGGAAAGAATTCGTTCGTTGCGCCCAGCTTCCACGACCAGATTGAGCCAGAGGTATTATAGTCCGACAGGCGGACTGCGCCGTTGAAGTCAAACCGGCGCAGAAGCGGGGTGTCGTGGACCAGCGGAACCAAAACTTCAGCGAAGGCTTCCTTCACGTTGAAGCTGCCAGATAACGGTGAGAAGCTGAACGTTCGATAGGCGCCAGCGGCATCGAGGTCGCTCACGGTCTGCCGAATCGATTCCTTGCGCGCTTCGGCGCCAATAGCGATCGAGACTGGGCCCGCAGGAAGTTGGAACGGCTCGCCGCGAAGGCTGATGCCGCCGACATCAAGCTTGGACTTCGCGCGCATCGAAGGGGTGCCGGTGACGTAATCGATGGCATCCTGTGAGGGGGAGCCTTCTCCGAACAGGTTAAGCGGTGCGCAGCCGGAGTTTGCATTGGTCAGGGCCACGCGGCACACGGCAGCGCCACTGGCCGGATCGATAACAGCATCAACAGCGTTCGCGAAATTTTGCGTAAGCAGGAAACCGGGGGTGTCGATGTTGTTCTGGTACTCACCGTGGCTGTAGTAAGCGCTGTAGCGCCAATCTCCGCCGAAAGTCCCATCAACCGCGAGCGTACCCTGCGTAGTCTTGCGCTCAAAATCGATGCGAGAGAAGGACAGGTCGTTGTTGAAGCGGCCCATGTAAAAACCGGTCTGGCCTGCGCTTGCCAAGGTGTCCTTGATGCCCTGCGACAGGAATGCGTTTTCTGCACTGATATAGACGCCAGAGCTTGCCGAACCCTGCACGTTATCACCGAACCAGGTGTAGTTGTTGTACATGCGCGAGTGCCGCAGTTCAGCCGTAACAGTCAGTGCGGGGCTGACTTCATAGCTGAGGCTGGCCATGCCCGAATAGCGGCGCTGCGGTGTGACAAGTGGGCTCAGGTCGTCGTTCGAAGGACCCTCGCCGCCGGCCGAATAGCTCCCCGAGACGGCATTGCCATAGTCATAAGGACGCAGCGATCCGTTCGAATTGAAGGCTTGCCCCCTCAGCGCGCCCGACGTGATGAGGCCGCCGTAGGCCATGTTCGCATAGCCAACATCCGGCGTCATCGTTCCGTTGAAGACCGCCCAGCGGCCCACGTTCGGGCGGCTGACCTTGGGCACCACGCCTTCACTGTCGTAGAATTCGCCGCCTACCACGAAGTGACCGCGACCGTCTCCAAAGGATACCCCCGCCTTGCCTTCGAAGCGATATTCGAAATCGTCATTGTAGCGCGACAGGCCGGCAGAGGCTCCCAATGTAGCGCCGGTGTACTTGCTGTCAGTCTGGAGATTGACGACACCAGCCACTGCGCCCGAACCCCAGGCCGCCGAAGCGCCGCCGGTGACAACGTCGACGCCCTTCAGCATGATCGATGGCACAGTATTCAAGTCGTTTTCGCTAGAGAAGCGGCGACCATTCATGAGCACGAGCGTGCGGTTCACGCCGAGTCCGCGAAGATCGACCGGTGCTTGTCCAGCGCCTGTATTCGTGCCGGTCGTCTGGGGCGAGGTGGTTGCGCGAAACTGCGGCATGTCGTTCAGCGCCGCAGCAACGTTGGCGCGCTGGCCGACCGAAAGATCGTCGGCGCCGAGATGCAGTGTCGGCGTAGGCGCGTCGAAGCCGGAGGCATCAATGCGGGTGCTGGACACGACGATCTCACCCAATGGCTCGTCGGGGGCAGCCGTGTTGTCCTGTGCTAGTGCCGGGAGCGCGAACGCCATGGCGGCGGCAAGCACACTGGCGCTGCCGGTCAGCCGGTTACGAAAAGATTTCATTAAGAAGCTCTGTTGCTGAGCCTCATTTCCTGAGGCCATTTATGTTGGTGGCCTCCCCCATGAATATCTATCAATGAGTGTTTGAACGCGCTCCGCTGTCACCGCCAAGTATAAGGCCGCGATCGATGGATATTGCGTTTATGTTGAGGTGCGACCCTCTAGTGTCTCATTTTTATTGCAAAGGTTTGTAACAATGGCGCCGCGATACACAACAACAATTTTTGCACTTGAGCAGACGCAAAAATGTTGCACCCTAGTGCAGCCCTTCCACGCTTCGCACCCTATCGATAAGATCTGCACTGTGAAATGCTGCCGATTGCCGCGATATACGGCCTGAAGATGATCAACGGATTGTGCAAACGTCCAAAGCGGCTGACCACATGTCGATCCGCCATAGACACCATTTGTAACTCATCGCACGGGCCCCGAAGAAGTCTAGTCGATCCTGTCTAAAGTTCATCGATCCATCAAATGGCTTGCGGTCGCTCTGCGATATCTGCAAGCAGTTGATTCAAGTCTTTCTCTCGGATTACTCTCTCGAACTGAAATCCCGCCTGGTGTCCATGTTGCCAGACTAAATGGGCATCGATCCGGCCAATGAACGGAAGGAGAAGCTCAACACGTTCGCCGAGCTCAAGAGCAATCGTGCCCTCGTTCATGAAGCCTTGCGCTGAAAGATTAATAATATGCAAGGCCATGTCGCCCAGCCGGCGATTGGTTCCAACCGTCTGAAAATCGACCCGGTGTCGCAGGGCTTTCCGTGCATCCCTCACCGACAATTTAGCTCGCATTGTCACTGCGCCAATTCTCCGCACTTCGACGACCAAATTAGACACAGATAGTTAAATTTATGCTAAGTCCAATCACCATATTCGCGGAGCGCTAATTAAATACACGTCAAAATGATGAACTTTCATTCATCTCATATCCATTTTGAGGGATGATTTTATTTTTCGCGTAAGGGATGCCGATAGCTCTCAATGACAGCATTGTAATGGCGAGCGGCGTCGATTTGCGGTGTATGTTAAACAGATGCAGAAAAATCTCAATTCTTCAGTGCAACTTTTTTCAGCCGTCCCGGCTCCTCGCATCGAGCATGTTTTCATGACCTTATCAACCGCAGGTTTTTCTCAATGGCCTCAAGACGAGGAAGACCTTTTAAGGTTTTTCACGTTTATGCTTGATTTACTTCAGGCTGGTGATTCAACGCCGAATCATTGAGTTACCCAATCCCGGGCTGTCTGCGAAAATCTGGGCAGCAATTGTTTGGAACTAAGGCGTGGTAAGGAAGGTCTGTCGGGATGTGCACAGACTGCTCGGCGCGTCATTTGGCGGGCTTCACCAGCCCGTCCTATTCATGGAGCGCCTGCATTCCCGAGCGCGCACCTGCTTGCGGATTTTCCACGTAATCAGGTCGAGCGGGATCGTAGCGTCTTTTTCATCGCGTGGGATCGAGAGGTTTGCTGGGTTGAAGGGCGGGGTGTGAGCGTTCTGCGGCATGGCCGCCCAAGCTAAGTCGGGGTTATCCTGAGCGCGGCGGCCATGGCCTGGAACACGGCGGCGTCGGGACAGGCGGAAGCGAAGGCGACACGAATGCGGGTGGCGGTTTCGATGACGCGGGCGGCGACCTTGAGGAGCCGCAGGCGCAAGGTGGCGAACTCGGCGGTGGCAAGAGCGGAGGCCCTTGGGATGGCCCGCCGGATGCGCCACATGATCCAGAACGCGGCGGTGTGCAGGATGAGCTGCATTTGGTTTGCGTTGGCCGAGCGGCACGAGGTGCGATCGCTGGCGAGTTGCGTCTCGTGCAGTTTGATGAGGTTTTCGGCTTGGCCACGGGCACAGTAGAGGCTGTCGTAGATATACTCGGCGGAGCCTTATCCAGCCTCTAAAACAACCTTCAGTCGAGAACGCTTGGATGTAACGAGATGAACAGCCTTGTAGCGTGCCAGATGCTTTGATCATTCGCTGTTCCGAGCTATCGCCGACGTTCCAAGCTAGCCGGATCAACTCAATCGTCAGGGCTTATTTACTCGATATGGCATTAATTACAATAACATAGCTAAGAGATGGCACCGCCTTTCCCTTAACGACTTCTTACCATAAATCAGTACCCAGACGCGCAGACTAACGGCAATCGCGCACGCTATCTCCTACCCATTCTGGATAGATTGACCGCGAATTTTTATTCTCTACCTTTTTGGTTGAAAAGGTGGCGCTTGCGGAAGCGCGCCTGTTTCGAAGCCTTGGCGCAGCCAAGCTCTAAACCTCCTGGCTCAAGGATGTGAAGGTGAAGCACCTATCCATTCCCAATGCAGTGCCGCCCATGGCGATATCCTCGGTCTTTCCCGGATCCGAGCGGCAAGTCGAATTCGTCGGTCCTCCGGGAGTTGGAAAGTCAGCTATCTATCAAGCGGTGCATGCTCGATTGGGGCGGCAGCGAGTCTATCGCACGGTACAGGAAGGCAGGTTTCTGGCGGCGATGGCAAACCTGGATCGCGTTAGTCCATTGCGCCGTATCTCCTATCGATCAGCCTTCCGGCTCCCACGAATAGGGGACGTATACGCCCGGCGACTGGCGATAACTGCTTCGGAAGTTTCATTCCGGCAGACTTTGCACGATCAAAGCGCCTTCCTGGAGTGCTGCATCGAATTGGCCCGGACAGGGTTTGGAGATGCGTTCTCCCAATTCTCCAGGCTACCGATCATGTTGGAACATCTGCGCGACCTGCACCTTTGGAACCGTCTTCCTCCTGCCGTACAAATTCTCCAACAGGACGCCCTTGTTCAAAAGGGATGGGCCTGTGACCGCCCGCTGAGAGAGGCGTATTTTTCTTCGGTGCCAAAGCCCGGAGCGGTCGTAGTGGTCGCGGCGCGGCCCGACGTGATTGTGGAACGCCTCCGCAGCAGGGACCGACGGATCAATGCCCACATCGATCTAAGCCCGAGCGAGCTTCATGCCGCCACCGTAAACGCCGCAGAAGCCTTCGATCTTGCATCTGACATCATGACGCGCCGTGATGTCCCCGTGCTCGAAGTGGACGGCGAGGCGGACCTTGCGGATGCGGCAGAGCAAGTTGCAGGTTTCCTGCAAGACAGGATGCTTCAACAGGAGATCAATTGATGGATTTTCAGACATTAAGCACCGCATACACGGGCGCGGCAGCAACAGGATATGATGCCCGCCGCGCGCCGACCACGAAGTGGCTTGGAGAAGACAGCGCGGTTGACGAACTTCTGCGGGTCGTCACTGCCGGCTCCACCGTGCTTGACATGCCGGTTGGAACCGGGCGCTTTCTCAAGCTCTACCGCAAGCGCGGCATGACCATCGTTGGACGCGACATTTCTCCCGACATGCTGAAAGCCGCGCGCGCCAAGCTGGAAGAAGTCGACGAATTGGAAGAACTGCACGGAAACGGCGAAGCGGGCTGGACGGACTGCACGCTCCAACTCGGAGATATCCGCGCCATTCCGGATGATGATGACACTTACGACTGCGCACTCAGCAGTCGTTTCCTCAACTGGGTCGACGCTCGCGGTCTTGAGGAAGTCCTGGGCGAATTGCGCCGCGTTTCAAAGCGCTACCTGATCGTGGGCATCCGCCACCAGGTTCCAACCCGAGACTTGCTGCTTAACGGGCCAAAAGGCTTGCGGCGTTTCGTGACAAGATATTTGCTCGATTTCAGGCGATCCCTGAGGCGACTGTTGAGACACCCCAAGGCGAACGCCCCTCACACGATCCAGCATGACAGGGATGTGATATTCCAAACTTTCCGTAAGCTGAAACTTCGCATCGATACCCGAATACTTGTCGAGCACGGGCGTGACGGCACGGATTACTACTTCTACCGCCTCATAAAGGAGGCATAACGCCAGCATAACCGCCAACGGCACGTTCGTCGGCCTAGCTAGCTAGATGCCGTAATTGCATTGCACTGTCACGCGTGTCACAAAACGCGTGACGGGCGCGCACCTCACGCAACGCATTATTTCCCACTACGGCCGCGCGATCTAGAGAACGCGCGATCGCTGCTCAGAAATGCTTCGAGCATCGCTGGAACTAGAGTAGAAAAAGCCTCTTTGCCCTAATCCTTCGCATCCCCAGGTTTAGCGGCAGACATGGAACTTGTGGTGGTGGCGCCATTCGGTTCAGCAGCGTCGATCGTTTCAGCGATAGCGGTGGCCGCTCCAATACCGCGGGCGATCATAGCGGCGATAATCATGATATTGGTCGCGTCGCCCTTCGTAGCGCTGGTGATCGCGAGGGTGTGCGTCGGCCGTAGCGGCTATGCCGGGCCGCCAGCTATTGCCGAAAGTACAAGAGGTTATTTAAGAATTTTCATAGTGGCCTTCTTATGGTGGAAGCCATGAGATGGCTCGGTGGATGGATTGCCGATGTACGCCGCGACGACTTGTGGCTCGTTCACTGCAACTAGGGGTGTGCGCCCTTATGTCCGGGATCGGGCATCTCCCCCCTCAACCGGGCGATTAAGGTTGACCTCGCCGTCGCCGAAACCAGTCGATGCAAAGAGCATCATCTGTTCGGCCTTTCACCCGACGTGAGCGATCTCTCCCGAGGCCGCTTCGAGCTTTAAGAAATGGGAGCACCGCCGGTTTCGCCGCAGTCTTCGGGAAGATGTGGCCCACCTGGCGGCTTATCATGAATACGCATCGCTGTGTTCAGCGGAAAGCCTCTTTCGACAAGAGACGCAGGTCATCATCGCCGGGGCATTCGTAGGCCATCGTAATTGGTTGTGCATGGTTCGCTTCATATCGCGAAGTCGCAGGACGCTCCGAAACCTCCCTAAGGTCCGAGTTCCAAGAGCCAGGACGCCATCTCTTCGTTGCCTTGGGCCCGGGCTAAGCTGACAGCATCGTTTCCCGCAGCGTCAATCGCTCGCAGATCCGCGCCGTTGGAAACAAGCAAATCGATAATATCGCGGTGACCAAAAAGTGATGCCATCATCAGTGGCGTTTGACCGGCGGAATTGCGCTGGTTGGCATCAGCTCCTGCATCAATGAGTTTTTTCGCAATCCTGAGGTGGCCCTTAAAACACACTCCCATTAACGGGCTCCCGCTCACCGTGTCACCATCGGCCGCCGCGCCCAGCTCGAGGAGCAATCCGGTTGTGCTCTCGTGACCATTGTACGTTGCGAGTACCAGCGCCGTATGGCCTTTGATATCGTGGGCTTCCAGATCCGCGCCTGCGTCGATCAGGGGGGTGATCATATCGTCCCGTCCGATTCGCGCTGCTTCAAACAGCAGCTCTTGGATCCTTTCGGGCGATGGCAGGGACGAGTCATTTACAGATCCCGGGGGGCCTTGGTCATGGCGCTGGTCGTCAACGGATTGTTGATCGGGGCGGTTCGCATTGGCTTTCCCGCGAGTATCGTTCGATCCTGTCATGTGCCAAGCTCCGGCGTTCCCAAAAAGGGACATTGTTTGGGCCCGCGCCCATTCATTCACCACAACATCGGTTGTATCGATGAGTTCCGAAAGTTTCGCGAACGCTATCAAGCGATCGGTTAATGGCAGCCGAGGCGGAGCAATCCAGCGGGTGTAAGCGGTAACCGCGAATCGCGGACGTCGCCAGGTTGTGGTGCCCTCCCCTTCCTGTTGGGCTATTCCCTGCTTTGTCGGGCTGCTTGTTGTTCGCTGTCATCGCCGCCGAGATCGAGTGACCATTTGATTATCTGCTCTTCGGTGATCCGGGCTAACAGGTTCAATTTCTGAGCTTCTGCCGGGTCAGAAGACGGCGCTGTTTGCAGCAGGTCAATCTTTTGCAAGAGGCGGCTTCGCTCGATATTAAAATACTTAAGGCATTTTTCGAGCATGTCCCCGGACCCCCAAATATATGGACTTACGTGCCCGGTGGATTTCGAAGAAAACGCCGAGATTGTTTGCGGATCGCCGCAACGAAGCGGACTGAACTGGCGGTTCTAGGCAGGAGTGCTGGCGGTTATCGAAAAAATTAGCAATAGGCGGGATGATCATTGTTCACATCCGGTCTACAATGCTTTTCTCCCTGCGAGAATGCCACCGCGGTTTAAGTTAAGGCTGTAGATGGGAATATTCAATTCGCCTGACGATGTCGGCCAGCGGCAAGGCTCACCCCGCGCGAGCATCGCAAGATGAGCCCGAGTCTGTTCAAAAATAGAATGATACTTGCAGGTCGGGAAATCAAGAATTGTGCGGCGGCTAAAATTAGCCGCCGCATAGTTTCATTCTTCGTTATCTAGGCCTTCGTCCTCGACCATGCCTTCGATCGATTCATCATCGTCTTCAACATCTACATACTCCAACGGATTGAGACCGAGCTCAGCAGCAACCTCGAGTTCGGTCGCAACCACCTCAATCTGGTCTCCATTTTCGAGTTCGATTATCGTCACTTCCGGTTCCTCACCGGCCGCAAGATGCACGACATCATCGCTGTCGATCTCAACGTCATCACCATCGACATTCTCGAACGTTGCTTTTGGCATAAAGCTCACTCCATGGGGGTCAAGCCACAACACCGTGTCCATTGATTTGGTTTCGGTTCCGGGGTTTTTTGCTGTTCCGCTGGGCTTTCGAGGGCCTGGGCTTAATCGAGATTGATAAGCTCCAAGCTGGCAACGTAGCGAGCCGCCGGATATCGGAGATGGGTTCTTTGAAAGGTTTGGGAGTTCCGCGCGGATTGGCGTCACGCAAAACTCCCAGCGACACAAATCCGATGGTGTGCACCGGTTCTGCGGAGCCCATTCGAGTCTTCCAAGGATGCTACGCCAAGTTGGGCGGCGCTATCGGGAAAAACCCGGACCCAGCAATGGAATACATATCTTAGAATGGCGCGCCGTCCATCCGCTGACAGAAAGATCATAAAGCCAAGAGTCCGACGGTTCGCGCCGCGGAAAGTCTGCTGTCGCCGATTTGAACGAGATCGAAACAGAGAAGACCGGAGATCTTAGAATCCTCCGGTCTTCCCATTTGGAATAATGATCTACCAGTTTAGGCCGGCCCGAATATAGAGGTAACGCCCATTGAAGCCAAACGGCGAGTAGTACGGGAATGCGGTCACGCCCGTACTGTTGAGAGCTGCCGGAGTTTGTCGGGGATATACGTCGAAGAGGTTGCTAGCACCAACTGCCAGATCTAAAGCAGAAGCATGGGGCTGATAGCGTACTTCCAGATCGGTGATTGCACGCTTTCCGGTATTAAGATCGCTCGTGGCCACAGTGCCGGGTTGCAGCACATCGCCGTAATATGTGACGCGCGCCGTCGCCCCGAGATTGTTGCCAGTCCAGACGAGCGTGCCTGACACCTTTTCACCAGGGGTGCCGTCTTCGATCGTCAGGATCCGGCTACGAGCAAACAGGGTCGACAGCTCGCTGGTGGGGACCTTGGTGACTTTGATGTTGTTGAGGTTGCCCGCAACCGTGAAATCGAAAGTGCCTGCGGCGTCTGTAAGCACCTTGTAGCTTGCGACCGCGTCAACACCTTTGGTGGTCGTGGCCAGTCCGTTGAGGAAAAAGCGGGCAGCGGACACGCCCTCGATACCGGTGACCGGGATATTTTCCGAAAGCCCGATCTGGTTGCGAACGTGGATGCGGTAGCCGTCCACGGTGAGCGAGAAGCCGCCGGCACGCACAACGAAACCGGCCGACAGGTTGGTGGACTTTTCTGGTTCCAGCGGTTGACCCCCCAGCGATACGGCTTGGGAAGAAGTGGAAGGGTAGGTTCCTGTGCTGAGCGGATTACCGTTCTGCACGACCGTAGTGATAGACGTATAATACTGCTGGATGAGACTGGGAGCACGGAAGCCGGTCGAGGCCGTGCCGCGAATAGCGAACGCGGGAGCAATGTCATATCGCACTGAGAGCTTGCCGGTTCCGGTCGTGCCGAAATCCGAATAGTCCTCCCCGCGACCCGCTAATCCGATCAAGAGCTTATCGGTGACTTGAGCTTCGAGGTCTAGATAGACGGAACCGTTCTGACGGTGCCTGTCAACCACGTTCTGCGGCCCGAATCCGGGGAAGCCCTGTGCGCCAGGTGTTGCGCTGGGAAAGGCCGTGCCATAGCCATAAGAAGCGGGTTCGCCGGCCTTTATCTGGTAGCTTTCGCGGCGCCCCTCTGCGCCCCATGCCACGTTTAGCGACTTGAAGACATCAAATTGCCTGGAAAAGTCTACCCCAGCGACCCATTGGTCATAGATCGACGCACCGTCGTAGAAGTCGGTCGGACTATCCGCGCCGTAGGTATAATTCGCGGAATCGCGCGTCCAGTAATCGATGCGGTTGCGGCCATAGCTGGCGTTGAAGTCGGCTTTCCAGCCAGCGATTTCGCCGCGCAGCCCGCCGGTCACTGTCAAGTCTTTGGAATGAGTGTTGATCTTTGGAAGGAACCCTTCAAGGCCGTAAGCCCCCGCTCCCGTGGTGCCTTGTGTCAGGCGCGGGAACGCGGCCGAACTGGTGTCACGGTACTGATAGCCACCGAAGGCGTAGATTTCCCAGGTCTCGCTAAGCGGCTTAGCCGAGTTGACGTAGATGGAGTAGCTGTCGACCTTTGGATCGCCGAAGCGGTTGTCCACGACCGGGATGGCCAGGCGCGGGTCGACGTCGCCGCGGCTGGTTGGATTGCGGTGGGTATATTCGCCCGACACCGTCAGGAAGCCATCTTGCCCAAGCTTGATGCCCTGCCATCCCGCTGCAGTGACAATACTTTCACCAATGACGTGGCGGCTGTCCCGCGCGGTGTCCACCTGCGTATCGTAGAGACCGTAAGTCACCGTGCTGCCGCCGCCGTGATCGGCTTCGCGAAGGCGCAAGTTCACGACGCCGGCGATGGCATCCGAGCCGTATTGTGCAGAAGCGCCGTCTCGCAGCACCTCTATGGAACTGAGCGCAGTGGATGGAATCGTGTTGAGATCCACCGCCGCGGAACCGCGCCCGACCACCCCGTTGACGTTGAGAGAGGCCGAAGTATGAGCCCGCACTCCGTTTATAAGCACAAGCGTCTGGTCAGGGCTCATCCCGCGCAAGATCGCTGGGCGGATCGCGTCGGTGCCGTCGTTTGCGGCAGGGCGCGGGAAGGAAATCGAGGGAACCGAGCTCGCAAGTGCCGTTGCCAGTTCTGTCGTGCCTTGCTGTTTAAGCTCTTGGGCCGTCACCACGTCCACTGGCGAGGCACTATCAAGCTTGGAGCGTCCCGCGGCACGTGTACCGGTCACGACAATATCATCGCTGCTGCTGTTATCGACCGCTTCCGTATCGGCGGCAGCTTGCTGTGCAAACGCGGTCCCGCTCGTGACCAGTGCACCGCCGGAAACGGCAGCAAGTAACAGAGCAGTTTTCAACGTCATCATATTCTCCTCGCGCGTGAAGACGGGACGTTCTTCTCGCGGTATGTCCTGAACCTTGTTGTGCTGTCTCCCGCAGCTGGTGGTACCAGCGCGGAAGGATGCAGCATCACCGCCTGGTCTTCGTTGATGACGGAAATGGCACGAAAGCGTGGGATGTGTCTGTTTAGTTTTTGAAATATGACACGAAGTTCTTCTTGCAGAAGGAATGTGCGCCGCCCCTTTTTAGCCCAATGTCGGCCGCGCCCCCTCCCCGCGCAGCGACACCTCTCCTATTTATACCCAGATCGAATGGTTGAGCCGGCCAAAAGCACAAGAAGGATTTGTCGATGACGCAGCGTATCAAAATCGACTTCGTTTCCGACATTGCCTGTCCTTGGTGCATTATCGGCTTGAAGGGGCTTCAGATCGCGCTTGACCGCCTCAAAGGCGAAGTTTTGGCAGACATCCAGTTTAGGCCCTTCGAACTCAATCCGACGATGGGCCCCGAAGGTCAGGATCTGGGAGAACATATTGCAGAGAAATATGGATCGACACCCGAGCAATCGGCCGCCAATCGTGCTGCGATCCGCGACCGCGCGCAAAGCGTCGGCTTCGCGATCAAGATGACGAATGACAGCCGTATCTTCAACACTTTCGATGCCCACCGGCTTCTGCACTGGGCAGGCGAGCTTGGAGATCAAACCGCACTGAAACTTGCATTGTTCGAGGCCTATTTCACGCAGGGTGCCAATGTTTCGGATCATCATGTGCTAATGAGGGCGGTCCAGGCGGCGGGCTTGGACAGCGAGCGCGCGCGCGAGGTTCTCAAGAGTGAGCATTATGTGGAAGCGGTTCGGGAGGAGGAAGCTCTCTGGCAGTCGCGCGGGATAAACAGCGTTCCGGCAATCGTGGTCGACGATCGTTATCTGATCAGCGGAGGGCAGCCGCCTGAGGCGTTCGAGCAGGCACTTCGCAGTATTGCAGCTCAGGCGCCGACCGAGTGAGCATCACAGCGTGGGGGTTAAAACTGATCGCGCGGGGGAAACGCCAGAAGGTCGATGCAAGAGGCGTTTCGTTTGGGACACCGCCCTTCCGGTGTATTCGCCCATTACCCGTTGCCCGTTGCCCATTGCGCCCGCTGCGGCGCGATAGCCCAGCTGGCGAGCGTGATAAACAAAACAATACCGATCCCGCTTGCCAGCACGCTGTGTGGCCGGCGCAAGCGTCGGCGGGCGTACGCCCGAGCAAACCTACTTTGACAATCTGCCGCAGGCCGTGGCAGCGTGAATTGGCCGCGACTTGCGGGGCGTCGCTCCGGCCAGCTACGCTCGCCCTCCATGACGCAGCGTGAACAACCAACCCGCAGACGATCAGCCTATCAGGCGTCAAGGCTGTTGAGACAAACCCGGGCACTTCTCAGAGCCGAACAAGTTGGGCCAGGATAATATCTTCGTTCATGTAGCTTAAGGCTGATGGCAGTTCCCGTGGAAGCTGCCAGCAGCGGCCGGCGTTGGGAATGGCTTTGATCCGACCAATTGGCGTTTAGCCTTGGAATACCCGCGCTTCCCCAATTCAAGACTTGAATGTCTCTCTTTCGGGCGATGCCCTAGGGAATGAGACGATCCAAACGAAGCCGTTCGAATAACGCGAAAAAGGCGTCATCGGTGGGTTGATAGGACGTAAAGCCAAGTCGCCGGCTTTTCGACATGTCTGTCACCACCTCGATCGGTCGGCCAAGATCTGCGTCGGTGTGCCAAGGAGATGCGAGACGGGACAAATCAGGCTCGGCCAAGCCTTCCCGATCGGCAATCTTGCGCCAGACCTTGGCATCATCCGCCATCTGCATTTCCAAAGGCCGCACAATCCCATCGAAAGGTACAGGCTCGATGCCGAACCAATCTGCAATGCGGCCCCACATCCACTGCCAGCGGAATACATCGCCATCGACCACGTTGAAGTCTTCGTTGTGCGCAGGTTTGGTCTCGCTCGCCCAAAGGAGATGGCGCGCCAGCTGCCGAGCATCAGTCATGTCGGTCAAGCCGCTCCACTGGGCCGCGGAGCCCGGGAAGGTGAATGGGCGTCCCAACTCCCGGCACAAAGCCGCGTAAACCGCCAGGGTCGTTCCCATGTTCATGGCGTTGCCGACCGCCTTACCTATGACGGTATGGGGACGATGAATGCTCCAGGTAAAACCATCGCGCCGAGCCGCGGCGAAAAGCTCATCTTCTTGAGCATAGTAGAAGTTTTCGACATCGAGCCGGCCTTGCTCCTCGCGGAAAGGCGTCTGGGGCAGGATGCCTTTTCCGTAGGCCTCGAATGGGCCAAGGTAGTGTTTGAGGCCAGTAACCAGCGCTACGTGACGGGAGCCGGACGCCCTCGGTAAACTGGCGAGCAGGTTACGAACCATGTTCGCATTCACCCGTATGTTTTCCGCCTCGCTGTCTTGGCGTAGCCAGGTAGTGATGAAGATTGCGTCAGGATCAATATCCGCAAGCGCGGCACCGGTCGCTTGCTCGTCCTGCAGGTCGGCGGCAATGGGGATCACGCCGTCCTGTTCGATCGGCCGCCTGGCCAGCCCATATAACTTCCAACCTTGCTCGACTAATAATGTCGCCGTTGCGTTTCCAACGATCCCGCTTGCCCCCACTACCAAGGCCGTTTTCACCATCTTCATTTCCTTCGTCTCGTGCATGGGCAAATCAACTAGGCACGAAGCGCGTTTGCTTCTAGACGGCACCAAATAGGTCACTAGGCACCAAAAGGTTACCAGCTATGTTCCCAGGTACGGCTGAAGAAGAGTGGCGCGAAGACTGCGCCCCGCGCCGGGTGCTCTCGTTGTTCGCAACCAAATGGACCAGCATGGTGCTGCACACCTTGCACGCTCGTCATGGTGGCACTTGCCGCACTGGCGTACTGCAGCGAAGCCTTCCAGGCATCTCGAAGAAGATGCTGACGCAGACCCTACGAGATATGGAAGAGATCGGCTTGATTAGCCGCCATGTCCAAAGCGATATGCCGCCAGCGGTGGAATACCGCCTTACAGAACTGGGCGTGCGTTTCGTTGAGCCGGTTGAATTGCTCTACGCATGGGGCCGCAGCAATCCCGATGCTCTCGAGCAACTTGGCACCAGAGCAACGAGCAGAAGACGCTGACATGCCCGGCCGCTTTTCGAGCGACGCCGCGTTGGAACTTGCCGATCACACTTCGGGGTAGCGAGATAGGTCGACTTCCTTGCCTGGGCCGCTGAACATCTTGGCGGAGAGATTGCGGACCGGGTCAAGACTAGCGAGACCGAGCATGCCATGCAACAACCGAATACCCAGGCGGGTTTGAGGATGCATCAAACGCGGTCCGATCTTGGGGACGCCCTGTCCATCCTCCACCATCGGCCGCATCTGCGTTTCATAGGCAGCGAAAGCTTCTGCCACGGCATCTGCGCGCGCAAGTTCTCCGGCAAGAACATAAGCGCCGGTCACGGCAAGTGTAGCTCCTATCCCTGCCAGTGGGGTTGCACACCAAGCCGCATCGCCCGTCAACACCGCACGTCCTGAAGACCAGCGCGGCATCTTCACTTGGCGCAGCGCATCGAAGTAGAAGTCTTCGGTGTGGTCCATGGCTTCGAGAATGCGCGGTGTTTCCCACCCGGCATCCGCAAAGCAATCGCGCAGGAAGGCTTTCTGACGCTTTGTATTCCAATCCTGCGCGCCATCGGCTTCTTTAAAGATCGACAACATCGCGCGTGCCGTGCCGTGGCGGTCTGGGCGCAGTGATACGCTGCGTTTGCCAGGCGCATTGTACCACCGCCACATTCGATCATCGTCCGGCGTCCGGGGAATAGTGAAATAGGCGATAGTCAGGTCCATCCAGCGCGGCTCGTTCTCACCAGGAAAGACCAGTTCTCGCGTGCCTGACCCAACGCCCTCCGCGATAATCAGCGCATCAAAATCGCCGGTTGCGCCACTTGCGAATGTAACTGAAATGGCCTGATCAATCTCGTCAACCCTGACAATATGATCGCCGAAGCGGAAGCGCGCGTCATGTCTGGCTGCATCGTAAAGCAAGCGAGCCAGGTCGCCCCGCAGGATTTCCATTTCAGCCGTTGGGCCGTCTCCTTCGATCTCGCTGACAAGGAAGCGTGCAGCCTCGCTCCCGTCAGCATTGACCCATGCTGTCCCTTCCTCACCTGTACCTTTCTTTAGCGCCTCGGCCTCGAGACCCATCCGCTGAAGTACCTCGCGCCCGACCCCGCGAATATCAATGTTCTGGCCTCCATCACGAAACTCGGGTGCGCGCTCCACAACGGTTATATCGAACCCACGCCTCATCAATGCGAGGGCGGCTGCGTTACCAGCGATGCTCGCGCCGGTGATCAGTAGGTGCTGTGGCATAAGGTCGCTTCGGCCATGATCCGGTCCTAAGGTTCATTCCAAGAAACCCATGCATCTTGGTAGCGTTCCCCGTGGATTTATGGCCCCCGCTCCGCGAAGTCTCCGCTACATCTCACGAAACCTTGAATCGTGTTCCGTGGCCGATTCAGGCGCGCGACTTTCTGCCCTCCAATCCGGGAAGCGGAAGTTCGTGGAAGACTTCGGTCAAAGGCATAGGGAAACCGGATGCTTCGAGCGCCATTCGCAGCTCTCAATTACGTTGCCAGTCCGGTGCCGTTGATGACAAGAGCGAGTCCGATAGAGTTGCGGCAGGTATCGGGCACACGAACTTCGAGCGCGTCGGCCGATCGCGTGAATGGAAGAGGTAGCTCGCTGCCAGGCAGCGTCACGCGAGATACTTCGCCTCTACCAACGGGATTACTGCTTCCAAGCAGCGTTAGGCGCACTCTGCCTTCCTCAGGCCAACCCAGGATCAGTGCGTGAACCGCACCATTGCGCGTCACATATCGCACGTCTTTTGCCGTATAGATGGAGGTCTGACCACCCTCCGAGAAAGCTCCGCCGCCGTTCACCGCTGATCCCTCTCCATGCAAACGCCACGGGCGGGTGCCGTAGATTGCCTCTCCATACCGGCCCATCCACGTCGCGATCTCTTCGACGATCTGCCGCTCCTTTTCATCGATAGTACCATCCCCCCGGATTGGCACGCTCAGCATCAAGTTACCGTTCTTTGAAACTACATCACACAAGGTATGAATGACCTTGGCTGGGGTCTTGTATAGGTTTTTGCGATAATATTCCTCGCCGTAGAACCAGTTTCCGAGGCATGTTTCCGTTTGCCAGGGAAACTGGTCGATATAGCTCTTCTGGCCCCGCTCGACGACATCGACGAGACCCATCCGCCGCTGCGGAGGCGTTTCCTTGGCTGTGACCACACCCTCGAGGTGCCCGCCGTTCCACTCCATGTTCCGGTTGTAAAAATACGCGGCCATGTCGAGCCCAGCCTGTTGCAACGGCAGGTCATGGTTGTCGAAGTAAAGCATATCGGGCCGATACTTGTCGATCAGCTCTTGGCATCGCAGCACCCACCGCCGCACAAACTCAGGATCGGGCGGCACGCCCTCATTCCACAATCCATCTGTCGCGGCATGCCACGCGTCCGCCTCAGCAATTGAAGTGATGCCATCTGGCATCGCCATGCTCGCCCGCGTGTAGAGTTGCTGCGGATCCAGTCCCTCCCACCAAGTACCGCGCCCGGAGGCCTTTGTCAGTCTGGCGGCATCGTAACGCTGTCCCTGCCGCGATCCCTCGGCATCATAGCCGTAAGCCGCCTGGTTCCAGTGCCAGGCATGGCCGGAATGGTTTGATACGGCAAAACGCAGCCCACGCTCACGCGCAAGCTTTTCCCACGTACCAATGACATCCTTGCGCGGTCCTATTCGAACCGAATTCCATTCATGGTGAGAGGAGGCGAAGCAATCGAGATTGTCGTGATGATTGGCGATTGCCATAAAATATCGAGCGCCGGCTCGCTTGTAGAGATCAAGAAGTTCCGCTGGATTCCAACGCTCTGCTCGCCAACGGTTCTGGATTTCCATGAACCCGCTATCTGCAGGATGTCCGTAATTCTTCAGATGGTGTTGATATGATGGATGCCCCTGAAGGTACATGTCCCGGGCATACCAGTCGTCGCCTGCGGCCGGCACGGATGCAGCACCCCAATGCGCCCAGATACCGAATTTCGCGTCACGGAACCAGTCGGGTGCGCTATATCCTGCCGTTAACGAAGCCCAGTCCCCTACGAATTTTTGCGGGGGCGGCACCTTCACCGACCGCACCGTCGATGCCGCATTTGAAATTCCGGTAAACAGCGATGCAGCCGTTCCGGCAAGGCCTACACCCAGGATCGTCCGTCTCGTCGGCCGCATGTTCTTCCCCCCCAACAACGTCGATGTACCGATACCGTCTTTCATTGGTAAAGGTTACTTCCACCAATGCCAGAGCCTAATTCGAGCATCGTGTTTTTTTTCGGTTTTGACCGGCGTTCCAAAGGCTCTCGTTTTGGGGATGGCGACAGCGCTTCGGAATTTGGCTATCGTCATCCCCCAAAGCGGCGCCTCGGCCTTGAGCATTGCAGAGGTTGCTAGCGACTGATCTCTGATAATAGCATGGAATATCTTCTGTAGCCCTGCTGGCCATCGCAATGATGTTTCGGAGGAAGCGCGCGGATTCCGGGGTTGTCCCGGCCACACGGGGGGAGTGAGGAGCCGCAGTAACGATTAAATTCATGCAAGCTTCACTCTGAAAGCTTTGTTGCGAATATTCCGCAATCGGAAGCCTTAGAGGCAACCTATAGCTTTATTGGGGCCCTGAAAGATGAAACAGGTCCGGCTCATGCGGGCGAGATTGGTGAAAAGCTATGGGATGGTTCAGGGAAAATGCGCCTAATCGTCCGAAATTTCTGATCTCATCCGCCAGAATGGTCGCTCTGAGCTTCGGCAGAGCGAATGCCATACTTGATTTGAAATCCGCCCTGCCCATATACAAACAACTGGCACTCTTTCATCGTGACTGCCAGATCGCAACGCGCGGCGCTGGCCTCTCTTGTGAAAGCGACGCCTAGTCGCGGCCCAGCGACAGGATCGCTCCATCATGACATTGCGCCCCTTGGATGACCGCGTTCTCGGACGCCGGCTAAAAGCACCCAAGAGGGCCGCCGTCGGCATCATCGTTCCTGACAATGCCCGTGAAAAGCCGCAGGGAGGCGAGATCGTGTCCGCTGGCTCGGGCACCAGAGGGGAAGACGGGACGATTATTGCGCCTGACGTCGAGGCGGTTGCCGCATCTTGCTCGGCAAATGGTCCCCCACTGAGTTCAAGGTGGGCGGCGAAGACCCCGTTATCATGAAGGAAAGCGACGCGCTCGGCATTCTGGGCTGAGTTGTCAGCGGGCCGGCGCTTCCCGGCGAAGTCGACATCTCCACCTAGAAGGATAACGACCATGACCGCCAAAGATGTACGATTTTCGCGCGATATCCGCGAATCTCTCAGCCGAGGCGTTGATACTCTCGCCAATGCTGTGAAAGTGACGCTTGGCCCCAAGGGCCGCAACGTGCTGCTGGACAAAAGCTACGGCGCGCCCCGTATCACCAAGGACGGCGTCACCGTCGCCAAGGAAATCGACCTCGTCGACAAGTTCGAAAACATGGGCGCGCAGCTGATGCGCACTGTGGCATCGCGGACCAACGATCACGCGGGCGATGGGACGACCACCGCCACCGTGCTCGCGCAGGCGATCGTCCGCGCGGGCATGAAATCGGTCGCTGCACAGTCCAATCCGATCGACCTGAAGCGCGGCATCGACATTGCGGTCAAGGCAGTGGTCGCCGAACTCAAGGCCCGGTCCAAGCCCGTGGCGGGAACGGACGAGGTCGGGCAGGTCGGTACCATTTCGGCCAACGGAGATGAAATCATTGGCCGCAAGATCGCCGAAGCTATGGAAAAGGTCGGCAAGGAAGGCATCATTGCGGTCGAGGAAGGCTCCGGCGTCGAATTCGAGCTCGATGTCGTCGAGGGCATGCAGTTCGACCGCGGCTACCTTTCGCCCTATTTCGTGACCAACCCCGCGAAACTGACGGTTGAACTGGCCGATCCGCATATTTTGCTGTTTGAGAAGAAGTTGGGAGCGCTTGCCCCGATCCTTCCCTTGCTCGAAGCCGTCGTCCAGTCCGGACGGCCGCTGCTCATCATCGCCGAGGACGTCGAGGGCGAGACTTTGGCAACGCTAGTCGTCAACAAGCTGCGCGGTAGCCTGAATGTTGCCGCGGTAAAGGCACCAGGCTTCGGTGATCGCCGCAAGGCCATGCTGGAGGATATCGCGGTCCTGACGGGCAGCGAAGTCGTCTCAGAAGATCTCGGGATCACGCTTGAAAACATCACGCTCGCCATGCTGGGCACGGCCAAAAAGGTGACGATCGACAAGGATACCACCACCATCGTCGATGGCGCCGGCACCGCCGATGCGATCAAGGGACGCATCGCGGCGATCCGAGGGCAGATAGAAAACACCGCCAGCGAGTACGACCAGGAGAAGCTTCAGGAGCGCCTGGCCAAACTCACTGGCGGCGTCGCGATCATCAGGGTCGGCGGCTCAAGCGAAGTCGAAGTGAGGGAGCGCAAGGACCGGGTCGACGACGCCCTCTTCGCGACGCGTGCCGCCGTCGAGGAGGGGGTCGTGCCGGGCGGCGGCACCGCACTGCTCTACGCCTCCAAGGTGCTGGCCGGGATGAAGGGCGCGAACGACGACCAGACCCGCGGCATCGAGATCGTACGCCGCGCCTTGCAGGCTCCGGTCCGCCAGATCGCGGAAAACGCCGGACACGACGGCAGCCTCGTTGCCGGGCGGCTGTTTGAGGGTGGCGATGAAAACATTGGCTTCAATGCCCAGACGGAGCGCTATGAAAACCTGTTTCAATCCGGCGTCATCGACCCCACCAAGGTTGCCCGCTGCGCCATTCAGGATGCGGCATCAGTCGCGGGAATGGTGATCACCGCAGAAGCGGGTATTGCCGACCTAGTCGAAAATACGTCATCGAAGGCCTGATCTACCTGTCACCATAATTCTCCGTCCTCGAACATCGATTATCCTTCCGAGGTTACAAAGGTAATTTCAATTTCATTCTGGTGATCGGTAGGTTCCTCTAGAACAGGCCGCTCGCCTAAATGATAAATGCCGTGAGCTAGTTGGAATTCGACGCCGCAGGAACGTCGGACATGCTCGCATTTCCATTCTGAAGCGGACATTCGTCAATCGGCCATCTTTTGTGTGTGGAAGGGAAAGGCGGACGGGCAACAGCTGCGACCGGAATATTGGTGGCTGATCGTCTGTGAATGATAACGTGACGGCTCTCGAACCCTCCCGCAGGATGACCAGCGGATGAGGCGGAAGAGAGCCGGGATGGGAACAGCCATGACGATAGGTTTGGATCTGGCGAAGAACGTGTGCCATTGCACGGTGTGGATGCTGATGGTGCAGCGGTACTGCGCCAGCAATTGACGCGCAGTCGCGTCCTGACATTCTTCGCGAAACTGCCGCTTTGCTTGATCGGAATCAAGGCGTGCGCATCAACAGACTTCTGAGCGCGTACAACTCATCGCCCTCGGTCATGATGAAGAGTTGATGCCCGCGCAGTAATGTGACCGTTCGTCAAACGCGGGAAGAAAGATGCAGCGAACGCTGAGGCGATCTGCGAAGCAACGCGGCCGACCATGCGGTTCGTTGGAATTAGGTCACCAGAGCAACAAAGTGCGGTGATGCCGCATCGTGTTCGCCTAATACTTAACCGTCAGCGAACCCAGTTATCGACCGCCTTGCGGGCGCACATAGCGGAGTTCGGCATCGTCGCCCCAATCGGCAGGGAAGGTGGCCGACTGGCGACTGTCAGGTTCGGAGCGATTAACGGCGATCAGCCGCCCTTCCCGAAAATCTGATCGAGCGATTGCGATCGTTCAATGCCCCGCGCTTTCCTCCACATGGGGAAGCCCCCTCGGCTTTTACCGTAAATACCCGATGGTGGTCAGAGAGAATCTCGTCAATCGTCATCCTCAAATGGAGGCGCCCTATGTCAGACACTCATGAAAAGCTTGCAGCGAATATGCCCGCACCCAACCCGTGGCTGACGCCGAGCGTCTATCCTACATCCCACTTCAACCCAGGCGCGACGGATTCCGTGGCCATTGCAGGCCCGATACAGGGAAAGACCCTCGTAAAGGGCGACGATGCAAAATTCGTTCGCAACTTCATGGCTTCGAACCCCACTTTGAAGAAGATCGGGAGCGATACGGTTGCGTTCGCCAGCGGCATGTTCGGCCTGCGAAAGCTATTCCTCACTGGCAAGGCGATCGAATCGATTTCCTACATGGCCTATCCCGGCTTCGAAGAGGTGTTTGAAGGTGCCGACGAGGCAACGGTCGAAGGTCTACTCGCGGAATGGGACAAGGCGCGCCGAGAGGGCGACGATGCGAAATTGATGGAGGCCATCCGCGGCGTCGACGACATCGGCTTCACTCACGCCATCGGTATTAACGGCGTCTACAACCTGTTCGACCGGGACGGCTTCCACTATTGCGTATTCGGCGGCACGCGAGTGCTAAAATGCACTGATGACAACGAGGTCCGCTCGCCCGCCCGCATCGTGAAGGTGGCCGACGTGGCAGCGGCCGTGCCCCCAGACGTCGCACAGTCGGTCAGCCGCATCATCGCGCTGAGCATGACGTATGACGGCTTCCTGGTCGCCGCCGCTCCCGGCGCGGTGATCATTCTCGATCGCGATCTTGCCGTGAAGTCGTACGTGGCCTTCTCGGGCGAAGCCGTCGACAATGCCGTCCCTGTCGACGAGTACGGCGGCATCTACGTCGTAACCTCGCGCAGGATGCTCAAGGTCGTCTGGAACGGCAAGAACCTCTCTTCCGAAGAGGAGGATGGCGCCTGGGAATCCGGCTACGAATGGATGCCTGACGAAAAAGCCTTCGCGCTGGGATCGATCTCGCGAGGATCTGGGACGACGCCCACTCTGATGGGATTCGGCGACGACCCGGATAAGCTCGTTGTTATCGCGGACGGAGCAGAGGGCGGCACCAACCTCGTCGCCTTCTGGCGCGACGACATTCCCGAGGATTTTGAGCAGAAGCCGGGCACTAAGTCGCGCCGCATCGCGGATCAGGCCAGGATCGAGATTTCGAAGGCTACCATCGAACCGTCGCCCAACGTTCTCGGCTACGGCGTGGCCGTCGTCAACAGCACTTATCCCGAGCCGTTCCCCGAGCCAGGCTTCCATAATGGCTTTATGGCGGGGGTCACCCGCCCGGCCCCAAAGGGCATCCAGAAGTTCAACTGGAATCCTGCGACGCGCCGGTTCGAACAAGACTGGCTTAACGCCGAGATCGACAACAGTGATATCATGGTGCCAGTCGTATCGGCAGCGACAGGCCTGCTGTATGCCGCCAACAAACGCGGCCTAACCTACGAATATGCCGGTCTCGACTGGGTGACAGGCGAGGTCAAGGCACGCTGGGTGTTCCCGGACGACAGCGCCATGTGGAATGCTTTCGGCGGCATCACCACCATCCTTGAAGACGGTGACCTTCTAATAGGCGGGGCCTTTGCAATCAAACGTATCATCGGCTGAAAACCCGTTATCGCCCGCATTCACCCTTGGATCGCGATATTCGGACGGTTCCGGAGCGAATCCGTGCCCACCAGCAGCTTTTCTCTCGCTAGGTTTGGGGGTCTTGAAGGAACGACCAATTCCAAATATTTGAGTTGGGCGGCCGCACGGCGATAATGGGCGTCGAGCCACTGGCATACACCGCTGCTTGAGAATAATGCGCTCGTCAAGCAACCCCGCCCCATAAACACCACGGTCACCGTAGCCGAGGTTGTCGGCGAGGATGAAGAGGATGTTGGGGCGCGAAGCGCGAGGTCATGTGGGGACGGGCATCGGTGCCCCCATCATCAGGCCCGCCAAGCCTCCGGCTGCCAGCAGAGCGAGGACGTTGCAGCCACTTGAGACCATTTTATGGTCAGAAAAAGAAGCCGATGCGCAACTCTAGTTGCCAGTCGTACTGTTTGTAGTCGTTCACCAGCGCCACATCGCCTTGCAGCGACATCACCGTCGTCGGATTGATCTTCTTGCCGATGGTGGCGTCGAGCGGGAGGAAAAGCCGCCAGTCGTCCTTGGTGTTCAATTTCGCCTCGGGACTGAACGTGACGAACCACTTCTCCGGCAACTGCCAGTTGAAGATCGGTTGCACGCTGACCACGTTGATGTCGGCCCGGTCGTCCTTCCCCGCAAAGCTGAAGGTATCCCGTACAATCAGGCCGACAAAGGTACCGCGGCTGATGTCGGGGAGTTGGTAAATGATGGCGGCTGTCGGAACGAGCTGCCACTTGCCAGTGGTGAACCGGTCGTCAGTCCCAGTCGGGATGATTAGCTGCGTCCCAAGGGCCATGGTCGCAGGTCCGCGCGGGGGCGCGATGAAAAGGGCTTGTGTCAGGACATCACCCAGGCCGACCTTGTGATTGCCGTCAGGATCGGCCAGCGTCAGTGCTTCGTTACGGACGATGGGTATGTCGCCGCGCGTGCTGAGCTTCCAGCCTCCGCCAAGCATGAACGGTTTGTCCGCGCGAAGGGTCAGTGTCTCCGCATCAAGGCCATTGGGCTGGTTCTGGTATTTCAGACGAACGTCGAACCTGGTGACCGGCCTGGTGGGGTCTTGTCCGCTGTTTTCTTCGTGTTCGTCTGCAGCTTGAGACGCCGTAGCCTGTGCTGATGCTGAAAGCGGGACCGCGACGGCGGCTAAGCATCCAAGCAGGCTCCAGGCTCGATATGTCCACGATGGTACCGTCTTTTCACGAAACACACGATTCCCCAACATGAATGCGCACTGCATAGAGGTGCTAGTGAGGAGGACGCTAGGCCGCGCTTAACCCGGTTAGGATCGGGAAAAACTGAGTATCATTGGCGATTGTCTCAAGGACGTGATCCACAGCTTGCCTACCTTCAGACTTTCGGGATAGCGCGCGCACGGGGCTCCGCGCCCCATTCCGCATGTCCTCGTACGCGGATCCCGGTCGGCCGTTGCTGGCTATCTATTTCAACTTCGATCTCCTCTCGGTGCCGAGATAGCCGACGCAATCAACATGCCGGACATGCCGCATCGCCGTGAGCAAGCGCTTAGTCTGGTGTCGAGTCCGATGGACCCATCCGTCCGCGATGTTTTTCGACGATTGCTGGAGAAGCTTTAGGCGCCGCAGGAATGCACTGTCCTAGGCCGAGGCCTCCTTCGCGAACTGCCGTTCCCCGCGATGTTATGGCCGCAATCCAGGCCATTTGTGGCTGCCTTATAGCGCGCGGGAACGGCAGGTCGGATCGTGAAGAGTTTGTCCATGATCCGCGAACGCAACCACGAAGGACTTACCGCGCGCGCCCTCGTTCAGGCAGCGGGGACGAGCGTGGCTTCATACAATATTGAATTCTAAGCCCTTACCGAAGGTTCGGCCATGCAGTACATCAAAGCCGTGCCCTTGCACGAGGATCGCACGTAGTGAAACGTCCACCACGGCAGTCTCAATGCAGGTTGCTATGCCAGGCCAGCGCCGTTCAGCCGCAACTTCAAACGCCATTTCCGTCGCAGTCTTAGCGATGAGGCCCACTGGCCTCGCCCGGGCCTCGGCGAGTTTTCGTAAAGGGCGTCGCTGCTATCGATCTTCGATCCGATGCGGTGGTTTTAGCACTTGCAGAAACATCTTCGCACTTGCAGCATGCTCTAGCCTTTCAGGCATCTTTTCCAAACTATCAGGCCGATCTTGACTCGGCCTTTTTTCGTGATTGGCGAAGGTTTCTCGCGCTGATCTATCTCCCGCAAAATCCACCCGGGCCCGTTCCATGCGTCCGACATCGACCGTCCAGCATTTGGGAAAAAAGAGACGTAAGTCTCATCACGGGAACCTCTCTCGACGCCAGGATCACCGAAAGGAGAGACTGACAGTTCGAGGTCTTTCAGAATTCAAAGACATATTGCGCCGCGACGCCAACCGCGTAATCGCCCTTCTTCGATAATGCGGCATCGTCAATCACCACATAGGTCGCGTTGTCTGCCGCCAAACGATCAACTTCCTGCAGACGAACGGCCTGTAGTGAAGGGCTGCTCCAAAGCCCTTCTGTAACGAAATGATGAATTTGATCAAAGCCAAACTCGCCATCGCGAGCCGCCATCGGTTGCACGCTCTTGCGATCCGCGGGCCTGATCAATCCTGCGATATAGCCCGGACAGACCCGCTGACGCACCTTATGGCGTAGCGGAGACAAAAATGGCGCCTGCTCGTCGCCCTCGAGCTGCGCTAGTCACACAACCATGGCAGGTAGAGAAAGTTGAATTTTAATTCGTCTACGGCCGAATGACAAGCGGACGATTACGTCGTTCGATGCCCTAATGCTGAGTTGGCGCACCGCAGCGCAAAACAACCTTCGGATAATAGGCGGCGCATCAGTGGTGCCTCTGCCTAGCAGCCTCCGCCAAGGCAGAGGAGAGATCGGAATACACGTAGGGTCCGACGGAATATACGTTCGTGGTTCTCTTCGTAACGCCATGCGGCAGTCCAGTCGCAGGGGCGTCCAAATGCCCTCCCTCATTTTCCCAGCCGTCCACGTCTTGTGTGTTGCTTAAATCCGGCGAACCGTTTTGCTCCGTGATATCTTGCTGAGAATGGGCATCGATAGCCAGTAGGTCGGCATGGATAAGAAGCAGTTGATCGGCGATCATTTCCAACGCCAGGACCTTCCGCTCTTCCGTGGTTCCGCCATGTCTGGCAGCGGCAAGACTGATCATTTCAACTTCCTCGAGTGAAAGCGCTGCCTCGTCGGCTTTGACGGCGGCGTGAGCTAAAGGCGATCTCAGCTCATCCGCGACCATAGTTTCAGAATACTGCTGGATATGGCGACGACTGCGATAAGCGTGCAGTCTTGCTGCGTAATGGGCTACGATCCTAGAATAGGCTTCCCGATTCTCACCGGGATGTGAAGCCCTCGCGTTTATAAGCGCCAGCTGATGCTGGTAGAGTAACTCGTTGAGGTCCATGGTTTAATTTCCAAATAGGAGTAAGATGTCTCTTGATATTTCTCCGGCTTATGGATTTATCAATATTTTATCTTAACACACCTGCAATTGATAAAGTATTTTATTTGGCTGTATCGAGAGGAAATTGCCTCTTCTTGGCAAGCGAGGCCGGTACCCTTGATGGCCGAAACACCCGAGTCGAAGAGTGGTCTCCTCGGCCCGGCCCAGGATGAGTGTAGGGGTGCAGCCGCCTAGAGCGGCGAGCGAATGGGAGGTGGTACAGGCTCAGCACCGGGCCGGTATTTGTCAGTGGGTTTAGACCATGGATCGCAGCAAAGGAGAAAGCGGTGGCGACAAATGACCCCCTTGACCCTGAACTCCTCATGTGAGGAGGGTATGGCACAACAGTCGGCGAGACGGGGCTGGAAGAACCAGTGAACGGCAGAGCGCAGTGGGCAAGGCGCCGGCGTCTCTCGGCAAAGGTAATCAAAGCGGCCCCATGCGCACGCCCTTGGCACGCCTCGTGACGTCAGTGCAGGATGGCCTAGCCGAATTCTGAGGCGATACTTCGGGCGCCGCTAGGCTGCCTGACGGGCGTGAGACCATTCGGCGGTCCCCAGCTTGTTCCGGAATAACCCGCAGGTCCGACCGGCCATGCGGATAGCCCGAAGCGAATCCGCGGGAAATCACCAGTTCAGCCCCGTCCCCCCCTGTCGCAATCTGTCCGCTCCAGCAGCGGACCGAGAGCCCCCATGAACAAAAGGATATCGAAGCGTGGCATGCTGAACGTCATGGCCGTGGCCGCCTTGAGCGGCCTGGCGTTCCTTAGCCAACCAGCGAATGCCGCCGAGGGTGGCAGCTCCGTCTACCTGCTGGGATCGGGAGGGCCGGAGGCGGCCCTGCTGCCTCCGGTGGAGGGATTGTTCCTCGACAATACCTATTACTACTACGACGGCGACATCGGGGCGGATCGCAGCTTGGTGGTGGGCGGCAAAGTCGTTCTGGGCCTCGATGCGACGATCGTGGCGCAGTTCACCACCGCCTTGTGGGTTCCTTCGACAAACTTTCTTGGCGGGACGGTAGCATTGGGCTTGGCCCTGCCCATCGGCGCTCCCATGGTCGATGCCTCTGCCGTCCTGAGCGGCCCGCGCGGGCAAGTTTTGGAAGTGTCCCGGCACGACAGCACACTGACAGTAGGCGACCCGCTCGCCACAGCTGAACTTGGCTGGAAATGGGACAACCTGCACGTCACCGCCAGCACCCTCGTCAACGTGCCCGTCGGCCATTACCGCGAGGATCAGCTCGCCAACCTCTCGTTCCATCGCTGGGCTGCCGACGTCTCGCTGGCGGCGAGCTGGCACGACACAAAGTCGGGCTGGGACGTCAGCGCCAAGGCGGGCGTGACCTTCAACGGCACTAACAGGTACACCGACTACGACAGCGGCAACGAATTCCATGTGGAAGCGGCGATCGAAAAGACCTTCTCGCCTAAATTTTCTGCCGGCGTGCAGGGCTACTACTATAACCAGATCAGTGCCGACAGCGGCCCCGGCGCAGTGCTCGGCCCCAACGAAGGCGAGGTGACAGGCGTTGGTGTCACTGCCGCCTACAACACCGTCATGGGCCGCAGCCCCGCCACGTTCCGTGTCCGGGCCTTCAAGGAATTCGACGCCAAGCGCCGGCTCGAAGGGAGCGCGGTAATGGTCAGCCTTTCGCTGCCGCTGAAGATGATCATGCCTCCGCACGGGGCCGAATGACAAAGGGCCGGAGCGATAACGGCTGGAGCGCACGCGCACTGTAAGGAGAAAACGAATGTCCAAGGTCGCGCACACGAGTTCGGCCCGATTGGGTGTACTTCTTCCCATCCTCGCGATGGGCCTGCCGACGTCAGCTCTGGCGCAGAACCAGGTCGCGGAGATGGCTACTGGCTCCGTCACCGCTTCTACCGCGCGAGCCGCCGCGGAAGAAGACCCGGAAAAGCTAAAGACGATGAAGCCCGAGCTGCTGGTTGTGCCGATCCCGCTAACAAATCCAACCTTGGGCGCTGGTCTGATGGGAGCGGCCGTCATGTTCTACAATCCGAACGGAAGCGACTCGCCCTGGGTCACGGGTGCGGGAGGTCTCTACACCAGCAACAAGAGCTGGGGGGGCGCTGCCTTCCACAGCATGTCACTCGCGGATGACCGGTTCAAGGTCCTGCTGTTTGGGGGCTATGCCAACATCAACATCAATTTCTACGGCATCGGTGGATCGGCCGGTGACCGTGACGTGTCGATTAAACTGGTCGACAAAGGTATCATGGGACTGGCGCAAGGCCAGTACCGCGTCGCGCCTTACCTTTATGTCGGCGGGCGGTACCAGGTGATGGACCTCGACAACGAGATACGGCGCGAGAACCCACTGTTTCCCGATGCCGACCTGCCACTCCCCGAGTTCAAGAGCATGATTTCCGGAATCGGCCCCTCGATCACTTACGACAGCCGGGACAATCAGTTCGCCCCCCGCACCGGAACCGACATCACGCTGGTCGGCACATTTAACTTCAAGGACCTTGGCAGCGATTTCACGTACAACAAGTGGCAGTTCGCGGCGAACGGCTACTTCCCGGTGACCTCGACGGGGACCTTGGCGGTCAATGGCACGGTATGTGCGGTATCGAAGGGCGGACCATTCTACGACTTGTGCATGTACGGTCAGGCTGGTGAACTGCGGGGCTACGAGATGGGACGCTACCGCGACCGCGCCTCCTGGGCGGCGCAGCTTGAATGGCGCCAGAAGCTCAACGAGAAGTTCGGGGCGGTATGGTTTGCCGGTGTCGGCGGCATCGCCAAAAGCCTCGGTGATCTGGCGGATACCACCATGCTACCCAGTGCCGGCATGGGCGTGCGCTATAAGGCGTCAAAGGAAACTGGCATCAATCTGAGGCTGGACTTGGCGATAGGCAAAGACTCGCAGGCAATCTATTTCGGCATTGGCGAGGTCTTCTGAAGCCGGTTTGGTCCAATTTTGCGTTCGTCATTCCATTGATGGCGCGGGGTGCGAGCGCAAGGTCATACCTATGCCACCCATGCAGCTCAATCGCACCGTTCGCTGGTGGCCGTGCTTCACATTCAGTTTCCCGAGACGTTTCCCATATGTCCCAGGCCGATGATCGTCGCGTGCCCCGTTCTAGTGAACCATTGATCCTTGAAACTCAACATTGAGGAGGCGGATCCTAGGCCGAGGCACTGCAGCGCAGTGCACAGCCGCTGCCTCGCCAGCGATCCAGCATCGCCTTCGGTCCTCGCGCATCCGCCACGGAACGAGGCTCATTCTCACCTGCTCGCTTCGCGTGTCCGCGATCTTGGCCGCCGCAAAGGCATGGAACGGTGGCCATTTATTTTTCGGCCCAACGGGGCAAATATCCCTCGAGCGCATACCAAGAATTTTCTTCGCTCATTTCCTTGTTTAGGAAGGGTTAGCGACCTCCAGGGGCGGCGGACTTCGCCGCAGCCAGTCGCGCGCGCAGCTTGTCAGCCACTGCCGAGGCGACCGCCTTTACGGTGTCAGTGGTGGAAAGCGTGGCGGTGATATCGAGAGCGTCGGGTGCTTCGCGCCGTACGGCGGCGGCCAGCAACTCTCCAGTCTTGGAATCGAACAGCTCAAAGGCCAGTAAGACCGAGCCGGAGAAGCTGCCTTTCTGCCCGGTGATGCTCTTGTAGGCATTGGTCAGCGCACCGATCGGCATGACCGAGGACACGGTGCCCACCCCCGTGGTCGTCTTTGTTGCCCCGACAATGGTGAACTTAAGACGCATTGCGTCGGCCGCGGGTGCACCCACGACCTTGAACGACTTCACCATCTTCTCCTTCAGCGCCTCGGTCAGGATGCCAGCGAACTTCTCGCGCTCCGCCATCGGGATGTTGTCGAACTGCGCATCGGGCCCCTGATAAACTTCTGTGGGCACGATTTGGATGGCATCGTACTTTCCAAGGCTTAGGTCGGGCTTGATGTAGGTCCACGACTCCTTCTTGTCGTGTTTCAATTCCTCGGCCGATTTTAGCTCTGCTGGTGCATGGTCGTTAGTTTGCCCCCACGCACTCGAGCCTGGTGAACTACCGCTTATGGCCACGAGCGAGACCCCTAGGGCTACGCTGACCGCTATTTTTTTCATGACTGCCTCCTTGTCCGGGCATTTGTGTAAACCGGTCAGGAAGCGTGCACCGAGTAGCCGAACCCCGCCACTGGGGATGTTCCTGATGGGGAATAAAGGATTATCCGATCTGCAGGCATTTCGCGGCCATGCTGCGGGGTTTCCCCGATGAAAACCCGGCGGCGGAACCCGGATGATGGCGCCTTCTCGAAGAGGAGCCGCCCATGGAGATTCTCAAGCACCTGCTGCCCATCCTACTGACTGTGAGCCTGGCCCTACTCGTCGTCGCGGCGGGAATCGCGTCCTCGCGCGGGGACTTCGCTTCCGTCGTGGCCCACCCCTCCCTGCTGGCCCGCGCTTTCGTGGCCATTGTCGTCATCCCGGTAATTACTGCGATCGCGACCGTGTCGGCCTTTCCGATCTCCAATGCCGCCAAGGCCGGCATCTTCCTGATGGCGATCTCCCCGGTTCCGCCGCTGATGCCCGGAAAGGCGATGAAGTTGGGCGGCAACGCAGGCTACATTTACGGACTGCAGGGCGCCGCCGCGCTGATGGCGCTTCTAACGGTGCCGGCGCTCGGCGCGCTGGGCGCCCGGCTCTACGATGTCCACGCACAGTTCCCCATCGGCATCGTGGCGCGCAACATCTTCGTCGGGCTGGTGGTACCGCTCGCGATTGGCCTCGCCATCGGTCGCTGGCTGTTTCCGAAGGCCTCGCCCGCCCTGCCGCGCACTGTCCTCCTTGTCGCCAACGTCCTGCTGGTGGTTGCATTCGTGCCCCTGCTGATTGGCGTGGCCCCCGAGATGGGCAAGCTGATCGGCGACGGCACGATGGTTGCAATGGCCATCGTCGTCGTCATAGCGCTGGCAGGAGGACACTTCCTGGGAGGGCCAGCGGACGAAGACCGGCCGACGCTCGCCGTCGCCGCCTCGCTGCGCCACCCCGGCATCGCTTTGGCGCTGGCGGGCGCCAATCACGCGGCCAAGCCGGTGACGGCGGCCGTCCTCCTGTTCACGCTGGTGGGGATGGTGGTGCTGATCGTCTACCAGTTGGCAATGAAGACGCACCGCCCGGCACCCGCCTCTCAGGATTAGGCGGCCGGCCTTGCCTCGCACCGAAAGCGGATATGCGACGTGGACGTATCGACTGGATGTGCGAGGCGGACCGACGGGCGGGAACGCCGCCGAGAGCTGGGAGCGCACAGGTTTGACCCGCCCTTCAGAACGTGGCGGGAGATGGCGGGGGGATCGGCAGGATCGACGCTGATCGCCTCGCCGCCGTCGCCGGGCCTCTGGCCACCGCAGCAACTCCCACCGTAGGCTTTCCCGCCGCCGGGGCTGCGACCACCAGTCGACGGTCCATTCCCATACGTTGCCGATCATATCAACAAGGCTGTAGCCGTTGGCCGGATAGCTCCCCACGGCGGAGGTTCGCAGCCAGCCGTCGTCCCATGTATTGGCGTAAGGGGATTGCCCCTGCCACACGTTCGCGTGATGGACGTCGGGGACGAGGTCGTCGCCGCAGGCAAGTTCGGTCCCCTTGCCGCCGGCGCGAGCCGCGAACACCCACTCCGCCTCGGAGGAGAGCGACAGGCCCGTCCATGCGGCGTATGCCTCGACGGGCGAGTGCGACATGGCGGACCGGGTGGTCTGGGAGGGCGTCGATGCGGCTGGCGGACCGGCGGGACGAGGTCAGTCAGCACCGGCGCGATAATCCCAAGGCGCCGCACTCACCGTTCGTGATGCGCGAATACGCCCCTCGCCTCGCGGTCGAGGCCGCGGCGCTTGACAAGCGCGCCGACGAACAGTTCGAGCGGGGCCAGCGCTTCAACGACATCAGCGACGCCTATGTCGCCGCGACGGTGATCTTCGCGCTGAGCCTGTTTATCGGCGGCATCGCGCAGACTTTCGACCGCAAACATCTGGCCGGCGCACTGACGCTGCTGGGCGCCGCCGCCTGCGTATACGGGCTGCTACGCATGGCGATCCTTCCGACCATGTCCTTGTAGCGGCGCCCCCTTCGCGCCCCGCCCTTTCACGGCCTTTACTCACGGACCAAGGGGTTCCCCGGATTTCGTACCAAGGGGTCCGTTGGGATAGACATAGAGGAGAGACTTCATGCACGCCCGTAGGGTCACGGTGACTTCGCGCAGCAGTTCGCATTCCAGGGTCCCGACCTCGACTGGCAGCTCTGGATCGCGCGCGGCAAGATCCCGCTGCCGCTTGAGATCGTCATCACCGACCGCGTTGACAGCATGCATCCTTCATATTCGGCGGAGCTGACATGGAACACCGCGCTGGCGCTGTAGATTTCCGACTTCAAGTTCACGCCCCCCGCCAAGACGATGTCGATCCAGACGTCCAAGATTACCCAGGACCAGTGACATCGAACACGCCAGCAGAGTGACCGTCCTGCTCGGAACCAGTGCGCTGGTCCTGAGCAGTGTCCTCGCCGCGCTAGCCGAGGCGCAGCACCACTTCGGCGGCGGGGCTGCTTTTGAGGTTTTTTAGGTCCATGCTCGATCGCCTTCTGTTCAGTGATGCCAGGATGCCTCCCTGAGTAGGCTCACCGCGGGCTGTCTCGATGGGGACAGACCGCTGGGCGATTAAGCTGCCAGCTTCCATAGGAGCCGCGAAGGAGTGCCTTTCACATTCCAGCGATCGGGGCAATCCTTTCAACAGGCAAGGCATAATCCATGACAGCTAGGTCGGACAACAGGTCTACGCCGTTGGGATTCCATCCAAGACGCTCCCGGGTCCAGGCATTCGTCCCTATCATGTCCAATCCTGCGAAAGGTGCCATCCAGCCAAAGTATCGATTGACTTCCTCGGGCCCAATCGAGCGGACCGGCAAACCGACGCGCAGTCCGATCGCCTCGGCAATCGCCCGCGCAGTGACACCCTCTTCCACTGACGCATTATATCGCGCGCCCGGTTCGCCCTTTTCCAACGCGAGAACATAGAGCCTCGCGACATCGCTGACGTGCGCTGCAGCCCACCGGGTTTGACCATCTCCAAGATACGCTGCCGCTCCCGCCCTGCGCGCTTCGGCCGCCAGCGGCGTGACCAAGCCGGCCTTGAGGGTATTATGCACCTGCGGCAGCCTGATCGTGCGCACGTCGATTCGCTGCGCGGTCAGCGCCGCACCGGCCAGCTCCGTTGCAATGCGAGGATTGGCGTGGCGCGGATTTAGTATGTCTTCGGTCGCTGGGCCGCCGTTCAGCGGGGTACCAATGCCAATTCCCGACGTGATCAGGATAGGCTTGTACGTCCCCTCCAGCGCCGTGCCGATCGCAGCTATATTGCGCGCGTCCTTTTTGGCATTCTCCGCAAAGGTTTCGAAATTATGATCGAACGCGCAGTGGATCACTGCATCGGCCGATGCCGCGCCCTTGGCAAGCGTCTCGGGCTGCTCCAGATCACCACGATGAACCGCTGCGCCGGCCGCCTTAAGCTGGCCGGCGCCAGCGTCCGTACGGGTGAGACCAAGCACCTCATGCCCGGCGCCGAGAAGTTCAGGAATTATGTGGGAGCCAATGAACCCCGTCGCACCGGTCAGAAATACACGCATGATAAGTCTCCTGATTGCCGAGACAGTCTGTGGAAGTTAGATTGAACCTGTTAAAGTAGTGACTTTATCATGGTATAAACGGCAACAGGATCGTTCATGGCCGGCGACAGGTCGAACCGACTAGGCATCTATCTTCGGGATCGCCGCGCGCGTCTCGATCCAGCGGCCTTTGGCTTGGGCGGCGGGCGAAGGCGTACGCCTGGACTGCGCCGTGAAGAAGTTGCAAGCCGGGCAAACATTAGCCCGACTTGGTACACCTGGCTGGAGCAAGGTCGGGGCGGAGCCCCCTCTGCCGACGTGCTGGACCGGATCGCCAGAAGTCTCATGTTGACGGAGCCTGAGCGCGAACATCTGTACATGCTGGGTCTCGGGCGTCCGCCCGAGGCGCGCTATCAGGCGGTCGACGGGATTTCCCGGCGATTGCAGCGAGTGCTCGATGGAATGGCGCTAAGTCCGGCGATCATCAAAAACGCGATCTGGGATGTGTTGGGTTGGAACCGAGCTGCAGCGGCGCTGCTCACGGACTATTCGCTGTTGCCATCGGACCAGCGCAACATCCTGCGTCTGATGTTCACGAATGGCAAAGGCCGGACCCGCAACGAGGATTGGGACAGCGTTGCGCGTTTCGTCGTCGGCGCCTTCCGGGCTGACGTGGCAAGGGCCGGGGCGCAAGAAAGCGTGGATGCCGCCAGGTTGGTCGAGGAGTTAAGTCGGCTCAGTTCGGAATTCCAGATGCTTTGGCAGGATAACGACGTCGTCGCCCACAGCGAGGGCGTGAAGCGGATCCGCCATCCGGTGGCAGGGCTTGTGAAACTAGAGTTTTCGTCTTTTGCCGTCGAGGGCAGGCCGGAGCTCGGAATGATCGTCTACAATCCGGCAACCCAGGCCGACGCGAAGAAGCTTCGAGCTCTAGTAGGTATAGTAGAGAAGTGATCACCGGCCCCTTCCGGTCCTCTAGCGGCGCTTTTTACGCCAAGGTGCTTACGCTCTGTTATCCTGACGGGCTTGCCCTCGATCGCCGCCCTGAAGGTCAAGATCGGGGCTCGGGTAGTGGAAATACAAACGCTGCTTGAGCCAACTCGGCCCGGCCATGGCATCGGCAAAAGCTGTACGCCTCAGGCCTGCGGTGTCGTCCTTCAACGCGGGGCTCGACTGGCGCGCGCCGCGCTTGATCGCAGCGATACCCACTCGCAAGTTCGCCTTCTATGGCGATCTCATGTCGTTTAACGCCGCCGCCGATGTGGCCGGGAAGCTGACCGGTAAAGCGTTCGAGCGCCGGTCGTTTGCCACAGAGGCCAATCTCCGAAGCGTCACGGCGAAAGCCCATCCCGACACCCAGGTCATTGCTCGCCTACTCGACGCGTTCGATTCGACAAATCGTGGAAGCCGCTGAACGAAGCAGCCGCATACCTGCTAAGCACCGAAAAGTTCTTTCCCACGAAGCAAAGGCCGCTTGTTACAAATATATTAGTTGCAGCCTGCTTATCCGCCTCCGCCTAAAGCGCCATGTATAGGATTAGTCTCTTTGAGAACCGTTCTAGAGCGGATCGCAGCGCTTACGTGAGCTGGCTCCAACAGCCTCGACATCTCGATCCTCCGGCGATCAAGTTTGATCTTGATTTGGAATTACCTCGAACCGTTTAGCACCGAGGGCAAGCTTTGCGCGATCCACGGCGACGCCTTCTCGTAAGCATTGCCCACTTGCAGAACAGCCAGATCGGCATGTCGCCTGCCGATGATCTGAAGGCCGATAGGCAGCTTTAGCGCGCCGCCGAAGCCCGCCGGCACCGCCAGCGCAGGAAGCCCGGCCATCGTCGCTGGCAGAGTTACTTCCATCCACCGGTGATAGCTGTCCATGGCCTTACCCGCGATCTGTGTCGGCCAGTGCTCGCTCACGTCGAAGGGAAAGACTTGTGCGGTGGGCAGCACCAGAAAGTCGAAGTGCTCGAACGCGGCATCGAATGCGTTGTAGATGCGGGTGCGGCCTTCGGAGGCAGCGGCCAGCTGCGGGCCGGTCAACTTCATGCCGCCCTCAACTTCCCAGATCGCTTCCGGCTTCATCTGCGCACGCTTAGTGGGATCGTCGTAGAATGCCTGGAGGTCTGCTCCGACCGACCACAGGCGCAAAGTCTTCGCGGTTTGCCACATGTCTGCGGCAGGCTCGGCCAGCCTCGCGGCTTCCACTTGCATGCCGATCGCGTCGAACGCCTTGAGCGCCTTCGTGCAGGTTTCCATGATGCCTGCTTCCATCGGCAGCTCGCCGCCGAGATCCCCGAGCCATCCGATCCTGCCGCCCTTCCAGTCCCGATCGAGAGATCCCGCGAACAGGGCTGGATCGTCTCCAAGCGAAAACGGCGCTCGGACATCGCCCCCGGCTTGCACGGACAGTAGCATGGCAAGGTCGGCCACAGTGCGGCCCAGCGGACCGGAAGTGGCGAAATTCTGCCAGAACAGGTCGCTGTTGGGAACGGATGGAACGCGGCCGAACGAAGGGCGCAGGCCGAAGACATTGTTCCAGCCCGGCGGGTTGCGCAGCGATCCGCCGAAATCGCTGCCATCGGTCACTGGAAGCATACGAAGCGCCAGTGCCACTGCGCCGCCACCGGTGCTGCCACCTGCTGCCTTGCCGTGAGCATAGGCATTGTGGGTCGTGCCGAAGAGCGGATTGTAGCTATGTGAGCCGAGCGCGAATTCAGGAACATTGGTCTTGCCGACGAAGAGCGCGCCCGCCTTGCGCATCCGCGACACGACTAGGCTGTCGGCAGCCGGAATATTGTTGCGCAGGATCGGCGATCCCTGCGTGCTGGCGATGCCTTTTACCGGTGCAGTATCCTTCACAGCATGGGGAAAGCCATGAAGCGGCCCATGGAAGCGACCGGCGGCGGCATCCTCGTCCATTGCAGCTGCCTGTCGCAGCAGGGAATTGCTGTCCACGCGCGAGACGATGGCGTTGAAGCGCGGGTTTAGCCTCTCGATTTGCGCCAGATGGGCCATCATAACCTCGCGGCTTGACAGGTCCTTGCGGTGGATCGCGTCGGATAAGTCGGTCGCGGTCATCATGACGATTTCGTTGCTGACGGCAGCGGAAGCGGCTTTCGCGAAAGCGGGCGCGGCGGCAGTCGTCAGCGCGACGGGCGCCGAGGCCAGAACCTTGCGGCGGCTTACCGTCACGCAGTCAAGGATCGTTTCGCCCATCGTAGTCGTCTCCAATCTCAGGTCAGCCGCTTCTTCACTGCGACAGATGCACCGTAAAGGTCCAAGTTCGTATGGCGGCGCGGGACCATGCCAGCTTATTCCATTCTTTGCCGGCCAAGCCCTGTGGTCAGGTCAGGCCGCGCGCTGCAACATGCCGAACAAGTCGCGCGGGTCGTCGGGATCGGCGATGATGTCCAGTTGCTGGAAGAAATCCGTGCCGTCCAGCTTGCTTAGGAGGTAGCGCAAGGCGGAGAAGTCTTCGATCGCGAAGCCGACGCTGTCGAACAGGGTGATCTGGCGGGCGTCGGTCCGGCCCTGCGCCTGGCCGGACAGAACCTTCCAGAACTCGGTTACCGCGTAAGAGGCATCCATCTGCTGGATTTCGCCCTCGATGCGGGTCTGCGGCTCGAACTCCACGAACGTGGCCGCGCGCCCTAGGATGTCCTGGTGCAACTCGGTCTTGCCGGGGCAGTCTCCACCGATCGCGTTGATGTGGATTCCGGCGCCGACCATGTTGTCCGACAGAATCGTGGCATAGGCCTTGTCTGCCGTACAGGTAGTAATGATCTGCGCGCCTTCGATTGCCTCCTGGGAAGATGCGCAGGCGACAATCTTCAATCCCGCCCCGGCGAGGTTACGCACGGTCTTGCTGGTAGCCTCGGGGTCGATGTCGTAAAGGCGCACTTCGCCGATGCCGACGATTGCCTTCATGGCCAGCGCCTGAAATTCGGCCTGCGCGCCATTTCCGATTATCGCCATAACGCGCGAATCGGCGGGAGCGAGGTGGCGTGCCACCATTGCCGATGTAGCGGCGGTACGCAGCGCCGTCAGCAGCGTCATTTCGGTCAGCAGCAGCGGATAGCCGGTGTCCACACGCGCGAGCAGGCCGAAGGCCGCTACGGTCTGCAGGCCTCTGGCGGTGTTTCTGGGGTGGCCGTTGACGTACTTGAAGGCATAGGCGTCGCCGTCGGAAGTCGGCATCAGCTCGATCACCCCTTCCTGCGAGTGAGAGGCCAGCCGGGGCGTCTTTTCAAACAGCGACCAGCGCAAATAGTCGGCTTCGATCTCCGCGGAGAGGTCACGCAATACATGCTCGATTCCGAAATGATGGATGAGCCGCATCATGTTCTGGACGCTCACGAAGGGAATGTAGGCAAGCGGTGAAGGGGGCGGGGCCATAATCTGTCCTTTGCTGGAATAAGCGAGGCCAGCCTAGACCGGGGTTATGCTGGTAAAAATCGCAAGGATGGCTTGCAGACTGCAAGTTTTTGAGCAATTTTTATCGTATCTTTGCGCAACCTGCGTAGACGGAACCCTCTCGCCTTGTCCTCCCCCGCCAAGTTTATTCCCGACGACCTTGATCGGCGGATCATCGCTCATTTGCGCGCGGATGGCCGCGCGTCGGTGTCCAAGCTGGCAGACGCCTTGGGCGTGGCGCGCGGTACGGTGCAAAACCGGCTCGACCGCCTGACCGACACGGGAACGCTGCTTGGCTTCACGGTGCGCGTGCGCGACGACTATGAGGATCTGTCCGTGCGCGCGGTGATGATGATCGAGATCACCGGCAAGTCGACCACCCAAGTCATTCAGAAGCTGCGCGGTATTGTCGAGATCCAGACGCTGCACACCACTAACGGCAACTGGGATCTGGTGGCGGATATCCGCACCTCCAGCTTGTCCGAGTTCGACCGGGTGCTACGGCAGGTGCGCATGATCGAGGGGGTGCTGAACAGCGAGACCAGCCTCTTGCTAAGCACGGTCTGACACTGGCGCGGCGACTGGACCCGTCACGCTTTCGCCAACTGGATGTTTCGCAAAAGGCGCGGCAACGCGAAAGAAAGCCAGAGCATAAGGCGCGAAAGGTAATGCAGTGAAAACATGGCTGGCGGATACGGCGCTTCTAGCAAGTATGGCACTGTCTGCCAGCATCTTTGCGGCAGGAACCGCGGCGGCGGACACATTGCCGCCGCTGACCGGCCGGGTGATCGAGTACGATACCCGACAAGTCACCTGGCCCGCGCTTGACGTATCACCCGATGGGCGCACCATTCTGTTCGATCTGCTGGGCGACATCTACGCGCTTGCCTCGGAAGGCGGGAAGGCGCGCGCGGTTTTTACAGGCGATGCCTTCGAGACGCAGCCTGTATTCTCTCCCGATGGCCGCCAAATCGCTTTCGTCAGCGATCGGGACGGCCGCGAAAATCTCTGGATTGCCGATGCCGACGGCACGAATGCCCGGCGGATCTCCCAGGAAGAATACGGCGCGCCGCACTACGGCTCGCCTGCGTGGTCGCCGGACGGCAGGAGGCTCTACGTGTCGCGCATGATCTGGGGCGTGCTGGCGTTCGAGCTGTGGTCCTTCGATGTCGCGAGCGGCCAGCACGAAGTGCTGGTGAAAGCGCAGCCTAACGGTGACGACCCCCATCCGCTGCGGCGTAATGCGATGGGCGTTGTCGCTTCGCCGGACGGCAAAAGCCTCTACTACGCCACCAAGGCGGGAACGACGTGGAGCAGCGGCGCCCTGCCCCATTGGACCATTGCGCGCTTCGACCTTGCCACCCGTACGCAGCACGCTGACTTGACGATCCCCGGCGGGGGGATGCGTCCAGTCCTCTCCCACGATGGCCGCCTGCTCGCTTACGTCACTCGCGAGCACGAGCGTACCGTGCTGCGTCTGCACGATCTGAAGACAGGAACCGATCGGAAACTGCATGGCCCGCTCGATCCCGATGGGCAGTCCGGCGGTTACTACGTCGACCTGATGCCGCGCATGGCTTTTGCTCCTGACGACAAGGCCATCTACGTCGGTCTTGACGGCGGCCTGAAGCGGCTCGACGTCACCTCGGGCGCTATCGCAGACATTCCGTTCGAGGCCCATGTGCGGCATGAGATGCCGCTGCCGCTGCGCCGCCAGTATCGGGTGAACACAGGGCCCGTCCACGTCCGGGTGATCCAGACGCCCCGCCTTTCGCCAGACGGCCGACAAGTGGTCTTCGGAGCCGTGGGCCGCATATATGTCGCCGCCAACCGAAAAGGTGCAAAGCCGCGCCGTCTCAACGTGCCGGGCTCCGCGTGGCAGCCAAGCTGGTCGGACGACGGGCGCTTCATCACGTACGTCACCTGGACCGCGAAGGAAGGCGGGCATGTCTGGATCGCGGCGGCGGATGGCAAGACCCTGCCCCGCCGGATCACGACGCAGACGGCATTCTATTCCGAACCCCTGTTCCTGGCTGGCGGCAGGGACGTGGTCGCATTTTCGGCCAGCCAGCGCGACCGCCTTTACCGCACCGCCGAAAGCCTCGGTCCCTTGCCCTCGACGCTGGTGCGGGTACCGGTTGACGGCGGCGAAGCAACCACGCTGGGCGAAGTCGGCGCCGCGATGGACCTGCGGCGCGACCCCGATCCGGAGCGCGTGCGCTATTACTCGGACGGCTGGATATCATCCCGTCCAGTCGTCGGGCAAGGCGGGGCAAGGCATTTGGCGAAGCTGGTGGCCCGTCCCGACAGCCAATATTTTGATGCGCCTGCTCCCCTAAAGAACGCGCAATTGAGCGCCGACGGCCGCACGGCGCTAGTACGCCTCGCCTCGCAGCTATATCTGGTACCCGTACCGCCGGCGCAGAACGGCGCGGCGCCGACTGTAAACGTCAGCGACCCGGCGTCGAAGGCGCGGCGGATCACTGCTATCGGCGCGGACTACATGGACTGGGCTCCTGACATGCGCTCGCTGCTATGGTCCGTCGGCGCCACGGTGCGGCAACTACCTGTGGATGCTGCCCGAAGTGGCGGCCCCGCCGTCATCGAGCAGCGCGCCGGCGGCCATGTCCTGGATGTGGTGTTGCCGCGCGATGTGCCCAGGGGCAGGTTGCTGCTGCGCGGGGCGCGGATCGTCACGATGAAGGCCGAAGAGGTCATCGACAATGCCGATCTGCTAATCGAGAACAACCGAATTGCCGCGCTCGGTCCGTGCGGGACCCTCAAAATACCGGCGGGCACGCAAGTGCGCGACGTGACCGGCAAATTCATCATTCCGGGCTTCATTGATGCACATGCCCACTGGTTCGAAACGCGCCGCCGCATCCTGGACATCGGCCATTGGGATTTTGCTGCGAACCTCGCCTACGGCGTGACGGCAGGACTGGACGTGCAGACCTTTGACCCTGACGTGTTCGGCTATGCCGACATGATCGACGCGGGGCTGATGCCGGGTCTGCGTGCCTTCTCCACCGGCGAAGGCGTGTTTCGCAACAGCCCGATGGACAGCCGAGAGGATGCCATTGCTACGCTGCGACGCTATTCTGATTACTACAAGACGCCCAACATCAAGCAGTACATGGTCGGCGACCGGGCACAGCGCCGCCACTTGATCGAAGGCGCACAGGCGCTCGGCCTCATGCCCACCACCGAGGGCGCCAGCGATTACCGGCTCGACGTCACGCAGATGCTGGACGGCTATGCCGGCAACGAACATAGCCTACCGATTGCACCGCTCCATGACGACATGGTTCAGATGCTGGTGCGCTCCCGGTTGTCAACGGTGCCGACGATGCTTGTGCTCTACGGCGCACCGAGCGCCATGGGCGCGATGGCGGCAGGGCATCAGCAGGATTTCGACGGCAAGCTGGGGCGGTTCGTCCCCGAATTCGCTTTCGCTGCGAAGCGCGATTCCGTTACGTGGAACCGGGCGGACGGGCAAGGCTTCGCACTTTTTGCCAGGCAGGCCAGCGATATCGGCAAAGCCGGCGGGTTGCTCGGTGTCGGCGCGCACGGCGTCGTGCAGGGGCTGTCCTTTCATTGGGAGCTGGAAGCGATGGCCTCCGGCGGCGCAAGCCCCTTACAAATCCTGCACGCCGGAACCATTGGTTCGGCCGAGGTAATCGGGCGGGCACTGGACCTGGGCTCTATTGAGCCCGGCAAGCTGGCGGACCTTCTGGTGCTGGACGATGACCCCACCACTGACATTCGCAACACCCGATCCCTGTCGCTGGTGATGCAGAACGGCCGCCTCTACGATGCCGCGACGCTTGACGAGGTATGGCCGCGTTCCCGCAAGCGCGAGGCGCAGTGGTTCGAGGAGATGAGCCAGCACGATGTCGCTCTCGCGGTTCGCACCGCTGCCGACTTCGATGAAAAGCAGGGCAACGCGGCGTCCTTCGAATACTGAGGCCGCTCCCCTCCTGATATGAGGGGATCCATGCTTAAACGGCGGAGCTGCGCAGGCGAATAGCCGCGTATTGTATGGCGATGCTGGGCGCGCTTGGCCTGCTTCAAGGCCCGTCCATGACGGGGCACGCGATCTCCCGCGTGCCCCGATCCCACATCTTGCAGGCGGCCCCCTCCCCATTTGCGGCGGCGAAAGCGAAAAGCGTGCGGCCTCAGAATTCCAGGCGCGCGCCGATCGTCATGTAGCGTCCAATCACGTCGTAGTAAGGCGAGAAAGCGGAACTAAGCGGAGGATCCTTGTCAAACAGGTTGGCCACGTTGCCGTAGACCTCGAAGGATTTGCCCCCATTGCCGAACGGCACTTTCTGGCTCAGTTGAAGGTCGATATATGTATAAGCAGGAATGCGGTTGTTGGTGATCGGCGTGGCGCTGGTGCGGTTCCAATAGCCCGACGAGATGTAACGCGCACGCACCAGCCCGCTGAATCCATCGCTGGAATAGCCGATCGAGGCATTGGTACGAATGCGCGGCACGCCGTTGACGAAGGCATAGCCTTGCGATTTCACGTACTCGATCTTGGTCGTCCCGTCGTCGGTCGTGAAATGATTCACCCAGGTGCCGACGAGGCGGAAGATCACTCGGCCGCTCGCCTCGTTCTCGACCGGCAGGGTATAGGCAATTTCAGCGTCGACCCCGTCGGTCCTGAACTGCGACAGGTTGACCTGCGAAGACGCGACGCTGGCTATCCGGCCGGTCGCGTCGCGTGTGATGTAGTCGCAGAGGCTGGTGTTACCACCCTGGCAGCGGTCGACAAGGACTTGCGCGCCGATGCTGGTGATGACGTCCTTGATCTTGATATTGAAGTAGTCGACTGAAGCAGTCAGGCCGCGCAGGGGAGCAGTGGTCACGCCGGCGGTCCAGGTGTCCGACTTTTCGGGCTGGAGAGCGGCGTTGCCGCCGCCGTAGACGAGCACGCTGCGGCTGCCTTCATCCGCGAATTGCGGATCGACGACGTTGACGTAGCTGACCGTTCGGTTCGAGTAGAGTTCGCTAATGTTGGGCGCGCGGATGTCCCGCGAACGGGTGACGCGGCCGATCACGCCGGGAAGGAACTCGTTGGTGGCGCCCAGCTTCCACGACCATACCGTGCCGCTGGTGCTGTAGTCCGACACGCGCACGGCTCCGTTCAGCTCCAGCTTTTGAAGCACCGGAACGTCCTTGATCAAAGGCACGATGATTTCGCCGAACGCTTCTTTCACGTCGTACTTGCCGCGAAGTGATGTAAAATAGAACGTCGAGAACGCGCGCGCGGCGTCAAGTTCCCCGACCTTGGTATTCGTCGAAAGGCTGCGTCCTTCTGCGCCGATCGCGATCGAGACGGGCCCGGCGGGGAGGTCGAAGGGCTCCCCGCGCAGCGAGACCCCGTATGTATCCAACTTGTTGAGACTGTTCGAACGCGGCGTGCCTGTGACGTAGTCGATCGCTGCTTGCGACGGCGCGCCTTCTCCGAACAGGTTCAGTGGCACGCAGCCTGCCGCGCCTGAGCGGCAAACGGCATTTCCCGTCAAAGGGTCAACCACTGCGTCGACTGCGTTCGCGAAGTTCTGTGTCAGCAGGAAACCGGGAGTGTTGATCTTGTTGCGGTACTGCCCATGGCTGTAATAGGCCGAGTAGCGCCAGCGCCCGCCACCGAAGCTGCCGTCAAGGGCGAGTGTGCCCTGCACGCTGCGGCGATCGAGATCGATGGTGCTGTAGGCCAGGTCCGCATTATAGCGCGCCATGGTGAAGCTGGTCTGCCCGGCGGCGGCCATTGCCTGCCGGATGGATTCGTTCAAGAACGCGTTGTCCGAACGGATGGTGACGCTGTTCGTGTGGTCACCAAACCAAGTGTAATTGTTGTAATAGCGCGAGTAGCGGAAGTCCGCGCTGAGCTTGAGCGTGTCGGCCAGCTCATAGGAAACCTTGGCAAGTGCGGCGTAACGCTTCTGCGGGGTGATGAGCGGGCTGCGCTCATCGTCCGAGGGGCCCTCACCGCCAATCATGTTAGTACCGACCACAGTGCCGATATCCGGCACGCGCAAAGTGCCATCGGGGTTGAAGCCGTACCCGCGTAGTGCGCCCGAGGTGATGTAGCCGCCGATCAGGCGCGTGGCATGGCCAACGTCGGGGGTCAGCGCATTGCGCACGGTAGCAAAGCGCCCGGTGTTCTTGCGGTCGGTCTTCTTGAGGACGCCCTTGTTGTCGACGAACTCGCCCCCGATCACAAGGTGGCCGCGACCGCCTGCGAAACTTGTGCCGTACTTGCCTTCGTACCTCACCTGCCCGGCATCGCCGCGCGACGAAATTCCGCCTTCCGCGCCGAGGCGGATACCTTCGTAATCCCCATCGACAATCATGTTGACCACGCCCGCAACCGCGTCCGATCCCCAAGCCGCGGAAGCACCCCCAGTCACGATGTCCACGCTTTTGACCATGATCGAAGGGACGGTGTTAAGATCGTTGTCGCTGACAAGCCTGCGACCGTCCACGAGAACAAGCGAGCGAGTCTCGCCCAGACCGCGGATGTTGATGGGAAAGCGGCCCGCCTGCGCGTTGGTCCCAGAGGTCTGCGGTGACTGCGAGGCCTTGAACTGGGGGAGGTCAGCCAGAGCTGCACCAATGTTGGGCCGGCTGACGATCTGCAAGTCTTCCTGAGTTACATGGAGCAGCGGCGTAGGCGATTCATAGCCCGGGCGGTCGATGCGCGATCCGGTGACGACGATGTCGCCTTGTCCGGAAGCGGCACTTTCGCCGGAGCCAGTCTGCGTTTTGGCCTGCGCGAATACCGGCGTGGCAGATGCACTGAGTGCGATGAGAGCCGTACCAGCCAGAATCGACCGGCGGCGTGCGCGGAGAAGCTGTTCCATTATTTGAGATCCCTGATCATGCGGTCGCCCTCGGGAGCGATCTGACTTTGCCTCGCGGCACGACAAAGGATGAAGCGCAAGCGCGGCCCCTGCGGAACATCCACTTTCGTGAAGTCGATGGGTCCAATGCTCCGGGCCCGTCAGTCCCGTTGGACCCTTGGTCCTGTCCGATGTTGGATGTTGGCGGTAGCGAGCCGAGAAGGGATGAGAATGCTCACATGGAAATGGCAAGGGGAACACCATGTTCGATCGTCGTCGGTTTATTGGATCCGGCGCTGCTCTCGCGGCGATGGCCACGCCGTTCGCGCGGCAAGCCTTCGCTGCAGATGCGCCGTTGGACTGCGCGCTGGTCGGCGGCACGGTCTGGACAGGAACCGGCGCCCGCTCGGACGCCATCGGCATCATCGGCGACCGCATCGTCGCGGTAGGGGCGGGAGCGGTGAAGGCGCGCACTGGCGCTTCCACCCGGATTGTCGGCCTGCAAGGCGCCTTCGCCTTGCCAGCTTTTACCGACAACCACACGCACTTCCTGATCGGTTCCAACACGCTGTCACGCCCGGACTTGCTCAATGTGAAAGACCGCGCCGAGTTCGTGGCCCGCATCGGTGCGGCGGTGAAGGCCCATCCCGGCCAATGGCTGCTTGGCGGATCGTGGGACGAACAGCGGATCGGAGGCGACCTGCCCACACGCGAATGGATTGACGCGGTCAGCCCCAACACCCCGATTGCCGTACCGCGCACTGACCTGCACAGCTATCTTTGCAACTCGCTGGCCTTGCGCCTGGCGGGTGTAACGCGTGAAACGCCGGATCCGGCAGGCGGGGTCATCGTACGGGATGCAATGGGCCAGCCGACCGGCGTCCTGAAGGACAACGCCAAGGCGCTCGTCGACCGCGTGGTTCCGCCGCTGACACCCGCCCAACTCGAAGCCTCGCTGCGCGGCGGGATTGCCCATGGCCTGGCGCACGGGGTCGCGCAGGTCCATGTTCCTGATCCGTTCGACTGGCACTGTTTCGACGCTCTGCGCCGCCTGCGCGCCAAAGGCGAGACAGACATGCGCTTCTACAACTTCGTACCGCTACATGACTGGGAAAAAATCGCCGAGCTGGTAAAGGCCGAAGGTCGCGGCGACGACTGGCTGCGCTGGGGCGGGGTGAAAGCACTGGTTGACGGCTCGCTCGGTGCACGCACCGCGCTGTTCCACGATCCCTATACTGATGATCCGCGAACACGCGGTGTTAGGGTGATGCCGCTTGCCGAACTTCGCGAAGCGGTGCTCGCCGCCGATCGCGCGGGCCTCCATGTCACGGTTCACGCCATCGGTGACGAGGCGAACGACGATATCCTTGACGTCTACGCCGAAGTGGAGGCGCTGAACGGCGCGCGCGACCGCCGCTTCCGCGTCGAGCATGCTCAGCATGTGGCACCCACCACTATTCCGCGCTTCGCGAAGCAGAAGGTGATTGCTTCTGTCCAGCCCTATCACGCCATTGACGATGGGCGCTGGGCTGTGAAGCGTATCGGCGAGAAACGTCTGAACGGCACTTATGCCTTCGGCTCACTGATCAAGAGCGGAGCGACGGTGACATTCGGTTCCGACTGGCCGGTCGCCCCTCTCAGCCCCCTGGCAGGCATCCATGCCGCCGTCATGCGGCAAACCATCGATGGCGCCAACTCGGATGGCTGGCTGCCTGACCAGAAAGTTACGGTAGAACAGTCGCTTACTGCCTACACTTCTGCAAATGCCTACGCCGGCTTTCAGGAGGACCGGCTCGGGCGGATCGCGCCAGGTTTCCTGGCTGACATCACGGTGCTCGACAGCGATCCAACCATCATCGATCCGAAAAGGTTGCCGGACGTGGAAGTATTGCGCACGATTGTCGGCGGCCAGGAACGCTACACAGGAGCCGGTGCATGAGCCGTTGGTCCCCGCGCAATGCCGGCGAGATAGCAGCGCTGGTTGCGCGTCACCCTCTTGCATGGATGGTCTCCGCAGCGCCCTCGTTCCACGCGACGCCGTTGCCGCTGGTCGCGGATCTGGCGAGCGACGGAAGCATCGCTGCACTTGTTGGCCACTTTGCCCTGGCCAATCCTCAGGTCGCGGCGCTGCGAGATCAGCCACGCGCGCTTGTCCTGTTCCAAGGAGCCCAGGGGTATATCTCGCCTGAATTGGTGACGCAGCCGCAATGGGCTCCGACCTGGAACTACGCTGTGGCACGCTTCGAGGTAGATGTATGCTTCGCGCCCGAAAGGAACGGCGAGGCTCTCGATCGCCTGATCGCGCACATGGAAAACGATCACCCCGGCCGCTGGACGGTGGCGAGAATGGGTGAGCGCTATGAACCGATGAGCCGCCATATCGTCGCATTCCGGGCCACTGTGCAATCCTGCGATGCGACGTTCAAGCTCGGCCAGGACGAACGTCCGGAAAGTCTTGCCCAAATTATCGCCGCGCATCCCGATGCGGGACTGACGGCGGCGATGCGGGAGGCGAACGAGCCGCCTTCTACATGCTAACCGACGACGAGCTTCCTTAGTCCACCACCGAGCGCATTACATCCAGCGCCCGGCGTGCTTCATGCTGGTCCAGGCTGGCGAATCCGATCCGCAGGCCGCGCGGCGCGCCCTCACGGGTCTTGAACGAGCGAGATGAGGCAAACCGAAGGCCCGCTGCTGCTGCGCCAGCCTCGATCCGGTCCAGCATCGCTTCCGAGGCGAAGCGCAACCAGAAGGCAAGACCGCCAGGCGGCATGTCGTAGCTCACCCGTTCGCCTAGCGTGGCGTCAAGCGTTGCGGCGAACGTGGTGCGCCTTTGGGCGTAGATTTGGCGCACTTTGCGTGCATGTCGACTGAGTTCACCGCTGACGATCAGTTCGGCAGCGGCGGTTTCGGTCAGGGTATTGCCCATGCCGTCTACTAATGAAACCACATGGGCCAACGCCTCGATCACCTCGACGGGCGCGGCGATGTAACCGATGCGCAGCGCCGGCAAAAGCAGCTTGGACAACGATCCCGCATAGATCACACGCCCCGGCGCATAGGCCGCCATCGGCAACAGCGGCTGCGAGGCAAAATGAAACTCGTGATCGTAATCATCCTCTATCACCGCAAAACCGAACTGTCGGGCCAAGTCCAGCAGGCGCAGCCGCCGTTCCGGTCGCAGGGCCACGGTAGTCGGGAATTGGTGATGCGGCGTCACGAACACCGCAGCCACCCGATTGCGACGGCAAGCCAGTACCACGTCTTCAAGGCATATGCCGTCTCGATCAAGGCCCACCGGCACGATCTTCGCGCCGCGAGCGGCGAAGGCCGCGACGGCAGGCTCGTAAGTCAGTTCCTCTACGATCACCGCATCTCCGGGACGGATGAGCAGGCTGGCGGCGAGGAATATGCTGTTCTGGCTGCCGCGCGTGATGCAGATGTTTTCGGCCGTTACCGGCAGACCCCGCTGGCTTTTGAGCATTTCGGCCACGCTTTGGCGCAGCACCGGGGCGCCGCGTGGGTCGCGGTACTGCAGGCCGTTCGTGCGTACTAGCCGCTGGGCGGCCGCGCGATATGCGCGGGAGAGGAGCTCCACCGGGAACAACCGTCCATCTGGCGCGCCCTCGTCCAGCTTCAGACCCGGACCATCAGGCAGTGCCAGAGGGTGCTCTGGACCGCCGATGAAGCGGTACTCGGCGCGGGCGGTCTCGCCGCGGCCCTGGGGAGCAAGGGAATGACCCAGATCAGGCAGCGCGGTTGACACCATCGTACCACGCGTTCCCGCCGACGAGAGCCAGCCCTGAGCGATAAGATCCTCGTAAGCCAAAACCACCGTCTTGCGGTTGATGCCTAAGCTGACGGCCAACTCGCGGCTGCTGGGCAAGTAGCTGCCCGACGTCAGCCGACCGCTTTCGATATCCCTGATCACCGCTTGGATGATCTGCATGTAGATCGGTTCGTTACGTCCGGCGTCGATGCGTTGACTGAGGCTTATTTGCCAAGGACGGAGCATGGTCAGCGGGCGGCAAGCGGACGATTATTCATCCCGAAGGTTTAGCCAAGCCACGCGGCTCTTGGCAACTGTCTGCTCGGCGCAGTCTTGATGGCCTTCGGGTCAAATGCATAGCCTGCCCCGAACATCTGCCATGGAGATCTGGCCCTGAAGAGAATGGACGAAGGCGGCGGGCTTTATCGGAGCCGCACCGCTACTGTGGTGATTTCGCGTGTGAACGGAAGGTCCTAGTCGTGGCGCGACTTGCACGTTGGTTCGATAAATGCTTCGCAATCAACGCGTTCGCGACTACTTCATCGTTGCTTTCCAAGAGCTGTTTTCGGTTCACCAAATTGCGAATGAACCTGAACGACCTAGGTTGGGACAGCTCCGTCGTTCCCACCATGATTTGCGGATGTCGGCTTACGACCAAGGCGGGACACGCACACGAATACCCGTCACATTGATCAGACTGGAGAGGAGCGCTGTAAGGGGGCAACCTAGGCTGACAACTCTCGCACGATCTCGGCGATTAGCCCTCTCAACCAGCGATGGGCCGCGTCCTGTCGGTACCGGACATGCCAGGCCATCTCGACCGGGAACGTGCCCAGATCTACCGGTGCGGGAAGGATCTTGAGGCGATGATCCTGTTGCAGCCGCCTGCAGATCAGAGACGGGAGCGTTGCACAGTAGTCTGTAACGGCCACCATCTCGGCGACCGCGAAGAAGTTGGTCACTGAGATCGCGACCTCACGCTTGAGTTCCTGCTGTGCGAGCGCTTGGAATAGCCCCGCCCGCATCCGGCCTGGCGGTATGATGTTGACGTGCTTGAGCGTCTCGAACTGCACGCGGGTCATCGCATCGCCTACAGTGGGATGATCCGCCCGCACCGCACAGGCGAGGCTCTCGTCCATAAGGTGCTGGACGACGAGATTGTCGGGGGGATCGACAATGCGGCCGAGTACCAGCGCGGTGGTGCCTGACACGATGCCGGTCTCAACCAGATCGTTGCCATAGGGCGTCAGACGAAGCTTGATGCCGGGTGCGACCTGCTGAAGCCGGGCGACAATAGCGGGCACGAGGACGAACTCGACGTAGCCGTTGGGCGCTATCGTGAAGACCCGCTGCGCCTTGGCGGGATCGAAGCCCTGCTGGCCCAGCACCGTATCATCGAGCTTCGCCAGCGCATCGGCGATCGCGGGTGCGAGTTCCAGTGCGACGGCAGTGGGCTGAATCCCGTACCGCTCGCGGATGAACAGTTGATCCTGGAGCATTAGGCGCAGCCTCGAGAGCGCGTTGGATAGCGCCGGTTGCGTCATCCCGACGCGTTCGGCTGCGCGCGTCACGCTGCGCTCCTCCATCAGGGCGACGAAGATCGGGAGCAGGTTGAGGTCGTATCGCATACAGACATGCTCTAGAGCGTATATCTGAAATCAAGACAATAAACTTCTGGAATATGTCGGAATGGGCCACTTTGCACTCGTCCGCAGCGAATGCGGTGAGACAATGGAGGCTCAGATGACCAAGACGAAAGTGCTCTTCCTCGGATCCAACGCCACGCAGATTGAACTGCGCGGCGGGGGCTCGGCTACGATCGGCCAGTACCTCAACGAGACGGTGGTGCCCGCAATGGCGCTGATCGAGGCCGGTTACGATGTCGTGCTCGCCACACCCGACGGCACCAAGCCTCACATCGACGAAGCATCGGATACGGTGCAGCATTTCGGAGGCGACCAAGCCGCCTATGAGCGCGGCCGACACTTCTTTGCCGAGCACCCGGCCATGAACGAGGTTCGCACCTTTGCCTCGGTCATCGAACAGGGGCTGGACAAGTTTGCAGGCGTGTTCGTCCCCGGCGGCCATGCTCCGGCGGTCGACGTAATGCAGAGCGGCGAGGCGGGCGCCATCCTGCGCCACTTCCATGCGGCGGCCAAGCCGACCGGTCTGCTCTGCCATGGCCCTGTCGCGGTCGTTGCCGCCCTGCCCGACCCGGCAAAGTACCGGGCGGCCCTGATCGAGGGCGACGGCGCCAAGGCGGCCGACCTTGCGAAGGACTGGATCTACGCGGGCTACCGCATGACGGTCTTCTCGGCGAGCGAAGAGAAGATCGCCGAAGAGCACCTGCTGAAGGGCGAATTGTACTTCGACATGCCCAAGGCCCTGAGGCTGGCAGGCGGCGAGGTTTCGGCCGCTTCTGAAGATTTTGCCGCCAACGTGGTCGTCGATCGCGAACTGATCACGGGCCAGAACCCGGCCTCCGATCACGCGGTCGCAAAGGCCATGATCGCGGCGCTCGGCGGCCCGCAGACGGCGGCATGAGCACGCGCATGACAGGTGGCGCGCTGCGGATGCGCGCCACCAAGTCCACCCATTCATCAAGGATTATCCCTATGACCAACCCTGTGAAGATCGTCGCCGTCCTGACCGCCCGTCCTGGCGCTGCCGATCAGCTCCGTACCCTGCTCGACGGCATGCTCGTCCCGAGCCGGGCGGAAGCCGGCAACTTGCGGTATGATCTCTGGCAGGACCAGAACGAGCCCACGCGTTTCGTGCTGGACGAGCTCTACGCCAGCTCTGAGGCGGTTGCCGCGCACCGCGCGACCCCGCACTTCCAGGCTTATCTCGCCGCGATCGGCGATCTTGCCGAGCGGACTGCCTTCGTCCTCGATCCCGTTTCGGCCTGAGAAGGCCGCGATGCGCAACCTGAAGCACTGGATCGGCGCCGCGCTGCTCGCGCAGCCCTTCTACGCACAGGAAATCCAGTTGATTGGATTTCTGGCGCAGACATGGCGCCTCGGGTTACCGCAACGCCTGCGATCACGGCGTTAACCGCGCCACCATCCAGCGAGACCGCAACAACCTATCGCCTCCGTCCCGCGCTGCCGGACTGGAAGGAGCAATGCCGCGCGCCTGCGAAAGGCACCGGTTGATCCACGTATTCCAGGAGATCATGATGACCCGCCACCCCGCTCTGTTCACCCCTGTCCCGCTCGGCCGGCACACCTTGCGCAACCGCATCGTGCTGCCGCCTCTGACTCGCCAACGCGCCGCCCAGCCCGGAGACGTGCCGACCGCCCTGATGGCGCGCTATTATGCCCAGCGCGCCGGCGCGGGCTTTATGGTCAGCGAAGGCACGCAGATCGAACCGCGCGGCCAAGGCTATGCCTGGACCCCTGGCATCTACAGCGAAGCCCAGATCGCAGGGTGGCGCGAAGTGACCAAGGCCGTCCATGCCGAAGGTAGCGTAATCTTCGCCCAACTCTGGCATGTCGGACGTGTTTCGCACGCCCAGTTGCACGGCGGAGTGCCGGTCGCCCCGTCGGCAATCCCGGCCGAGAAGGTCAAGGCCTTCATCGAAACAGCGCCCGGCACCGGCGAACTGGTCGCGCCATCTCTGCCCCGCGCGCTCGAGGTTGCTGAAATCCGCGAATTGGTGTCGCTCTACGTTCAAGGCGCCCGCAACGCGATCGCGGCCGGCTTCGACGGCGTCGAGATCCACGCCGCCAACGGCTATCTGGTCAACCAGTTCATCTCGGCGCACGCCAACCGACGCGAGGATGCTTATGGCGGCTCGATCGAGAACCGCTTGCGCTTCCTGCGCGAGATCGTCGCTGCGGTTTCCGACGCGATCGGTGCGGATAGGCTGGGCGTGCGCTTCACCCCGCTGTTCGAAAGCACCGATGTCGATCGCGTCTACATCGGGTTGGTCGAGCCCGATCCGCATCAGACCTATATTGCCGCGATCAAGCTGCTGGAAGAGTTCGGCGTCGCCTATCTCTCGATTGCGGAAGCGGATTGGGACAACGCGCCGGACCTCCCGTTCTCCTTCCGAGAGGCGGTTCGCGCGGCCTTCAGCGGGCGCATCCTCTATGCGGGCCGCTACACCGCGCAGCGTGCCGAGGATCTGATCGCTAGCGGTCTCGCCGATCTCGTCGCCTTCGGCCGCCCGTTCATCGCCAATCCCGACTTGCCAGCGCGGATCGCCCATGACTGGCCGCTCAATCCGCTACGTCCCGAGACGCTCTACGGCGGCGGGGCGGAAGGACTCACCGATTATCCTGCCTACGTTCCGAGCGGCGTCCGTTCGGTCGCCGCCTGATCCTTACCACAGTCAGCCACTCGCAAGATCGGGTGCACCGGAGATGTACGATGAAGAATATCCATGCCTTGCTGGGCGCCGCTGCGTTGATCGCATTCCCGGGCCTCGCCGCCGCCGCACCTGCAACCCCCGCCGTGCACAACGTGGTCCTCGTCCATGGCGCCTTCGCGGACGGATCGGGCTGGCAGCCAGTCGCCGAGATCCTGGAGAAGGACGGCTACACCGTCAGCATCGTCCAGGAGCCCGAAACCTCCTTGGCCGATGATGTCACCGCGACCAACCGTATCCTGGACCGTGTTCAGGGCCGCGCCGTGCTGGTTGGTCACAGCTATGGCGGCGCGATCATCACCGAGGCGGGAAACAACCCGCACGTAGCGAGCCTGGTCTATGTCGCCGGCTTCGTGCCTGACGAGGGCGATACGATCCTCTCGCAGATCCAGAAGAACCCGCCCGCCGCGACGAGCATCGCACCGACCTCTGACGGCTATCTGCTCGTCGACCCGGTCCGCTTTGCCGCCGATTTTGCCGCCGACCTGCCGCCGGCCCAGTCCCGTTTCATGGCAATCTCGCAAGTGCCGTGGAACAAGGCGATCCTGTCCACGCCCATCTCCGCTCCGGCGTGGAAGTCGAAGCCGGCCTACGGGATCGTCGCGCAGCAGGACCGCATGATCAATCCCGACCTTGAGCGCGCGATGTACCGCCACGCCGGCGTCAGCGTGACCGAGATAAAGGGCAGTCACGCCGTCTTCATCTCGCAGCCGCGCGCTGTGGCCGACGTGATCGAACAGGCGGCCCGCGCGAGCCGCTGATCGAACAGCGTGCGGCGAACAGCCGCCCGCAACCCCCATGCAGAGAGGAAAACGACATGAGTGAGGGTATCGCAAACAAGGTCATTCTCATCACCGGTGGCAGCACCGGGATCGGCGCGGAGACCGCGCGCCTGCTCGCAAGCCGCGGCGCCAAGGTGGCGATCGCCGCGCGCCGCAAGGACAAGCTCGACACGGTGGTCGCCGAGATCGCGGCGCAAGGCGGCGAGGCCCGTGCCTACACGCTCGACGTCACCGACAAGGCGCAAGTGGCAACGGTCGTGGCAGATATCGTGGCCGATTTCGGCCGGCTGGACGTGCTTATCAACAATGCCGGGCTGATGCCGATCCGCCCCATGGCCGAGGCCAATACCGACGAGTGGGACGCGATGATCGACGTCAACCTCAAGGGCACGCTCTACGGAATCGCGGCGGCGCTTCCACGCTTCCTTGCCCAGAACAGCGGCCACATCATCAACCTGAGTTCGGTCGCGGGCATCAAGGTCTTCGCGCCGGGCGGCACGGTCTATTCCGGCACCAAGTTCGCGGTCAGCGCGATCACGGAAGGGCTTAGGCAGGAAGTGGGCGAAACGGTACGCGTCACCGCCATCGAGCCCGGCGCAGTGGAAAGCGACCTCAAACTCGGCACCTCGGGCACCGCGACCGATACGGTGATGGACTTTTACCGGCAGGCGATCCCAGCCAGTTCGGTCGCGCGCGCCATTGCTTATGCGATCGAGCAGCCCGCCGATGTTGGCATCAACGCTATCGTCATCCGCCCCACTCGCCAGAATTTCTGACAGCCCTCGCAGCCCTGCCCCCGTCCTCAGGAGCCCACGATGTCCGACACACTGACCAACGCCGCCCAGATCTTCGCATCCGAAGCCGTATCCCGCGACCCCGCCACAGAAGCGCTGATCGCGCGCTACCCCTATCAGAACCCTGATGAGGTCGAGGCCGTCCTCCAGGCCGGCGGCGCCGCTTATCGGCTGTGGCGGGATACCCCGATGAAGGAGCGCGTTGTCACCTATCACCGGCTTGCTGCGACGCTGCGCCAGCGCTCGGAGACGCTGGCCGCTCTCATCACGTCCGAAATGGGCAAGCCGATCGAAGCGGCCCGCGCGGAAGTCGAGAAGTGCGCTGCGACGATCGAATGGATCGCAGACAACGGCCCCGCCATCCTGGCCGATGAGCCCGTGTCAATCGAAGGAGGCGATCTGGTCCACATTTCCTACCTGCCGATCGGCACGATCCTGGCCGTCATGCCCTGGAATTTCCCGCTATGGCAGGTAATCCGGGCGTCCGGGCCGATTATGCTCTCGGGCAACGGCTTCCTCGTCAAACACGCGCCCAACGTGATGGGATCCGCCTTTGCCTTGGAGCAGGCCTATGAGGCGGCCGGCTTTCCGAAGGGGCTGTTCGCCCATCTCAGCACCGATAACGAGACGGTGGCTCGCGTGATCGAGGATCCGCGCATCGCAGCCGTCACGCTGACCGGCAGCATGCGGGCGGGCGCAGCCGTGGCCGCCACCGCCGCGAAGGCACTCAAGAAAAGCCTGCTCGAACTGGGCGGCAGCGACGCCTTCATCGTGCTGGCAGACGCGAACATCGATCTGGCGGTGGAGGCGGCGATCCAAGCCCGGTTCCAGAACACGGGTCAGGTCTGCCTCGCGGCCAAGCGCTTCATCCTGGAACGACCCATCGCCGAAGCCTTCACGGCGAAGTTCGTGGCAGCCGCGCGGGACCTGAAGATGGGCGATCCGCGCGATCCCGCCACGAAGATCGGCCCCATGGCGCGTAAGGATCTTCGCGCGGAACTTCACGGCCAGGTCCAGCGCACCCTTGCACAAGGCGCGACGCTTCTGCTGGGCGGGTACGAAGTCGAGGGAACGGGGAACTTCTACGCCCCGACCGTCCTCGCCGATGTAGCCCCCGGAATGGCAGCGTTCGACGAGGAGACGTTCGGCCCGGTCGCGGCGCTGACGATCGCCGATGATCTTGAGCATGCCATCCTGCTCGCCAACAGCAGCGACTATGGCCTGGGTGGCAATCTGTGGACCGCCGATGTCGCCAAGGCGCAGCGGATCGCCCGTCGGCTCGAAACCGGCGGCGTGTTCATCAACGGCTTCAGCGCTTCAAATGCCCGGATCCCGGTCGGCGGTGTCAAGAAAAGCGGATACGGACGCGAACTGTCGCAATTCGGCCTGCGCGAGTTCACGAACGCCCAAACCGTCTGGGCGAAAGCCCATCGCTGAGGATTGAAGCGTCCCGGGTTTTCCGGAGGCTCCGAACTGTGAGAAGGAGCATCCGGTATGAGCAAGATGGGAAACAGATCCCGCCTGAGTTCCATGACGGCGCGGTGCGAATGGTCGGTGCGGCGTCGTGGGACTTAGACGAGGTTCATTGCCGAGAGCGGAATGGCAACTTAACGCAGCATGCCGAACATGGGACTCTCGAATTCATTCTTCCCGAAACGAACATTGTTCAGCGTAAACTTCGTTCCAGTCATTTTTGAGACTGACCACCGTAATCCCGAACTCTTCCGCGCGATCGAGAGCCTCTGCTAAAGGGCTGACGGCAAATTCCCGATCGTAAGCAAACTCCCGCTCCCCATCGTCGTGGTGAAGCAGGAGAGCCAGTCGCAGGCCGCTTCCCGATAAGGTGTATCTAAGCATCGCGAGATCGCCGTCGGAGTTCCCAAATGCGAAGATAGGCCGGCGTCCTATATGAAGAGCGATGTTCTGCACTTTAGCTTCCCGGTCATCAAAGCTTTGCAGTTCAGCGAGTTTCAGCAAACTCACTTTCCCGTCGGAGACTTCCATTCGGGTCCTGACGCTGGAGCCAACAACCTGCGAGCGAGCGATCCCGTAGACCTCTTCAGAGAAAGCACGAATGAGGTCGATCCCCCCTCCTGACACGATAAAAACGCGGAAGCCATTCTGCCGTAGATATTCCATGAGCTCCAGCTGCGGGCGATACACCAGATCGACGAAGCGTTGCCCGTTTGCCGGATTGCGGGCGTGAACCAGCCAATCGCGCGCATGCGAATGGAAATCGTCTTCGGTCATGCCCGCGTGTGCGATTGACGCGACTTCAAAAAAGCCTTGCTTTCCAAGCTCCTTGATTGTGCCAATATCGTGTTCGAGGAACGCTTTGTATGGCTGGCGCGCTTTCAGGTCTGGATCTTCGTCCGCCATCTTTTGAAGCTGATCCCGCCCAAAAAAGAATTGGGTTTGAAGGGGCTGTTCGCACCACAGAGTGCCATCATTGTCGAACGTCGCGATCCGATCTTCCGGCGGGACAAATTCGCTTCCATCCGGGTTGGTCACGCATGCAATGAACTGAAGGATTGCAGTCTTCGCCGCTCCGTCAGCCCAAGTGGAAAGAGGAGTTGTCATTGGTTTTCTCCAGCCCCGGCTAAAGTGCTAACAGCGGCTGGGGCTAGCCTTGTGCAGCTTCCCCCCCCGCGGCGCCGGCGCCGGCCGAGAGTTTTGCCAAGGCGTCGTCGATAGTGAAGCTGTCAGGGTGTTGGGCGGGAGGGAACTCCGCGAAGGTCATCGCGAATTTCGCCGCAACGTCTTTGATATAGTACATGAAATAGACGTGACGAATGAACCATTCGTAGTAGGTGTTGGATGTCACATCCGCAAATTCAAACGGGTCCGTGCGCAAATTGTAGAGCTTCGGTACGCGCAGCTCGGTGAATGGCTCTGCCCAAAGCTGCATCGTACCCTTGCACCGCTGCTCGAGGAACACGGCCTTCCAATTGTGCGCACGCATGGCAACGATGTGGCCGTCGTCGTCGAAGTAGACGAAGTGCTGGCGTGGCGACTTTTCCTCTTCGCCGGTAAGGTAGGGCAGGAGATTATAACCGTCGAGATGTGCCTTGAACGTTTTTCCGTTGGCCTCAACGCCGCCTTCCTTGAGCTTTTCCTTGATATCAGGATCGCCTGCAGCAGCCAGGAAGGTGGGCAGCCAGTCGTTGTGGCCAACGATCTCGTTGGAAATCGTGCCGGCGGCGATCTTGCCGGGCCAGCGGATCAGTTTGGGAATTCGAAAGGCGCCTTCCCAGTTGGTATCCTTTTCCGACCGAAAGGGCGTCATGCCGCCGTCCGGCCAAGAGTTGCGATGGGGACCGTTGTCGGTCGAATACATGAGCAGCGTATCGTCAGCGAGACCGAGTTCATCGAGGAGGTCGAGCATCTGCCCAACGTTCTTGTCATGGTCGATCATGGTGTCGTGATAGGGCGACTGCCACAATCCCGCCTGGCCCAGGCTCTCCGGCTTAGTGTGCGTGTAGAGATGCATGTGGGTGGTGTTAAGCCAGACGAAGAATGGCTCGTCGGCCTCCTTGGCGGCGCGGATGAACGCGGAAGCCTTGTCGACGAAGTCGTCGTCGCAGGTTTCCATGCGCTTGATGTTCAGCGGGCCGGTATCCTCGATCTTCTGCTTGCCGACCCGGCCGAACCGCTCGTCCTCTGTGGGATCATCGATCTCGGTGGCGAAGGAATGCAGGACACCGCGCGGGCCGTACTTCTTGGCGAAGTTTGGGAACTGCTTGGGATCCGGATAATCGTACATCTCCGGCTCCTCCTCGGCGTTGAGGTGATAGAGGTTGCCGTAGAACTCGTCGAAGCCGTGGACTGTCGGCAGGTATTCGTTGCGGTCGCCGAGATGATTCTTCCCGAACTGGCCGGTGCGATAGCCATGGTTCTTGAGCAGTTCTGCAATGGTGGGGATTTCAGCCTTCATGCCTGCCTTGGCACCCGGGATGCCGACCTTGGTCAGGCCAGTGCGATAGCCGCACTGGCCGGTGATGAACGAGGCGCGGCCGGCTGTGCAGCTCTGCTCGCCGTAGCTGTCGGTAAAACGAATGCCCTCGTTGGCAATGCGGTCGATGTTGGGCGTGCGGTAGCCCATGACGCCGTCGCTATAACAGCTGAGATTGCTGATCCCGATGTCGTCACCCCAGATAACGAGGATATTGGGCTTTCCCTTGGGCATCTCGCAAATTCCATTCGAGTTGTGGCGCTCAATGGAAAGGTGCCCGCCTACCTCGGCTAAAAACATCAAGGAAACCCCTGATGCCCGGCAATGATAATCCTTACATCGATACTACCGGGCGCTGAAGCCCTGGTTGGTCGGCAAGGCAAGCGTATAATTCGGCCCAAGGGACGCTTGCGGTGCGCCGCCTGTCGACTGTTGTAATGTGTTGGAAGCTTAATGGCGACGCACAGCCCCACGTGGCTTCCGCAGCCTCCTATATGGCCGCAATCGACGGGACCTGACACTCAGCACGGCGGGCCGTAACGGCGACAATAGATCGATGGGAGCCGGCGCCGACCGGTCAGTGTCCCGAGGCTGCGCCGGAATGACGGCGCGGCCCTCCGGGGAACCCGTAACCACGCGCCGACCAGGCAATCACCAGCCCGCCGATCAACAGCGTAAGCATCGCCCAGGGGAAACTTGCAGCGCCCAAGTGATCAAGCAGCAATCCGCCCAGCACGCCGCCGCCGGCGATCGCCAGGTTCCATGTCACGACGTTCATAGACAGCGCGACATCGGCCTGATCGCCCGCGGTGTCGGCCAGCGCGGTCTGGAGCAGGGTCGCGGCGCCGCCAAAAGTCAGTCCCCAGATCGCAACCCCAGCGACAATGATGACTGGCTGCGGCGTCACCAGACCAAAAAGCAGCGCAATGATGGCAAAACCGGCCAGGCTGGCAAGCACGGTGGTGCGCAGATGACGATCGACCAGACGACCCGTCATCCAAATTCCTGCAAGGGCGGCGATGCCGAAGACCAGCAGCACGAGATCGACTCGTTCCGCCAAGCCCGCCGGTGCCACGAACGGCGCGACATAGGTATAGAGGATGTTGTGAGCCAGCATCCACGTCATCACTACGCCAAGGACGGGTCGGATGCCGGGCGCTGTAAATACCTTGCCGATCGAAAGGCGCGAGGATGCCTTCCGCCCGGGGTAGTTCGGCACCTTGAGCAAGACCCATCCGACGAGCAGGAGTGCCAGCAGCGACATGATGCCGAATGCCGCGCGCCAACCGACAGCGCCGCCAAGCCAGGTGCCGAGCGGGACGCCCAGCGAGAGAGCGATCGGCGTGCCGACCATCGCGATCGCCATCGCCTTCCCCTGCTGGCTTGGCTCAACCATCTGCCGGGCGAAGGCCGCGAGAAGACCCCAGCCAAGTCCCGCCGCGCAACCCGCAAGGAAACGGGCCGCCAGCGTTACGCGATAGTCCGAGGACCACGCGGTGATCCCGTTGAACAACAGGAAGCCGAAGACGGTCAGCAGCAGCACATGGCGACGGGGCCAGGCGCTGGTCAGGATCGTCAAAGGGATCACTGCCAGCACCGAACCAAGCGCGTAAGCCGTCACGAGTTGACCCGCCAGTGCGGACGAAAGTGCCAGGCTTGCGGAAATCTGCGGCAGGAGGCCGGCGGGTAAAGTCTCCGTCGCGATGCAGATGAAGCCTGTCATCGCCAGAGCCGACAGCGCGCCGACGGGAAGCCTTTCGTCAGCGCGGCTCGGTGAAACAGGCGGGTTATCAATGCTAGAAGCCATGGCCCAACTCGAATTATGGATGATTCGATCCAGAAATCATCGAAAGCGCGGCGCTTGTCAACGACTTCTGGATCGAGTAGTTCAGATCTCAGATTGGAGGAGAAACATGGCCCGCACGGGACGGCCCCGCAGCTTCGATCGTGATGCCGCCGTCACAATCGCCACGCATCTGTTCTGGCAACACGGTTATGAAGGCGTGTCGTTGGACCAGTTACGCACCGCGATGGGCGGCATCTCCTCAGCGAGCTTCTACGCCGCGTTCGGTTCGAAGGAGGCGCTCTATCGTGAGGCCCTGTCGGTTTATCTGGCCACCTACGGCCGGGTAACGGACGCGTTGCGCGACCAGACGCTGCCGCCGCGCGAGCGGATTGAGCATGCCTTGCGCCGCTCGGCCATGATGCAGACGACACCGGGTCATCCCACCGGCTGCATGGTCACGTTGTCGGCAACCATCGGTTCGGATCAGACGACCGCTCTGAAAGGACTGACGGCGGCGGAGCGCCAGGGCAATCGCGAAGCGATCGTTCTTTGCGTGACCAGCGCGATCGAGAACGGGACATTGCCGGCCGATGTGGACACAGTCGGCCTTGCCGCGATGTTCGACGGGCTCCTGCTCGGTATTTCCCTGCTCGCACGCGATGGAATGACAGGGGACGTACTCAATGGCGCAATCTCGAATGCGATGCGCGCATGGGACATGCTGGCTATCGCGCCGCGTTGACCGCCATATTACGCATGAGCATTCGCAGTGAGGTCAGCATGCTTGAGCATCCCGGGATAGCTCTTCCATAGCTGCCGATGGCATGGCGCCGTGGCAGATTACGTGAGGCTAGAGGATGCTTATGGCTCTGCAATAGGCATTCGTTTGGTTTGAGCGTGAGCCGACATTCTTCTCTACGCCGGAACGACGGGTCGTTGTCGCCGGCAGGGTGCCGCCAAGCCGGCTGAGATATTCTTGGCTCGTGCCGGTTCGGACCGCGCTGCGCAATTTTGGGTTAAGTTTTTATCGGGGAGAATCTGACTGATTCTCAGGTGTTACCCTAGTTTGCCTGGGTGTGCGGCCCTTCTAGCGTTGTGCTGAACGTGAAGGAGGTCACCCGTGCCCAGCGAAACAACCCCGGATATTCTCCCTCGACCTGATTTCCATTTCGCAGGGGAGGTTGGGCGAACGTTCAAGGATTCGGATCCCGCTACCTTCCCCCAGCCGGTGGAACCGCCGAAGGGTGCGCCGAACATCGTACTGATCCTGCTGGACGATGTGGGTTTCGGCCAGTTCGCCACATTCGGCGGCGGCGTGCCTTCGCCCACGATGGACCGCCTGGCGGAAGAAGGCCTGCGCTACAACTATTTCCACACCACCGCACTGTGCAGCCCCACGCGCGCGGCGCTGATTACCGGGCGCAATCACCATTCCGCCTCCTTCGCGGGCATCACAGAATTGGCGACCGGCTATGACGGCTATTGCTGCATCCTGCCCCGCAACTGCGGCACTGTGGGCGAAGTGCTTCGCCAGAGCGGCTACATGACCGCGTGGGTCGGCAAGAACCATAACACACCTACCTGGGAAACCAGTGCGGCCGGGCCGTTTGATCGCTGGGCTAATGGGCTGGGGTTCGATTACTTCTACGGCTTCAACGCCGGCGACATGAACCACTGGAACCCCATACTTTACGAGAACAAGAACCTTGTCCCTGCATCGGACGATCCGAACTATCACTTGACCGAGGATCTGGCGGATCGCGCGATCACCTGGGTGCGGCAGGTGAAGAGCATTGCACCGGACAAGCCCTATTTTCTCTATGTCGCGCCGGGCGCCACCCATGCGCCTCATCAGGCGCCGAAAGAGTGGATCGACCAGTTCAAGGGCAAGTTCGACATGGGCTGGGATGTCTATCGCGAACAAACGCTGGAACGGCAGAAGAAGCTGGGCGTCATACCCGCCGATACCGAACTGACCGTGCGTTCCAAGGGGCTGCCGGCCTGGGATAGTTTGAACGACGACCAGAAGCGGCTTTATGCGCGAATGATGGAAGTCTTCGCCGGGTACGGTGCGCAAGTGGACTCGGCAATGGGCCGGGTGATCGATGCGGTGAAGGCGATGCCAGATGCCGACAACACGATCATCATCTACATCGCCGGCGACAACGGATCGAGCGCCGAAGGCGGCCTGGAAGGCTCTCTATGCGAGAATATGTTCTTCAACGGCTTCCCGGAGAAGTGGGAGGACAATATCAAAGCCATCGACGAACTCGGTGGGCCAAAGCATTTCAACCACTTCCCTTCGTCCTGGGCGCACGCGATGAATACGCCGTTCCAGTGGACGAAGCAGGTGGCAAGCCATTTCGGCGGCACGCGCAACCCGATGATCATCTCGTGGCCGGACCGCATCAAGGACAGGGGCGGCTTACGCGATCAGTTCATCCACACGATCGACATCGTGCCGACGCTCTACGAGATCTGCGGCGTAACCGCGCCTCGCGAGCTGAACGGCGTCCAGCAGAAGCCGATCGAGGGCGTGAGCTTCGCGGCGACGTTCGATGACGGCACCGCCGAAAGCAAGCGCAAGACACAGTACTTCGAACTGGGCGTCAACCGCGGGCTCTATCACGAAGGGTGGATGGCTTCCGCTCCGTCGTTCATCCCTTGGGAACCCAACCGTGACGAGGACTGGAGCCCGGACAATCAGGTCTGGGAACTCTACAAGCTGGATGAGGATTTTTCTCAGGCGAAGGACTTGGCCGACCGGCACCCCGACAAACTGCGCGAGTTGCAGGACCTCTGGTGGGTGGAAGCGGCCAAGTACAACGTGCTGCCGCTAGACTGGCGCGGCACGATCCGCATGAATTCCGAACTGATGGGCCGACCCAACATGGTGGGCGATCGGACCAAGGCGATCTACTACGAAGGACAAGTGGCGCTGCCCGATGCGGCGTGCCTGCACATGCTCAACAAGAGTTGGACGATCACGGCGGAGATAGAACTGCCCGACGACAAGGCGGAGGGCATGATCGTGACCCACGGCGGACTAGAGGGCGGCTATGGCCTCTATCTGCGAGGGGGAAAGCCCGTCTTTGTCTACAATTTCCTCTCGGTGGACCGTTCAACTTTTACGGCGGAAGCAGCACTGCCAAAGGGCAGAGCGACCCTCGTGGTCGATTTCAAGTACGACGGCGGCGGCATGGGCAAGGGAGGCACTGTTACCCTTTCTGCAAATGGCGCGAAAGTTGCCGAAGGACGTCTTGAAAAGACGGTACCTATCCAGTTCTCGCTGGGCGAAGGGCTGGACATCGGCATGGATACCGGCTCGCCCATCGACTTCACCTATAAAATGCCGTTCCGGTTCACTGGAAGGGTGCAGCAGGTCGAGATCGAAGTGAAACCCGGAGCTTAGGCCGCCGTCGCGTTCGCGAAAAGCCACATCACCTTGCCACAGAGCATCTTCCTTCAAGGGGCTAATCATGCCGATCAGACTTCCCGCGCTTAGCCTTACCCCGCCTGCAGGCCCCATCGTCGGCACCAAGCTTCCCAAGCCCTATGTTGAGGCGTTGGCGAAGCTGGCGTTCATCTGGGCCTGGCCCATGGTCAACATCCACAACCGGCATCTCGTCTTCTCCAAAGTGCCGGAATGCGGCCTTGGTGACGGTGTGCTCCCGGTTGCGCCGCTCAATCGGCTAACCATGCTTACCGACTACATCAAGCCGGAGGAGCGGGCCGTCGCCACGCCCAACCAGGATGTCGCCTATGGCTTCGGCATATTTTCGCTGGAGCAGGATGCGGTCGTCTTCCAGGTGCCCGATTTCGGTGACCGTTTCTGGGTCTATCAGCTCGGTGACCAGAGGACGGATACACTGGGCGGCGCCGGCAAGATGTACGGCACCCGGCCCGGCTTCTATCTCGTTGCCGGACCCGACTGGGCGGGTGACGTGCCGCAAGGGATCGCCGGGATCTATCGGTCGCCGACCAATATTGCTTACATCATCCCGCGCTGCTTCCTTGACGATACCGATGCCGATCGTGCTGCTATTCGGCCGATCGTAAGTCAGGTGATGGCCTACCCGCTCAGTGAATACGACGGGCGATTCAAGACCAAGGACTGGACTGCAATCCCGGTCCTCGCAGACCCTGCCGGCGGCAGCCAGGGCAGCGGTGGCGAAACGCAATGGGTGCGAGCCGAAAGCTTCTTCGAAGAACTGCCAGCCATACTGGAGGAGGTGCCCCCGCAACCGGGGGAAGAGGCACTTTATGCCTGGTTCGGCTCGCTGCTCGCTGCTGCCAAGGCGGATGCCGCCATTGCCACCGTGATCCGGCAAGTCGCCGTAGACAGCGATGCGGAGATCATGAAGGTGATCCACAGCTACGATTACGCCGGCGTTCCCGTCGGCAATGGCTGGGTTGCACCGATGAACGGAGCCGAATTCGGCACCGATTACTTCAGCCGGGCGGCGGCGGCCAAAGCGAACATATTCGTAAATCCACGGCGTGAATCGGCCTATTTCTCTCAAGAACACGACAACGAGGGCAATCGCTTCGACGGTGGCTCCGCCTACACCCTTACCTTCCCGAAGGGGCAACTGCCGCCAGTGGACGGTTTCTGGTCACTTACCCTTTATGACGAAGCACACTTCTTCGCCCCGAACGCGATCAATCGCTACTCGCTCGGCACTAAGAACAAAGATTTGAAGCACAACGACGATGGGTCGTTGACTATTCATGTTCAGCATGTGCGCCCAATAGAGGACAAAGTATCTAACTGGCTTCCGGCTCCCGAAGGCCCATTTGAACTTTTCCTCCGCGCCTATTGGCCCAGTGTCGCGATACTGGACGATAGCTGGTCGGTGCCGTCCGTACTGAAGGTTGACTGATTTAGCTGTGATGCAATAAAGCGCCGATCCGCAAAGGCTGCTCCAACACGTCAGATCGCGTTCTGGTAACTATGCGGTGGACATCGCTAAGCGCACGCTTTCGTCGAGTGATGAGGCAGGTCAGGGCAAACCTGAACGGCATTTATGCCAAGCCTGCATGCTGCAGCCGTCGTTTCCGAAGGGCCATGAGGTCGTCACCGCTTCACCGAGCACCGGAATCGATGCGCTAACCGGCGCCTGGCTGGCACAAGCGCTGACGGATGCCGCGGTCGTGGTCGATGTCAGCAATGCCCCCTCGTTCGCGGACGCGGCCGCTATCGCTTTCTTGCGCGGCACGACAACCAACTTGCTGGAAGCAGCACGCGACGCAGGCGTGCACCACGTCGTCGCACTTTCGGTGGTGGGGACCGATCGCCTTCAAGCCTCGGGTTATTCTCGCGCCAAGCTGACACTGGAGCAATTTATCGCCGCCGGCGGCATACCCTACGCGATCGTGCGCGCCACGCACTTCTTTGAATTCCTGTTCACCATCGCGGAGGGCTATACGCGGGGCGATACTGCATACCTGCCGGGCATCTCGCTCCAGCCGGTCGCCGCAGCCGATGTCTCGGCGCTGCTTGCCCAGATAACCACCGGCTGCCCCGGCCGGTGGCATCATCGAAGTGGCAGGACCGAAGCGCGGACAGTTGGCCGAGTTGACCGCCAGCTGGCTCGGGGCACGCGGCGATCCGCGCCGGATCAGCGTTACCGCCGAACGCGACTATTTCGGCGCGCCCGCCGACGACCGGACGCTGGTCCTAGGCGACAATCGACAAATTGCGCCCACGCGCTTCGATAAGTGGCTTGCCGCTCAGTCGTAAGAGGGCACAGCACGAGCCGGAATCTTCCGCTCGCGCTGGCCGCAGTGCTGGGTCTCGCGTCCGCTGTGAAAGGCCTTTCATGCTGATCTCACCAGCGAACTGGTATTTTGCTGTGCCCGGCGTGACCACCACCTGCCCGTTCAACCTGCGTTTCATCCGTGACATGGGTTCGATTTTCCTGCTTGTAGCGATCGCAATTCTCATTGGTGTCGCGCGACCGGCATCGCGCGTTCCCCTATGGTGCGCCGCCGCTCTCTGGCTGGCCGGCATGCATTGGTCCATTTCTGGGTGGCGGCGGCCGGCATATGTGAAAAAGGTGCGCTGTCCCGGAATTTTCCTGCTGTGTCCTTACCGGCTATATTGACGGCCGCTCTTTCCATGCATGGGCGCGGCCGCATGGGTATCGAAGCCTATTATACCGGTCGCCAGTCGCTGGACGACAATCCCTATCTTATCCGCAGCCGAGCTTATGTCCAGCTTGGTGCCATGGGCGAACTCGTCCTTGGCAAGGTCAGCTTGTTCGTGAACGCGGAGAACCTGCTCAATGTCCGGCAGACCCATCACCATCCTCTACTTCTCCGTAGTCGCGCGCCGACAGGTGCGTGGATGGTCGCTGCTCGGGCGCCGACTGACGGCTTCGTTCTCAATGGGGGCGTACGGTTCCGGTTTGGCGGGGAGTAGCATGACTGTGGTCAAGGCTTTTTAACTCCAGCCATGCCTGGCGAATGATCTGCCAACCGCCCGAGACGCCAAGACCGGCCAGCACTGCCGCGACGGCGATGTCGGGCCAAGCCGTTCCGGTGCCGAAGACGCCCAGTGCAGCCGCAACCACTGCAATGTTGCCGATCGCGTCGTTGCGCGAGCATATCCAGACCGATCTGCGGTTGGCGTCGCCTTCCCGGTGCCGCCACAGCATGACGGCGCAGATCAGGTTGGCGACGAGCGCGACAACGCCGATGATGCCCATGGTCTCGGCCGTAGGCAGCGTTCCGTGTGCTGCCATCCACGCCGTGCTGGCGATGATCCAGATGCCCAGAAACAGTAACGACAAGCCTTTGGCGAGCGCTGCGCGGGCGCGCCAGCGCAGCGCAAGTCCGGCGACACCGAGGCTGATGGCATAGTTGGCCGCGTCGCCCAAAAAATCGAGCGCGTCAGCCTTGAGCGATGCTGACCCAGCCGTGACGCCAGCGACGATTTCGACGCCAAACATGCCAACGTTGATGATCAGCGCGATCCACAGGGCCCGTCGCCAGACGCGATCGTCTGTCTGTCCGCCATTTTCTGATGTTCCGCTGCAGCAGCCGCCAGCCATGTGCCATCTCCTTTTCTTCTCGATGACAGGCTATATGAGGCCTGTAGCAACTACAGGGTCAAGAGCATGGCGTTGACGATCGGGGAAATGGGCAAGGCGACCAACACGAAGATCGAGACGATCCGCTATTATGAGAAGATCGGCCTGCTACCTAAGCCCTCCCGCACGTCGAGCAACTACCGGGACTATGGGCAGGCTGAACTTGGCCGCCTGTCTTTCATACGACGATCCCGTGACCTCGGCTTTTCACTGGATAAAGTGCGCGCGCTCCTTGGCCTTTCCGACGAAAAAAGCTGCAACTGCGCTGGAATCGACCGGATTGCCAGCCAGCACCTGCTGGAGGTGGATCGCAAGATTGCGGACCTCCGTGCCCTGCGGCGCGAGCTGAAGGCAGTGATCGATTCCTGCGATGGCGGCACTGTCGCTGAATGCCGGATCATTGAAGCTTTGGGGCCAGTCGCATCTACATAATTGTAGGTTTTCGCGCCAAAAGCTGAGGCCATCGCCCGGATTGCCACGTCCGGAGTTGGTCGGGCACTGTCAGCCGCCAAGCGCCCAGATCGGGCGCTTGGCGATAATTTTGATCAGATGGCAATTCCCGCGACTTCGCATGCGAGCGGTTCCAATTCCGCCATGGCGGTCTGATCGAGCGTCAGAGACGCGGCCGCCACGTTCTCCTGCAGGCGCCTGGGGCTCCGCGTTCCGGGTATTGGCGAGACAGCGGCCCCAAGTTCACCGGCCTTGGCATAAAGCCAGGCGATCGCGAGCTGCGCCGAAGTGACGCCCTGCCCTGCGGCGATCCCTTCGATCTTGGCGACAAGGCGCATGTTCGCCTCCCGATTCTCTGCGGAGAAGCGCGGGAAGTAGGAGCGTGCATCTCCTGCGCTCAGGTTTTCGGCAAGGGTCTGGCCGGTGAGCATTCCTCGTCCGAGCGGCGAATAGGGTACGAGCGTGATCCCAAGATTTACAGCCGCAGGCACGATTTCTGCCTCGATATCGCGGGTGAAGATCGACCATTCCGACTGAAGCGCGGCGATTGGGTGAACGGCGTGCGCCTCGCGCAGCTCTTGCGCGCCGACTGCGGAAAGACCCAAGGCACGCACTTTGCCCTCCGCAACGAGGTCCGCCATTGCTCCGATCGATTCCGCGAGCGGCACATCGGTGCTGCGGCGATGCATGTAGTAGAGATCGATGACCTCGATGCCGAGGCGTTGGAGCGAGTTCTCGGCTGCTTGGCGGATGAATTCCGGGCGATTGTCGAGGCTCCAGTTATCCGGCCTCTCAGGCGTCCGGGCATAGCCGAACTTAGTCGCGATCACCGCCCGCCCCCGGTTTGCCTGAATGAAGGACGCCAGGAAGCGCTCGTTCTCACCCATACCGTAGACGTCTGCGGTGTCGAACATCGTGACGCCCAGTTCGAGCGCCAGCTCCAGTGTGGCAAGGGATTCGGTTTCATCGGTATCGCCGTAGAATTCGCTCATGCCCATGCAGCCCAGGCCCTGGATGCCGATGGCGGGACCGCCGCAACCGAGCGGGATCTGCGGAAGACGATTTATGCCAGTCATTGAAGAACTCCAGATATTGACAGGCAGGACCTATAAGTGTGGAGTATGGTCAATGGTCAAGACACCTTCATGCTGATTTCGCAGTTCGCCAGGACGGCCGGACTATCGGTCGACACGGTGCGGTTCTACATCGCCAAAGGTCTCCTGAAGCCCGAGCGCAGTGCGAAGAAGGGCGGCGCCAATCCCTATCAGGTGTTTAGCGCGGACGACGTTACCGCTGCACAGATGATCCGGCTTCAACAGTCGCTGGGATACTCACTCGCGGAGATCGGCGCGCTGGCAGAGGAATACCGCCGGGGCGCCGGCTCGCCGGAGCGGACCGGGGAAGTCCTGCGCAAGCAGATCGTCAGGCTTGAGGAACGCCAGCGCGAACTCGATGCCGCATTGGCGTTCCTCAAGGGCAAACTGGCATGGGTGGAAGCGGGCCAGCCCGGCACAGCCCCCCAGCCCAACACCTACCTTTGCTGATCCCCGCCGGCGGAAGCGAGGCGCTTGAGTTCCGCCATGCCTTCGTCGACCGAAACCACAGGGGTATATCCGAGATCGCGCTTGGCCTTGGTGATGTCGAGCGTCACCTCGACGGCCATCGTCGCCAGATCCTGCCGTGTCACAGGCGGCTTGATACGGCCCCCGGAAAGCCGTGCCGCGAACTCGCCCACACGGGCTACGGTGCCGACCAGCCAGGACGGCACTACCTTTTCGGGGGGATCGATCCCCTGCGTTTCCAGCAAGCGGGAGACAAAGCTGCGGAATGTCGTGGGTTCTCCATCGGTGATGAAGTAAGCCTCGCCCGCCCGGCCCTTCAGCAGCGCCAGTTCGATGCCATGGCAGGCATTGGCGACATGCGTGGCTGACGTCAGGTATTCGCCGCCGTTGATCCAGGCCATCTGCCCCGAACGAGCGGCTTGTGTCAGGATCGGCAAGGCGGTCGTGTCGTCGCGCCCCCAGACGAAGCGCGGCCGCACGATGACAGCCTCGAAGCCATTACCGCTCTGCGCCCGTACGATCCGCTCCGCTTCGGCCTTGGTACGCGAGTAGGCCCCGGGAAAGCGCGAAGGCACCGCCAGGTTCTCATCGACGTTGATCAGCGCCCGGCCGCCCAGAAGAACCGATTCCGTGCTGACATGCACTGCCCGCCGCACACCTGCCTGCCGGGCCATGGCAAATATGGCCCGGGTTCCCTCAACATTGACCTGGACATGCTCGGGCGTCTCTGGACCGTGGCTCGTATGGGCCGCAGCGTGGACCAGCGAGCGGCATCCTTTCATCGCCTCGGTCACGGCCGGGCTGGAAAGCTGGGCGACAATGGGCCTTGCGCCGAGCGCGCGGACCACATCGGCGGACTGCTGCGAGCGAACGAGGGCGACAACCTTGAAGCCCTTGGCGACGAAATGGCGGGTCAGGTTCCGCCCGAGATAGCCGTTGCCCCCGGTCACAAAGAGCGGGGACAGCAGTTCTGGATCGGAGGCGCGATCACCTCCGATGGCTTGAAAGTCTTTCATGGAATTTTCTGCCTTGTAGGTTACGGGCAAAGGCCCGGCACGATCAGCCCGGAGGGCCGGATGCAAGCCAGCGGATATCCTCGAGCAGCGCTTCGCGCTCTTCGATGGACCATTGGTGGTAATCTAAGGTTTCGAGCAACTTGAGGCCCTCGAGCGCGAGATAGGCGAGCATCGGGCCTCTGGACGGCCCCGCCTCCTCGCAAATGCGGTCGATCACGGCGGTCTGGTTCTTCTGGATGGCAGCGCGCAGCGAGCGGTCCTGAGCCAGCGCCGCGCAGATGTTTAGCGCGACCGCGCGAAACTCGTCGGGAAATGGCTGGCTTGCTGCGGATATCCTCCCCTTCATCGTCGCATTGTCACTGCCCTCGAAGGGTTCTGCCGCTGCCTGGTTGAAGGCATTGTCGCGCACGACCGCGCGTTCGACCATGGCCTCTATCAGGGTCTGCTTGGTGCCGTAGTCGTACACCACGCTACCCTTGCTGATCCCAGCCTCCTGAGCGACGCCGTCCAGCGTCAGGCGCGCCGCACCTACCCTTGAAACGACGACTTCGGCCGCATCGAGAATGCGGTTCTGATCGATACTCTTCTTGCGGCCCATTGGCGTCGTCCATTTATATCTGACCGGACGGATATAAATGGACGACGCTCGACCGTCAATTGCAGATTGTCCTGTTTAGGCATCCGGAGGCCCAGTGGCAGCAGGTCAGTTAAACAGCCATGGCCGTAGCACCCTGCTCTCACCGTTCGGAGGCCTGGACAGTTGCCGCTGCTGGATCCAAAGTAGCCGGTCTCCCCTAGAGGTGAAAAATCGGGGATTAAATGACCGATAAGGGTTGGCTGTGGTGGGCAAGGCCCGGGACGTTGCTACAGCTAGCCGCCACTACAGGAAAGTCTGGAAACCCCGAAACCGGTCGTGCGTGTAGACTGCTGTAACGACGGATTCGACGATGAACGTCAGAGACCAGGCTGCCTGGAGCTGTCTATTGCTTTTGAGGCGGTCGCTGCAGCGTACGCATTGGCGAGTGCCTTCTTCGCCTTGCCGGCAAAGGATGCCTGCGGGTCGAGCTTCAGTGATCGTTCAAACAAGGCGATCGCGCGGACATAGTCGCGATCGCGACCACTCCCCTTTTGATAGGCCTTGCCCAGCATGAGGCAGCTCTCCGGATCGCCGAGGCTGCATGCCTTGTCGAACAGGTCGAGGGCATAGCCCCGGTCTTTGGTCACTCCATGGCGCTGATGGATCATCATGGCCAGGTTCCCGCAGGCGCTGGCGTCGCCAGAGCTGCATGATCTGTCGAACAGCGCAGCCGCCTGCCCATAATCGCGAGAGACACCCTGGCCGTCGCGATAGAGGACGCCAAGATTGTAGCATGATTTTTCATCGTCGCCGTCGCAGCCCCGCATGAACAATCGGGCGGCCTCTTTCTGGTCACGAGGCAGACCCTTGCCCAGCGAGAGGGCGGCGCCCAGGTTCATGCATCCATCCGGCGACCCGTTGTCGCAGGCTTGCCTGAAGAGGGCGGCAGCACGGTGCTCATCCTTCGTGACCCCGTCCCCGTGAATATAGGCTAGGCCGAGGTTTGAGCAGCCGTTGGCATTGCCGCCGTCGCAAGCTTGGGCATAATAAGCAGCCGCCCGGTCCATCGACAGCGCAACACCCTGTCCTTGCCCATAGGCGAACCCGGCCATGGAGCAGCTTGCCATATTGCCGAGCTTGCATGCCTTTATGGTCAGGTCTGTTGCCCGAACCAAGTCACGCGCGACATCTCGACCTTCACGGTAGCGGCTGCTTAGTTCGAAACAGCTGCCGGCATCATTCTCTTCGCAGCGGGTGGCGAGGTTCGACGCGGAAGCCGGGGCTTCATCGAGTGGCAAATCGGGATCGGCTTCCTGCGTCGCTGCGGCGGCCTCCTGCGACCGCACAGGATGCGCCGTGGATACGACAGCCAGCGTCAGAACGATCATGGGCGCTATGGCCCACCTCAACCGCCTTCCCCATTAGCTCCGTCGCGGACGAGCCGCGCCTGAAAGCGCAGCGATTGCGGTGTAGCCTGCAGCACTTCGATCATGAAGTCGCCGATTGTGACCGTCTTTTGCGTCTGCGGAAAGCGCATCGGTTGGCCGGAGCCGGCGTGGACAAGGTCGTCGATGCTGTAGCCGCGCTTCTCGAACACCAGCTCGCCCTCCTTCACGCCGAGATAGGCGATGTCGTAGATCTCGCCCACCACATCCGTGTCGTAATCGCTGGACGCCGGAATCTGAACGCCCTTCGCATAATCGCGTGGCGGGACGATCGCATTGCCTGCTAGCGCGGTCTGCGCCGTGCCGAAGGTGTCGACGCCCGGCGCCTTGGAGCGGATGACCGGCACTTTAGGGTCGAGGCGCATCCGTTCATGGAGCGCCGCCGGACTCTCGGAAGCCTGGGTATCAGCGATCAGCGCTTCGGCAAACGCTACCTCGTCGATCTGCAGCGGAAATCCATCGGCTGCCGTGCGGTCGTCGGCGCAAACGAACTGCCATTGCGCCTCCCCGACCGTGCCGGGCACGACTGCCTCCGGCGCATACGAAACCGCGGCCTCGTCGAGCCGCTTGTCATCGGTATCATAGCGCATGGCCAGATCCCACGTCTCGGTGCGCTTCTTGCAGTCCGCCTTCATGTAGACACGAATGAGCGCCGCCGGATTGGCCGGGTCGCGGATCACCTGGCTCGCTTGATAGCGAACGACATCGCCATCGCGCTGGATAGACCCTACATCGACGAACAGTACCCGGTCGGAGCCCTGTGCGACGAACCACCATTGCGAGGATCCCGCCTGTACCGCCGTCGGCGCAGCGCCAAGCAGACCGCATAGGAGTGTACCGATCGTCCTGCTCACCAGATGCTCTCTCCTCGTTGTCATGCGCCTGAGCCTATTATGCATTCGGGGCACCTAATGGCTCAATCGATTTGCTATCTTTCGTACAAGTGAAGCGCGATGCGCGCAGCGGCGCTTTTACGCTGACCGCATCGGCCCGCCAAATCTGCCCCAGGCTCGGGCTGGACGTCGTCGCGCTGCGGTCGATCCTCATCCCCGCCTGAGGGGCCAGCTCGCGCTCGAAAAAGCGGATGCATGCCTGAACGTCGGCATCGGTGATCCCGGGAATCGTGACCTCATCGTCCCGGATGCCGGCCGGCAGCATTCCCGGGATCCGATCGGCCTTCACCACGTCGTGCGGGAGGGGCGTGGCGGCGAGAAGGAATGCTGTTACGATCATGTCGCTCTACCCTTCGATGCGCAGAATTTGCTGCAGATGCTCAAGTTCAATCGCGCGGTCGCGCACTGTGGCGGTTTGACTGGCCGCCTGCATCGGTACGTACATCGTTCCCTTTCGGGTTTCGAACAGGGCCGAAGTCGCCTTGGCATTGGTATCCCGAAACAGGAGCCATGCGCGCTGGGCATCGCGCAGATGGGCGGCGGCGTTGGCGGGAAGATCCCGCATCAGCGTCGCATAGGCCGCATTCATTCGGCGATCATAGGCATTTGCCGCATTGTCTTGGCAGCCAGTCTGACCGGCGGTCGATGCATTCTCAGCATCGTCGAGGCAGCGCTGAAGCTGGCGTTCGGTAGAGTCCATAGCCTCCGCTGCTGAAAGCGCCGCGGGGAACAGCGTTGCACCGAGGAGGATGACACCAAGAGCAAGCCGGGCTTTTGACTGATCGGATAGCCACATAGCGTGATGATCCCTCAGGGCGTTACTGTTTTCAACAACTGTCTTCTGTTCCCGATGTATCGGGGCTGCGGCATTCGACCGTGGCAGGATCCGGCTACCTCATGGGTAACGGGCTTTGCATGACGATCGCCATCCTCCTCTTCGTGACAATCGCACCGCTGCTGTTTTTGGGTATGTTTGTTCTTTCGGGCAGGCTGGACCTCAGGATCGCAGAGCGGATACTTGACTGGACGATCGCAGCGCTGGCTATTCAGTGGCGGCGGGGCAGTGTGCTCAAGTGTCGCAGGCGGCGCAGCACTGGCCGCAGGCGGCGCCTTGTGCGCGCTTGGTTTCGATCACCAGACGCGTTGGATCGCGGCGATCGTGCTGGTCCCTGTCGGCTTACGGCGCATCGGGCGCGGTCTGGGGGCGTGGACCGTTTCGACCCCGATCGCCGTGAACTCGCGCCGGGCATTCACATGAGCGGCGCTGACGATCGCTCGCCTCGGCTGCAGCGGCGCTGACTCGGGTGTTCATATTCGTTGCTGTCGTGTTTGCGACAGGGGTGGTGGCTGTCTTAGCATGGGATAGTCCGGGCATTTAACAAGCGAGCTGAGAGCGACAGGTGCTCGTCGCCTACTGCCGGTTAGCGAACGGAACGCACCAAGAAACGAAAAATTGGCTGCTGAACAAGGGACAAGAGTCGAGACCAACCTCCGGAACAACCCTTGGTAACACCGCCGTGCGGCATATTGACTTAAAATGAAACCACGCGTTTCCAAGCCCCTGCCGTCAAGAGGCAGGCTTATCCGTGGCTCAGCGTTTTCCCGTCGCTTACGAACTCGGCATGTCCATAGCGCTTCAACAAGCCGGACAGCCGACGAACCAGATGCCGATCGGCCACCTCGCGGATCACCGGCACTTCGGCCAGGACATCGAACAGCCTTAGCTGCGTGGTGATGCGCACCGCAGCAGCCAAAGCCAGCTTGCGGTCCAGCACGGTATAGCGGATTCCCATCGCGGCAGCGCGGCCGACGTCTCCCTTGAGGAAATGGCGAATGAAAAAGGCCTTGGCGAAGCTGCGCTCCAGCCGGCTATCGACAAGACCGCGCGGCGTCGGTTCGTGCGGGAGCCGAGCGGCCAGCGTACCTCTTACTAGTGCGCCGCACGTTTCGTCGTCGAAGGCGGGGCGTAATGTGGCCTGACGCGCCACCATCAGTCGCACGATCTCCTCCGGCGTCTCGCCCAGCAGCGTGCGCGGTAGGCCGAGCAGGAAGCAGCGATAGCGCGCGATCTCGATACGCGCTCGCTCCTGCCTGGTGAAAGGGCGCTCTTCACGCAACGCCTGGGCAGCGATGAGCAGCGACCCGATCTGGCCGGCCGGCATTTGATCCACCTGCGGGATCGGCACGCCGTAGATTGCAGGATTCCACTTGTCCGGGCGGCGCGTCACGTTCACGCGCACCATGGAATGCATCAGGCGCACCATTGCCGCGGCGTGGAAGGCCGCGCCATGGCGCTCAAGCGCGCTGGGCATCACCGTCAGCGTGAAGAAAGTGGCTGTCTCGTTCACCCGCTTGGCGGCCAGCGCGTCCGAGAGATTGCCAGTCAGCGCCATCGGCAGCGCCGAATAGCGGTTCATGAACGTCGCCAGAAATGCCCCCCGAATCGCAAAGGGTACCAGATGCGCGTAGTGATTGCGCTCAATCCGGGCCCCTTCGTTCACCAGATCCATGTCGATCCAGTCGGGGCGCTCCTCCATCGCTGCAAGGAACGCGGCCAATTCGGGGGGCGCCTCAGGCACTGAATCGATCCCTTGCGCGCAGGCGGTGCACAGCCATTGCACGAGCTGCCGAAAGCCATGTTCGTCCATGCGCGCGGCATAGGCATCGGCCACGGGATCGCCGGTCAGCGTGTAAGCTGCCATCAACGCCACCAGCGGTTCGTCCGCTCGTACTTGGCCATCCATTGCGGAAAACCCGGGAATGGTATCGCCGGAGTCGCCGAATGCGAAACGTTCCGGCATCGAGGTCAGGTCCAGCCCACCGTAGATTTCGGGCACAAGCTTGGCTTGGCGATCGACGTCCTGCCACAGCTGCGGATGGTGGTTGCGCTGATGCATCAAAATGCTCCTTGGAAGGTTCCTCAAGCGGTCAGACGGCGCCGGGCCTGCGCCGCAGGCATCGTCGGTAGCGGGATGAGGCCCGAAGCGCCGGCCATGGCGCGAACCGCCAGTGCCTCACCGGGGCGAAGCCCCCGACCCCGAAGCTGCGCGAACCTGCGCACGGGTTCGGGCACGATAGAGACGGCAGCGCGCAGCAGCAGTCTCTGGAGCGGGCGCAGTGGAGCGGAAAGGATCGCGGCATCGTTCATGATCGCGAGAAATTCGCTCAGCACATCGGATGGTTCGAGACGCCAGGCGGTGCGGCTAAGGAGCGCTTCCCACCCCGCCGCCGACACGGGCGCATCGCGGGCGCCGTAAAGCTTCGCTGCCGGAGCGCCCTCGGCAAACGCGGCGTCCCACTCCCGTGCGGAAAGCAGACGGACGTAGCGATCGTAAGCGGCAGTGAAGCCGAAAGTCGCGGTGGCCTGCACCCAGTCCAGCAATTCGGGGTTGTTGGCGCGGTAGGCGTCACCATGCACATTCGTGCCGCTTACCCGCTCATGCATGGCGACCACCTGCGCGATCATCTCTCGGGCTTGGGACTGCGGGCCGTAAATCGTCATCATCGCGGCGAACCCGGTCCGGCGCAGGCGCATGGCGGGATCGCGCCGAAAGCTGGAGTGGTCCCACACGCCCGCCCGCACTGAAGGCTCTGCCAGTTCGAGCAGAACCGCCGCCACGCCGCCGATGAACAGCGAAACCGGGTTGGCGAAGACTTTCCAGGCGACGCCGTCCTTTGGTGCCAGCGCGGGTTCCCCGGCCGGGCGGGTGAAATCGAAATCCATGCCCGGCGGCGGGCGAAGCAGGTCGGCAAGCGGTGCCATCACACTGCCCCCTTGTCGATCGCCATGCGGCAGTCGCGCAGTTCATAGCCGGTAACCAGCGGGTTCCAGCCCACTGTGGGCGCCTGCACCAGTTTGATGCCAGGAACGGACAGCAGCCGCCTCAGAAAGATTTCCGCCTCGGCCAGCGCCACGCCAGCGCCGGGGCAGCGATGCTCGCCGTCGCCAAAGGACATTCCCGCACCGCCGACGCGATCGGCGCGCTGGCGGTCAGGGTCGAGGTTGAACGGGCAGGCCCCGACTGCTCCGGGATCGGCATTGGCAGAACGTATGTCGAGCTCCAACGGAGGGCCATCCTCCACCGGGCTGCGATAAAGGTAGCCTACCACCGGCTCTAAGCGCAGGATTTCCTCCAGAATGCCCAGGCGTTCCTGGCGATCAACTGCCAGAAAGCGCGCACGCAATGCGGCATCGTCCAGCAGATGCCAGCCGGCCATGGTGATGAACTCCCGGGTGGTGACCATGCCCGCTGCCCCGTAAGTAAAGCACTCGACCAAAATGTCGCGGTCGCAATAACCTTCCGCGATGAGGTGGGAGATCACGTCCTGGCGCGGGGCCATGCGACGGGCGGCAATTGCAGGGCGCACATCGGCGAAGTGGAAGTGCAGCATGTGCCACTGGCCTTGCAGGAAGGCGGACAAGCGGGCCAGCCACCCCTCGCGCGTGGCCGCTCCGACCGAAAAGAAAGCATCGAGCCTGCGTGCCATGGCAGGCCTGTCGCTCTGCGTCAGCCCCACGATTTCGGCAGCGACGGCCACCGCCAGATCCAGCGCCATCGCATCGAGCTTCGCGGAGCCATCCTGCTTCAGCCGCTCTATCAACCGGTCTGCCTGGTTTTCGATCAGGGGGCGGTGCTGCTCTTCAACCACGCGCGGCGCGAAGAAGCGGGCGGTGGCTGCGCGCTGGCGACGGTGCGCCTCGCCCGAGAGGAACAGGATTGGCGGACGAGTAAGGCTGCCGGATCGCTTGATCAACTCCGCCTTGAAACCGGCCTGCCGCATCCCTTGCTCCCGCAGGACCTGTCGAACGGCATTGAACCCGGTCACCTGATTTGCCGCGGTTACGGCAAGCGCGCTACCTCCAGGAATTGAGCGGCGCCGATCCGCGTCGGCTTGCAAATTATTATGGACCGGACAGAAAGCACTTGGCATCTTTCGTCTCCATATATGACAAGTAACTCGTCATAACGTAGGATCGATCATGCAAGTTGCAACCAGCCCTAAGCGACAAGACGCCCGCGCAGTGCGGTCGCGCGCGGCCATGCAAGGCGCTCTCATCAAATTGCTGCGCGATTTACCGCTTGCCGAGGTCACCGGGGCGATGGTCAGCGAAACAGCGGGAATTGGCTATTCCACCTTCTTCCGACACTATGCCGACGTTCGCGCCCTTTTGGTGGATGCGGTAGGAGAACTGGCTAACGACTTGGCGCAAAAGATGCTGCCCGCCCTGCTCGATGGCCAGGCAGGGCCGGCAGCGCTGGCGCTGATCCAGGAGATAGACCGCCGTCGCGCCGAGGTAACCGCCCTGATGGCCGGTGCGGGCGAGGCCATGCGCGTTGAACTGGCAAGCAGCATCGTGGACCGCTTGGCCGCACTGCCTGACATTTCGCCTGACTGGCTCCCCCAGCACCTCGCCCTGCGCGTCGCTGTGGCCGCCACGATTGAACTGTGCGACTGGTGGTTACTTGAACAACCCGCTACCCCGATAGCGGTGGTAGCGGACATGCTGGACAGGCTAGTCGTCGCGCCCATGACGGCCCACGGAACCGGTACCATTTAAGGCCCGGACCATGGTGCCCGGTAGTGCTCAGTCTCGCTTTTTCATTCCAGTCATCCTGCCACCACAGTCTATTCGTTTATTAGTCGATCTCACCGTTACCCCGATCGAGAAATGGTGATTTCAGTAAGGACCCGATGGTCGTCGGCGCTGTTGTGTGTGCGACAGGATCTGGTCGACACTTGCCACGATTGCGGACCGTCCCACCGAGAGATCGAAAAATAACGGCTGAGCGGCCGATAAGGGTCGTCTGCGAAATCTCATGAGCCAAGCAGAGCTGCGACGCGCCGCCAAACCTCATCGTCAAAATTTGTGTCGCTGGCCGCTGCGCCCGTACGCACGACTATCAGCTTTTTGCTGGGAATGATATAAAGTCGGCGGTCCAACGCCCCGAATGCAGCGACCATGTCCGCCGGTGCAGCGCCTATCAAAGGCCCATCTTTCCGGCCAGAAGCTCGGACTGTGAATGCGCTGCCGTTGAGCCACCACAGCCGTCCATAGGCCGGATTGGCGCCAGACGGCATGAACATCGCGTTGAGCCCGGCCTGCGACACGACGCGCCGGCCATCGGCGCCAATGCCGCCCTTGAGGATCATGGTCCCGAGTGCCGCGAGGTCGCGCGGCGATGTGACGAGGCCCGTGGCATTCCCGACACCCGCAAGCGCACCTGGACGTTGGCGCCATTCGGTATCCTCCATCCCGGTCGGCACCGTCAGCCAATCTTTCGTAATGGCGTCGAGGGGCTGCCCGGAGGCTGACGTCAATATCCGCTTCGTGACGGCGTAGACAGGGGTATTGTAGAAGAACTGCCTCCCCGCAGGCGCGACATAGGCGAACCCTTCGTCCAACCCCGAACTCATGGTGAGAACGTCCAGCACGCGGATGCGCGCTTCCTGATCGGGGGCGGCTCTGGACCACCCCGTCCCCAGATAAGCCGAGACCGGCTTTTCGACATCGATCAGGCCCTTGTCGACGGCGATCGCGACCAGCACCGACACGAAGCTCTTCTGCGCCGAGGCAACGTCTTCCAGAAGACTTCCCTCTTTCGTTCGTTCGTAGACGAAGGATGCAAAAACCTTATTCCTTTCCGGCGCGGGCCAGTTTTGCTCGACGAGAACATGTCCGTCCTGGATCAGAAGAAACCCGGTCGTGTGCTGACTCTCCAGATAGTTAATGAGTTCATGCATCGGGCCTGACATGCCGTGCTCCGTTTTGTCCTGAGTGGCCGGTTGCGGGGCCCGGGCATGCACGAGGCCGCCCGCACAGAGCAGACCGACGAAAAACAGGCCTATCGTCATCTTGCACTTAAACATCGTTACTTTCTCGTGGTGGATACCGCAGTTCGGCCGAACCCGCGAGCAAGCAGGATACGGGACACCGCGTCCTGCATGAAATTGATGAGCCCACGCGCGCCTTGAGCCGCTTTCTCGGCATCACGGGTCAAAAGCGCGGCACGAATGTCATGCCAAAAACTGTACGGACCGCTTCCATTCGCGTTGATGGCCAATGCCACGTAGGAAAAATGCCACCGCGTCTTGCGGCGAATGGATTCGATCATGCGCTGTGCATCCGCGCTGGCGTTGGCCGTCATGTCAGTGAAGATCGCTTCGCTGATGTCCATGATCTCTTCCGCTGCCGCGCCCTGATCGGCGGCCATGAGAAGGCTATCGATCTTGGCCAGCATCTGCGCGATCGCTGTATCCGAGGCTCGCAGGCAGGCGAAACGCGCGGCAAGCCCATAAAGCGCGGCCCTCACTTCATAGAGATCGAAGACTTCCTCGACGGTGGTTTCCGCTACCCGAGCCCCGCGATTTTCCTCCAGTTCGATCAATCCGTCATCTGCGAGCGTGCGCAGAGCCCGGCGCGCCACCGAACGACCGATGCCGAATTCGGCGCAAAGCTTCGCCTCTCGAATCCATTCTCCCGGCGTAATCTCGCTACGTTGAATGCGCAGCCGCAGCGCCTGCGTCACATCGCCGGCGGTAAGCCCGGAATCCGGTTTGGCGGCATCTAATTCCAAGCGTTTCCCTTCCTGCGACATGCCTCAGCGATCGCCGAATGAAGCGCGAGTTTATGGCCGCTCGTAAAGCGCTGCAAGTTTGATTGTCCAGACCACAACCAAAAATTGTCGTACAATAAATTTGACATTGTCCCTCGATATGCGGATGACGCCTTTAGTCAACTGATTTGGTAGAGAATGCAGGGTGGACAGGATTTAATGGGGAATTTGCTCGTCACGACCACAGGATTGGCGCTGCTGGCAGCGACGCCCGCCTTCGCGGAAACCGCCGCGAGCGCTCCCAATACGGCACAGGCGCAACGCGGCGAAAATGACATCACCGTCACGGCGCGAAGGAGAGAGGAAAGCATCAAGGACGTTCCCGGGACCATCGCGGCGGTCACGGCTGAGCAGCTCGATGCCAAAGGCCCGATTGTCGGAACCGCGGATCTGCTGAACACGACGCCCGGGGTCCGGTTCAACGATGTGGCCGCGGAAAACCTTGCCGAACTCTCGATCCGTGGATCGGGCACACAGCGTGCGACCAGTGCCGATTCAGGCGTTGGGCTGTTCGTCAACGGCGCCTATGTCGGCAGCAGCACGCTAGGCGGCCGCAATTTCAAGACGCTCGATTACTTCGACCTTGAACGATTGGAGGTGCTTCAAGGTCCGCAGGGAGGCCTTTACGGACGCAACTCGGAGTTCGGCGTCGTCAATATCGTGCTGGCCAAACCGCGGTTCGAAAACTCCGGTTATGTCCGCGACACGTTCACGGCGGAATCGAACCAGAACCGTCTGGCTGCCGTGGTCAACCAGCGCCTGAGCGACGATATCGCGGTACGCATCGGCGCGGAGACGTACGGCCAGTCGAAGGGCTTCTACTACGATCCCACCAATCGCAAATATTACGACCGTACCAGCGGCTGGACGGCGCGCGGCCAGATTCGCTATCGGGCCGGGCCGCTGGACGCCACATTGCTAATCGACGCGCAGGACCTCGATTTGCCGAGTTTTGTGAACAGCCTTGTCGTTCCCGGCGGCGGCGTCAACGCCCAGTTGCCGCAAGGGTTCACGCAGTCCCGCTTCACGATTGCGCACAGCGGCCAGGATGGGCTGCAGCAAAAAGTCCAGCGCGTGATGCTGCTGGCCGAATACGATCTGGGATGGGCAAAGCTGTCCTCGACGACGATGGGAACGCGCTGGCGTTCAAGCCAGCAATTCGCCGCTGCCGTCGATCTGGCAACCGAGATCGCGTTGCAGCAGTCCGGCCAGCTCGGGATCTATCCCTTCGGCCAGACCACCACCGACGTGAAGGACCGCACCTTCTACCAGGATCTGCATCTGGCGGGCGAGGCGGACGGAGGGCGGCTAACATGGCTGGTCGGCGCGGAAGGGCTGGTCCAGCGCGACACGTATCGCCGTACGGCAGCAACGTCGCCCTGCGTGTTTCGCCTCGGCAGTAGCCTGTGCACCGGCACCCCGACCGAGCCGGTATGCATCAAGCCGCTGCCGACATCGACCAACTGCCCCACACCCTTTCCGAACGCCTTCGGCACCGACAACAATACGCGTCAGCGCGTGAACTCTTTCGCGGCCTATGCGTCGCTTCAATATTCGCTGGGGCCCGTCACGCTTTCCGGCGAAGGGCGCTTCACGCATGACTACAAGCGCTCTGCGCTGACGGTCTATTCGCTTTACACGGACCGGATTGTCGGCACGCCAACGGAATTCTCGTTCAAGGCCGACCAGCCCACCTGGACCTTCACGGCCAGCTACAAGATGCCCGACGCCTCACGCACGCTGCTCTACGCCAAAGTGGGAACCGGCTACCGCGCGGGCGCCGTCAACAACGGCACGTACAACGCGGCCGCGCCCAATCCGTTCGTTGATACCTACGACAACGAAAACACGGTGAGCTACGAGACCGGGGTGAAGTCCAGCATCCTCGATACCGTGTTCGTGCGGGCGTCTGCCTACTTGTCGCGAACCACGGATGCCATCACCAGTATCAACGATGGATGCACCGTCACCAATGCCTGCGGCACGGCGCAGCAGATCTTCAACGTGAACGGCGGGACGATCCATGCGCGCGGTTTCGAGGTCGCTCTGGACGGGCGCTTCGACATTGGGTCCGGGCGGCTCTCGATCGGTCTCAACGCGGCCAATCAGCGCGCCCGCTTCAGCGACGTTCCCACCGGCCTTTCGGGCCTGCCAGTGCAAGGTTCGACGGTGGCGCAGATCCCTGACTGGACGATGTCCGCCAGCGCCGATTTCAGGCAGCCGATCACCGATGAGGTCAAGGGCTTCGTCAATCTGAGCTATTCGGGGCAGCGCGGTGGCGGTCAGGACACGGTGACGATCGCGACGCCTTACATCCCGATGTCCGACTTCGACAATTTCAGCGCGCGTACTGGCCTGGATTTGGGCAATGTCCAGGTCGCATTCTTCGTGCGCAACCTGACCGACCAGCAGGTGGAGGTCCTGAAGTTCCAGCAGGCCGGTTATCCGCTGTCGGTTCGTTACAACAAGCCGCGCACTTTCGGCGGCAGCGTCAGCTATCGCTGGTAATCCGAGGAGAGACATGATGCACAAGACCGACAGGCGCAGCTTTCTTTCGGCAAGCGCTGCACTTTCCCTTGCCGCCTCCACGTCACCGGCCCTCGCTGCGCCGGCCCCGTCGCAGGAAAGCAGGGTCGCAGCGGATCTTGAGCGATACATAGGCTTCGGCAGCAAACAGGCAGGCGGCCGCGGCGACATTGCTTGTGGTAAATGGCTGCTGTCCGAACTCGCAGGGCTCGGCTTCGCCATCGAACGGCAGAGCCTGTCGGTGCCCTATTTCGAAGCACAGCGCAGCGAACTCGTCTGCGGCGAGGCGAGGGCCGCGGTATGGCCGCAGCCGATCGTCACGCAGACGGGGGCTGAAGGGATTACCGGCAGGCTGGTGCGGGTGGATTCCGAAGGGCGAGCGTTCGCCGCCCTTGAAGGGGCGATCGCTCTTGTCGAACTGCCTTTCGGCCGCTGGTCCACGGCGCTCGCCAAGCCGGTGATCACCCCCGTCAGGGCCGCCTTCGCCGCCGGGGCTGTGGCTGTGGTCGCCATCACCAGCGGCCCTACCGGCAAAGTGATCGCCCTCAATGCCGATGGTCGCAAGCCTATGTTCGCCGGACCCGTCGCCCTGATCGCTCCGGAAGACGCGCGCGGTTTCCTTGACGCTGCACACACAGGTGCAAACGGAACGCTATTCATGACCGGGACCGGCGGACAGCGCCCTACGTTTAATTTCATCGGGCGTATCGATCGCGGCAAGCCACAGTGGCTTGCCGTTTCCACGCCCCGCTCTGGCTGGTACGGCTGCGCAGGCGAACGGGGGCCCGGCGTTGCGGCCTGGCTTTGGCTGGCCCGCTGGGCGAGTGCGGCGATCAAGGACTACAACCTGGCCTTTGTCTGCAACAGCGGACACGAGTACGAAAATCTTGGCGCGCTGGAATCGCTAAAAGCCCTTGCCCCCAAACCCGAGGTAACGAAGCTCTGGCTGCACCTTGGCGCGAACGTCGCGGCGCAGGACTGGCACGAGGGAACCGGCCAACCCCTCCCCAGCGTCGACCCCCAGCGGTATCTTTCCGTGAGCCGTTCTTTGCTTCCACTCGCCCGCACTACCTTCGCCGGCCTTGTCGGGCTAGAAGCCCCTTATGCCAGCGATGTCCTGTCGGCAGGAGAATTGAGCGAGGTTATTGCGGCAGGTTATGGAACCGTTGCAGGGGTCTTCGGTACCCATCGCTTTCATCACGTTTCCGGAGACGATGCCCGATGTGTGACGACTGCTAATGTCGTTGAAACCGCCGCGGCGTTTCAACGGTTCCTGACGCAGACGACATGAAGCTGGAGCATTTGTGCGACCAAGCCTGAATGATACGGCAGCCGCTAGCGAGAAAGCAAACAGGCCGCACCTGGCGAAGAGAAAATTGGCGATGAGCGTCTGGGAAGGGTCGGTAGTGCCTTATCTGTCTAGGCATCAGCTTCCAAGAAGGCCCTGATCGCAGCAGCCGCGCGCGGCCAAGCGTGTTCTTCCTCCAGAACCAAGTGGTTTCGAGTATCGAGTTGCACAAATTGGGAATCCGGAATCGCCGCGGCTAATCCTCTTCCCGAGGAAAACGGAATGACCGCATCTTTGTCCGCATGGAGCACCAGCGTGGGTCTTGAGACTTTGGGCATCAGATCTCGAACATCGATCTTGCCGAATGCCTCTTGAAGCCGCACGGCATTCTCGGGCGAGGCGGAAATCCTCTGCAGTTCGTTGAACCAATCTGCAGCCGGCGGCGGCATGTCGGGAAAGAATAGCGAAGTGAACATTTGTCGAAACGCGGCATTGTTCCTGCCCCAACCCGTTCCGGTCAAGGTGATCATGGCCCGGCGCATCGCTACCTCTTGCGGCGTGTCGCGCAATTCCCATCCCAGCGAATAGCCTCCGTAGAGTACCAGCTTGCGAACCCGCTCCGGGTTGCGGACCGCATAGGCGATCGCCACGCTGCACCCTTGCGAGACCCCGAACAGATCGAAGCGCTCCAACCCGGCCGCATCCACCACGCTGGAAAGATCGTCGACGAATGCCTCAAAGCCGATATCGCGGACATTCCAGTCGGACAGTCCGTTGCCCCGTTCGTCGTAGCGGAACAAGGTGCGATATTGTGCTAGATTCCGTATCCAGTGGCTCCACACCGGACTGTCGAAATCGTGCTCGAGATGGTTGAGCCAGTTGGCCGTCTTCACAAGAGGGGGGCCGCTGCCGACGCTTGAATAGGCAAGGCCGGTGCCATCCCTCGCCGCGCAAAAACGCACCTGCTGATACAGCTCTTCGCTGCGCGCGACGGCAGCCGTGCTGGCCGCCGGTCCGATCGGGCCGCGAAGCCCGTTGGGAATGGCGATCTCGGCCGCTTCGAGCGCTCTCACCGCCGCCCCGCGTTGCTGCTCAGCCTCTTGCACGCGCCCGCTTGAACGCAGCAGGTCGATCACGGCTGTACGGGCAATCGCGTCGTAAGGATCAAGCTCGCACCAGCGCCGCGCGAGCGAGAGGGCCTGCGCACGCTTCTCGTCCTGCTCCGCAAACCGGCCGACCAGTTCGCGCAGGATCGTCACCTGCCAGCGCCGGGTATCCTCGCGCATCGCCACAAGCCACGCCTGGAACGCCTCACTGGCGCGGATCTCGGCGCCTTCAAGAAATTCTCCTTCTTGCAGGACACAGGCCTCCAGCAACTCGGCCTTGATCGTGCAGACATTTGCGCCGGCCAAATCGCGCAGGCGGAACCAATCCCCTTCGATATCGGAGCCGTCCAGCGACACGTTCTCCCCTTCCGCGATCAGCCGGACACGATGGACATCGTCTACCAGCGGACGCAGCTTGGAGAGGCTCCAACGCAGCGCACCTCGAGGATCGTCGGGAACCTCCCACAGCAGCGAACACAAGTGTTCGCGGCGCAACGGCCTTTTGGCGATGGCCAGATACGCCAGCAAAGCCCGCGTCTTGCGTGAAGAAGGAAGCGATACCAATTGCCCCTCGCGCCTGAGCGCCAGGGGGCCGACAAGATCAAGGGCAATCCGAGCCTTCATCCACCCTCCATCGCTCGCGCTTCCGATCGCCCCACCGGCGCTACCTTGCCGTGGTAAATTACCAGATGCGCCTTCAAACGCCAATTTCCACGCCGCCTTCCACGCTGGTTCCCATGCAGGGGGCCCACAAGGATCCCACCGGCCCAATCAAGGGCGGCGGGATTAGAGTGAAAGGCACATACTCATGAACAAGTCTCTCCATGCATTCGCACATTGCTTCGCCCTCGCGGTGCTCGCAGCGCTGACGTCAAGCTTCGCCATCAGCACGGCCGTGGGCCCGATCGCACTGGCCTGACCGCAGGCGCGGCCTATTACCGGAAGGCAATCGTATGGACCGAACGTTCTCCTACGGCGATGTGCTCGCATCGTCGCAGCGGGCAGCCTTTCCGCTCGGCGATGTGCTACCGCCCGATGCCGAGCTTGAAATCAGCTCTCCGTGCCTACTCGGAGTGCTGGCTCAAACCGCTTATTCCGGCCTCGCTTCCGGCGAGTGCAGGCATCGCGTTGACCTTTCTTGGATCGGGCATGGCCCATCCACGATTGCGCGAGACGCTTGCCAGGCTCTCGCCCAACGGGGCTGGGAACCCCAGGGAATGGGGGAGCTCTTGCCAAGCGCGCAACGCTGTAATGGATCCGGTCCGCGAACTCCCACGCTGGCCGGCGGCATATGGCGCAGCTTATCGAGACCGGACAGGTGATAGCATATCACGACGTGCCCACATGCCCGATTTACTGCTTGCATCCGAAGGGGCGTCAGATGCTGTTCATTCATCTCCCCGCTCGTTCGATTATTTAATCTCCAGTCTGCGAGTTTGGCGCTGCTACCGGCTTTGATTCAGGGGATCCTCGCTGACGCAGAAATATCGAGAGAACCACCAGCACTGCCGTCGAAAGAAACTCGCTCTGCCAGTTCTGGAACGATTCAAACCACAGCTGCGCATCACCCAGGTACGCAAGCACGGTCTTAGGCGTTTCGCCATGTTCCAAGGCCTCCTGCGCCGAGGCGTGCGCGCTATTGATCCAATGCATTGCGAATGAGGCGACGAACAGGAGGATCAAGGTCAGGCCAAGCGAGCGAGCGTAAAGTGCGCGCCATGGCGAACCTTTGCGCAAGATAGACGGCGCGCCGTCTTCATGGGCCTGCTGGTCCAAATCATTGTCTCGGGGCGGAGCATCCGGATCCTTGGATTCTGCCGATCCACGCTGGACCAGGAAGGCTGTGAGCAGGACGTAGGCCGCCATCTGCAGGAACTCGCTTTCCCAATTCTCGAACACCGAGGACTGGAATTGAGGGCTGACGGCATAGGCAAAGAGTGTCAGCTCGGGTTGGGCATGGCGCCGGGCATCCTCCAGTTCCACATACCAGCCCGAGATCCACTGGCCGAGAATGCAAAAGGCGAAAAGCGCCATGAGGGCGATCGTAAGTCCATTGTCTTTCAGCAGTCGCATCAAACGCCTCTCACCGGATTTCGCCTTGAATTGAAACGCCCGAGAAACAATTGTGTTCGGCAGCCCCTCGTCTACCAGATCAGGCTGGCGAGCCCTTGGTCGGAGCGTTGCTGTCATGAGGCGGCCGTATCTGCCCCCCTGCTCTGCGCCATAATTTCAAGGGCCCATTGTCCCCGTTTATCGCTTTTCCGCAGCGAGAGCATCGTTCGGCACCCACGGGTCGTAATCGCGCATTTGAGCGTCTGCGGCGATAACCAGAACGCAGATGTCAGTCGCAATCCCGGTCAGAACCAGCTTGCTCACGCCCAGCTACGGCTTCAAACGTCCGGTGCATCCAGAGCTGAAGTCGGGCGTTATGCGGTGATCATCTAATAATTTAGGGGATTTTCCATGCGAAACCGCGAGAAACTAGCAGACCTAGTCGCCGGCCAATCGGGTCGGCAGCAGCGTAAGCAGTTCGTTCGATCACTGAAAGAAACTGCAGTTCGCGCGGTGGTGACAGCGTCAGTTACCTTCGCGGTAGGCTGGGTCCTCAAACGGATGTTCGAAAATTCGGTTGCCGACGCAGCGAAAGAGGGTGCGGCGGAGGGCGCTCAGCAAGACGTGGCGGAACAGAATACCGCCGGCAAGGCTTCGCACCCCTAGTTTCAGGCGCTAACATTGCCGCAGGGTGAAAATCGCCCTCTTGCTGTCAAAGGTTTACCTTCTATCAAAGCTCTGTCGCGGTTCGCACCGCGAGAGATCTTTGGGATCTTGTGACGGGATAGTGGACCTACGCAAAGCGTATTCAATGTTGACCGTCAGAAGATTTGTTCCACTCCCAGCGCAGCATTTTGAACATCCGGCCGCAACTTTAGAGCAGTTCACCGCTTAAGTGCAGAAGTGCTCCAACAAGGAGGCGCAGAAACTATTTAAATACAGCTTCATATGCCCATTATAAAAGGCATGCCTAAGCTCAATTTCCGACCCGACCGGCGCGCCGTAATGATTTCAAGTGCGGGGATCGCGCTCGCCGCGCTTTCCGGGCCGGCCGCCAGGCCGTTTTTAAGATCTTCACACCCGGGCCGCCCGACCGCAGTTCCCGCTAGCGCCCGCAATGCCGCGGGTATGCCGCAGACGGCGCTGGATGCAGCGCGCTTTTCTGTGGAGCCGGAGCTTCTGCGCCGGGCTCTCGCCGCGCTCGACCATCACTCCGTTTCGGTCAAGGCGCGCGACCGGATGGCCATCGTCGATTTCACCGCGCCATCTTCCGATCCCCGGCTGCACTTCCTAGATGTAGTGAGCGGCAAGGCTTCGCGCCTACTGGTCGCGCACGGCTCTGGCTCCGACCCAGGTCATACCGGGTTCCTCGAGCGGTTCTCCAACGCCTTGGGCTCCAATGCCTCGAGTGAGGGCGCCTTTCTGACGGGCGATTACTATACCGGCAAGCACGGTCGGTCGCAGCGTCTGGTGGGGCTCGACCCGACCAACAACAATGCGCTCAGCCGCGCCATCGTAATCCATAGCGCTTGGTATGCGAACGACGAGATGATCCCCGTCCATGGCAAGCTGGGACGCAGTCAGGGGTGCTTCGCGGTGGGCGAAAATAAGCTCAGCGATGTGTTCAGTTTCCTCGGCGAAGGGCGGATGGTCTTTGCTGCCCGCGCCTAGGGCAGCATGAAACCTACGAGATTTCCATTAGTTATCATACGGGTCTTACCAGGAGATCCGTGTGCATAGAAGTGTGATCGCTTGCTCGTTGCTGGCCCTGACGGTCGCGCTGCCCGGGTGCCATTCGAAGCCCGACAATACATCCCAGACCAACGAAGCGCCGCCGATCAACATGGACCAGGTGCACTGGAGCGACGGGGCGGTCCGCCAGTTGCGCGACGCAATCGGCCGCCGCGCTGCGCATGGCCTGGACCGGGTGCAGTTCGCTGTGGATGGTCAGCCGGGCAATGCCGAAGGCGACCGCGCCCTGACCCAAAGTGCGTTGCTTTACGCCTCGGCTCTGGCCCGAGGGGTGTCGGATCCGGCCAAGCTCTATGAGGTCTATACCATCGCCCGCCCCAATCCGAACCTGCTGAATGGTCTGGGCGCAGCTCTCAAAGATGGGAACCTAGATAAATGGCTAGATGGGCTGGCTCCGCAGGACGACGGCTACCGCGCGCTGTCGAAGTCCTATCTCGCGCTGCGTAAACAGGGCAATGCGCCCGCTTCCGCGATCCCCGACAAGGGCGAGCCGCTGAAGCCTGGCGCTGCCGACACCCGGGTTCCCGCGATCGCGCGCCAGTTGGTCGCCTCCGACTACCTCGATCGATCTGCTGAGCAGGGTGGCAGCTACAGCCCAGCAATGGTCCGCGCGGTGCAGCGCATGCAGGCCGACTACGGGATCAAGCCGGATGGCGTCATCGGCGCCGACGCTCTCGAAATTCTCAACCTGTCGAATGCGGACCGGGCGCGGACGATGGCCGTGGCGATGGAACGGCTTCGCTGGCTCGACCGCAATCCCGCCCCTACGCGCATCGATGTCAACGTCGCCGCTGGACGGCTGCTCTACTGGCGCGACGGCAAGGTCGCCGACAGTCGCAAGGTGGTCGTCGGCGAGCCTGACAACGAGACACCGCAGTTGGGATCGCCGATCTATCGCCTCGTCGCGAACCCGACGTGGACAGTGCCGCGCTCGATCCAGACCAAGGAGATCGCAGGCAAGGGCAACGCTTACCTTCGCCGCAACAACATGGCTTGGAAGGACGGGTGGGTTGTCCAGCAGCCCGGCCCCAAGAACTCGTTGGGACTCGTAAAGTTCGACATGAAGAACGAGCACCAGATCTACCTGCACGACACGCCCGCCAAGCAGCTGTTCCAGGAAATCCAGCGTCAGCGCAGTCACGGCTGCGTACGGGTAGAAGATGCGTTGGGATTTGCCGAGATGCTTGCGAAGGACGAGGGCATTCTCGGTGAATGGCACCGAGCACGTGCGACCGGCAAAGAGACGTTCGTCAAGCTACCGCACGAGATTCCGGTCAGGCTGCTTTACCAGACGGTGGTGCTCGGCGAGGACGGCGAGCCCGTCATCCGCGCCGATCCCTATAGTTGGAACGACCCCGTAGCGACGGCGCTGGGCTTTTCGTCCGGCCACGCCTACCGCCTGCGCACTTCGGGATCCGACGTAGGGCCTTAAGCCAATACCGACGAAGGATCTCCCGCATGCGGGTACTGGCGGTCCCAAACCGACCGCCCCGTTACGCCTGCGCCCGGCAGTGTCCGCGTTAGTGCTTGCGTGCGTTCGAAAATCAGGAATCACGAAAGGAAACCTGCCATCAACTGGCCGACGGTCGGATCCTGGCAGCAACAGCTGAGGATCTCGGCGCAGAGATGGCAGGTAGTCTATTGCTTCAGACTTTCTTCAAGCTCCACGCTTCTTCTGCGGCACAAAGAACGAGGGCGGGAATGGTGCCTGTCCGGCGCCCGAAGGACTACGCAGTTCGTTACGCCCTCCAGCATCGACGCTGAGCGGTATCTGCATTCCGTCGGTTTCCTCCAGGAGCGCAAAGAGCTTGCCGCTCAACCGTTCGACCAGCGCTTCATGTCCCGGTTGGGCGAGGAGGTTGTTGTTCTCGGCGGGATCATTGGACAGGTCGTAGAGTTCGTCCAGATCCCAGATGCCGTGGAAGTGGACGTATTTGTAGCGGTCCTCGCGAATGGCATGCACCGTCGGCGTCTGCGGGAAATTCCGCTCCCAATAGTATTCGTAGAGCAATTCCTGGCGCCAGGGCGCTTGCTTGTCACGCGCTAGCGGCAGCATGTTGGATCCCGCCATGTAGCTCGGCGCCTCCAGGCCCGCTGCTGCCAGGATGGTCGGTGCGATATCGATATTCGCCACGACGTTCTCGACCGTGGTTCCCGCGTCAAACAGGGAAGGGCATCGTGCGAGCAAGGGAACCCGCATTGATTCTTCGTAGGCGGTGCGCTTGTCGATCAAACCATGCTCGCCGAACATGAAGCCGTTGTCGCCCATGTAGATGATCAGTGTATCGTCCAGTTCGCCGCGCTCCTCGAGCAAGTCCATGATGCGCGCCAAGCCTTCATCAACGGCCAGCAGCGTTTCCATGTAGCGCTTGTAGTAGTCGGCGATGTCGAGGTTGCCATGATAGGCATAGTCCACCCCGTGCCAGCTGTTGCGCTGGTTTTCGACCCACATGGGTCGTCCTGGCACACCCGCCTTCATGTTCTCGGGATAGCGGAACACTTCCTTGTCATAACGCCCCTTGTGCCGTTCGGCGGGCAGGAACTCCGCGTGGACCGCCTTATGCGCGAGGTGCATCATCCAGGGCTTGGATGGATCGCGCTTGTCGATCCAGTCGATCGCGTAGTCGGTCAACTCGTCGGTGATGTAGCCCTTTTGCGGCACCTTGCGGCCATCTACATTCAGGCCGTTCTCGCTGGGCAGGTAGGTCCCCTGCCCCTTGAAGCTCACCCAGTGATCGAAACCCGGCTGGGGGGCGTCACCTTCTGTGCCCATGTGCCACTTGCCGATGAAGGCCGTATCGTAGCCGGCCTTCTGCAGGAACTGCGGGTAGAAGATCAGGTCCGGCGGGATCGGGTGGTTGTTGTCAACGACCTTGTGCTGGTGGGCATAGAGTCCGGTCAGGATCGAGGCGCGCGAAGGCGAACACAGCGCTGTCGTCACGAAGGCGTTGCGGAAATGGCTACCTTCGCGCGCCAAGCGGTCGAGCGTCGGCGTTTCGCCAAAATCCTGAGCCTTCATGAAGCCCATCGCATCATAACGATGATCGTCGGTCAGGACGAACAGGATGTTCTTCGGCTTCACCCCGGGACGGCGTTGCAGACGAAGATCTTGCGCAGCGACGGGCAGGCTCGCCGTCTTGGCACCTGCTGCCCAGGAGTAAAGCCCGAACGCCCCCCCGGTCCCTCCCAGTAATATGCCGCGGCGATCGAAGCTGTCAGCCATGTCGTGTCTCCCTTAGAAAGTCATGCGGACGCCGCCAAAAAGGCGCCGTCCGGAATCGAGGTAGTTCGCTGGCAGTCCCGTGGTGTATTCCACGATCTCGTCGCGATCGAGCAGGTTCACCGCTTCGAACACGATCGACGCCTGCGGGGTCACTCGGAAACTGACGCTCGCATCGAGGGTGCCGAACGCCCGGTTGATCCGTCCCATGGCCGGCGCCACGGCGGCCAAGGCGAGATACTTGCTGCGCCAGGAATAGGAAAGGCGCGCTGCCACGGGCCCTTTCTCGTAGTAGCCGATCAGATTGTAGTTGTGCTTCGATGCGGCCGTAAGCTGCGTGGGATCGCTGTTGTCGATGAAAGTGTAGTTGGCGATCACCCCCAGGCCGTCCAGGGGACCGGGCAACCAGGTGAAGGCCTGCTGGAAGTAGAGTTCCACGCCCTTCAGGTCGACGCCCGATCCGTTGACAAGCTGGCTCACGGTGAAATCCGTCTGGATCGTCGTCGTACCCGTCGTGCGAATGTAGGAGACAGGGAGCGACTGAATGCTGATTTCGCGACGAATCAGGCTTTCGAGGTTCTTGTAGAAGATGGAAGCGCCGACCAGCGCATCCTGCCCGAAGTAGTATTCCACCGTGGCATCGACATTGTTCGCCCTGAAAGGATCGAGATAGGGATTGTTGCGGGTAACGGTCAGGCCGTTGCCATTAGCCGTCGTGGTGGGAGAAATGTCGGCAAGGTTGGGGCGTGTGATCGTGCGGGAGGCGGAGAAACGCAGTTGCAGTTTGTCCGTCACCTCGTACTTCAGGTTCAGGCTGGGCAGGAAATCCCAATAGGAACGCTTGACGACCAGCGGTGCCGCGGCGGGAACACGAGTGGTCATACCTGTTTCCACCTCAACGGTGATGCCGTTGAGATCGGGGCTGACCCCGGACGTGGTCTGGCTGGTCCGGACCGCGCGCAGGCCGATGTTGCCGCTCAACTTGCCGAAAGCCAAATCTGCCCGCCCGTAAAGAGCAAGCGTCTTTTCCTTGACGTCGAGGATCCCGGTAGCGTCGTTTGTGTAGTTGCCAGCTGCGATCAGCTGTTCCTTGCTGAAATTCTTCACAAAGCTTCTGGCATCGGAGCCCAGCCAGTATTGCGGAAACGAAGCGTCGCCGTTGTAGCTTCCCAGGAACGAGCCCGAACCTGCACGGATCGGGATCATAAAGGGAGCTGCGCTGAAGGAGCCTGCCAGCGGTCCTGCCGGAAGGCCGCCATAGAGCTGGGACACGCCGGCAGCGGTGATCGTCAGAGTCTTGTTGTCGGCATAGACGGCGCGGTCGCTGTATTTCACGCCCGCTCGTAGCGACGTCACGCCGCGGTCACCAAGATCGCGGCGTACATCAAGTTTCACATCCCGAAGCCGGTCGCTTGTAACGCGATCGAGTTCACCGTTCAGGCTGAGCAGTCGGAAGTTGTTTGCGTCGAGTTTACGCGTATCGAAGCCGTCGAGATAGGTGATGCTTGGGATCGAATCTCCGGGATTGGCAACGACGCGCACGGTGCCGGTGATGCTGTCGGCAATGTTGAGGGTGTTGCGAACCTGGCGGGAGCGCTGTTCGGAGCCGTCGAGGATCACGGTCCAGCCCTCGCTCTCAAACTTGCCGCCGAAGACGAGGGAGCGGATATAGCCATTGCGATCCTGGTAACGTCCACCATCGCGCAGATCGATATTGCTGACCGTGAAGTCGGTTGCCGTTTCCACGCCGTCCAGAACCTGCGTTTTCGAGGCGATGACCCCGCCCGATCCCGCGAAGTTCTGCCAGTTTTCCTGCCGCACCGCCTCGACCTTGACCCGGGTGTAGAAAGCGTCAGCATAGAGTTCGAGCTGGTCGGTAGGCCGGAACTGTACCGAGGCGATGCCGCTCAGGCGTCGGTTCCGCTCGGTGAACATATCGTGGATAATGAGGCCGGGAATGCGCACGAGTAGGCCTGGATCGATCCGGCCGTCACCGTTCAGATCGTCCGCGCCCCCGCCGAGCGGCACGCCCTGCGCTTCGGTCACGGTGTTCCAGCCGGTCTCGACCTGATGGGTCTGGGGTCGCCGCTCGGTATAGGACCCGCCGAGCGTGATCCCGAGCCTGCCGTCCAGGAAGCTGTCAGCGAACAGTCCCGAAACGCGCGGAGATGCCTTACCGGAGTTGCTCTCGTGCTCCGCCTGCGCCGAGAGCGTGAGCACGCGGCGACCGACATCCAGCGCGCGCGGCGTGCGGACATTGACGGTGCCGGAAAGGCCGCCGTCCTCCAGATCGGCAGTCGGAGACTTGTAGACTTCCAGTGTGCGCACGAATTCGGGTGGCAGGGCCGAGAAGTCGAAGGACCGCGAGAAGCCCGCGAACAGATCGTTGAGCGCATTCGGCACGCTGCGGCCGTTGAGCGTGACCAGTGTAAATGTGTCCGGCAGGCCGCGGATGTTCACGCTGCGCCCTTCGCCGCGCGTGCGGTTGATCTGCACGCCGCTGATACGCTGGACCGATTCCGCGACGTTCACGTCCGGGTAGCGACCGATGTCTTCCGAGCTGATGACGTCGACGATACTGTCGGCATTGCGCTTGATGCGAACGGCCTGTTCGATTCCGCTGCGAATGCCGGTGACAACGATGTCCTGCCCCGGCGCATCGTCCGTGGGGGGTAGCGTTTCCGCGGTTCCCTCAGGAGTCCAAGTCCGCTCGTCGATGGCGTCGGCATTTGCCTCGACTGGGGGCAAGAATAGCAGCGCCGAGACGGCCGCTCCGATCAGCAACCGCGATTGCCGGATCGATTTCACGGCGAAATCGCTGTGCATAGTGCCCAAGCTGGAGCGCGCGGGCGATTGCCTGTATGTGACGGGCGCTGACCAGCGCCCGGCGCGGCGAGCCGCGACGACGGAAAAAGACATGGCTTTCCTTTTGCACGCACCAGGACTCCGGCTTGGAGCCTGCTGTCCAGTTAAGCTGAAGGGAGGAATGTCTGACGCTGTCGTCTCGACAAGCGCCACAGATATCGCAGGAAAATTTCAACTCACCACAGGAATTCTTGTCTTGCGGGAAGCAGTTCTTCCAGCTGGCGATCAGCGATTGAATGACGTGTTTTTACCCGAGCCCAGCTAGATGACCGGGGGAAAGGCGATAGCTTAGGCTGGTTTACATCTGCCGAAAAAGCAGACCGCCAGAGCGTTAAGATCGAAAATCAGGTGCTCGGCATCCAGAAAGGGCGGCCTGCGCTGAAGCGCTCTACCTGTGGCGGTCAGGGCCACAGGTAGATGTGTCATGGGATAATCAGAGTTTGATCCCGCCGCTCGCGAGCGGGTACCTTGGAACGCCGGACGCGAGGTTGAAGCAACCCGGGCGCTCAAATCCCGTCAGATATGGGCAATTCGCTTCTTTCTCGACCAGCATGGGCGGGTCCGCGACCTGCCCTTTTTGACCCCGCCATCGACAGCAAGCTTCGCGGATACGATCTGATGCAGATCAGAATAAGTGTATCGTTTGCGATCGGAAAATTCGAACACGGGCAACGGGTCGTACAGCAGAAGAACGGCTGGCCGGTTCAGTTCGAGGTGATGACCGATGCTCGCGCGAGCCTTCTCAAATGGCTCAAACTCCGAGGTGGATCCTTGGAGGACTTTGCTTTTCCTAGCCGCACCTATCCTGCAGCCCACATTAGCACCAGGGAATATGCTCGCCCTTGCCGATGAATGGGTGACCCGGATCGGGCCGGCCCGGCGAAGACTATGGGACCCACTCTCGGTCCGAATTTTGCTTGGGCACACCAAGATTGAAAGCACGGTCGGATACCTTGGGTTGGACGTGGAGGACGCCTTTACGCTCGCAGAGGGCACTGAAATCTGAAATTGGTTGGCACTTGCCCTGACCCCCAAAAGCGTGGCGGCTGCTCAGCGCTCATTGCCCCCGGACAGGGCGTCGTTCCATTTGTTCGGAAACGGTCATTCGTTCAGGTTGGAGACGCCCATCTGACCCGAGAAAAGCTGCCGTTCTCGAAACGCCCCGTTGCAGACATAAGGTTACGTTGAAGGATTACCCGAAAGCTGCCATGAGGGAGCCATGTTTGAGCGCGTGCTGGCCCAGCAATATGGTAAAAGGCTTCGATTGACGGGGCTATTGCTTATCTGGGCTTCTTCGACGTGGATTGTCGGCCATTTCGCCAACGAATTGAGCAACCCGGCGCATTTTGCAGCGGTGATCCCCTTATGCGCGATCTACATTCTAGAAAAAGCTGGATTGATTTCGTGGTTCTCGGGGATGACGCTTCCCACTTTAGCCTTGGTCATCTCCTCTCACCTGTTCCTTTGGACTGGGCACAAAGTCCCCAATAGCCCAACTTGGGTCATTGTCGGAACGAGCATCGCTATTGCTATATCTCTCTGCTTCCTGATCGTCCGCCTATGGACATGGGGCAGCAGAAACCAGACCGTCTCCTAACCACCCTCGATAGTCGCTCCAGGCGGTCAACGGCATGAGCCACAGCGCATAGCAGCCGGACCGGTTTTAGGTCGCCCGAAACGACGGCCGCCACGACTGCGATGGGTGGTTTGCGGCCGTTCCTTGTGCATGAACAAGCGGCAGCTATTGGGCTTGCTGTGAACGGTCCGTTTCGGCAGCAACGTCGGGGTTAGCTGCCACTCTACCTCGGGCGAGCATACCAACCGATTCCCGATGCACACGCGGCAAGCGCTAAGAACCAAACTATGTAGCCAGCGGTGAATGCAAAACTCAAAGCCCAGGGAATAGTCGTGAAGCCGGCTAGCAACAGAGTTCCGGGGAGCCACCATGCAGCGCGGACAATCAGAACGATGAGCGAAGCCAATGCAAAGACCACGAACAGTACTAGAGCGATTGGAACCCTCGCTAGATCCGGGCGCCAGTCAAGGTTTAAGTAGAATACCCAGACGCTTACCGCCACCAGTGCGGCATAGGTGACGAGGAGTGCTATCCGCTTCATCCAACGATCATTGCAGCCTATCCTAGCGTCCGCAATGTCGGCGGGTCCGGACAGGCAGCTTTTGGATTAAAATCGTGCAATCTTGCCATTCCGGTTTCGGCAGCGCGGCTGCGCGCCGCCTATGACCGAGATGGGTGGTTACCTGATATACGGAGCGATGGGCTGACCATCCCATTGCGAACGGCTCGTAAACGGCCATACACTTAGATCACCGTGTGCTTCCATGGCGGCGTCCATCTTGGCGTTCCTCGCCTTGATGATCCGGTCAACTGGCTTCAACAAGCCCAATGAAAGCGGCACTAAAGCGCCAAGGCCCTCAATACGAATGAAGCTGTCTTCGGGCCATTCGTATGGCAAATCACATTGCAAATAGGCTTGGTATCGAGCGAAAAGCGTCAGTTCGTCTGGACTTGCCGCATCTTTACCCACCGCAAGACGCGGTTTGTGATCATCGTAATGAAGCCATAGCATTGAACCGACAGCGTCCAACGCCCGATCCTCTTTGGATGTGGGCCAGTCCGATTCCAAGTCGTCGCTGTCGATCTCACCGCTGGCAAAGCGTGCGATCAGAGCGGCGGCCTCATCTCTTTTCTGTCGGTCGATCATCACCACATAATGCGCGGTGTTTCTTCGTCTGCAATGGGGCGCTTTCCGCTGGTCAGCTTTGCCGATTAAAATATTGAAAGGCCGTCGTTCCGGTTCCGAGGACCGGCTCGGCATACGCCAATGACCGGGAGGGGAGGGAAGCGGACCTTGACCAGCCCCTCCCGTTCGTTCACCCCATGGCGATGTTCTACGCGGCGTTCGCGATCCTTCTCGGGCTGATCCTGCTCACTTGGGCACGAGAGATAGTTGCTTGGACGACGCGCAGGAGAGCTAACCGGCTTCGCGAGTTGCAGAATGGCCACCCCGAAGAGTTCTTTGAAGAGCGGCGTTCCCTCGAAACATACTCCCTGCGTGTCCCCCCTTCAGCAGTACGCCTTCTTGGCGGCGCATGGGTGATCTTGGGAATCGTGTGGGTGGTGCGCGGGGGGCATTAACGTCCGCTATGGGGCGACTGCCGACCGGCAGGTTTTTCATCCTGCCAACATCAACGCGCGGCACAACGGACAGGCAGCTATTGCCCGTGTCCCAGTGATGAGGCGACAGTCGCCTACCGGCCCAAACCCGTCGCTCGTCTCAAGGCCGCAACTCCCAATTGTCGACGTCCGACACCTATCGGATGGCCGGACGATTAAAGAGGAAAAGCGAAACGCTGCTCAGATCTGCGCGAGCCCGCCGTCGGCGAACACTTCGCTGCCGGTCATAAAGCTGCTGTCCGACGACGCGAGAAAGGCCGCGACCGCTCCGATCTCTGACGGATCACCGACATGGCCGATCGGCGTACCGGCTCCCATCTCGATCATCGCTTCCTTGCCGACTGCCTCGCTCGCAAGCTCGGTCAACGTCGGTCCGGGCGAGAGCACGTTCACCCGGATGCCGGTCCCGCGCAGATCCTGCGCCCAGCTCCGCGCGAGATTGCGCACCGCCGCTTTGCTCGCAGAATAGACGCTGAAAGCTGGCGTTCCCATGACCCCCGTGGTCGATCCGGTCAGGATAATCGAGCCACCCGGTCCCATCAGCGGCAGGCCGGCCTGGACGGTGAAGAGCACGCCCTTAACGTTGACGTCGAAGGTAGCATCATATTGCGCGCGAGTGATCTGCCCCAGCGGCACCAGCTCACCGAACCCGGCATTGGCGACAAGGATGTCGAGGCGGCCATGCTCGGCCCTCACCGCCCCGAACAGCCGATCGAGATCGGACTGCTCGGTCACCGATCCTTGCACCCCGCGGGCCTTGGGTCCGAGCTTGGCGGCCGCCTTGTCCAACGTCTCCTGCCGGCGGCCGGTGATGTAGACGAAGGCGCCTTCCTCGATGAAACGCTGCGCGGTTCCGAACCCGATGCCCGTACCTCCGCCCGTCACCACAGCAACCTTGCCATCCAATCTGTTCATGCTCGTATCCTCTTCGTGATGAAGTTGACCGTAGCTGGCATCTCACCTACCTATCGACAAGTATGCACCTTTTGGTAAGTATTAATTATGGCAACGATACTCGATAGCGTCCCCGGGTTCTCCTGCGGCCTCGACGCGACGCTTAAAGTGATCGCGGGCAAGTGGAAGCCGCTGATCATCTACTTTCTGATCCAGGGGCCTAACCGCTATGGCGAACTCAAACGCGCGGTGCGGGGGGTCAGCGACAAGATGCTTATCCAGCAGCTCAAGGAGCTGGAAGCGGACGGCATTGTCACGCGAAAGGACTATCAGGAGTTGCCCCCACGCGTCGATTATACACTGACGCCGCTCGGGCACAGTCTGGCCAAGGCCCTGGAGCCGCTCTGCAATTGGGGCAGCGACAATATGGGCGCGGTCGCGCAGATCCTCGCCGAGCGCGCGAGCTGGAGCCAGGGCGGCTGACGCCCCGCAATCCTCACAGGTTTGCAGGCGCAACGCCTCGAGTAGCAGCGTGAAGGCGGGCGTCGGGTTCCGCGGGCCCGGCTAATAGAGATGATACCCGAGATCGGGTGCTACCAATCAGCGCGGATGCGCTGGCTTTAACGCGGACGTTGTTCCTTGGCCCCGCTTTTTCGAGTTCCTACACAATAAACAGTTTTAGAGTAAACTGACGTACCTGCTATGGTGCCGGAATGGATAAAATTGCTGCGATCTGCCTTACCTCGAGCGCACGGAAGTAAGACAAAGCAGTTGATACGAAAGCAGCTCCTAAACGACGGCATTCGACAAATCCGGTCGTCTACGTTCTCCCATAAGCAAGCGGAGGCGAGTTATGGAGTTCGGTCGCTGAAGAAGTTAGCGCTGTACCTCTTGCCCGCCGCGCCCGAGATGGAACGTAGGGATACTCCGCCCGATTTCTCAATGATAAAATTCAGCGTGTCAATGTCATCAGGCCTGAAACAGCCGCTCTTTCGCTGTTCCGCGAACGGTGTCTGTAAATGTCTGAAGCGCGGAAGCGTGCAACCGCGTGACGGTCCAGTATAGCTTCACGTTTAGCGGCGTACCAGGTGTCAGTTCGACAAGCAGACCCTCGGCTATTTGAGGTTTTGCTAAAATTTCCGGTTGCAAGCCCCACGCCATGCCTGCAAGTCCGAAGTTCAGGAAGCCGAAGGTCGATGGCACCCAATGCATTGGCCCATCGAGTTCGATCCTGTGCGTTTCGCTAGCCCAACGCGCCTGTAAGCCATCCCTGCGATCGAAACGCAGGCACGGTGCGCGGCGAAGGCTGTCTTCGGAGACGCCATCGGGAAAGTGCAGCTGCGCAAATTCAGGACTGCAGCAAGCCAGATATTGGAGGCTGCCCAATTCGATCGTCTTGCATCCCTGGACAGTGCCTGGATCTGACGAAACAGCGGCAATAACCTCACCGGAACGAAGCCGGTCCGCCGTTTGGGCCTCGTCTTCGATGAGGAACTCCAAAAGATAGCCTGTATCGCGGGCGAACTTGGCAGCCGCCTCGGGAAACCATGTTGCGATGCTGTCTGAGTTGACCGCTACTTTCAGCGTGACGGGGGTCCCCAATTGATCGCCTGCGATCGATAAAACGGGGGCTAAATCCGCTTCCAGAAGCTGCACCTGATCCACATGGGCGCAGAGCTTGCGGCCAAGATCGGTAGGCAGGCAAGGATGCCCTCGCACGATAAGGATAATGCCCAAACGTTCCTCAAGTGCGCGGATCCGCTGGGACACTGCAGACGGCGTAACACCGAGCCTTTCAGCCGCCCGCTCGAAGGTTCCTTCGCGTACGACGGCGGAGACAGCGGCAAGAGCGGGATAATCAAGCATGGATTAGCTATGCTTCATCCGATTAAGAAGAACAAGTTTCCCTTAAACGCATGAAATCGGCATGTGTCTCCAATGCACAGCATCCTGGCAACATTCCTTACCGGCTTCGCCATATCGGCAGCTTTGATTATGGCCATTGGCGCGCAGAACCTTTTTGTTCTGCGCCAAGGCCTGAAACGCGAGCATGTTGGCCCCATCGTTTTGTTCTGCGGTTGCGCTGATGCTCTGTTGATCGCCGCGGGCGTTGGCGGCGTTGGGGCGCTGCTAGGTGCCGTGCCAAAACTGACCATGGCTTTGACCATCGGCGGCGCCGCGTTCCTGGCCTGCTACGGCATCAAGGCGTTTCAGCGAATGATGGCTCCAGAAGCCTTGTCTGTAACGGCGCCGGTGCGGATCACCCTCGGGAGCGCGCTGGGCGCGACGGCAGCATTCACATTCCTCAATCCGCACGTCTACCTAGACACAGTCCTGCTGATGGGCGCTGCTGGCTCCGCGCAGCAGCCCGAACTGCGGCCAGTCTTTGTGGTGGGTGGAGCGACCGCCAGCATCAGCTGGTTCGCGGCTCTCGGATATGGCGCCCGCATCCTGACGCCGATCTTTTCACGCCCTGTGGCTTGGAAGGTTCTCGATGCCATCGTTGGCGTCGTCATGCTGGTGCTCGCAGCATCTCTTGTTGGAAGAATCGTTCCATAACCCAGATCATCTCAGGGACATGCACCTCGTCATCGCTTATCGATCTTCTGGAAGCAGCTTTTGGTCGTGTTCGAAGTTTCGGTAAAGCATCAGTACACTCCTTGGAAGTCCACTGACCGTAGACCCATCTCTCCTTAATCGGAAACGCCAGAATAATCTATGGCGTAGGGCCTCCCGGCATGGCAGTCATCACTGAGATTGCGCGGCGCCCAGCATGAAGCTGGCCACAATCAACGGCACTGGACCAGTGCTTCGACTTTCTTGATAAGCCGATCGACTGCAGCTGGGGACTGAAACTTGCGAGCCGAGCGTCTTATAAGGGTCGGCTGCAGTACTCAGGGGTCATATAAGCCGCTCCGCAGGCCAGATGCCGTTTCGAAGTGTGGGGTCCGACCCCATAGGCGGAGACTGAGGAATATACGGACTAGCAAGGTCGAAGCCCTTAAACTCATTTTGCGGCCGGCAAGCGCACGCCGAACGCCACTATATCCCCTGAGCGGTGCACGGCGGCGGGCCGAGGCAGATTGTCGGGATTCTTTACGTACTGGACGTTCGGATTGATCCTCATCCCCGGCGCTGCTGCGAAACCGTAGTTCATCTCGAACACACCTTCTCCGTCAAGTGCCCGATCGGTTCGCCCCGCCCGCAAAACGAGAGGCCTGAAGAAAGTCGACCTGCCGCGAGCCGAGACGAATGTAGCTGCCGACGAGACCCAAGGTGTCCTTGGGCCGAGAGGCAAAAGGACCGGTGACGATGATGCCCGCGATCGCCTGCTCCTTGAAGGGTAGGTAGCCGTTCGTAGACGCGATGACGCCGCCGAAAACGGTCACCGGCCGCTTGGCATTGCCGCCCATGTGCGCCGCGACGGCATCGCCCATTACATACCGCCCTTCCTGACCGTCATGGACCAGAGCGCTCCCACCCGCCGTAATGCGCGGCCGACCCTCGGGGTTGCGATAGGGATCGGCGGCGTCGGAGGTGTTGTGATAGCCGCCTATCCGCAAGTGAGTTTCGCGCCTTGGGGTCAGACGACTGGGAGCCAGTTCGAATGCCGTCTGATGGCCGGTTGCGTTGCGGGTCGACCAGTCGAACCCGTTGGTTACGTTGAGAGACGGGTTGGCCTCGAAGATACCGGCCTGGGCGTAGACCCCCTTGGTCAGCGCAACCTTGAGGCGTCCGCCCCGGGTCCCATAAGGAAAGAAGCCCAAAGCCCGGTCCTGGATCGGAACGACCGCCAGGTGGAAGCAGACCGAACTGTTCTGGAACGTGCAGTATAGGTTCGACTGATTAAAATAGGTCTGTGGCGATACCCGGCCGCACGGGGGGCAAAGCGCACTGACTGCAACAAGGCATTGGATTGGGCGCATCGGTAGCGGGCGCCTCGGATTGAGAAAGCTGACCGTCTACACCTAAGGATCTAAAACCGGCGGTTGAACGGCCATAATGGGTCGAGGCTGTGTAAAAACGCGGTCGCGGAACGCGCTATTTCTGGGCAAGACGGTCGACCGAGATCGGCCGATCAAGCTCCGATTGCCTCGAAGCGCGGTCGAACGCCGTTGAGACATGGCAGAAGGGGGCCGGGCCGACCTGTCAGACGCCCCTCATCCACGCTATCTCAGGTTATCCGCGTGCGATCAAATGCCCGCCGTCCACTGCAAGACAGGCCCCGGTAACATAGGACGCAAGATCGCTGACCAGATAGACCACGGCGCCAACGATCTCCGCCGGTTCCCCGCCCCGCCCCAGCGGCTGGTTCTTGCGGGCGTGTTCAGCAAAGCCTTTGGAGCGAGACCAAGTCTTAGTCCCGTCGGTATGAAAAGGCCCCGGCATCACCGTGTTGACGCGCACCGTGGGGCCATATTCCTTGGCGAAGCTCTCGGTCAGCGTGTTGAGCCCGGCCTTGGCGGCAGCATAAGGCGCAAAGTATGGCTCCGCCTTGCGTGATCCGCTGGAACTTACGTTGACGATCGCCCCGCCACCGCGCGCCACCATCTGCGCGCCGAACAGTGCCGAAAGCCGAAACGGCGAACGCAAGTTGATCGCAAGGATGACATCGAACGCGGCCTGAGAAGTTTCCAGCGAGGACGGTTCCACCGGCGACTTTCCGGCATTGTTCACCAGAATATCCGCCCCGCCCCAGCGCTCGGTCACTTCGGCGAAAAGGCGGTCGCAGTCTTCCCAGGATGCCGCATCGAAAGCATGGGCCGAGGCGCGACCGCCCAGCGCCTCTATCTCCGCGACCAGCGCCGCGCAGCTTTCAAGTTTCCGGCTGGCCACCGCAACCGCCGCGCCGGCCTCCACCAGCCCGAGGGCGATCGCCCGGCCCAGCCCCCGGCTGCCGCCGGAAATGACGGCCACGCGGCCAGTAAGATCCATGGTAATCGGCATAATTCCCCCCGTCAGACGTTGCGCACGAGCCGGCCGCCATCGATCACCAGCGTATCGCCACTCTGGAATCGGGACGCGTCGGAGGCGAGATAGGCCGCCGGCCCCTCGATATCGGATAGTTCGCCCGGGCGGCCCAGCGGCGTGATCGCGGAGAAGCGCTCTATGATCTGCTTCGTCTCCGGTTTGTCGTCGGTCAGGCCGGTGAGAATGAAGCCCGGCACCAGCATGTTGGCCCGCACGCCGAACGGCCCCATCTCCACGGCTAGCCCCTTGATCATCGCCTGCAGAGCGGCCTTGGCGGCGGCGTAGTGCTCCATGCCCGGCAATCCGTGATAGATCGACAGGCTGCCGCAGGCGACAATGGAACCACCCCGATCACCCTGCCGCGCCCTGGCCTTCATGTGCCGAACCGCCGCGCGCAGGGTGTAGAAGGCACCGTGGAGGTTCACGTCCAGCAGGCGGTGATAATCCGCACTGTCCAGATCGTCGAACCCCGGTGCGCGGTGGCTAATCCCGGCATTGGCGAAAACGCAGTCGATCCGGCCCAGCGCGGCGACGGTGCCTGTGAAAGCGGCTTCCACCGCCGCCTCATCGGTCACGTCCACCGTCTCCACATGGACCCGGCCCGCGCCCAGCGAACGCAGATGTGAAGAGACGGCATCCGCCTTCGCGGCATCGCGGTCCAGCACCGCCGCCGACGCGCCCTGCCGTGCGCAGCCTTGCAGGAAGGCAAGGCCGATCCCGCTCATGCCGCCGGTAGCCAGCACCACCTTGCCGGTAAGATCGAACAGAGACATCGGGCTCAAGCCGCCAGTTCGCGCTCGATCTCGGCCAGTTCGGCGGCATAGCGGGCCTCCGCCTCGGCCGTGCGGGTGGGAATGTGCTCGCTGGGGAACAGACCCTGCGCCGGCGTGGTCTGCTTCAGCAGCGCATTGGCGATCTGCACCTGATGCACTTCGGTCGGCCCATCGGCTACGGAAAGCATCGGCACGCCCATCCACATGCGCGCCAGCGGCGTCTCATGCGTGGTGCCAAGCGCGCCGTGAAGGTGAACGGCCCGCCGCACGATGTCGTGATAGACGCGCGCCATCGCCACTTTGGCCATAGCGATATGCGTCCGCGCGGCGCCGTGCGGCTGAGTATCGATGATCCACGCCGCCTTCAACACTAGCAGGCGGTACATCTCCAACTCCAGTGCGCTGTCCGCGATCATCGCCTTCACCAGTTGGTGATCGCCAAGCTGGCGGCCCTGCGTGCGGCGGGAGACGGCGCGTTCCTGCATCATCTCCAGCGCGCGCTGACACTGGCCGACCACGCGCATGGCATGGTGGATACGCCCGCCGCCCAGTCGCGCCTGCGCCAGCTTGAAGCCTTGCCCGGGTCCGCCCAGCATGGCGTCCAACGATACCCGAACCTGATCGAACCGAAGATAGGCGTGATGGCCGTGATCGACCGGATCGTTCATCCCCGCCACGTCCCGGATATCGACCAGCCCCGGTGTATCCGAGGGGATCAGGAACATCGACATGCGCTCATGCGGCGCGTTTTCGGGATTGGTGACGACCATCGCGATCACGAAGGAGGAAACCTTGAAGTTGGAGGCGTACCACTTCTCCCCCTCGATCACCCATTCGTCGCCCTCCCGCCAGGCGTGGCAGGTAAACTCCTTGGGATCGGCGCCCGCTTGAGGCTCCGTCATCGCGTAAGTCGAGAAGATTTCGCCATCGAGCAGCGGCTGGAGGAAGCGCGCCTTCTGCTCGGGCGTACCGAACATGGCGAGGATTTCGGCATTGCCGGTATCGGGCGCCGCGCAGCCGAATATCACCGGGCCCCATGACGTGCGACCAAGGATCTCGTTCATCAGCGCCAGCTTCACCTGCCCATAGCCCTTGCCGCCCAGTTCCGGCGTCAGGTGGCAGGCCCAGAGCCCCTGCGCCTTCACTTGCGCCTGAAGCTTCTTCGCCATGGCGCGTGCCTTGCGATTGCGGATGTTGAACTGCTCGCTGCCTCGCGAGAACAGAAGGTCCATCGCCTCCACTTCCTCGCGCACGAAGTGGTTCATCCAGTCGAGCTTTTCCTGAAATTCAGGATCGGTAGAGAAGTCCATGTGTGATCCTCATCCTCAAATGTCGTGATTCTGTCGCGCGGGTTTCAAGCCGCGATGATTTGGCGCGCCTTGGTCATTAGCCAGGTGGCATAGCCGTGGACTGATTCCCCCACATTGGCGGGTACCTTTCCGGCCTTGGAAGCGGCGTATGTACCTTCCAGCAGGCAGGCGAGCTTGTAGCAGGCAAGCGCGAAGAACCACGGCATCTCGCTCATGTTCCGTCCGCTTAAAGCGCCGTAGAGTTCCACCATTTCCCGCCGCGACAGGAAACCGTCCCAAGGCCGCACCATCGGCGCCTTGCCTTCGGGATCGCCCGCTTCCGACCAACTGGACAGGATCCAGCCCAGATCCAGCAGCGGATCCCCCAGCGAAACCAGTTCCCAGTCGAGCACACCGGAAATCTTCGGCACCTTCAGCGAAAACATGACGTTGGGAAACTGCATGTCGCCATGGACCAGGCCGATCCGGCGATCGGTCGGCAGGTTGTCGGCCAGCCAGCGGCTCACGTCGGCGACGTGCGGCAGTTCGCCCGGATCGTAGTCTGGCGTTATGGCATAGCCTTCAAGCTGGGATCGCCAACGCTCGACCTGCCGTTCATGCCACTGGTCGGGCCTGCCTAGATCGGCAAGGCCCGCCCTGACGTGGTCGACCGCCCCCAGTGCCGCCGCCGCCTTGACCAGTTCCTCCCCCATGGCACGCCGCCAGCCGGCATCGGTGGCATATTGGCCCGGCAGCTGGCCCGACTGCGCAAATCCTTCCAGCGGTTCCATCAGGAAGAAGCATGCCCCGATCACCTCCGGATCGGCGCACGTCGCCAGCACGCGCGGATGCGGTACGGTGCTGCCTTCCAGCACCGTCAGCACGCGGGCCTCACGCAGCATGGTCTCATTGCTCTTCGGCTTCAGATGCTTGCCGGGGCGACGCAGGATCAGGTCTTCGCCGCCCCGCGTTATCAGGAAGACGCTATTTTGAAGGCCGCCCGCTAACTTGCGGACGGCCGTTACGGGGCCGGTTCCCGGCACATCCTGCGTCGCCATCCATTCGTTGAAGCGTGGCCAATTGATCTGGCCGCCAAAGTCGTCGAGCGTTTCGGCTATCTGCTGCGGCATGGCACCCTCCAGTGTTCTGTCTTGCCGCCAGTCTGGGGATCACGATGCCCCTCCGCAATCGGGTCATGCATCCCGATCTGGACGGGAGGCGGATATTTAGCCAAATTGCGACGCGGTATTAGGCGGGATTTGAGAGCATGGACCAAGCGGCCGAGAAAAGAGGACGATCAAGGGCGGGGGCCGACCTCAGCTTTTCCTCGGCCGAAGTCACCATTGTCCGCGGAAGCCTGTCGAGCGGCGGCGCGGCAACACTGGCAAGCGATCATGCGCTGCTCGACCTCTGCATTACCCCGCGCCCCACCAATGCGCGGGGGGCATTCGCGCCGGACGGATTTGAGAGGCACCGTTTCGAAAGGTTGGGCGATATCGTCTTCGTGCCGCCCGGTCATCCGCTGCGGTTGCGATGGGACGGGGCGGAATCGCAGCATTCGATCCGCTGCGAACTCCGTGGACGGCTGGCACAAAACCGTTTCGGGGAGCGCATGGAATGGACCGGCCCCCGCCTAACCGCCGCGCTGGACATCGCCAGTCATACCGTGCGCCTCCTCCTGCGCCGCCTTGCCGAAGAAGCGCGCGCGCCGCGTCGGGATTCCAAACTGCTGGTCGGCTCGATCGCTACCCAACTGACCATCGAGCTATGCCGTTATTTCGAAGAGATCGCCGAAGAAACCGCGCAGGGCGGCCTTGCCCCCTGGCGCCTGCGCGTGATCGACGAGCGGCTCGAGCGCGATGCCACGCCGCCTTCGCTGGAGGAACTCGCCGCGCTATGCAGTGTCTCGGTCCGCCAGCTTACACGCGGATTTCTGGGCAGCCGAGGCTGCACCGTGGGGCAATATGTCCATCACCACCGGCTGGAAATGGTGAAGCGTCTGCTCGCCACGCAGGAAAGCATCAAACAAGTGGCCGATGCAGTCGGATTCGCCTCGACCTCCAGCCTTGCCCACGCCTTTCGCCGCGCCACTGGCCTCACGCCGCGCCAGTATCAGCAAAGAATCTGGCGTTCGAAAGAAAACGTCTAAAACATTCGCGATCGTAGCGGCGTGCGTCACAACGTTCGGCGATCACAGCGCTGAAGAGTTGCCAGCTTGGTCGACGATTCACTGACAATCTGTACGAAATCAGCGGATTACAAACAACAGCTGACGGTCACCCCGCGGATATAAATATTCAAACTTCAATGCCGCGAAAAGGTCGTTGCTGATCGCTCTCGGCACCCTTCTTAACCCAATCATTCTAATTCCGCTGAACACTCTTGATGGCGACAAAAATGCCAATCCGGATTGGGAAGAGCCATAAGCGATGCGGCGAAACGCCTTTCCTCAGGGTTGGCATGACCGAGACAGCGATCTGATCCACTGCTAATGCTCTGTCATGGCTATATATTCTGACAGCTGAGAGCTGGCGGGATCTAAGTTCGAAATCGTTTAGCCGGGGGGCAGCATTGATGAAGCAATTCCTTTTCATCGGCCTTTGCGCCACCGTGCTCACCGCCTGCACCGATGCGTCTACGGGACAGGCCCAGGCAGAAGAGACGCCCGGCGTTGCGGTGCAACGAGGGGGCGGGCTGCCCTACGAGGTTACGGAAAGCGAGGTGTGGGACGTACCCGATCCCGCATCGCAGCGGAGCTATCAGGTCTTCGTGGCCCTGCCGCCGTCCTATCACACGCAGTCTGAGCGTCGATATCCGGTAATCTATGCTACGGACGCCGATTATGCGTTTTCACTGCTCAAGCAGATCGGGCGCCGTCTCAATGTCGAGGGGCCGACCGTCGAAGAGTTCATCCTCGTCGGGCTCTCCTATGCAAAGGGAGAAGGCGGAATGGAGAGCCGCCGCCGCGATTACACGCCGACGGAAAACGGCCCTGCGGGATCGCCGAAGGGGACGGTACACGGTCAAGCGAGGGCCTATCAAACCTATGTCCGAGACCAAGTCGTGCCTTTCGTAGCTCAGCGCTACCGGACGGACGAGAAGCGGCGGATTTTCCTGGGGCATTCATATGGCTCACTGCTCGGCATGCAGATCCTGCTGAGCGAACCTGGCCTGTTTGTTGGCTACGTTCTAGGAAGTCCCTCGTTCTGGTATGACCAACATTATATGATGAATCAGGCACGTGCCTATACGGCCAGCCATGGCGACTTGCCCGCACGAGTCTACATGTACATCGGCGAATACGAAGAGACGCGCCGAGGCGATGCGCGCTTTTCCAAATCCGCGAATATGGTGACTGATACCAAGGAAATGGATCAGATTCTGCGATCCCGCAAGTATCCCTCCCTGCATTTGCAGACGGAAGTTCTCAATGACGAAGATCACGTCAGCGTCGCGCCGCGCGGCTTCACCCACGGGTTGAAGTACCTGCTTCCAGTCACTGCCGCGCGCCGCCATTAGGATAGCGGCCAGTTGGCTACTGGGAAGGAGAGTTTTAACGCCGAGCGTCTGGAATGGGTCAGCCGCAGAAGCGATGTCGGCGCAGCCTTGCTCAGGCAACTTCGGGTTTGATGAATTTGGCCGCGGTGCTTACCGCCGCGGCAACGTCGCTGACTTCCAGCGCTACGCGCTGGCTCGTCATCACTCTGCCAAGCAGAAAATGAGGGAGCTCGGTGCGCCTGTAGGCCATCGGGAGCAGCCGAAAATTTTGCTGCATTTCATCCGAGGTGGGCAACGCCGTAATAGCCCTCACTTTGCCCGCTGAAAGTCCCGCAGAGAAGCACCGGCAATTTGATCGAATTCCGACTGCACGAGCATCAGTTTAGCCCGCGCGGACAAGGCCCGCGACGGGTTCTACAGCCTAGGCCATGTTATGTGGGAAAGCTCGGTCGCTCTTTTGCTTACGGGCTGCTGCAAGACAGCAGCCCGTACATGCTTCGATCAGAACGTGACCGAAACGCGGCCGCGCACGGCATTGTCTCGCCTGTCCGAGAATCGCTCGCCCTGCCGAAACCGCAAGGTCGAACTTGCGTGAGCCCCTGTGCCTGCTGCGCAGCTCTGCACCTCCAATGGTCTCAAAAAGATCAAGGCTCCGCGGTTTCGTCAGCCGATCGAAGAAATTTCGCGCGGTGGGCCGCCACCAGCTTGCAGCGTCGATCGCAAGTTTAGCGCCAAGATGATCGAGGAAGTTCGCACCTGTTTGCCCGTGGGGAACGGCATGCAGGGTCCGGGCAACGGCCCAGCCTAGCCAAGCCCTCCGCAGGCTTTCTTCCAGGCCGCTGAAGGCGTCATAGCGCTCGCTCAAGGTTTCATGGGCTTGCCAGCTACGGTCCAGCCCTTCGGTGAGCGCCGCCCATTCTGCCGCCGCCTTCGTTTCGCTTTCGAACCCATGGACGCGCGGGCCAGCAGATGAAGCGCTGAGTTCGCTCGGCATCCCTGTCCAGCCCACCAGGGACGACCGATCCGTCATGATGAAAATGGCTCGGTCCAGCGCGAACTGGGGATCATTGGCGACATGCACGGGAAGAAGTTCGGTTTTCATACTGGCAAGTTCGTCAAGCAGGCGCTGGCTGTACGTCTCATGCGCCCCATCATTTGCACGGAGGGCGGCAGCGTCATCATCACAAGTCCCATCGTCCTCGCCTCGGATCCTGTCGCCGGCGTCATCGCTATCGGTTTCTTCGGCATCATCAACGGCTTCGATTGCGAAGTACTCATGATGGAGCTGTGGGCAGCCTGCGCTATTGATAATGAGGTAGGCGATGGCCCCGGCCTTCTGCTCTTGCGTGAGTTCCAGGGATGCCTCGACGAGATTTTCCATCTCCTCGTTGAGCGCGTCGAGTTCTTTGCTCTGCTCTTGCGTATAATTAGCGCTCCATGTTTGCGTCGAGACGGTTTTTAGGTGAGACGATTGAGATTATTGTCTATTTTTAATAGTTTATGAAATTCGTGCAGAATCAACAGCGACGCCAAAAGAGAGCTGGGAGCCATATAGGAGCCACGCGTGGGAATACCCAGGCGTTCTCTTGCGCAAAGGACTAAGGTACCTGCTGTTGGCGCTCATCGCTGCCTCAGGCGCTCCCGCAATCGTCAGCTCCGGGGAGATGGTTAAAATTCTTCTCGACCCTTGCCCATGAATTCCATGCCAAAAAAAGCGCGGGCATGAGTTTCGGGCTCGCCTAGCCATCTGCTCGCCTGAACACACCAAAATCTTGATCCTGTCGTGTTCAATGCATCAGAAAGGCGGCTTGGTGCACTCGAACGTATATTTCCCAAGTGGCTGTCCGGTGACAGCTTAGCGGTTCGTCTTGTTTCGCGGAAGAAAGCTCTTGAACTATGACGAAGCCAGCCAACGTGCATTTGACAAATTCTGAGGCCGCCGAGTATCTACGCCTTTCACCGCGCATGCTTGAAAAGCTGCGGGTTGTCGGTGGCGGCCCACCCTTTCGGAAATTCGGGCGACGCGTCGTCTATACCTTCTCCGAACTTGAAGCATGGGCTAACGACCGATCATTTGACAATACAAGCCAAGTGCATTGACCCCTGAGTTCGCCTGGCAAAACCGAGAACTGCAAATCTGCCGGATCTTAGAAGCTCAAAGCGCGGGCTGGATTTGGCCGATCACGACATTCGCTTACTGCCCAGATCTAGCCATCTTGGGCCTCAATGAGACAGGTCCGGCCAACGAGCGTGGGTGAACTGTGCACAGGCGTTGGCGACATGACATTGCCGACCTGTATGGCCAGCTATAATTCTCTCGGCAGAATTCAATCATAACCGCAGGAGAACACGACAATGAACAATTCTGACCTCGCCGAAAAGCTGGCTTCTGAAACCGGCGTAACGAAGGCTGATGCCAAGAAGGCGGTCGATGCGGTGTTCGCAGCAATTGCCGAAGCAGCGGCTGCCGGCGACGAAATTTCGCTGAACGGTTTCGGGAAGTTCAAAGTGAAAGATTCTCCGGCTCGCGAAGGCCGCAATCCTTCGTCCGGCGAGACCATTCAGATCGCGGCCTCGAAGAAGCTCACGTTCGCACCCGCCAAAGCCATCAAGGATAAGTTGAACGGCTAAGACAGCACTTCGAAATTGGATGGCGCGCCGATATCGGTGGCGTGCCGTCCTATTCCATTGGCTTGCGGCATCGGCACCACGGAATCTTGTCGTGAAATTCACCTTGCCGTCGTCAAACTCCCTAAGATTTCGACGCTCGACAAGCTTGCCCGGCGGTTACTCGCGGAAATAAACCTCGCTGTCGTGAGCTTTCGCCGACATGGCGGTCGCAGACCACGTCATCTCGCCCCCTGACGGCTGCCGTCGGTTCACCGAATTATGGCTGAACCTAAACGCCGTGTCGTGGGACGATCCCGCCGTTTCCGATGCAACCGTAAATGACAGGTTCCGCCGGAATCCGTCATTGGTAGATACGCTCTACAACACAGATCAGCGTTGCGCCGGCATTCCCAACAACGACGCGAAATCAACCGACAACCTTGCGCCAAAAACCAGGATATCCTTCGACTGCCGAACCGCACGAGGACGAGGCAAATTGTCTGGGTTCATGACGTACTGGATGTTGGGGTTGAGCCTAATTCCCCTTGATATTGCAAATCCATAATTCAGCTCGAAAACGCCTTCTCCACCTCGCACGCGATCTGTCCCCCCTGCCGCGGTCCGTGATGCCTGCAGGAAATCCACTTGGCGGGAACCAAGTTCGATATAGCTGCCGACAAGACCGAGCGTGTCGTTCGGGCGACTTGCGAATGGGCCGGTGATGATCGCCCCGGCAATGGTCTGCGCCTTGAAGGGAACATAGTTCTCGGTAGATCCGATCGCACCCCCAAATAGCGTGATCGGACGCTTGGGATTACCACTCATGTGGCCAGCGACCGCGTCACCCATTACGTACCAGCCTGCCTGCCCCGCATGTGTCAACGCTTCTCCGCCGTTCGCCAGGCGTGGTCGCCCGGCAGCATTGAGGTATGGGTCAGTGACGTCGGCTGTGTTGTGGTATCCGCCAATGCGCAAATGCCAGGGGTATTTGGCCTTGGGTGATGCCGACTGGAAACCGAATTCCACTGCGGTCTGGTGCCCGGTAGCGCCACGCGTCGACCAGTCGAATCCGTTGGTGGAGTTCAGAGATGGGTTGGCCTCGAACACGCCGGCCTGAACGTAAAAGCCTTTGGTTGGGGCGAGTTTGATGCGCCCACCCCAGGTCCCATACGGGAAGAAGCCGAGCGCCCGGTCCTGAATGGGCACCACCGCCGGATTGAAGCAAACCGAATTGTTCTGGAAGGTGCAGTAGATATTGGATTGGTTGAAGTACGTCAGCGGTGACACCCGCCCGCCGGAAATATTCATTTTCCCATCGAACAAGTTCTGTTCAATCGCCAGCGCAGCAAGCCGCAGGTTTTGAAACGCCTTGTAGCGAGTCTGGAAACTGATCGCATTACCCGTATGGTCTGCCGTCAGTGACGTTCCTTTGGACACGTTCATCGATACATGCACAAATGCGCCTTTCAGGCCCACCATATTGCCCAGATCCACATCCGCCCCAAAGGGTAAGGCATAAGAATTGCCGACCCCTCTGCCTTGGCCGCCTGTCACGTTTCCGGCAAATTCATCGACGGCAAGAACCCGCAGATAAAGACCGTGCTCCGCCAAGGTTTTACCGAAAGCGCTCAGCGGACCATTCGCAGATGGTCCTGCCTTGCCGATGAACGGCGGCTGGATCAGTTCGACCTGCGGCTTTGGCCCGTTGGCTGAGGTTATCCTTATAGGCACTGCAACAGGTTTTGGTACCGGATTTGACGCCATCGTCACCGGAGCCGGTGCTTGCGCTTCCTTCTCCGAGCTGGTCGGCCCAGCTTCCTGCGCTTCCACATTTGCGGTAACGACCCACGAGGCAGCCACCAGCGACCAAGCAATCTGCTTGCGCATTTTCTAACATCCTCTTTGCGAAGGGCGGCATCTGTCGTGCCGCTTCTTCAATGTTGTCGTAAGGAGAATGGGTCGGCGACGCAGCAGGGCGTCGCCGACCACTAGAGTATCAGGGCGAAAGCTCTTCCAGAGCCTTGCCGCTGGTTTCCGGAGCCCAGCGCAGGACAACCAGACCTGTGACGCCAGCGACGACTGCAAAAGCGAGGAACACCGGCGCAATCGACCCGCCCCCTTTTTCGCGCCACGCTTGCCCGTCTTCGTCCGCCAGAATGGTCGACCGTCTCGGTGGCGGTGATCATCGCGGTCGGCGTCAACAGCGATGTGGTCTGAGAACACCGGTTACCCGTTCTCAGCGAACTGCATCGATAAACGGCCGATAAAGGGCTTTCTCGAGTTTGCCTGAGAATTCTCAATCATTTCAGTAGACATTCAGACCGATAAAATCGATGAGGGATCAGAGGCCCCGCCCCGAGCAGACCAACTGCAGGGACACTGGAACCAATTCTGGTCACCGGTACTGCTGTCATCGCAAGGTTCGCCCTGTCCCGGGCGGCGTAGCGGCAGGCCCGCATGTCCGCTGCTTGAAATGAATTCTGCATGACGATCCATGTCCTTGACAGGAACACCACACATCCCATCGATCACGACATACTCGCGCGTTGGTCTCCGAGAGCGTTCGACGGAACAGATCTCGACCCAGCGACAGTGAACAGTGTGATAGAAGCCGCCCGGTGGGCACCATCCGCTTACAATGCGCAGCCCTGGCGGTTCGTCTACGCGCTGCGCGGCACGTCTTTCTGGAGAGAATTCCTCTCCGCTTTGCTCCCTTTCAACGCGGCTTGGGCGCAGCGTGCATCCGCCCTGATTTTCGTCCTTTCCGATACATTGATAACGCCGCCCGGCTCGGCGGAGGCTGTACCGGCTCGTTTCAACAGCTTCGATGCCGGCGCCGCGTGGAGTCTTCTGGCTCTCCAGGCCACCAAGCTCGGGCTTCATACGCACGCCATGGGCGGCTTTGACGCTGCCCGCGCTGCCGAGGTCATGGGAAGCGGTGAACGCTTCAGGATCGAGATCGCCGTCGCTTTAGGACGGCTCGGAGATCCAGACCTCCTGCCCGATACCCTGCGCGCCCGCGAAGGGCCCAGCGAAAGGCTGCCGCTTCATAGCATCGCATTCCAGGGGCGGATTACCCCAGAGTAAAACCCTTCTTATTGCGCGTGTCCGGTCGAACGTCCGGAAAAACCCCGGCCCTCGCGATGCCGACCGTGAGAGCCGGCGCCGCGCCCCTAAACGAACGCCTGACCGGCTCTGTGTTACGGACGCTCGGGATCGGGCGTTTCGCGGAATGCATCGGTCGCAAAGGGCAGGTAATCGTGGCTTAGCGCCATCCACTTGTCGAGTTCCTCGCGCAGGCGGGTTTCGATAGCGTTGTACTGCGGCCGCCCAGCCAGGTTCTCCAGTTCGTAGGGATCGAGTTCGATATCGTAGAGTTCGAAAATCGGTCGTGGGCGCTTGAAATAGAGGCGTTCGTGAAGCGCCGACAGCGTCCTCTGCTGGTGAGCGGAAACCACCGCCTTCCACGCCCCCAGCGCCCGATCCAGATCGGTGCGGGCCAGCGCAGGCAGGATCTGCGGTCCCGGCGCCTCGGGCGCAAGGAAACGCCCCCCCTGATCGACAGGCGAATAGGGCTGACCCGGCTGTGCATTGTAGATCAGTTTGTACCGCCTGCCCGTGATCGCGCGGGCAAAGTCGACGCCTTCCGATACCGTCAGCGATCCGGGATGCTCGCCCCTCTCGGTAAAGACATACTCATGCCCCGCTCCGCGGCTACCGCGCAGGATGGGAACCAGGCTCGTCCCGGTCATGCGCGGATCGGGTTGCTGCCTCGCCGCTTCGAGGAACGTCTCTGCCAGGTCGATCCCGCTCACGAGTGCCGAACTGCGCGATCCGGGCTGCACGACACCGGGCCAGCGCACGATCAGCGGCACACGGTTGCCACGTTCGTAGAGCGTGCCCTTGCCGCGATACATCGCCTCCCCGTTGTCGCCCATGAACACGATCAGCGTATTGCGATCGAGCCCGCGGGCCTTGAGCGTCGCCATCAGCGCGCCGAACTGCCGGTCCATGCTGCGCAGGTCCGACAGCAGGTTGGCATAATCTTCGCGTACCTCGGGCATGTCCGGCCAGTCCGGCGGCAAGTGCAGCCGTGCCGACTTTATGTCGCTGTGATCGGTCACGAAGGGGCGGTGGGTCTGGTTGAAACCGAAATAGAGGAAGAACGGCTTGTCCTTGGGGATCGTGTCGAAGGTCTTGTCGAGCCGGCCGACCAGTTGCTCCGGCGACAGTTCCTTCGTACCGAACACGTGCACATAGTCGAAGCGGTCGGAAAGGCGGCTCATCCCGCTTTCAAGGAGTGCCTGCTTGACGTGCGGCGGATCGCCCTCCCGGCCGCCAAGGTGATGGAGGCGCCCCTCAAGCCCCACCCAATAACCCGAAGCACGCAGGATGTCCGAGAAATAGCGAACGTCGAGGCCCGCAGGCTCGGCAAAACGGGTGATGCCGATATCGACCGGATTGCGACCCGCGAAGATCGAGCCGCGCGACGGCGCACATTGCGGCGAAGTATCGTAAGCCCGATCGAAGCACATCCCCTGCCGGGCGAAAGCCTCGAAGTTCGGAGTGACGGCATTGGCCCTCAGATCCTCGGAGGGATGGCAACCGTCATGCGGTGCGCTGTTGTCGTCGGACAGGATGAGGATGATGTTCGGCCGGCCATCCGCAGCGTTCGTTCTGCCTCCGGGATTGGCCGGGATGGTCTGTGAAGCCTGGCTCGGGGCCGGGGCTTGCGCGCGGGCCGGAGCCTGGGGAAGCACCCCGGCAAGCGCCAGTGCCGACAGACTGGCCAGGAGCCTAGCCGCGCGCCTCGATTTGAAATGCATGTGAGACCTTTCACGAATTCCAGGGCGATCCGACGGGACCGGCATTGAGCGCTCAGAGTCCATCGAAGCGCAGTCCAACGGTGAAGTAGCGTCCGATCTGGTCGGCAAAGGGCGCGGCCGGATAGATCAGCCCCGGATTCGACGAACTGGGTTCATAAAGTCCGCCATGCACATTGAAGACGTTGTTGACGTTGGCGAACAGCGTCACCGGAACATCCCGTACCGAGAAGTCCTGCGAGAGGTTGAAGTCGGTCTGGACATAGGCCTTGGACGCCGGATCCGCGACCACCAGCGTCGGATCGGCGCTGTAGCGGAAGCTGGAGAAGTACCGCACCGTCACCGCAGCGTGTGTGCCACCCACCCCATAACTCGCCACGGCGGTGATGCGGTCGGCCGGTGCCAGCGCAGTTCCCGCGGCATTGGTGATCACCGCACCGGGCAAACTCTGGGTCTTGAGAACGGGCTCGTGGGTCCAGCGCACGGCAAGCCCGGCCTTGCCGTCCAGCGCCCGCGTCAGCCCCGCAAGATCGAAGCCGTAGTCCAGGCCCACCACGAAGCCCGAGGAATGCACTTGCGCCACGTTCTCGTTCTGCTTGTAATTCGCCGTCGGGGTGTTGGCGAGGCTAGTATCGGTGATGGGACCCGGCCGAGCGACCAGGTCGCAGAGCGGCGACGATCCGCCCGAGGCTATGCAGATCTTCTCGACCGAAGTGGTCAGGCCCGAAAGCGCGGCGATCGCATCGCGAATCCGGATGTCGTAGTAATCGAAGGACAGCGAAAGCCCCGGGACCGCCGGCGGTTGGTAGCTACCCCCGACCGTAATGTTGCGCGCGACTTCGGGCTTCAGATCGGGATTGCCCTTGCTGATGTTGAGGATCTGCCCGTTGGCGCCGGTGAGATAATCCGTATAGCCGGAAATCGTCGCGGTCTGGCCCTGGTAGAGTTCGTAAAGCGTTGGCGCGCGGATGTCGCGCGAACGTGTCGCGCGCAAATTGAGGCCGGGCAGCGGCTGCCAGTCGAGGCCGACCCGCCAGGTCCCGACCGATCCGCTGGTGCTGTAATGCGTGAAGCGCCCGGCCGCGCTGATGGAGGCCGTGCGGACCAGCGGAAGGTCGCGCAGGATCGGTACGTTCAGCTCCAGATTGCCTTCGTAAACCGACTGGACACCGCGGGTGGCGGCCGCGACGTTCTTCGTCCAGAGCTGGGTGCCGACTGCGGGTGTAGTACCGTTAAGACCGACACGCAGGCCCGTCGCATCGAAGCCGTTGTCCTCGACGGAGGTGGTTTCGTTCAGGCGCTGGTGGCGATATTCCAGACCCGCCGCGAACTTGACCGGCCCGGCCCAGCCGTCGAACAGCGTTCCGCTCAGGTTGCCGCCGAGGTCATGCATGGTGTTCTTCGCCGACCAGCTGGTATTGCCGGTAATGTAGTCGATCGCCGCCTGCGAGGAATTGCCCTCGCCCAGCACGTCGAGCGGCTGGCACCCCGCAAACGCGGCAGGCGAAACGAGGCTGGAGCGGCAGACGACATTGCCGCTCGCCGGATCGACCACGGCATCGAGGGCGGCATAGAAACGTTCGGTATTGACGTTATTCGTGGTGAGCTGTGATGTCTTGCCCTCCCCGTAAGTGTAATATACCTCCCAGTCGAGATCGGCGAAGAGCTTGCCCTGCAATCCAGCCTGTGCCGAAAAGGCAGACGTCCGATTGCGCAGGCCGAGGATATTGCCGAAGTCCTCGTTGTAGCGGTTGAGGTTGAAGCTCGACGTCCCAGTCTGTTCGAGAAGCCCCTGATATTGGGGCAGCAGGTAGGCATTGCCGCTGTAGATCGTGATCGGCGTCGACGAATTCGTGCTGATCAGGTTCTGCTCATGCGAAAGCGTCCGGGTCTGTGCATAGCTGGCCTGAACCCAGGCCTTCGTGCTCCCGCCGAGATCGTAATCGAACCGGCCGAACAACTGGGCGGTCGTCAGCGAAGGCAGCAGGTTGTTGTTTCGCCGGTAGGACCCGTCCCCACCGACCGATATGCCGGAGGTTCCAGTGACCGCGCCCTTGTCGAAGGCAGTCAGGGTCCCATCGGGCAGGAACTGCTGGCCGGCGAAAGGCCCGGTGGTGACAAGACCGCCGAAGGTGGAATTGTTGAGCCTTGAATCGCTCACCTGGCTGAGCGGATTGGCGGCCGTACCGCTTCCCACGATCGAGACCGCGGAATCGCCGTAAGCCCTGTCCGCCGCGGAGATCCCGGCCCTGTGGAAGTATTCCGCGCTCCATTCGAAGTGGCCGCGATCGCCGACCTTGAAACCATGCGCCACGCCCGCTCGGAGGGACTCGCCGTCGCCATGCGTGGACAGTCCGCCCTGGACGAGGCCCTTCACGCCTTCCAGATCCTTGTCGAGAATGAAGTTGGCCACGCCTGAAACCGCATCGGAACCATAGACCGCCGAAGCGCCGCCGGTCACGACTTCGACCCGCTGCACGAGCAATTGCGGCAGAGTGTTGATATCGACATTGCCATCGTAATACGTCGCCGGAACCCGGTGCCCGTCCTGAAGGATCAGCGTGCGGATCGGCCCCAGGCCCCAGAGGTCGAGATAGTTGCCGGTCGGCTGGTATCCCCCGTCCGAAGCGCTGTCGCTGCTCTTGATCGGCGAGAACACCGGCAGTTTTGCAAGCGCCGCCGGAAGGCTCTGTGGACTGAGCTGCGACAGCTCCCGCGCCGTCACGCGCGTCACCGGGTTGGGGCCGCCGGCCTTGCTGCGGATGCGGGTGCCGGTCACCACGATATCGTCGGCGACCTCCACCGCGTTGACGGCCGGATCAGGCGCCGCGTCCGCCTGCGCCGAATGCGGCGCGACGATGATGATGCCGTTAGCACCGGTGCGAGAGGCGAACCGCGTACCTTGCAGCAGCCGGGAAAGCGCCGCCTCACGGGACATGCGGCCCCTGATGGCAGGACTGGTCACGCCTTTCACGCTACCCGCGTCGAAGACGATCTGTTGGCGGGTGACGCGGCCGTAGTCCCGCAGCGCCTTGTCCAGCGGCTGCGCGGGGATGTCGAAATCAAGCGAAGGCCGGGCCTCCTGCGCAATGGCCGCAGGAACCAGACAGCCGGCAGACGCCCCGGAAAATACCAACCCGCCGGCCAGCAATAGCCCGGACTTTCGCAATCTCTTCACGTACTTTCCCCTGAATGGATCGTTCTCAGGAAAATACGCATGAGGATTGGAATACCTCAGTTGCTGGATGGGATAGAACTGCTTCGTCTCCGCAAATGGAAACTTCCATCGGGCATTCTCTCAGCAACGACTGGGGAAACACTGGTAATACCGTCAACGAAGGCTTCGATATCGCCAGCTTCGAACACACCGCTGACCGGTATCGCCGCCGCATCCTTGGCGATGGAGAGCCCAGATCCGGAAAAATAACGGTTCATGCGCGCGGCGACCAGACCAAGCGGCTCGGCGGCGGCCTCGATCCGGCCCTGTTCCCAGGCGCTTGCCGCAGCTGGATCGGGCACGTCTTTGAGCTGAAGCGGCAGCTCTCCCGACGGCACGACAAGTTCGCGCCCCGGAACAAGGCCCGCCTCCGCAAGTTCGCTGCCATGTGGCCCCGGCAGTGTCCCCGGCACGAAGCGCCCGCCAAGCTCGCGCAGGATCGCGACATGGCCCTGATAGAGCAGGACCCGCGTCTGGCCGCCCAGCCGTTCGACGGAGAAACGCGTTCCCGTCGCCACGACCATGCTGTCCTGGCTGGCGACGGAGAACGGCCGCAACGGGTCCTTGGCCACCGCGAATGTCGCCCGCCCCTGTTCCAGCGTCAGCTGGCGCGCGTGATCGCTATAGGCAACGCGCAGGCTCGTCCGTCCATCGAGCGTCACCCGCGATCCATCGGCCAGGACCACGACCCGCCGCTCGCCCGCACCCGTCCGATAGGTTTCCGGCGCATTCCAGAGATAGCCGCCAACTCCGAACATCACGGCAAGCACCAGGCTTGCCGCGATAGCAAAACCGCGCAGTCCCATCCGCGCCGCAGGAGGGGTATCCGCCTGAACCTTGCGCAATGCGTCCAGCGCCTCGCAGCGCAGAGCGACGAGCGAAGGATCAAGCGGCGGACCGTCCATCATGTCCCAGGCCGCCATTGCCTCATCGAAAGCCGCACCGTTGCGCGCGTCCATGCCCAGCCACGCCGCGAAAGCCTCGATCTCCGGGAAGGTCATGTCGCCATGCTGGTGACGCAGCGCCCAGCCGATGGCACCGTCTTCGCCTGTCACGGCCGCCTCGAATGGTGCCCCGCTCACCGCCATTCCTCCCGCAGCGAGACCAGCGTCCGCATGGCCTTGGCGATATGCTTCTCGACAGCGCTGACCGACAGTCCGAAGCTGCCCGCGATATCCTTCCGGGACATGCCCTCGATCCGGTAGAGCACGAAGATCACCCGCGTGCGCTCTGGCAAACCGTCGAGAGCGCCGCGAATCTTGGCCAGCATCTGCTGCCCGGCCAGGACGCGCTCGGGGTCGCGGCTTTCCACGAGCGTATCGTCCGCTTCCAAATCGCGCCGATAGGCAGCCCGGACGCCTTCACGCCGCGCGCGGTCGTGCAGCAGGTTGGCGGCGGCACGAAAGATATAGGCCGAGGCGGTCTGACGCTCGATGCCCGGCGTCGCATACAGACGCGCAAAGACCTCCTGGACCATGTCCTCCGCTTCGGCCGGGTTGGTCGACCGGCGGCGGAAGAATGCCAGGAGGGAAGACCGGTATTGCCGATCGAGGTCCGTCAGCCATTCGGCCGGTCGCAATGAAGCGCTTTGTGCCATCGGTTGGTCAATACGCACGAGTGGACGGGATGCTCACCGGATGCCGGGAAATGAATTTTGGCCGCAGGGCGCGCGGCCGTCAGTCGGCTTCAAGTGCAGCCAGGGGGCTGTCCGGGAACAGTGCCTCGATGAAACCGAACTGCGTCATATCCCTGATCCGGCGAGGATAAAGGACACCGTCGAGATGATCGAACTCATGCTGGAAAACCCGCGCATGAAAGCCGCGCGCCTCCCGTTCGACCTGGGTGCCGTCTTCCTGCGTACCGCCGTAGCGGATATGCGTGAAACGGGGCACGAGTCCCCGCATTCCGGGGACCGAAAGACACCCTTCCCAGCCGTCCTCGACCTGTTCGGTCAGCACTTCGAGCCAGGGATTGATGAGCGTGGTAACCGGCACCGGAGGCTCGCCCGGATAGCGCGGGTTGGCCTCGAAGCCGAAGATCATGATGCGAAGGTCCACGCCGACCTGCGGCGCGGCCAGCCCGACACCGCTGGCGGCATGCATGGTCTGGTACATGTCGGCGATAATGCCGCGAACAGAGGGATCGTCGATGTCCGCCACCGGCCGGGCGACTTTCAGAAGGCGCGGATCGCCCATTTTCAGGATATCGAGGATCATGCACCGGCTTCCTCACCCGTGACCCACCGGCTGGGCGCGCCGTCTATACCGAGCGGCCGCTCCCCGGCGAGCGTGACCCGGCGCATGACGCGGTGCGCGTCGCCGTAGTCGTCGATCGCATAGTGCTGGGTTGCGCGGTTGTCCCAGATCGCCACGTCACCGGCACGCCAACGCCAGCGCACGGTATTTTCCAGCCGCGTGATGTGGGCCTGGAACACCTCGTAAAGCCTGCGGCTTTCCTCCAGTCCATGGCCGACGAACCGCTTGAAGAAGCTGCCCAGGACGAGCGCGTGCTCGCCCGTTTCCGGATGCACGCGGACCAGAGGATGCTCCGCTTCCAACACGCGCGCGGCAAACGTCGCCTGATAGGCATCGAGTTCGGGGTCGGCTGCGGTCTGGTTGGCCGCATAGTCGTAATCGTTGCTGTGCACGCCGCGAAGCGTCCGCGCAAACGCGGAAAGCGATGGCGGCAGGTGCTCACAGGCCCAGACGCAGTTGGCCCAGACCGTATCACCGCCCGCCTTGGGCACAACGACGGCACGCAGAACCGAAATCGCCGGATAGTCGGGAACGAACGTCACGTCGGTATGCCAGCTGTTCGCCTTGCCGCCGCGATGCGAATCCAGCTCCAACAGGAAGTCCCCGCCATCGCCGGGAAGCGTCGGATGGCCTACCGCAGTACCCAAGGTCCGGGCAAAGTCCTCGTGCGCGGCGTCGTCGAGATGCGTCTGCCCCCGGATGAAGACGACCTTGTGCCGGAGCAGCGCAGCACGGATTGCCGCGACCCCGGCCGGATCGAGACTGCCGCCCAGTGTCACACCGGAAACTTCCGCGCCGATGCGGCCGCTGACAGGCTCAACTATAATGGCTTCACGCAACGCTGCTTGCGGACTGTTCATGCTTGTCATTGCCACGTCGATCCCTTGCTGCATTCGCTCCACTCATGGCCAAGCAGCCAGGCGGCAATGGTCTCCACCAGCGGATTGGCGGCTGCGGCCCTCTGCGGGCGAACGATGTGATAGCCGCGTTCGCTCGACAGCGGCGTGTCGCAGAGCCGCACGAGGCTTCCCTCCGCGACCAGATCGTCGATCAAGGGCGCCCAACCGATGCCGACCCCCTGCCCCAGCAACACCGCCTGAAGCACGATCTGGTAATTGCTGAAGACGAGATCCTGGTGCGGCCCGGGTGACGGCACGCCCACACCGGCAAACCATTCATCCCAGTCAAACCAGCGCTGTGGTGCATTGCTGCTGAGGTGTAGCAGGCGCATCTGCGCGATTTCCGCAGGCGTCAACGGCAATGCGCGATCGCCCAGGAAAGCTGGTGAACAGACCGGATAAACCTCCTCGCGAAAGAGCATATTCGATTGGCACCCGGGCCATTCGCCGCGCCCGAAGAGAACGGCAAGGTCGAAATCTCCTGCAGCGGAATCGATTTCGGACTGGGTGGTAACCAGCCTGATCTCCACATCCGACATCAGTTCCGAAAGCGCGGAAATACGGGGCATCAGCCACCATGCGGCAAAGCCGAAGTCGGTAAGAATTTCGATTTTCCGCTCTCCGACCAGGCTTCTGACAGAAGCGACACCTTCCGACAGGGTACGAAGACCGCGCTCCACGCTGTGCCGGAATTGCGCACCGGCGGATGTCAGCGACACGCCGCGATGGCGCCGCGTGAACAGCGCGACGCCAAGGTCGGCTTCAAGCTGGGAGATGTGCTGGCTGACGCCGGCCTGGGTCATCAGCAGTTCCTCGGCAGCCGCCGAAAACTTGCCGTGCCGCGCTGCCGCCTCGAACACCGCGAGGCTCTTCAGAGGCAGCCGGGAGAAGCGCTCAGATATCAGTCCCACTTATCTCACCCTTAAGCAACGAGCGGGTTCACGCCGCCTGCCGCTTATTCCTATCTAATCTCAACCAAATCACTAGACAATTAGAGTCGATGACGAAGAAGCAAAACTTTCTGCTGATCCAGGCTGACCAGCTTGCCGCCCAGGCGCTGCCTTTCCTGGCAAGCTCGCCGGTCAAGGCGCCCCATCTCAGCCGCCTCGCGCGGGAGGGCGTGCTGTTCTCCTCGGCATATTGCAACAGCCCGCTCTGCGCCCCCTCGCGCTTCTCGATGCTCTCGGGCCGCCTGCCTTCCCGCATCGGCGCCTACGACAATGCCTGCGAGTTCGCGGCCAGCACCCCGACCATCGCACACCACCTGCGGCTCGGCGGCTACCGCACCATCCTGTCGGGCAAGATGCACTTCGTCGGCCCCGATCAGCTCCACGGCTTCGAGGAGCGGCTGACGACGGACATCTACCCTGCCGACTTCGCCTGGACCCCCGACTGGACCCGGTTCGAGGAGCGTCCGACCTGGTATCACTCGATGGACTCGGTTCTTTCCGCAGGGACGGCGGCGCGCACCAACCAGCTCGATTTTGACGAGGAAGTAGTCTTCATCACGCGCCGCAAGCTCTATGACATCGCTCGTGGGCGCAGCAGCGATGGCTCCAGTGAGGGCGACGACCGGCCGTTCTTCCTCGTCGCCTCGCTCACCCATCCGCACGATCCCTTCGCAATTCCGCGCAAGTACTGGGACCTCTACGAGGACGCGGATATCGAACTGCCGCGCGTTTCGCTGCCCCTTGACGAACTGGACGCCCACTCGCGCCGCCTGCGCCATGTCTGCGGCAACGACCTCGATCCGGTAACGGAAGACCAGGTCCGCGCTGCGCGGCGGGCCTACTATGCCGCCATCAGCTTCTTCGACGAGCAAGTCGGGCAGATTCTCGAAACGCTCGCGGAAACGGGGCTGGCCGAGGACACCGCCGTCATCATTTGCAGCGACCACGGCGAAATGCTTGGCGAGCGGGGCCTCTGGTACAAGATGAACTTCCTGGAAGGCGGATCGCGCATCCCGCTGATCGTCCATTCTCCCGGCCGCTTCGCCCCGCACGAGGTGGACGCCAGCGTGTCGTTGCTCGACCTGTTCCCGACCCTGCTGGACCTGGCGGGAATCGACGCGAACGAAGCCGCCCCGTTCGACGGACACAGCCTGTTGCCGCATCTCGAAGGCCGCAGCGGCCATGACGAGGCTATCGGCGAATACCTGGCCGAAGGCGCGATCGCGCCGGTGGTGATGATCCGCCGCGAGAACTGGAAGTTCATCCATTCGCCAGTGGACCCCGATCAACTCTACGACCTTTCGAACGATCCGGACGAACTGCGCAATCTCGCGCAGAATCCCGAATATTCCGAACACCTTTCCGCATTCCGCGCCGAAGTGGCGCGCCGCTGGGACCTCACCGCCATCGAGCGCGAGGTCATCGACAGCCAGCGTCGCCGCCGCATCGTCGCCGCAGCCAACGCCACGGGGCGACTCCAGTCCTGGGACTGGAACCCACCGCGCGATGCCTCGCGCGAATACATCCGCAGCCACCTGGACCTCGAAAAGCTGGAAGCGATCGCCCGCTTCCCGAGAGTCCACCCAGTTTGAACAGATACACCGGCCTGAACAGAGAAACGGGCCTGACCAGATAAACGGGGGGAATTTCCATGACACCGACCATCCGCACATCCACCGCCCTTAACGGCAGCCTTGCCGTACTGGCGATCCTGCTGGCCACACCCGCGCTTGCCGAAGACGCCGCGCCCGCCGATACCGACACCCGTGGCGGCGACATCGTCGTCACCGCCACCAAGCGTTCGGCCAATCTCCAGGACGTCCCGCTGTCGATCACCGCGATCGGCGGTGCCGACATCGCCGAAAAGCAGATCCGCGACGGCATCGGGCTGGCCCGCCAGACCCCGAACTTGGCCGCCGAATCCGCGATGGGCGCCGCCATGCCGCGCTATCGCCTACGTGGTATAGGCACCAACGACTTTACCCCCACCGCGACCTCCGCCGTCGGAGTCTACGAGGACGAGGTGTTCATCTCGGCGGGCTCGGCGCAAAGCGAGCCGCTCTACGATCTCGACCGCGTCGAAGTGCTGCGCGGGCCGCAGGGTTCGCTGTGGGGCAAGAACACCACCGCCGGCGCCATCCACTACGTCACCACCAAGCCGAGCGATACGCTGACCGGCCAGGGCCGCGCCGTCTACGGCAGCGACAACACGGTAGAGCTGGAAGCCGGCGTCGGCGGCCCCCTCGCAGACAAGCTGAACTTCCGCGTGGCCGGCGTCTACAAGAGCCGCGACGGCCAGTACCACAACGATTACACCGACAAGAAGGCCGGCGGCTACGACATCTGGGACCTGCGCGGCCAGCTCGGCTACGAATTCACCCCCGATGCGACCCTGCTGGTCAAGGTTCATGGCGGCGTCAGCAAACAGCGCCAGCCGCTCCAGCACGTCGGCCTGTTGGCGGGCGGCGCGGACTCCGACGGCTATGTCGAGCGTGACAGCGAAACCGCGCTCAGCAACAACGGCTCGGACTTCACCCGCGCCCGCCGCTTCGGCACCGACGCCCGGCTCGACGTAAACCTGGGCGGCGTTCGCCTGATCGACATCGCCTCCTACGAGAAGTCCAGTTCGCTGATCTACTCGGACGACGATGCCAACCCGATCTCCAAGTATCACGAGCGCTACGGCGGTTCGTCGGACACCTTCACCAACGAACTGCGCATGGAATCGCCGGATGGCGAGCGCTTCGGCTGGATCGTCGGCACCTATTTCCTGCACGACAAGACCAACAGCTTCGGCCAGCTCGGCCTCTACAGCCCGATCAACTTCGGGGTGGACGGCGCCGCCTACGACTTCGAAACCAAGACCGACAACGTCGCCGGCTTCGCCAGCGTCAGCTACGAAGTGACCTCCAGGCTGAAGCTGACCGCGGGTGGCCGCTACACCTGGGAAAAGAAGTCGATCGACGGCGTGGCCTACGACTATGCGACGCAGGCCGATGACGTCTTCGACACCAGCGTGGTCAAGAACCTCTACATCGACACCGCCAACGGCATCTACCGCAACGGCGGCGTCGGCAGCACCCCGCTCGATCCGGTGCCGGGCAGCCGCTCGTGGAAGAAGTTCACCTGGGACGCCTCGGCCGACTACAAGGCGACCGACGATATCCTGCTGTTCGGCCGCGTCGCGCGCGGCTTCCGTTCGGGCGCGTACAACACCTATATCGCCAGCCCGGGAGACCTGAGCGTCTACAACCCGGAAACGCTCACCTCCTACGAGGCGGGCATCAAGACCAGCTGGCTGGACCGCAAGGTGACCTTCAACGCCACCGCCTTCCACTACGACATCGACGACATGCAGGTCACCGTGCTGCAGACCGTCGGCGCGCAGACCCAGAACGCCGCGACCGCACGCGTCAACGGCTTCGAGATCGAGGCAGCCGCACGGCCTTTCGCGGGGCTTTCACTCAGCGCGGGCTATGGCTTCCAGGATTCGAAGTACAAGAACTTCACCAATGCCTCGGTGCCCACCCCGATCAACCAGGGCAACGAACTCGATCTCTCCGGTCAGTCGCTGGAACGTGCGCCGCGCAATACCCTGAACCTTGCCGGCAGCTACGAGATCGCCGTGGGTTCGGGGACGCTGACGTTCAGCACCGACTGGCGCTACACCAGCCGCTACCGTTTCCACACCTGGTCGGATGCCACCAACAACAACCCCGCCCCGTTCCTCGCCGACCCGGCAACGCGCCAACTGGTGCGCGATACCTTCAGCCAGGACGCCCTGTGGCTGGGCGATGCCCGCCTCGCCTACCGCACCGAAGGCGGCATCGAAGTCGCTGCCTGGGTGAAGAACCTGACCAATGCGTATTATCGCACCAACACCTTCGGGATGTTCTTCAACCGCTCGATGAGCACCTACCCGGGCGAGCGCCGTACTTACGGCCTCTCGGCCGCCTACAGGTTCTGATCCCATGACCCAGGCGCCGCGCAGATCCCTCGCGCTCACGCTCGCCGGCATCGGCGCGGCGACCGGCGCGGCGCATATCGGCAACAATTTCACGACCTATCTGGTCGGAGGCCTCATCGACCGCTTCGGTTTCTCACCGATCCAGATGGGTGTGTGGAGCATGAGCGAAACACTCGCCTATGCCGCCGCCATGTTTCTGGTCGCCCCGCGCGCCCGAGCCGCTAGCGCGCGAACGCTGGCCATCGTCGCGACCCTGCTCGTCGTCGCTGCGCAAGCCGCATCCTCCGGCCTTTCGGGATATGCTCCCCTCCTGATGGGACGTCTGTTCACCGGCTTCGGCTTCGGACTGATGAACAGTGCGGTCAATCTGGCGGCCGGGCGCACCGAACACCCGGCGCGGGCGATATCGGCCGGGATCGCGGTGCAGACGATGCTGTTTGCCGTCATCAACATCGGCCTGCCGATCGTGGGAGTCCGGCACGGCGTCGGCGGCATGTTCGTAGCTCTGGCGGCGCTTTCCTCCGTGTTGGGCCTCGGTTCCCTGCTGCTGCCTGGCTCCACCGGCACCTCGGCGGCAACGGTGCGGAACGTAGCCCCTGGTATCTCCGGGCGGCCGAAGCTGGGCCGGGACGGCTGGCGCGTGCTCCTGGGCATGGCGCTTTTTGCGTTCGGAAGCCTTGCGATCTGGCCCTTCATGGAACGCGCTGCCCATGCGATCGGCCTGCCAGCGACAACCTTCGGACGCTATCAGAGCCTAGCCTCGCTGCTCAGTGCTGCCGGCAATCTAGGCCTGGTCGCTGTGGTCGCACGGTTACGGCGAACGTTGCCGCTCGCGCTCGCCCTCGGCGCTTGCGGCCTTTCCTGCGCTCTTCTCACGACGGTCGCAGACGCCGGCATCTTCGCCGCCGCGCTGGTGCTGTACAACGTCAGCTGGTTCCTGACCTACCCCTTGCTGCTCGGTCTCGCCTACTCGTCTGACCATACCGGAAGGCTTGCGGTCATGACCACAGGTACCTGGCTGCTGTTCCAATCGCTGGGCTCGCTTGGAGCCGGAATCATAGCCGAGGTGTTCGGAAGCTATCAGCTGATCGGCCCGCTCGGCTTGCTGGCCTGCCTGCTCGCGATCGCCGCCACCTGGCCCTTGGCATCGCGGTTCGACCGCCAGCGAACTTCCCCGACGACCACGCACACCGCTGCCGCAATATGATGAAATACTGCAGGGCGTTGAAGTTTGCTCGTGGAATATGGTCGGGTGCGATAACCAGGATGCAAACACTTCGGAGATCGACGGCGAAGTTCCGCGATCCTGGCGAGGAGTTTAGCCGTTTCCCCTAATCCGAAAAACCGCTGACCTCCGAATGCCAGTTTCGTCGCAGTTGATAGGCGGCCGCCAATGAAGCCTCTGGCTCGACGAACGTGCAATCATTCGCTTGAAAAATTTTAAACGAAAGAATGGCGCATATCCGGAAAGGCGGGAGTCGACACCGATAGGGAATTACCGGGAAAAGTCTAATTATATCACGCATTATCAATGATATAAATATTCAGACTGGCGGCTGAGCGACGCGCTTTGAGGCTCACTTCCGCCTTCAATCTATTAGCATGGCAAGTTAGTAGAGAAACTTCTTCAAGCCGGACTATCGCGATCGTCGCGCCCAATCTCAGGGAAAGCGGAGAGCGAAACGCTTGCGCTGGCGGCGCGAGCCTTAGCCTTAGGAGAAGGCCAAAAGCGAATCTTGCATGCACGAAAGGTCTTTTTGCATACACGACCTTTACTCAACCGAATTGGTTGAGTATCAGGATCTCGCAACAGCAGAGGCCAATCCGTGACCGACCGCGATTCCAGGATATCCCAGGCAGACCTCGTCCGATCCGGGATCGAGGCCCGCATCTCGCAGGGCCTGCTCGCCCCCGGCCAACGGATCGAGGAAGTGGAAATCGCCGAACTGTTCGGCACATCGCGCACGCCGGTGCGTGAGGCGGTCTCTCAACTCGTAGCCGCCGGACTGCTGCACAAGACGCCGCGGCTCGGCGCGGTCGTGCCGCGCTTCGATCTGCGCCAGACGCTGGACCTGATGGACTATTCGGCGGAACTGGCAGCGTCGGCAGCGCGCTTCGCGGCACGCCGCCTGCGCTCTGACGAAATCGCCGCACTGCGCGACCATTGCCAGCGGCTGGAAGACTACATCTCCGCCAACGATGTGGCGAACTATGCGTCCACCGCATCGTCGTTCCACTCGATCATCATCGCCGCCTCGCGCAATACCTATCTGATGGAAGCCCTGGAACGCTCGGTCGTCCATCTCGCCCGCTATTTCCGCTACTGCCTGACATACCCAGGGCAGATGCGCGCCGATCTCGACGATCACTGGAAACTCATCGAAGCCTTTGAAAGCCGCGACATAGAGGGCGCCCGCGCGCTGATGCGCCGCCATGCCCTGATCGACCCCGATATCATTGGAGACTACGTTGCCGACATGGAGCACGGGAAACCTGAATAGCATTCTGCCAAGTTTTTGATTTTCCGCGTTTTCCGAGCCATCAGCCAAATCGGCCTGATCGGAAGGCGCTCCCAGAAGTTCGTCTAACAAAGAAACCAAGCGCTGGACACCTCGAGGTGACAGGCTTTCCTCAACAGTAACGCCGCAGCCGCTCCTCCCCCGGAGAGCGAACCAATTCATGCGGCCGTCATTCCCGAAAGGAAACCTGATGATCACCATCCGTGGTGGGCAATCGCCCTCCCCTGTCCGCCGCTACGCTGCCGCGCTGCTCCTGTCCGCCAGCATGCTGACCTCGGTTATCGCGGCGCCCGCCGCCGCGCAGGAGAGCGGTCAGGACTACACCCAGACCAACAAGGACGCGCGCCCCGAAGACAACTCCATCATCGTCACCGCCGCGAAGCGCGGCCACGGCGCGCCGATGGTGCTGTCCAACAGCCCGGCAGCGAACCCCGCCTCGGTCACCGTCATTACCCAGGACGATATCGCCAACAAGCTGACGACGACGGCGGGCGACCTGCTGCGCGGCAGCAACGGCGTGCAGGTATCTGACTATGGGCAAGTCGGCGAAACGCAGGGTATCACCATGCGCGGCTGGTCGAACGGCTACGATTCCGCCTTTCTCGCCTATTATCAGGACGGTATCCAGCGCAACGCCCCCTCGCACATCAGCGTCAACGGCTATGTCGACCTGAACCCGCTGATCCCCGAGACGATCAACCAGTTCACCATCGTGCGCGGGCCCTTCGACACGCGCTACGGCGGCAATTTCGCGCAGGCCGGCTCGGTCGTCGCCACCACGCGCGACTACATTCCTTCGGGCTTCGCATTGACCGGCGGTTCCTACGGCTTCGTGCGCGCCGTCGCCTCGCTGGGGACGCAATGGAACGAGGGCCGGAGCAGCTTCTACACGATCGTCGACGGCCAGCGGCAGGACGGCTACCGCGATCGCAGCGGCGGCAAACTGGTCAAGACCTTCACCAAGTTCGCCACCCCGCTCGGTGCCGGGCGTTTCACACTCGGCCTCGAAACCTACAACAACAAGTTCCAGCAGCCCGGTTACATCGATCTCGGCCTCATCAAGGACCGCTCGATCAGCGCCAAGTCCGCGATCAGCGACAGCGATCACGGCTCCGCCCAGACCTACACGCTAATCGGCAACTACCTGCTGGGCGATTACGACCAGGGCCTGGAGGCAAGCGCCAGCGTGGGCCACAGCGCGCTCAATCGCACCTCGACCACCTATCCCTATCCGCAATACTATCGCCGCGACGCGCGCTGGAACTATGCAGGCAGCCTGGAGGCACATCGCCGCTTCGAAGTGGCCGGTATCGATGCCCTGCTCCTGGGCGGGGTCAGCGTCCAGCGTGCCGACATCGCCCTCACCGAGCTTCCCTCCGAAGATGGTGACAAAATCACCGGCCTCGACCCGCTGGACGCCTACTTCTACCAGCGCGAACAGGTGAACGAGACTACCAGCTCGGTCTACGCCTCGCTTCAGCTGAAGCCTGCAAGCTGGCTGAAGATCACCGCCGGCGGCCGCTACGACCACTTCACCATCGACGTCGACAACCAGGATTACGACGCGGCGGCGAACGCCTATTACGAGCAGTCGTTCAAGACCAAGACCGGACGCTTCAGCCCCCAGATCGGCGCCGCCATCAACCCGGTGCCGGACGTGACGATCTACGCCAACTACGGCGAGAGCCCACGCTCCCCCAGCGCGTTCTCGGAACTGACCACAAACCCGGACCTCAATGTCTCGCACCTGTCGAGCAAGGAAGCGGGCATCGCCTACGATCCATGGGGCCGTCGCCTGCACTTCCAGGCGAACTTCTACAAGACGGTGAACTCGAACGAGGTCGGTCAGGTCGGCTATACTTACGTCAACCTCGGCACATCACGCCGCAAGGGCCTCGACCTCGAGACCTCGCTGGAACTGGTGAAGAGCGAAACGGTCGACCTCAAGCTGACCGGCAACTACTCGGTGGTGAAGGCCCGTCTCGCCGATGGCGGCTATGTACCATACGTCGCCAAGTGGCTCGCCGCCTATGGCGCACGGGTAGACTACCGCCTGCCCGGCAGCGACGGCGAAAGCCTGCGCTTCGATCTCGATCACGAGTTCTTCGGACCGCAGAAGCTGGATTCGCTCGGCACCTACAGCGCCGGCACCTACAACCGGCTGTCCGGCAAGGTCCGCTGGGTTCTGCCCGAGAAGAACAACCTGAACCTTTGGGCAGGCGGGATCTGGTATCCGGGCTCGGCCTACAACGAGTTCGGCTTCGCGCTCAGCGACCGCATCTACGTGGCCCCCAAGCCCAAGCTTCAATTCCAGGTCGGCGCTTCGGTCAACTTCTGATCGTGTGATCCGGGGGCGGACTTTCCATCATGCACAAGGACGACCTGACATGATCCTTTCCAGGCAGGCCCGCCCCGACCCGGCCTCCATTCCTGCTCCGCTCGATATACAGGCGGTAAGCAAGAGCTTCGCCGGCTCGGCAGTGCTGAACGGCGTGTCGCTGGCGATCGAGCCGGGCGAGCGCATCGCCCTGCTCGGCCCCAGCGGCTCCGGCAAGTCTACGCTCCTCAATCTGGTCGCCGGGTTCGAGCAACCGGATCAGGGTGATATCCGCATCGATGGGCACAGCATCGTCGCGCTGCCCGTCCATGCTCGCCAGATCGGCATGGTGTTTCAGCACTATGCGCTGTTTCCGCATCTTAGCGTGGCTGAGAACATCGCCTACCCGCTGGTCCGCCGGCGCGCCTCCCGTGCGGAAATCCGCGATCGGGTGGATCGCTTGCTTGCATCGGTCCGCCTTCAGGGTTTTGCGGATCGACGCATTCACACCCTGTCGGGCGGCCAGCAGCAGCGCGTGGCGATCGCCCGGGCACTGGCGGCCGAACCCACCGTCCTGCTGATGGACGAGCCCATGGGTGCGCTCGACCGCGCGTTGCGTGAGCAATTGCAGATCGAACTCAAGCTGCTGCTACAGCAAACCCGCTCCACCGTCATCTACGTGACCCACGATCAGCGCGAGGCATTGGCTCTGGCAGACCGGATCGCGATCATGAATGAGGGCCGTCTCGAGCAGGTGGGCGCCGTGGAAGACATCTACGGCAATCCTGCCAGCGCCTTTGCCGCAGAGTTCCTTTGGGCGGGGGCCAACCGCCTTGGCGCCAGGACGGGTCAAGGCGGAAAGGTTCACCTGTGCGGCGTGCCCCTCGACGCGCGCTGGCCCGGACTGCCGCCGCTGGCGGGTTCCAACGCCGCCCTCGTAGTCCGTCCCGAGGATCTCTCGCTCCACGAACCTCGCGAGGGAGCGCTGGCCGCCACGGTGCTCACCGCGCTGTTCGCCGGCACGCATCGCATCGTGCAATTGGAACTGCCCTCGGGCGAACAGCTCAACGCGGTCCAGCCGATCTCCGACCTCGCACCGACACCCGGGACGGCAGTCGGCGTGACGATCCACCCCGGCGCCGCCTGCGCCTATCCGGTGGGCGCACGATGAGCCGCCGCTTCGATCGGCGCGGCGCGCTTGCTTTCGGGCTGGCAGCGGCCACAACTGCCTGCGCGCCATCGCGCAAGGGCGCCGAGGTCATTCTCTGCGACGGCGGCAGTTTCTGGGGCCGCGCCCAACGACGGGCCTTCTACAAACCGTTCGAGCAGGAGACGGGCATCCGCGTGCGCACCGTGCCCTTCGTCATGGCGGGCAAGCTGCGCACCAGCATCGAACAGGGCCGCCCGGTGATCGACGTGGCCGACATGTCCGGCGCCGACCTTCCCCGCTTCGAGCGCGACGGACTTCTCACGCCCATAGACTTGCGCGGTTTCGATCCGCAGGACATCGCCGCACTCAGCCCCCGCAAGCCGCGCAAGCATGCGCTGCCCTCGTTCTACGCCTCGACCGTGCTGGCCTATCGCCAGGAACTCTTCCCCGATCGTGAGCCCACGGGCTGGGCGGACATGTGGGACACCGGGCGCCATCCGGGCGAACGCATGCTCGGCTCTGGCCTGATGGGGCAAATGGCAGCGACTTTCGAGATCGCCCTGCTGGCCGACGGCGTCCCCGCAGACCGCCTTTACCCCCTCGATTGGGACCGTGCGATCCGCGCCCTGCGCCGCATCCGCCCATCCATTGCGCGTTACTGGCTGTCGAGCGGCGATGCCTTGCAGATGCTGAACGAGCAGAACGTCGTCATCGGCAATATCTGGAACGGCCCGGTGGACACGCCGGAGGCTCGGGACGCCGGATCCCTGTTCACATGGAATCAGGGCATACTTCAGGGCGGCTATTGGGCCATCCCGCGCGGCGCGCACAACCATGCCAATGCACTGCGCTTCATGGCCTTTGCGCTGCGGCCCGACCGGCAGGCGCATTTCGCCCAGCTTATCGGCTACAGCCCCGCCAACCAGCGGGCCCTTTCCCTTCTGCCGCCGGATAGGGTCGCGCACCTTCCCACCGCGCCGCAGAACCTGCCAAGGCAGATCATGCAGGACGACGACTGGTGGGCGAAAGAAGACCGCCCCGGCCTCAGCAACGTCGCGCTCAGCGTCAAGCTGTGGGAAACCGAGGTGGTGGGCAAATGAGCGCCGCCGCATCGCCGCGCACCAGCGCACTCATCTGGCTGGCGTGTCTTCCGGCGCTGGCGATCAGCCTCGGCCTGCTGTTCGCGCCTTTCGGGCTTTCGCTGTGGCGATCGGTGTTTCCGGGCGGCGCGTTCGACCTTTCGGCCTACGCCGGCATCCTCGACAGTTCCTTCCGCGCCGTGCTGGGCCACACCCTGCGCTTTGCGGCGCTGGTGACGCTCGCCTGCCTGCTTCTGGGCACGCCCACCGCCTATGCGCTGGTGCGCTACTCCGGATGGGAACGACGGGTGATGTTGGTGGCGATGGGCCTGTCCTTCACCATCGGCACGCTGATCCGCAGCTATGCCTGGCTCGCGATTCTGGGATCGCGCGGGCTCGTCAACTCCGCACTGCACGTGCTGGGCTGGGCGCATCCGGTGAAGCTGGCCTTTACCGACGGCGCGATGCTGCTGGCCAGCGTGCAGGTTACACTGCCGCTGTTCATCCTGCCGCTCTACGGGGTGATGCAGGGCATCGACTTGCGCATGTCGCGCGCCGCACGCAGCCTGGGCGCGGATCCGGTAACAGCCTGGTTCACCGCCGTCCTGCCGCTGGCCCTGCCCGGCATCGGTGTCAGCTGCGCGCTGGTCTTTCTCACCTGCCTCGGATTCTACGCCATCCCGACGCTGCTCGGCGCGCCCGACAGCTATCTGCTCTCGCAGGAATTGGAAGTACGGATCAACACGCTGGGCGACGATGCCGGAGCATCCGCCCGGATCGTCGTCATGTTCGCGCTGGTGCTGCTCTCCTGCGGCCTGGCCACGATCCTGCACGGCCATGCGCAGCGGGCCGGTGCGGGCCGCCTCTCAGCCCGTCTACTGCGCGGCCTTGAACCGCTGGCGCGCGCGGTTGCACCGTGGCGCTGGGTTCCGGTCGGTATGATCTTCGTTTTCGTGTTGGCACTGCTGCTGGTGCCGCTGGTGATCCTCGCGCCGCTTTCACTCAGTAACGACTTCTACTTGCGCTTCCCGCCGCGCGCCTACTCGCTGCGTTGGATCGAGACCTTTCTCGGCGATCCTGACCTGCTCGGGTCGGCCGCGTTCACGCTGCGCATTGCCATAAGCGCCGCCGCGATCGCCAGCCTCACCGGCGCCATGGCCGCACTCGCGTCGCTGCGCCTGCCTGCCCGCCGGGCGCGACTGGTAACGCTGGCGGTCGCCGCGCCGCTGGTCGTTTCGCCCATCACGGTGACGGCCGCGCTCTACCTTGTGGCGCTGCGCTGGAGCGGCATCGAACCGTCGGCGCTGTTCGTGGTAATCTACGCGGTGACTGGCTTGCCCTACGGCTTCCTGCTGGTCGGAGCCGCCGCCCGCCGCCTGGATCCCCACCTTGCTCGCGCCGCAGCCACCCTCGGCGCCGGGCCGCTGACAAGCGCGCGCACGGTTACCATGCCGCTGCTTGCCACCGCCTTTGCGAGCGCCTTCGTGTTCGCGTTCCTGTTGGCGGTGGACGATATCAGCGCAGGCCTGTTCCTCAGTTCATCCGACGCGATGCCGCTGGCGCTGCGCCTCTGGGAAAACCTGAAGGCCGCGATCACTCCGCTGCCCGCCGCCATCACCATGCTGGCCGCGCTCATCGCCATGGCCATCTATGGCCTGGCGCGACTGGCAGCCGCCATGTCCCGCCGCGCGAAACGCTGGGATGCTGCCGTATGAACGCCCTGACCATAGCCCATTTCGCCGCATCCTTGGATTGGCACGATCTGCCCGCTGTCGTTCAAGAGCGCGCCGAAATAGCATTGAGGGACACGCTGGGCTGCCTTCTCGCGGGCACCAGCAGTACAGCATTCGCGGCGGCACGGCGCGCGATTGTACTGGATTCAGCAGGCTCCGACGTATCCGCCGCGATGCGCGCCTTCGCCTGGGCCATTGCCGCATCCGCCTTCGACCATGACGATGGCCATTACGAAGGCGGCGGCATCCATCCGGGCTCGACCATCCTGCCTGCACTTCTCGCCACAACCCGGGGCCACGAAACCCGCGAGGATCTGCTCGCTGCGCTGGTCGTCGGCTATGAAGTCGCGATCCGCGCCGGCTATCTGCTCAAACCGGAGATCAGCAGCGGCCCCTATCGCTGCACCGGCGCGGCAAGCGCCATCGGCGCTGCAGCGGCGGTCGCCAGCTACCGAGGCGCCACAGCCGACACTATTCTGAGCGCCATCCATATCGCCGCCGCCCATGGTCCAATGGCCAGCCTGCAACTGCCGATGGTCAAGGAATCGATCGGCCCGGCCGCCGCTGCGGCCGTCACCGCCGCGCTTCTGGCCGAAGCCGGTTTCGGCGGCGCGCCAGCGGAGCCTTTCCTCGGCATCGCGCCCAGCCCATTCGACACCGCACAGGCTGCAAACACGTTCGTATCCAGCATCGGCGAAGCCTGGCACATTCTCGCCACCTACACGAAGCCCTGGCCCTGTTGCCGCGCCATCCACCCCGCCCTCGCCGCGATCGAGACCATCCTCCACGAACAGGAGGAAAATTGGGGGCAGGAATGGAATGCCGGGATGATCCAGCGCATCGAAGTCGAGGTCATGCCTGGCCTAGAAGCGCTGGCCTTTCTGCCGCCACAATCCGCCGACCATGCCCAATTCAGCTTTCCCTTCGCCATCGGCTGTCTGCTGGCAAAGGGTGCCGTCCTGCCGGAGCATTTGCTGGGCATTGGCCTGACCGACCCGGCCGTCCTCGCCGCTGGAGCCAAGGTCACGCTGATCGCCTCGCCCGAAATCACCCAGCTTGCCCCGGATCGCAGCTATCCCGCCGCCGTGACAGTCCACGCGGCCGGCCGATCGCAGCGCCTGCGCATTGACGACGCACCGGGAAGCCTCCGCAATGCGCTCTCGCCCGCCGCGATCGGCAGGAAATATGCCGCCAACGCAGCCCTGGCCGGCCTCGACGGTGAGGAAGCGCGCCAGCTTCCGAACAAATCTCCAGCCGCACTCGCCTCAGCGCTCACCCCTTTCCTCGTTTCCCCCGATAGGAGCATATCATGAAAATCGCTGTCCTCGGCGCCACCGGACGTACCGGCCAGGTCATCGTCGAACAGGCGCTCGCCGCCGGGCACCAGGTCTCCGCCCTCGTGCGTCGGCCCGAGGGTCTGCCGATCCGGGGCGAGAACCTCGAAGTCGTGATCGGCGACGCCCGCGACCCGGCCATCATCGAGAAACTGGTTTCGGAGAACGACGCCGTCATCTGCAGCCTGGGCATTCCCGCCGCAGGCAGGAGCCGAGCGGAGATCGACGATTCCGCCTCGGTCGACGTCTGCCTCGTCTCCACCCGCCTGCTGTTCGATGCCCTCCCGCGCCACGGCAAGCGCCGCATCGTGCTGATGAGTACCCATGGTGCCGGCGGCAGCAACGATGGTTCGCCTTATGTCACCTGGCTGCGCGATCTGGTGAAGAACCGGGTGCTCGACAAGGACTATACGGAGGAGTTCATTGCCGCCAGCGATGCGCCGGTGGACTGGACCGTGATCCGCAATCCTGCCATTTACGAGGGCGAACTGGGCCGCCCCCACCAAGTCTACACCCGCATCGAACTCGACCGTTCCTCTTGCGTGACCTACCAGGACCTTGCCGCATTCGCGCTATCCGAAGTGGTGGCACCCCGCCATGTCGGACAGTTCCTGACGATCACCGAGCCGCTGGAAAATCGCGCGCTGATAGAGGCTGCCGAGATCGCACCGGAAGTTGCTGCATGAGCCTCACGTGGAAGGCACTGCGTGACCGTGCCGAATTACAGGACTGTATGACCCGCTATGCGCATGGCGTGGATCAACGGTCATGGCCGCTCTACGACAGTGCCTTCCACTTGGATGGCCTGGTCGAGGTTCCCGGCTACATGGACGGCGCACTCGGCTTCGTCGCCTTCCGCGAGATGCTGGCCGCAACGTTCGACCCTCTGCGGCTGTCCGGCCAGCACCTGCTCGGCAATCTGCACGCCGAAGTCGATGGCGACAGTGCCCGCACCGTCACCGAATTTCTCGCCACCACGCTCGAACAGGCAGCCGGCGGCGCTTCGCGCGAAGTGACGCCGGGCCTCTATATCGACGACTTTCGGCGCGAAGGCGGCGAATGGCGCATCGTGCGCCACGTCATCGTCCGTAAGGCCGCGAACGGCACGGTGCTGCCCTTCGTGTCGCCCATCGCCGAGGCCGTGCGCACCACACTTGCCACCGCCTGGCTGCCGGGTGCCACTCTCCATCCAGGACATTCCTAATGCCCAAGATCACCGACGATGAACTGCTCGCCCGCGCCGAGATCTCCGACCTGCTGGTCCGCTACGGACAGGCCCAGGACCAGGACGAATGGCGCCTGTACGAAGGTATCTTCACCCAAGACGCGACGATCCACTTTCCCGGTATGCCCATGGAAAGCCGCAGCGCCGCCGAATTCGGGCGCTTCTTGCAGGATTTCAACAAGACGCGCATCTCCGGCCAGCACCTTATCGGCAATACGTTCTACCGCTTCGACGCGGATGGCGAGAGCGCCCATGTGGTAAGCGAGGTGATCTACATCACCCTTCACCCCACCGATACGCCGGGCCGGGTACGCCGCATTCGCGGCAATGCGCTCTATTCCGACCGTGCGGTCCGCACCCCCGAAGGCTGGCGTATCGCGCGGCGCGACATCGCGCAGAAGAATGTCGAGATCGACGAGGGTGACTATGACCCGGCCCTCCTCGCCGCCATCGAAAATGCCGCCGCCGCCCGCTGGTTCGACATTACCGGAGCCACCGCATGACCATCGCATCGAAGCGCGTCTTTCTCATCGGTACGTCCGGCACGGTGGGCAGCGCCGTGCTCCACATGCTACGCGAACGCGGGCATGAGGTGTTGACTGCCGATTACGATGCCGATCCTGACAAGGGCGAACTCCGAATAGACATAACCGACACCGCCTCCATCGCTGCTGCCTATGCCGCAGTCGGCGCGGTCGATGCAGTGGCCTGCACCGTCGGCGTGGTGCCGCTACTTCCACTGCATGATACCACGCTGGCGCATATCGACGAAGCAATCAGGGGCAAGCTCTCCTCACAGATCGACATCGTTCTCCAAGGCTTGCCCCATGTGCGGGAAGGCGGGTCGTTCACGCTGATTTCGGGCATCATGTCCCGTATGCCGTGGCTAGGCGGTATCGGCGCCAGCATCGTCGATGGCGGCATAGAATCCTTCGTGATCGGCGCCGCCGCCGAAATCGGCCGCGACCGAAGGATCAATGCAATAAGCCCCACTATCCTGCAGGAGTCCGTGGACAAAATCGGCACCAACCTGTTGCCCGGCCATCAACCTGTGCCGGCCTCCCACGTAGCAGGCGCCTATCTTCGCTCAATCGAAGGAATCGAAACTGGCCAGACCTTCCAGGTGGGCCATTGATCGACCTTTGGGTGTTGTCTGCCGATAATGCCCTGCCCTTATTTGGGATTCGCCGACGAAACCGACATTTCGCGCGACCAAATGGCAACCCAAAAGCGGTCGTTCCTTAAGCGCCGTCTCAAAACCCTCTTACCTGCGGCCGAACAAGTCCATGTTGGCATCCCCCCAGTCCTTCAGCGCGGTGATGATCGGCGTAAGCGATTGGCCGCGCTCTGAAAGGCTGTACTCCACGCGCGGGGGCACTTGCGGAAAGACCTCCCGCTCGATCAAGCCGTCAGCCTCCAGTTCGCGCAGCTGGTTGGTGAGCATGCGCTGCGTCACTTCGCCGGAGCGTCGGCGCAGTTCGTTGAAGCGGATCGGGCCGTTCTGTAGATGGTAGAGGATCACGGCCTTCCACTTGCCATCGATCAGGCTGACAGCCGCTTCCACCGCACAGCCTGGCGTGCAGTCGAGCCGGGAATGACGGGCCTTGACCATTTCACAGTATCCTTTTTGACACTATATGCGTTTTTTGTGCTTATGACATGAATCGCCCCTGCACTTACATCGAACTTGTCTCTCAATCCAAGGAGCAAGATCCATGCATGCCATTGCCTATCGCCAGCCAGGCCTGATCGACCGCGCCGACGCCCTGATCGATATCGAACTTCCCCGCCCCGTCCCGGCCGGTCATGACATTCTGGTTGCGGTGAAGGCGGTTTCGGTCAACCCGGTGGACACCAAAGTCCGCGCCGCCGCCGCACCTTTCGAAGGCAGCAATGAGCGCATTCTGGGCTGGGATGCATCGGGAATCGTCGAGGCCGTCGGCCCCGAAGTCACCCGTTTCAAAGTCGGCGATGCCGTGTTCTACGCCGGCAATATCGCGCGGGACGGCAGCAATGCGCAGTACCACCTCGTCGATGAACGGATCGTCGGCCCCAAGCCGCAGTCCCTGGATTGGGCCCAATCCGCCGCTCTGCCGCTGACAAGCATCACCGCATGGGAAGCCCTGTTCGACCGGCTTCGCGTGCAGCAGCCGGTGGCAGGTGGGGTTAACGCCATAGTCATCGTCGGCGGGGCCGGCGGCGTCGGCTCTATCGCAATACAGCTCGCCCGCGCGCTGACCGACCTGACCGTGATCGCCACCGCATCGCGTGGAGAAACGCAGGACTGGGTTCGCGAACTCGGCGCCCATCATGTGATCGACCATCGCCAGCCGCTCGCCGCACAAGTAGAGGCTCTGGGCATCGGTGCACCGGCCTTCGTATTCTCGACCACCCACACCGACCGGCATCTGCGCGAAATCGCCGAGCTGATCGCGCCACAAGGCCGCTTCGTCCTTATCGACGATCCGGACAGCCTCGATATCGTGGCGTTCAAGCGCAAGGCGGTTTCGGTTCACTGGGAGCTGATGTTCACCCGTCCCCTGTACGATACACCGGACCTGATCGAACAGGGCACCCTGCTCGACAAGGTGGCCGGGCTGGTCGATAGCGGCAAGATCAGGACCACGCTCACGCAGACCCTCTCCCCTATCAACGCCGCCAACCTGATTGCGGCGCATCGCCAGATCGAAAGTGCAACCACGCGCGGCAAGATCGTGCTGGAAGGATGGAACCCCGCCCATGACTGATCCCGTCGTTCACCTCGTCGCCCGGCTCGTTCCCCAGCCCGGAAAGGCGAAGGAACTTGCCGCCGCCATCACTGCCATTCTCGACGAAGTCCGCAAGGAATCGGGCTGCCTGGCCTACACGGCCCATGTCAGCCGCGACGCGCCGGGGGTCATCATCATGGTTGAGGCGTGGGCCGATCAGGCCGCGCTCGACACCCATGCGCAAGCCCCTGCCTTCACCGCATTGGCCGCCCGCTTCGGTGATCTTCTGGCACAGCCGCCGACGCTGGAACGACTCCAGCTTCTGGGCTGATGCATACCCCTCAGGCGACGCGCGCCATGCGGCGCACGGCCTGCGGCGGCTGCCCGTACTGCCGGATAAAAGCCTCGCGCATACGCCGCAGGTCGACGAAGCCGGTTTCTCGCGCCACGGCCTCAAGGCTGTGGCGCGTATCTTCCAACAGAAGCCGCGCCGCTTCCAGCCGCAACTGCTCGACCGCCTTGGCCGGTGACTGTCCCGTCTCGGCGCGGAACGCCCGGCTGAACTGACGCGGAGACAGCGCCGCCACGCCCGCCAGCTCTTCGACCGTCAGCGGATTGGCGAGATGCCCCCGCGCGTGGATCAGCGCCTTCTGAATACGATCGCTTCTCGGCGCCAGTTCCAGCAGTTCGGAATGCTGCGACTGGCCGCCCGCGCGGCGATGGTGCATCACCATCCGCCGCGCGACCGCTTGCGCGATGTCTGCTCCCAGATCCTTCTCGACCAGCGCCACCGCAACATCGAGGCCGGCCGTCAGCCCTGCCGAAGTCCAGACCGCCCCCTCGTTGATGAAGATCCGGTCATCCTCCACGCGGACCCCGGGGAATTCTTCGCGAAGCTGCCGGGCATAGGACCAATGGGTCGTGGCCCGCTTGCCCTCCAGCAAACCCATCTGCGCCAGCAGGAACGCGCCGGTACAAAGCCCGGCCACCCGGCGCGCAGATTGCGCCGCCTCCCGCAGAGTCTCAAGCATTGCCGCGTCCTGCACGGGCGGCGGCACCAGCCCGGCCATCAACAGTAGCGTATCGACCTGCCCAGCCTTGGCGAGAGGTTCGGTCGGCACGGCAAATCCGCTGGACGACATCATCGGCACACCTTCGGCCGAATAGAGGCCGAGCGAATAGAACGCCTCACCGGCAACCGTGTTCGCGAGTTCGAAGGCAGCCTGCGCGCCCAGAGCGAGAAACTGGAACCCCGGCGTGAGCACCATGGCGACTTGCGGCATCCGAAATCCTTCATGTCCTGAATGCGTAATTTATACGTCATTTGAGACATTGGGCAATGCGATCATATCCGGCCTGCCACCCGGCAACACGCATCGCAAAGGGCATTCGACCATGACCACGCAGACTCCCGGCACCGCTCTCATCACCGGCGCATCCGGCGGCATCGGCGCCATTTACGCCGACCGTCTCGCCCGCCGCGGCCACGACCTCATCCTTGTTGCCCGCAATGGCGACAAGCTTCAGCGCCTCGCCTCCAGCCTGTCCGACCGGACCGGACGCGCAGTCGAAGTTGTCGTTGCTGACCTCGAAAATGCGCAGGATCTGGCCCGCGTCGAAGCCATTCTGCGCAGCGATGCCAGCATCACCACTCTGGTCAACAATGCCGGCGTCGGCACCCACACCGCGCTGCTGGACAGCGACGTCGACCGGATGGAAGCGATGGTCCGCCTGAACGTGACCGCGCCGATGCGCCTCGCCTACGCCGCAGCGCCTGGTTTCGTCGCACGCGGACGCGGCACCATCATCAACATCGCCTCGATCGTCGCGATCACGCCGGAAACGCTCAACGGGGTCTATGGCGGCTCCAAGGCGTTCGTGCAGGCCTTCTCAGCCTCGCTACATCACGAACTGGCGGTCAAGGGCATCCGCATCCAGTCCGTCCTGCCCGGTGCCACCGCCACCGACTTCTGGGAAACCGGCGGGCTACCTCTGGACCATCTGCCGGAAAGCATCGTCATGCGCGCCGAAGACATGGTCGATGCCGCGCTCGTCGGCCTCGATCGCGGCGAAACGACGACTATCCCGGCGCTCGAAAACGCCGGCCTCTGGAGCGATTTCGAAGCCGCTCGCGCCGCCCTCGGCCCTGAGCTTTCGGCCAGCCGCCCCGCCGCCCGCTTCGGCATCGTTCACGCCCACTGACTTCCCCAGACAAACAAGGAAACCATGATGTCCACGATCCCTCTCATTGCCAACGCCGATGCCACAGCGGATTCTGCCGCCATCTTTCGCGAAGCCCGCGCCCGCATGGGCAAAGTGCCCAATTTCCTGCGCGTAATGGCCCAGGCCCCGGCCGTGCTCGATGTCTACTGGGATGGCCGCGCCGCCCTTGCCGACGGCGTACTTCCCGCCCCTGTCCAGGAGCAGATTGCCATCGCCGTCGCTACGGCCAACGGCTGCGACTATTGCCTTGCCGCACATACCGGCGCGGGCCGCTTTGCGGGCCTTTCGAGCGTCGATCTGGCAAAAGCCCAGTCCGGAGAAGCCGCCGATCCGCACGTCGCCGCCATTCTGGCACTCGCCCTGGAGGTCAACGCCGACCATGGGCGCGCTGGCCCTTCCGTGCTTGACCGCGCCCGTTCGGCCGGGCTCGCGGATGCCGAAATCCTCGAAACCATGGCCCACGCCGCGATGAGCATCCTCACCAACAGCATCAATACGATCGTCGGCACCGCGCTCGACTTCCCCCGCGTCGAGCGCGTGGCCGCCTGACCGTTTTGCCCTCTCGAAGGACACGAACCATGAAGCTTACCGGAAACACCATCTTCATCACCGGCGGCACCAGCGGCATCGGCCGGGGCCTTGCCGAGGCCCCTGCACGCGCTGGGCAACAAAGTGATCGTTTCAGGACGCAGGCGCGCCTTGCTCGATGAGGTCACCGCCGCCAACCACGGCATGGCCGCGATCGAACTCGACATAAATGACCCCGCCAGCATCGAGCGCGCTGCCGCGATCATTCGCCGCGATTTTCCCGAAACCAACGTGCTCTTCAACAACGCCGGTATCATGCCCTTCGACGACACATCGGCGCCTGTCGACGATGCCGCCGCGCAAGGTGTGATCACCACCAACCTGCTCGGCCCGATCCGCATGACCTCGGCGCTGATCGAGCACCTTAAGACCCGGCCCGAAGCGACAATCCTCTATACGAGCAGCGTCTTGGCATTCGTTCCGTTGGCCACCAACGCGGTCTATTCGGCGACCAAGGCCGCGCTGCATTCCTATGCCCTGACCCAGCGTTTCCAGCTGCGCGACACCAGCGTGCGCGTGCAGGAAATCGCGCCGCCGTGGGTGGACACCGACCTCATCTACAAGAGCGGCGATCCGCGCGCCATGCCGCTCGGTCCTTTTGTCGAGCAGACCATTACCCCGCTTGCCAAAGACGATCCTGAAGTGATCGTAGACGCCATCCGCCCGCTGCGCGACAACCCGGGTGCTGACGAACATGCCCTGGTTCACGCCTTCAATCAAAGCATTGTCGACAACCCCATTCCCATCGGTCACTAAAAAACTGAAGGAGGCTGTGGGCATCGCAGCCTCCTTCTTCGCCGACAGACCGGTCATTCGCAACCGTGTTGCCAGATCCCGAGAGCAGCCGTTCGTTCAGCCTTTCTCGATGAAGCTCACGCTGACGGAAAATGCGATGAAGCGAGACAGGTGCCCAAGATCAATTGGTACATTCAAAGCGCAGGGTAACTCCCGCTGTGATACATGGCCACGTCTATCCTACCTTGAGGCTTCTTTGGACTCGCTTCTCCTTCCGCTAGATCGCGCTGCCGAAATCATCATCACCGAAGAGCTCGCTCTCCGTGCTGATCGAATGCCTGATCTTCGTCGCGAAGCCGAAGCCTTCCACCGGATCAGCGCTGAGATTATCGCAGATCCACGCTCCGCCATTCAGCGTTTCCTCGAAGCAGCCATCGACCTTTGCAGCGCCGACGCCGCTGGGCTCAGCATGCCCGAGAACGATCGCGGCAAGCCCGTCTTCCGCTGGGATGCATTGGCCGGTGTCTACGCAGACTTCGTCGGCGGCACGGTCCCGCGTGACGACAGCCCGTGCGGACTGGCTCGAAGCCGACAGCAGAGCATTGTCGTGTCCAGGCCAGGCCGGGTCTTTCCCGAATTCGCCGCCGTCGATCCGGCGATCGAAGAGGGTTTGATCGTTCCCTTCTTCGACAATGGCCATCAGTTTCTCGGCACCATCTGGGTCGTGCATACCCGCCTTGGCCGGCAGTTCTGTGCCAATGACCTGCGGGTGATGGAGCAGCTTGCCGTGCAGATGGTTCTGGCCATCAAAATGCTGGGCGAGCAGTCCGGAGCGCAAAAGATCCAGCAAATGCTGACGCGATCACTGGATGAGCAGTCTTTCGGCGAATTCGAGGCCCAGACCGCAAGGCCTGACGATGCCTCGCTGTCCGCCATCGAAACGCTGCGCAACGATGTGTCCCATCTGGTCGAAGCCAGCGCCTTCCTCAACAGCGTGCTCGCCTCATCGAGCGACTGCATCAAAGTTCTCGACCTCACCGGGCGGATCGAGTTCGTGAACGAAGGCGGCCTGCGCTTGCTCAAGGCGCCGGATATCGACGCGATGCGCGGCCGGATGTGGCAAGATGCGTGGACCGGGAAAGAGAACTTGGTCGCGCAGGATGCCGTCGATTCGGCGTGTGAAGGCAAGACAGTTCGTTTCCTTGGAACCTCACCGACTTTTGCCGGAGAGGAGAAGTTCTGGGACGTGCAGCTCACGCCGATCCGTCACAATGGAAATGGCATCAGCCATCTTCTGGCCGTCTCTCGCGACGTCACCGACCAGAAGCGCGTCGAGCAGCAACGCGAGATCCTCGCAAACGAGCTCGACCACCGGGTCAAGAACATTCTCGCCATGGTCACGGCCATCGCATACCAGACACTGCGCGAACCCGCGACGCTCAAGAGCGCCGCTGAAGCCTTCTCGGCCCGCATTGCGGCACTGGGACAGGCGCAATCGATCCTGACCAATTCGAGCTGGGAAAGTGCTGAGCTTCGGGTTGTCGTCGAAGGCGCGCTCGCCGCACATCGCGCCGATGACAGCGATCCACGCTTTGAACTCGATGGACCACCGATCCAGCTTTCTGCCAGCAAGGCCTTGTCGCTCGCGCTCGCTATCCATGAGCTGGCGACCAACGCTGCCAAATACGGCTCTCTATCCAAGGACGGCGGAAAGGTCGTCATCCACTGGGCGGTCGCTGACGGTGAGCTGCGGTTCGAGTGGACAGAGTCCGGTGGTCCGCCCGTGGTCGAACCGAAACGCCGCGGCTTCGGCTCCAGATTGGTCGAAAAAGCGATGGCCTCGGAATTTCGTGGCCAAGTGAGGATAGAATACGCCAGCGAAGGCGTTAAATGTAGACTAGCCGCGCCCATCTAGGGATCTTCCTTCGCGACTGCCTGAGTTTGGGACGTGCCTGTCCAATCTCCCGAACGCTTCTTCAGGCATTTGGAACTGAAGCGTGGCCTCCGAAATGGTAGAAGACAGCCGAGCTGTCCTTGTCGTCGAAGACGAAGCGATAATCCGCATGACGGCGGTATCGCTTGTGGAAGATGAAGGTTTCCGCGTTTTCGAGGCGGCCAGCGCTGACGAAGCTATGGTAATCCTGGAAGCCCACCCGGGAATTCGGTTAATATTCACGGATATTCAAATGGCGGGATCGATGGATGGTCTCCAACTGATCGCCTATGCGCGCCGGCGGTGGCCACCTCTGCAGTTCATTGTCGTATCCGGCGAGAAGTCGCCCACCGCCCTCGAGATGCCTGAGGGATCGAGGTTTTTCTCAAAACCCTATGATGTGGCGCAGATCACCGGCACGCTGCAAAAGATGATGGCAGCGTAAGGCAATCTCCGCTGACAAAGCCGTCATAGCCCGCCCTGACGGACCGAATGCCGACTGAAATGTGGGATCGGGCGAGCTTCGTGTCAAAAATGCTGGGTATCAGGCGAAAATCTTGTCACTGACTTGTGACAGATTCACCCTATGTCCCGGCTAATCTTGCCCGCTGTGACAAAAGTTTGCCCGCGCCGAGCTGTGCAGGCTGCTCTCACGATCTCCCCTCATCAACGCTAGCAAGTCAAAACCCCGATGTCAGAGCCCCTGTCCGAGGCCGAGATTATGGCGTGAAGTGGGAACCGTCCGTTCATGAGCGGATCAATTAGCGGCAGGTATTGGTCAAAACGGCCGTTTGCCAATCTGTAAAGGGCAGCGACAGGACGACACCCAGTTCGTTGCAAAGGGTGACATTCGACGATCGGCGGCCTAAAATCCGCGGCCAGACTGAATAGTAGGGAGATGCAAAACGAGCATCACACTGACTTTGCTCGATCTGGCGGGAACCGTGGCGCTCCTTTTGTGGGGCGTACATATGGTGCAAAGCGGCGTGCTTCGCGCGCTGGGTCCCCAATTGCGCTCGTTCCTTGCTCGGCGTCTGTCTAACCGCTTTTCAGCGTTTGCCGCGGGCCTTGGGATCACGGCGCTGCTTCAAAGCAGCACCGCGACCGGTCTCATGGCGACCGGTTTCGCTGCGGACGGCTTGCTGACGCTCGGTCAGGGACTGGCAATCATGCTTGGGGCCAACGTCGGCACTACTCTAATCGTCCAGCTTCTTTCATTCGATGTCGCGGTTGTTGCTCCTATCCTTGTGCTGGCAGGTTATCTGCTCTTCCGTCGGGCGCGGGCGGGAGCCCGGGATTTCGGGAGGGTCTTCATCGGGCTGGGCCTAGTCCTCTTTGCACTTCACCAATTTCTGGTCCTCTTGGAACCGCTCACGGCAAACGAGGCCGTGCGCGCATTTCTGACAGGCCTGTCGAGTCATATCGTCTTCATCGTTCTGATCGGCGCGATCCTGACCTGGACAGCCCATTCGAGCGTGGCTGTGGTGCTACTGGCCATGTCCCTCGTGTCCAACGGCGTGCTGACGGTTCCAGCGGGAATTGCTCTTGCCTTGGGTGCCAATCTCGGCACGTCCCTCAATCCGGTTCTCGAGGGAGCGGCGAAGGACACAGCAGCCAAACGGCTACCACTGGGTAACCTCCTTGGCCGCATTGGGGGGGTACTGCTAGTCCTGGCCGTCTACCCTTTCGTCGCCCCTTTGACACAGGCAATCGAAGCAACTCCTGCGCGCGCGGTCGCCAATTTCCACTTCCTGTTCAATGCAGGGCTGGCCATTCTGCTTTTCCCGTTGCTCTCACCTTACGCACGGATTCTTGAGCGGCTCATGCCCGTCCGCCCCGAAACGGATCAGCCAGGAGCGCCAAAATACCTGCCTTTGGTTCGCGACGACGCTCCGTTGGTGCAACTGCTCGCTGCTGCGACACGTGAAGCCCTACGCCTCGCGGATGTCCTGGAGGCGATGCTGACGGGTCTTCGCGCGGCCCTCGAAAATCCCGATCGACGGCTTATCGAGGATTTGCGCAGGCTCGATGACCAACTCGACCAGCTCAACAGGGCCATCAAGGAAAAGCTTGTCGCTATCAACCCGGCCGCGGTGGATCAGTCGATCAACGAAAAGGCGGGGCGCATCCTCGCCTTCTCCATAAATCTTGAACAGGCAGGCGACCTGGTCGACCGCAGCTTGCTCGGCATCCTTCGCCGGGCCGCAAAACGTGGAGTTCCATTCTCCCGCGAAGGCAAGGCTGAGCTCATTGCGCAGATCGACCAGCTGATCGAAACCTTGCACATCTCGACCTCTGTCTTTCTGGCTGAGGATCGCGAGGGCGCACGCACGCTGGCAGCCTCCAAGGAGAAATTTCGCCGGATGGAGGAAGAGGCGACCGCCACACATTTCGAAAGGCTGCGCTCTGGCAACATCGAATCCTCGGAGAGCAGCGCGCTTCATCTCGATGCGCTCCGCGATCTGAAGCGCGTTAGTAGTCACCTTATTGAGGCGTCAGCCTATCCGATCCTCAAGCAGGAGGGCGATCTTCTGCCTTCGCGGCTGAAGGTTGCCACATGAGCCGGTGAACAGGCTACAGAATTACAAGTTCGGGCCTCTGACACCTCGAGCTCGTTGGCATTGCAGCAATAGGCCTCGGCGAAGAGCATGAGCAGCTCCTGTAGTAGCTTACCGGTCACCTCACTTGCTGCATCACCCGCGATTACCCAGCGCCGACGACGAAAGTTCTTTTCGGGCCAGACATCGAGTTCGGTGCGCACGCGCAGTGGGTATGCGTGGATCGGGATTGCTATGGAATCGCGGTCCTTGACCCTCTTCAGCTGATGATACACCCCGAATGGTGATGGACTGATATCGCCCAAGACCCCAGCTTCCTCCAAGGCTTCGCGCGCTGCGGATGCGTTAGGCAACATTCCGCTTACGGTCCCCTTCGGCAGCACCCGACGTCCCTTGCGGCGAGAGGTGACGAGTAGAATCTCAAGTCCGTTCTCGCGTTGCACCGGTACGGTATCGCTGCGGATTGCACTTTCTTCATTTGCAACCTCGGTGCCAAGGCTCCCTCATCGAGACGCGGATGGGAGGTGCGCCGTCCTTCAGGAGTCCTTGCGTTATCGTAGCGGACTTGGTGACAAAAATGCGGCCCTTATTCCATTCGAAATCGATGAAATGCAGTGCCTGCGAGTTTCAGGTTTCGACACGAAGGGCTGGTTTCGCCACGAGCCGTCATTCCGATTGACAGAGGGGAACGGCTTATGTTGGGTCGCGACCTGCTGCCACCGCCCTCGCCCAATTCTCGCCGACATAGCTGCCATAGAGCACCTCAACTCAGCCTCCTGATAGCTGCCCTCAGTTTACCGGGGTTCGGGTGAACCTGAACGACTTGTCGTGGGACTTTACGGTCATTCCTGCAGCAGGGGCTAAGTGGCAGCTTCCGACAGAAGCCGACGCTTGACCTGCTGCCCGTCTCATGGACACCGGGTTAGGCTACATGAGCCTGCTTCTCGAAGTCCATGGGGCTGAGATAGCCCAGGGTCGAGTGCCTGCGTATAGGGTTGAAGAAGCGCTCGATGTAAGGCCGGCAGAGCACGCTCCGCTGTCTCCGCGTTCCTTTCAGGGCGTTGCGGGGTCGAAGACCTGCGGAAGAGGGCCGGGGTTGACTATCGGCTCACCGGCGGGGGAACATCCCCGACATGAGGAGGTTCAGCGATGTTAATTCCGTCGAGGGTGGACACCGAATTGCCGGCGCGCCAACAGTCATGGCATGGCATCTATCTTCATCAGTCACGCGGTGGCGGACAAGAAGCTGGCAGAGCTGCTGGCAGACTTCCTCAAGCAAGCAATCGGTGTCCCGGTTGCCGAGATATTCTGCTCCAGCCTTGCGGATAATGGCATTCCGTTCGGGACCGATTTCAACACCTATATCCGCGAGCAGATCGAGGCGCCGAAGCTAGTCCTGCTTCTCCTGACCCCGGCGTACCTCGAGAGCGCCTTCTGCATGATGGAACTCGGTGCCGCTTGGTCGCGCGAACACCGCACGCTGCCCATCGTCGTGCCGCCTGTGGCGTTCGATACTGTGACCAGGACCCTGGGCCTCAGGCAGGCATGGGACATTACCAAGAAAGAGGGCCTGATTGATCTGCGGAAAATGATCGTGCCGTTGATCACGCTTGAACCACGCGGCGAGCACGCATGGGATGACAAGCGGACCGCGTGGAAAACCGATCTCAAAAAGGTGCTCCGGTCGCTTGTCCCCGCGCGCAAGATCGATGCGGCAGCGCATCAGGTAGTTACTGAACGGGTCGCCGAGCTCGAGGAAGAGGTGTCCGACCTTGAAACGCAGCTTGACCGTCAGAAGGATCTCGTGGCGGCGCTGGAAAAGGCCAAGGACAGGAAAGAGATAAAGGCTATCAAGGCTGCGCACGCCGGTGAGGACGGTCTGCAGGAACAGTTCGACGATCTGCTCGACGAGGTGAAGTTTGCGCGCCCGGACGACACGCCCAATGTCGTTTTCCGCCATCTTCTGATGGCGCACTATGACAAGGAGGGCACGATCGACTGGCAGGGCGCCGACGCCGAGTTTACGGCCGCCGTCCACCGCAATCTCCTGCGCGCTGACGATGGCTACCCGGTTCGTTGGGATTCAAAAAAGCTGCGTCCGTTGGCAAAGGCGCTTGATAATATCACCGCGTTCCTCGGCAGCGAGGACGGCCGTGAGCTAACCGAACAATGGGACGACAGCATGCCCTGCGAGCCGGATGACATTGATTTCTGGAAGCACCATCTTCCGATCTGATCTGTGCCTCGGCCCCGCCTCGATGTAGGCCATGACGGAACGATATTCGCTGTCAGCGAATATTTGTTGACTCCTGACGACGAATCAGGCAGGTAAGCTGCAGGCATTCGGGACAAAGGCAACATCCCACTAAACTCTGGGTGAGAAATCACCTGCGGGGCAGACCTCGGTCAGTCCTCACACTTGTCAGGAGCTTGAGGCCCCCCGCACGGGGACCGCCCGCGGCACCGATAAGGCGCGTCCCTGTGGACGGGACGCGAAGGGTTTCGGGGGGATGCTTCTTCTCTCGTTGTGATCCTGCTTGTGGAGCTGGTCCCAATTCCGGGGCGAGTGTGCAGGAGAACTACCTATGGGAATCATTCCCTCACCGGATGTCGGGAAGAAGCGTGCGAAGACTAGCCGACGGGGTCATCCAATCCGGGATGCCCTTCTGAAGCCGACGACCTGGAAGGCCGCTGCGGCCGCCTTAGATTTCATTCTGAAGGCGGTGCGTGTGGGCGCGAAGGTCTGGGACATGTTGACGTAATCCCCCCTTAACTCTCCCGGCGGAGGTTGTGGAGGAGACATCATGTACGACAGAGCTTTGAAGACAATAAGACAATATCATCGACTTTCGCAGGCTGATCTGGCCGACCAGATCAATATATCGCGATCCTATCTCAACGAGATTGAGCGCAACCGGAAAGAACCGAGCCTCGATGTCCTCAAAAAATATGCGGAACGGTTTGAGGTTCCATTGTCGTCCCTCATGCTGTTCGCGGAACAGGGACCCGGGACGACGTTCGACAAGGCCCGTGTCTTTGTTGCCGACAAGGTGCTGAAGATGCTGGAATGGGTTGCTGAAGGGGAAGACAGTGAGCGCAGCAAAGAAAGCGAAGCAGCGCATTCCGATTGATCGGTGCCACCTTTACGGGCTCCGGTCGCCGCATGCGCTAGCGAACCGTCTGGGGTGGGACCTGAACAAGCTTGATCAGCTCGCCCGACATGGCGGCTACAGGGTCTACAAGCACAAGGCCACCGGACGTGAGATCCAGGAGCCGGGCGCAGCGCTGCAAAGCCTTCACCGGCAGCTTCACCGATACCTCGCGCGCGTGGAGGTGCCGGAATATCTGCATTCCGCGGTCAAGGGCAGATCCTATCTGTCGAATGCGCGCGCGCACGTCTGTGTCGGAAGCCTGATCAAGATCGACATCGCGAAATTCTATCAGTCGGTGCCGCAGCACAAGGTGATGCATTTCTTCCGGGATGTGCTGTGCTGCGCTCCGGACGTTGCCGGGCTGATTGCGAACCTCATCTGCTACCGCGGCGTGCTGGCCACCGGCAGCTCGATCAGTCCGATCATATCCTACTACACGTTCAAGAGTTTCTTCGACGATCTTGCCGCGCTGGCGGACGGTCATGGCCTGAATATGACCTGCTATGTCGACGACATCACCATGTCGGGCGCAGGCGCGACACGTGCGGTCCTGCACGAGGCGCGCTCCATGATCTTCCGTGCCGGGCTACGGGCGCACAAGGATCGCTCGTTTGGAGAGGACGGGGCCAAGATTGTCACCGGGGTTGTCGTCGGACCACATGGTATAGGACTGCCGTTCGCACGCTGGCAGAAGATCCGTCAGGCGACACGCGAGATTTCAGTCTGCACCGATGTGGCGGAGAAACTGGCTCTGTACCCGAAACTGGTATCCCGTCTCTATGAGGCCTCGCAGATCGATGCCCGTTGCCGCCCGCGCGCCGAGTTTCACCACGGACAGTGGCGCGAGCTCAAGCGAACGGTTGCCGCGCAGGTTCTTCCGGTCGCCTGGATCGAGGAAGCGGCTTAGCGATCGGCGCGTGACACAGCATGGCGTCCAGCCGGCATCGCGCGACACGGTTCACCCGGCGTCGTAACGCGCTGCTGCAATCATCCTTTCGTAGAGCATCTGGATCTCGGCGAAGAGCGCCTTGCGCCCTTCCTCGGCATCAGCGCGGCGTTGAACGAGCGTGTCGTCCTGGGGCATCCCGATCGACCGGACGAGCGGTAGCCTCAGGTTATGATGCTCGACCTGCTTCAGCCAGGTGGCCTGAAGCAGGTCGCCGATCTCGTCGCCGAAAACAGTGCGTCCATCGACCAGGACATGAAAGAGCTGGTCGTTCCGGTCATCCAGTCCGCTGCCGTCATGGTTATAGCGGGCGAGAACGCCTCCGACCGTGCGGATGATTTTCTGGCGGTCCTCAAGCATTTTGATCTGTTGCGCCTGCCGCTCCATGCGGAGCTGCTTGCTCGCGTGCTGGCGCATCCACCGGTTCTGCTGGATGCTGAAGTAAAGGACGGCCGCCGCCACGATGGTAGGTGATGCTACCTTGACCAGCTCGATAAACTGCGGCCAGGTCGGGGCTGCTGCAATGATCGCATTGATAAATCCGTTCATACGGCAATATATCAACGCGTGGCCGCCCCCTCAACGTCACCCGGCAAGACAACGCTCACCAAGCAAACCGGTCGGCTTTGCGAGAGCGCAATGACGGGTTACATCAGCAGCCGACATCCACATCAACCAGGCTGAATGTCTTAAGTTGGTCGGGAGCCGCCGGAAGGTCGTGAGACATTACTGCCGATTGGCGTCGCAGTTGGGAACGCCTAATCACGCTTAAACCGGCCATATGTGGAGCTGCTTTAGCCCCTTCTCTCAGGTCCTGCCTCATGAACTTTTGGGACTGTCCGGACTTCGGCATCAGAAGCGCATAGCGACCCTTCGTACAGCACCTCCCTGCCCGACCGGATTGCTGCGGATACCAAGCGCTTTCGCTTCGCCCCAAATTAACTAGTCTTCCCGCTAGGTTGGAGAGGCGGCACGGTGGTGTCGTGCCTGATTCGCAGGTGACCAGGAGGGGGAATTGGTGGACGAGGACGAGACAGCAGCACCAGAGGAGGCGGTGGCGCTCGACATGATCGCGGCCCCTGCCGCGCCGGAAACGGATGTAGTGGAAACGCCAGAAGGGTTTCTGACCGGCGTCGCCGCTTCGCTCAAGGCCTCCGATGATGCCGATTTGGCCGCGATTCTGACGGATCATCTGCTGACCGTCATGCCGCACGACAATGTCATCGCCAATGCCAAGGCGGCGATCCTGACGCTGGCCGCCGAGCGCGCGACCCCGGCCGAGGGACAGGCTGATGGCTGATCCGACGTTGTTCCACTCGCTGACGCTCGAAGGCTTTCGCGCCTATCTCCAGCCCAAGACCTTCGATTTCAGCAAGAAGCCGAGCCTCGCGATCTTTGCGCCCAACGGCCTCGGAAAGTCGAGTATCATCGATGCGCTCGAATTCCTCTTCTCCGAACATGGCACGCTAGATCGGCTCGGGCAACGTGCGCTTAATAACCAGGCCGGCCCGTCCGCCCTGATGCATAATGGCGCGCAAGCGGCGGGGATCGCGCCAGAGGTCAAGTTCACGACCATCACCGGCAAAGCCACTACCGCGGGAAGCCGCACGGCGGTCGGCAATTCGCGTCCGATCCATGCAGCGGCCACCGCGATGAAGGCCGGGTTCGTTGTCGCGCCGATCATCCGCGGCTATACGCTGCGGACCTTCGTCGAGGAGCAGAAGGCGGAGACCCGCTACAGCGACGTGGTGAGCTGGCTGCAGCTCTCGCCGCTGGTCGAGGTCCAGAAGAATCTCCGGCTGCTGCGCCGCGAGGTCAAAGCCGCGGCCGAGAGCATGAGCGAACAGGTTCGTCTCGCCGGGCTACTGCGCATCGAGACCAAGCAGGCCGTGCAGGTGTGGAACGACGCTGCCGTGCTCGACTTCGTCAACACGAACGTCATTGCGCCGCTCGACCCCGCGTTGATGATGGCGGCGCTCGATGCCGCGGACGCCGGCTTTGTCGATATCGCAAAACGTGTCGCGGCCGAGGAAAACAGCATCGGCCTTGCCGGGCTGCGACAGGTTCGCAACTCGGTTATCGCGCTGTGGCGTAAGACCGTGCCCGAAGACGGCGGCGAGCCGGAATATTCGGGCGCCATTGCCGCATTCGATGAAACGCTGGCGGTGCTGACCGATGCTATGGATTTAGAAGCAGATGAGCGCGACAAGGCGGCGGGCACGGTCTTTCGGTCGGTGTGGAAGGAGGCCGAGAAACTGTTCGCCGAAGATGCAGAGGCTCCTGACGAATGTCCGGTCTGCGCGACGGCGATCGGCGATACCGCCGCCGGAAGCGTCCCCGCTATCCGCGATCTTCTGAAGACCCATCTCGACGATCTGCAGAGCTACAACGATGCCAAAACCGCGCTAGATAACGCCGACAAGGCCAGCACGAAAGCGCACAACCAGTTGATCGCGCGGCTTCCCGCGATGATCGATCATCTGTCCGAGGATGATCCCGACGGCTTCAGGGCAGCACTCATAGCATATCAGGCCGGGGCCGCCGCGTGGCCGGCCGCCGCCGCCCCTGCGTCCGCCGCGATCACCGCCGAGCTGGAGGCGCGCCTTACCTGTCTCGATCAGGAGATCGCCGACATCGAGGACAAGCAGGGCGAACATACCTGGGTGAAGGCCAAGGCGAACATCGACCGGCTGCTGAAGCTCCAGACGGACGTGGCGCTGGCGACACGAACCTCCCAGGAACTCGCCGCACTGCACGAGGCGCTCGGCACCCAGGCCACGCTCGTCTCGGGCAAGATCCGCGAGAAGGTCCAGTCGCTGCTCGCCCCCCTCGCGGCGCCGATGAACGACATCTACAAGGAAATCCAGGGCGACAAGGCGAGGCCGATCCGGCTCGAGCTGCCTAGCGAGGACGAAACTAATCAGCAGCGCATGCAGCTGGTCATCGACTTCGCCGACAATCGTCAGGGCGTAGCGCCAGGCGGCTATCTGGGCGACTCCCAGATTCACTCGGTGGCGCTGGCGCTGCGCCTCGCGGCGATCAAGAAGTTCAATAGGGCCGCCCCGGTGATCGCGCTCGACGATGTCGTTACCTCCTATGACGCTGACCATCGCCGCGCGATCGGCGCGCTGCTCGCCAAGATGTTCACCGATTGCCAGATCATTCTCGTCACCCATGATGAGCGATTCTTCAATCACTTGAAGGATCAGCTCGCAGCGAAGGACTGGCAGTTCACGCGCATCATCGGGCTAGACCCGGCATACGGTCCGCGCTTCGCCGACCATAAGGTGACAGACGAGATGATCGCCGATCGCTGGGACAAGGGCGAATCCGCTGCCAACGAGATGCGTCAGGCCGAGGAGGAATGGCTGCTAGGCATCGCTCGAGGCTTCGGCGTCAACGTTCGCATCCGTCAGCTCGAAAAGGCCTATGCCTACGAACGATCCGAATTGGCCTCTGCGATCGGCGGCTTCCTTAGCGACATTAAATTGACGCCGGCCGACGTACCCGGCGTCAACAATCGCTTCATCGCCAGCTTGGTGAAGGGCGATATCGAGAATTTCGGTAGCCATTTTCAGGACGCCCCCTATGGCGACGGTTCGATCGGCGACGAGAAGACGCGCTGGGATGAATTTAGGGCGTTCCGGAGGCAATTCGAATGCGTGTGCGGCCGAACGAAATATCAGAGGCCATTCGGTCTTAGCAAGCCCCTCTGTGCTCACAATAAATGCGAGACACAATTCGAGTTCAAGCCGCTTGTCGTGTGAGGAAAGCGAGATTGGAACGCTCCGCTATTGATGAGGAAAATCCAGGGAATGCCGAACTATTTCTTCACTGGGGGCATGGTTAGGGTGTGAGAACCGTGCACGGTCAAATTGAAACTGCGGAACGCGACCCACGTCGCGCGCATGGCCCTTGGAGCGATCTCGCGCTTCACACGATCGGTTGGCGCGCCTTTCAGGACCTTTGCTCGCAAGTCTGCGAAGTGGTCTTGGGGCGTCCTGTAGAAATATTCCGAGAGGCGCAGGACGGCGGTCAGGACGCGGTCTTTCTCATCCCCTCGCCAAATGGCGAGCAGCCTATCGGCACGATCCAGTGCAAGCACACGTCGGACGCCGGCAAAGCGTTGAAGGTCAGCGACCTCTCCGCTGAAATCGGTAACGTCGAGGAACTCGTCAAAGGCGGCCAGGCAGACACATACGTCTTCATGACCAACATGAGCGTGGATGCGCCGGTTGCGGCCGCCATGCGTGCCAAACTGCGCGATTTCGGCGTTCGCAAGCCGCATATCCTGGGCCGCCAATACATCGTTCGGGTCATCAAGAGCAACGCACGCCTCCGCGCCCTCGTCCCTCAGGTTTACGGTCTAGGGGATTTGACCGCGATCGTCGATGAACGACTCAGCGAGCAGAGCCGCGCGCTGCTCGATAGCTGGATTCCGAAACTTCGTACTTATGTTCCAACTCAGGCGCATCGCAACGCCGTCAACGCCATCTCGGACCACGGCGTGGTGCTTCTGCTCGGCAATCCTGCGAGCGGCAAATCGGCGATCGGTGCGATCGTTTCAACGATCGCTTCGGAAAATCCCGACAACACCGTACTTGCGCTGACCAGTCCACGCGATTTCGAGGCTGGCTGGAATCCCAACGATCCCGGCCGCTTCTTCTGGATTGATGACGCTTTTGGCTCGAACGTGCTGCGCGACGACTACGTACAGGATTGGGCGTCGGCCTTTTCGAAGCTGCGCGCGGCGATCAAGCACGGCAACCGCTTCCTGCTGACTTCACGCAAGCATATTTACGAAGCAGCTCGGCGCCGACTGGGTCAGCGTAATCTAGCCCAATTCACCGATGGCAGCGCCGTGGTCGACGTTGGTGAACTGACCTTCGAAGAGAAGGCACAAATCCTCTACAACCACATCAATTTCGGCGAGCAGAGCCAAAGCTGGCGATCGAACGTCAAGCCGCATCTAGCCGCCGTCGCCGCCGTCGACGAGTTCCTGCCCGGAATCGCTGAGCGGCGGCTGGGCGACCCGAACTTTACCAAGGGACTGGCGCCGCGCGAAGGTTCGCTCGTCCGCTTTATGAAGGAGCCGACCGAGCACCTTATCGACACGGTCAGCGCACTGGACGAGCAACTCCAGGCCGCGCTCTACCTTGTCTATGTCCATCAAGCGAGCTTCGATCCTAGCGATCATGATGCGGCGGCAGCGCAGGCGGTTGCGGACTTGACTGGTTTCACGCTGGCCAAGATCCAAGATTGCTTCGCCGAATTGAAGGGGTCCTTTCTCAAGCTGTCCGGTGCCAAATGGACCTTCGCGCATCCGACAATTTCGGATGCACTGACGGAAGTTCTTCGGCAAAAACCCCACATGATGGCCGCACTCATCCGCGGCGCACCAATCGACACGATCCTCGGCAGCTTCACCTGCGAGGGATCGCCGCTCATTCGCGATGCGTTGGTGATTCCGCACACGCTGGACGAAGCCTTGGTAGCGCGCCTCAGCTACACGCCGGACGAAAATCATCGAAATTGGATGCTGTTTCACTTCCTGTCCTACAGGGCGAACGACGCGGTTTTCGCCAAAGTAATCGGACAGTTTCCGGAGCTACTTCGACGCTATTGCTGGCAGACCGATCCCCTCGCCAATGACCCTCGGTTTCATACCTACGCCCGCGCCCATCAATTTGGTCTGCTCCCGGATGACTTGCGGCGCGAAGCCAGCACTAAACTCGAGTTTGCCGCGCTCACAGACCTCGACATGTCCTTCTTTGCCGAAAAGGGGATGCTCGCACTCATATCGCCGCTTCATCTCGTCGGATTGGGCCTGGCGCTGCGAACCAATGTCATGCCGACGCTTGAGGAGAAGATTGACGAGATCGCCGCAGATGCCGACTTGGACGAAGAGCCCGACAGCCACTTCAAGAAATTGCTCGGTGCCCTCGATTGCATCGAGGAGATCGGAGTAGAGCTGGATGACGATGCGGTTGGCTTGGTCGACGACGCGCGGGATCAGGTGAAGCGAGCGGTCGACGAACTTGAAGAACGCAAGCGGGAGCGCGACGAGGAGACTGAAGACGACACCGACTGGACCCATATCGTCACGCAGAAGAAAGAAGAGCCGTCCCCGCCCGAAGCTGCGGCTACGAAGCGGTCGGTCTTCGACGATGTCGACAAGTGACGATCACAGAGGGTTCGATCGGATACAAGCGTGAAGCATCCACAACGTCGGCGGCTCCCCCCTACCTCGTTCGTGTCCGCGTATACCTGCTGTAGGTTCTGCGGACTGGCCACCCTGTCGGGAGCGACCAATGGCAAGCGGACGATCGGACAATTCTTCACCTACAGCTCTTGGCTGATGGCCGTGCTGACGGTGGTGCTGGCCGGCAAGGGCGTCTCGGCGCTGCAAGAGGCCGGCATTATCGACATAGCACCGTGGTCGGCTGTTCCCCGCTTCGAGCTGCTGGGCCTATTCCCGGCCGTTCAGACCGTCGCCGCACTGTCGGTCATCGTGTTTGCGATCATGGTGGGGTTCAACTAGAACCGGCGCAAGGCGGGCGCGGGCATGGGGGAGCCGGCATGACGCCCGTGATGCTGCGCCATCACCGCGAAGGCGGCCAATTCGCGATCTGCTTCGCGGCCGTGGTGCTAGGCGTGATCGTCGCGCTGTTCCTGCCCGGCACGTCCTTATGGGACGCGGTGCCGCTACTGCTGGCGGTGATCGTCGCGCAGACGCGGGTTGAGCTGGTTGCGGAGCTGGCGTTCATTCGCGTGCTGCCCGGCTTGATGCGCGATCCGTGCCGAACCGATCCCTCATCATCCCTTCCAGATAAGGGACATGTTGCGAGACGCCCGGTGCCAGTGCGCGCGGCAGGTTGAGCTTGACCCGAAACCTGCTCCCCATCTTGATTTCTAAATGGAATATCGGAGATGGAGAAGCGGGACGGCCGCGCATTCCCATAACGCCCTGTTTCGGGAAGCCATGGCGATCGATTGAACGATAATGTCTGGGCGGCTGCCGACCGGCGACTTTATGATGCTCGACCGGCGGCTCCTGTCAGATCCGGACGTTCAGTTTACCACCGGGGAACGGCGATAACTGGGTCGCAACCTGCCTAAGCCGTCGTGCCCCGCCAGGGGATTCCGCCGACATAGCGGACCTTACAACACCTCATCTCGGCTCCCCGATGGCGGCCCTCGGTTCACCGATTTGCGGTTGAACCTGAATAGCTTGTCGTGGGACAAACTTGATGGGTTGGACTCTTTCATGCTTTTGGCTCCGTGGGGTTGAGCCAGCGCAGGACCTCTTGGCAGACCGCCGGGTCGCCCAGATCCTTGATGAGCTCATCATTGGCAATCGTCGCGGGGCCGCTCCGAAGCCAGGCGATCGCTGCATGGTCTGTGGGTAGGAGCACCTCCAACGCCTCAGCCAATTCGGGGCGCTCTTCGCGAGTTACCCAGATCGCAAGTAGGACGAGCACACGCCGCTTGGGGCGGGCTGCTAGGTACTGGGCGAACTCGATGACGAATTCGCTCGGGCCACGACAGGCCGCGACAAGCACGAGCGAAGCCGCAACGCTCGGCATGCGAGTCGCGACTGTCGCCGCGTCGATGTCGGCGACAACGGCCGCATCTAGGCTCTCGGATTTGAAGACGAGGGCATGGGCAGCCGCACGTCTCACCGGCGCGCGACCTGGCGAGTAGGCGCGATCTAGCAGGCGCTCCTGCATCGCTCGCCCGCCATGCGTCACGAGCAATTCAAAGATGTCGTGGCGAAGTGTGGGATCCGTGGTCTCGATCCCAAGCGCGTCGAGACGCTCGAGATCATCGTCTGCCAGGCTTCTCAGAGCCGCAAGCGCGGCAATCGCCTGATGGGCGATGGGGAAGTGATCGTCTTCTTCGTACAGCCGATAGGAAGCAGACCACTGGTCGTGAGCCAGCGTCATCAGCGTCGGAACGTGGTCGGGGTGTGGCTTTGCAACCAAAAGCGCCACTAGAGCTTTGCGGACCGGACTTCCCTCCGCCTTTGCCAGTTCGAGCAAGCCCGCAGGCAGTGGGGCCTCCAAGGGATCACCGACCGCTTTGAGCGCTGGTGCGACGACATCGGCGAACATGTTATCCAGCGCGTCCTCAACGATCGGGGTAAGACCAAGCGCGATTGCAGCGGCTATCGCCTCGGCACACGGATGCGCATCCTCCCAGGTGACCCTGGCTTCAGCAAGCGTTGCCTCAATGTCTCGCGCGACATCGGCTCCCAACACCGCGTGCTGCTTGATCCGCAGCCGCCTAACGTCGGGGCGTGTTCCGGGCGTAGCGGTCAGCAACGCGGCCGCTGGCGGCGGAAGCGGAACGATCTCGGCCGCATTGCTTCGCAGCGCGCGAGCCGCGTATGCGATAGCCGCATAGTCCGCAGGCAATAGGTTCTTGGCGGCGTCGGCTTCATCTTCTTCCGGGTTCGGAGCGTCATCGTCCGGCTCATGGAAGGGCCCGCGCCTGGCACGCTGAGCGAGAATGTGGCCGAGATCGATTGCGAGTTCGACCGCTCGCTCCTGTTCACCCGCAGCGATCAGGCCATCGAGAATTCGCGGCAACTCTTCCCGGTGATGGGCGATCAGACATGACAGTGCCGCCGTCCTGACATCCCTGTCGTCGAGCCCCTTCCGGATTCGCTCGATAAGGCGATCATGATAGGCATCGTCCCAATGATGACGAAGCGCATGCCAGATCGCATCTTCGTTCTCGCCGTCTCGGACGATTGACCAGGCACCACTAAGCTCCTCCGAGCTGGGCGGCGTTCCTTCGCGGGCGTCGGCCGCGAGCGATCGCATCCAGTCCGCCTGAAGGGCTTCAGCCTGAGGATGCTGGGCCAGCCGCTGCCAGCCTTTGACCTCACGCACCTTATCGACATAGGCGTGCAGGAGTTGCTGAGCAGTGTGTCCGTCGCCTCGATCGGCGAGATGCTCCATATATTCGTCGGAATAGACGCTGTTGATGTAGGCGAGGCGTTCCTTGCGGTCCGTCTCGGGATCGCTCGGCGTGGGCGCAAGCTCAGCGACAGCGGCGTCAACGATGGTTTCGAACCCGTCGAGATCGCGCAAGGCTCCTTCGGCCAGCGTATCGACGACCGGATCGAACCCATTTCGAACGATCCCGGCGGTCGCCTCGAGATAAACAGGGGTCAGATCGGGCGCGAAGCGCTCGAGATCGGCCACGAGCGTGGGACCGTAGCCGTTTCGATCATTCGGCAGCATATCGCGGACAAACCGTGTCGCGATCGTCGGCATCTGCGGTGCATGAGCCATTCGATCGTACCAATCCTGGCCGTGCCCCGGCGAACTCCAGTGCATCAGGTTGGCGAAGGTCCTGTCGGGGCGATGATTGATGTATCGCGCGAATTCCGCGCCAACCGACGCCTCCGATCCGACAGCGGCTGCGATCCGAAAATGTTCAGGAATGCGCGTTGTGGGATCTGAGAATTGTTGATCGATCCAAGTGTCGATCGCTTTTTGCGCGGCTGGTTTCGCCGATACAGCCAACTCCTCCACGCGACCCGTCGCTTCCAGGATGCGTGCCGCGATCCCCGATCCCCAGGCAGCCCCAGGGCCGTCTGGATCCGTCAACACGTCGATAAGGGCCCGAAGCGCGACGGAGGAAGGAACGGGCTCGCGCTTCAGCGCTGCCTGAATGCCGGCTTCCACGCGAGGGTGATAATAGGTCGCATCACCTTCGCCGACGCGCAGATTGCGTGCAGCCGCGAAGAAATCGATAAGGGGTTGGACTCCCTGGTCGAAGCGGTCACTGCGTTCCGCCAGATCGACTTCAAGCGATCGAACGATCCGGATCGACAGCTTCTCGCTCGCCTTCAGGAGCCCCCAAATCACGGCTGCGGCTGCGACGTCTTTCCGTTCCCGAATCTGCTCGACGACCGTTAGCTCAATCGACTCCTCATGCGCGCGACCCATCGCCGCTTTGATGAAGCCACCGCCATTATTGGGCTCGGACCGCCCGGACGTTCGCATGGCATCAAAAAACTTTTCGATTTCGAGCGGTGAGGCGAGCTCGTCGAGCACCTGCTTTTCAGCATCGGCGGCGAGCATTTGCACATCGCGAGGCAACGTGCTGATCCGGGTTCGATAGAGCTTACTGCGCTCCTTTGGGCCGTAATGCTCGACCTCTAGCGGTACCAACCATGGTTCGATGGTGCTCAGTGCGCCCGCCGACACACCCACGTCGCGCCGGGTCGTGACGACGATACGCCGATCATGCGTGGCTCCGGCTAGAAAGCGGGCAAGCTGGTCGTTCCAGGGCCGGCTGGCTGGCTCGAAATCGAAACGGCCCCACGGGTCCTCGATGTCGTAGAGGACGGGACGATCGGTCTTGTCGTCGCGAAGTTGTTGTGGGCCTTGCCGAATCGGCTTTGACGCCATGCCGGGATTCTCAGCTCGCAACTCCTCGTAGAGCTTTTGTGTCGCGAGTGTCTTGCCGGTTCCCGACTGGCCGATGATTACGGCGGCGTATCGGGGCGAGCCCATCGCCTCGCGCAGCGCCGCCCAGTTCTTGGGATGGACATAGTTTTCCAGCTGCAGCGATGTCGCGAGATAGCCGTCATGTTCCCGGATGATGTGTGCCACTTCGTCGCGCTGCCATCGGCCACCGCCGACCCGCCGAACGCGCATGCGCGCTTCCTCACGCAGCTTGTGGAGGCACTCTATCCAGCGGGAATAGGGAACCCCAAAGCGTTCGATCAGCAGACGCTTGATCTCCCCGACTACCTTGTCCTCGTCGTGGTTGGCTATGATGCCCACCCGTCCGGCAGCTTTGGCGGGAAGGCTCGAAACCGTTGTCGCTGGCATCCCACCTGGTTTGGGCCAGCTCCCTGCTCGGCCGACGCGGAGACCTCGCGTTTGACCGTTCAGGCCAGCGCTGGTGATCAGAAGGTACCGAACATCGGAGTCCGCGAGGCGTCGTGCCGCGGAGAGCCGGCGCACGCCCCCATGCTTCAATAGCGCATTGATACCTGCAACCGTCCAAGCATCGCCGCCACGAAGCTTTGCCTGCACGACAAGCTTGTAGCCGTCGGCGGAAACTTTCGTCGACAGGCGGCCGGGTTCGTTATCAATGAGCTCTGCCTCGATATCCTCCTCAGTGGCGGGCTCAAGCTCGATTGATTGCGCAATCTTGTTCGCCAGCAGGAGATCCAGCGCGAGCCATACTGACACGTCGACCTGGTAATCATATCCAGCAAGGGAGTGGGCTCCCGATCCGGCGCCGTCATCGCCTTCTTCGACCGGATGCGAGAGCGTTTCGCCGTCAGTCATGCAGGTGGCCCTCGCCATTCATGGCAACCAGCCCAATAGAGTTTGAGTATGCGCACTTCATGCGAAACAATCTGCCATCTGGTTCAGGCTTAGCCAATCTGAGATGCGCGATCGGAACGTCGGATTTCAAAAAAAATCAACTCTCGCATCAATGACGCTGAATGGCTTGAATTGGTCGCGACGAGGCATTGACGAGGCTTTATCGCCCTGTCCCGCCAAGGAATTCTGCCGACATAGCCGTCATCGAGCATGTCATTGCGGCTCCCTGATAGCCGCCATTCATTCACCAACCCTCGGGTAAACCTGAACGACTTCAAGGGGGGACATACCCGCCGTTCACAATTGCATTTAGGAATGGTTGGTTTCGGTCGGAGCGGACATTCGCGCAGCTGAGCAGATCGCCTATCGTTCGAGTACGGTCGATCACGACAACATGCGTGAGCGTGGCGCCCGGCGAACCCCGACCAGCCTGCTTTCGCGTTCTGAAGCCTGGAAAGTTGCGCTTCCGCTCGAAGTGCAGGCTCTTGCTATCTGGTGAGGTCCATCAGAACTTCTGCTTTTGTTCGGCAAGGGCGATCATTTCCGACGTGATTACCAGCGGTCCGGCATCATACCACCCGGCGATCTTTTCCAGGTTCTGGATGGCCATTTCGTCGAGCGTGAAGGTTACGCCGAAATCGCGCTCGAATGCCTGGGCTGCTATCCGGGCATCCGCAATGAGCGCTTTCGGCACGTTGCGTTCGGCCATGTCCTGCAACATGTCGCTGGTTTCGAAGGTGATAGCGCGCTGCTGAGCCAGCCGCGCGCTATGTCCGGCGGAATCCCTGATCGGATTTGGATGCTCCCGCTGGATCATCTTGTAGACCTCAGAGTTGGCCGTCTGGAATGCCGACCTCAGTATTGATGCCTGCGCGTAAGCCATGTCGAACAGAAAAACCCTGTCGACCTGCTTTTTGAGGTTGCTGAAATCGATCGCCTGCCCGAGCTCACCGTGCTGGGCGACGAGTTCATTGAAGAGGGCCCAATTGTTTTGCCAGTTGGGTCCTTTGCTCATCCGGCCTCGCATGACCTGGCTCATCACCACTTCGCGCGAATAGATCGAAACGACGTTCTTCAGCCGGTCGATCAGATCCGCAGCTTCCTTCTGCTTGTCTTCCCACAGCTCGGCTTCGAACCCGAGGCCCTTGAAGCGCTTGAAGCGCGCAAGGTTGGAATAGAAAAAGCTGAAGAAAGCGAGTGCAAACACAGCGGATGCGGCTGTGACGTTTCGCGCTGACAGGAATGTGAAGCCGAAGCCAAGGCACGCCAGGCCAACAAGCGCGAAGAGCATGCGTTCCCAGTTCTTCGCAAGATATTTCAATCCGGTCATGGCTTTAGGTCCCGCATTGCTGGACGGAATGCAACAGGGATTCGTGAAGCACAGGAAGGGTCCGGACAGCGCGATGCTGCTGCCCGGAGGGCTGGCTTACGAGACTTGCGAGCTCTTGAGGGCTATGTGCGCTGCGTCTGCGCGACCTTGGCATTTTCCAGCTGGATGATCGCTTGCATGTCGGAAAGACTGTCAGCCATCGCTTTCGATCCCGACATCACCCGCGTCGCCTCGTGAAGGAATTCCCCTTCGATGCGCGAGAGAGTGGCGGCAAGCCCTCCGATTGAAGCTTTTCCGAGCCTGGCAATTTCATCGGCTGGCAGGACGCTCGAGAGAAGGTGGTCGATGCCTTTGTCGGTGCGCCAGTTCTGGTAAGTTTGCTGGCGATAGGATTCTGTGATCAGGTAGGCAGCGCGAAATGTGACGGCGCGGTAGATATAATACAGCAACCAGGGCCGATCGCCGCAGAAAAGCCGATGATTCTCGGGCTTCTCCGCCGCATATTTTTGCAGGAGCCGGGGGCCGTACGTTTCGTCCTCGAAATCTTGCACATACCGCAGAGCTTTGGCGGCTTCGCGAGCAGAAAACATGTCCTGCGCTTCTTCCGCCAGGATGATCGAATCGAAACCGATTACCCCGGAGCAATCCTCCCGCATCCTGTTCATCTGATCCCAGAGCGCAGTGACCGCCTCGATGATGTGCGGGCGCATGCCGGAATTGCTGGCGTTCAGGGTATCGACCGATGTTTTTACCGACGAATAGGCGCTCTGCAGCTCGGCCTTCAGGGCTTCGAGTTTCGCGTCGCTGCGGCGATCGATCTCCTTCTCGACGTACCGAGTGAGCGAGGCTGGCAGGAGTTTCAGAACCAGCCATGAAGCAACCGGAGGCCAGGCGATGGTGAGGGCGGTGAGGGCGACATTCTCCATTGGCGGAGCCTAGCGGTCGCCGCCCTTCGCGGACAAGGCAATTTCCGTGCTGGCGCGGGTATTTGAGCCTAGTAGTCCTGGGTTCACTCCATTCCGCCAAGGGCGGCCTGCGGTCCCCGCTGAAGGTCCTGCAAGCCGCTCCGCCGATAGCTTACTCTACCTCCTGCAAAACCTTTTCCTTTTCCGGCGTGTCGGTCGAAGTTTGCTCTACCGGCTCTGGTTCCTCCAATGTCTTATCAGCCCTGGTGATGTGCTCGCTCGGGCGGGCGATTTCGGAGATCTTGAAGATCCTGTCGACGACCGGGACGTCATTGCGGTTGGTGAAGTGCGTCCGCACCTCTTCCGCACGCCTCACGGTCCTCCTGCTCTGCAAGCAGCACAGCATGCCTGCTGCGAAGAGCACCAGCGATATGCCGCAGAAGTAGTAGAACCTGTAGGTATCGTCAGGGTTTTCGATCAGATCGTGGAGAGAATTGGCAAGCCCTGCGCCCATTGCGAGCATGCCGGCAAGGCAGGTCATCATGACGGCACGCAAGTCGCGCGCGCGGCTGTCGAGGGTGGCGTAGATCTGTGACCAGGACATCTCTTCATCGGGTGCCGGCTGGCTTGGAAGCAGTTCTGACATATCTTCTCCGCTTTTGACTTCGGTCATCAAGTGGCTGAAACGTTGAGATAAGAATTATAGAACGAGTGTGCCCTGCGTGGTCGGTAACGCTTGGGTCTGGGGCCCGTCCTGGGGGCGGTGTCCCGCCCTTGGCATTGGGGCCGGGAGCTTGGCAGGAGGGCAATGTCCGGGGCCCACCGGCGCGGCCGCGCTCCATGCCGCACGGCCGACGGGCTGATCGCCCCTGGGTCCTCGCGCGAGACACCGCGCCCCGTACGGGTCTCAGCCTGTCGGCCACGATCGCTGGCGCCGGGAGCTACAGGCGACGCCGCTTACGGCACCAAGACGGTGCGGATCTATTCGCTGGAAGTCGCCATAAGGTAAAACAAGAGCTTTAAACCAAGCTGCCTGGCTGGCGTGAATTCAGTGACGCCAGCTCAGGGCCTCACACCTAGATGTTTGACATTGGCGAGCGAATTGACAGGGAGTCCGCCCCGTCGAAACAGCCCGTAGCCAGGTTGTCTGCCTTGCAGTTTTGCGAGACTCGTCGTGAATGCGTGAAGGTCGGGCTCGCCGATCGCGACCAGAACACGGTCGAGGAATTGGCTGGATTCAGCGCGGGCAAAAATTGGAAACGGCGCAAATCGGTTCGTCGCGTAGATAAGCATTTCCGGATACCAGTAGCTGTATTCGCCGAGCGTCGTCCCTCGAATATGACAGAGGAAGTCTGCCTGCATCACACTTTCGAATTCGGGCAGTGCGCCATTGTCATGCGCTTCCTTCACAAGGTCGGCAAACAGGCTCATACGGTTCAAGCTTAGCCGACTGTTGCGGTGATCAAGTGACTCGATATGCTGCGCGAATGCAGTGAAGTCCGAGGTCGAGCGCTCGTTGGGCGCCCCATAAGGGTTGCTGACCAGCCAGACGCGCTTGAACAGGCGATCGGCAAGGTCAAAACGTTCTTCATCGAGCGCGATAGCCAGGGTCGAGAGAAATGCATCGTGCGCTGCCATTTTGACTGAATCGAATTGCCAGGGGTGCCAGCTACGGGTGCCCCGCGGTGGAACTGTAAGTTGCAGGAGCTGCTCCAGAATTCCAAGCAGGCGTTCCCAGGTTTCGGTATCCCTGCCAAAGCGAGCAACGGAACGCGTCAGCTCGGCAAGTTGATGAAGGTAGGGCCGGATCGAGGCGGAAGTGGCGAGGATCGTTTCGTCAATCTCCTCGCCGCTCTCCAATACCGGCAGAAGCCCGCCCAGTTCGCCAATGAGCGTCTCACCGAAACCCCTCACGTGTGCGGCCGCCTGCGGGACGCCGTCCTCGACTGCCCGGATTGCGCGTTGGTGCGCCGAACGCGTGCCCGTGGCCGCCGGGCGCGTTTCCATGATGTGATCTGGCAGCTTTCCGAGCTTCGGCTTCACGAACTGGGGCCTGTCTGCCAGCCAGCGCAGAAGCTGTTCATAGCTCTCTTCGTAGCGATCGCCCGATCGAAAATCGAAGAATATGCGGCCGCGGTAGAACACAGGGACATGAGCGTTCCCGTCCTCGTCCTGATCGGTCATCGCGGCAGCGTATTTGTCCTGACTGGTCTTACCGTAAAGCTCGGGCGAGATGATCTGGCTTTCGGTGCCGACGCCGCCCGCGCGCTTGTCGGCCTTCGCAGCGTAGACCTTGTCACAGACCATCAGCACCTTCGTGACCGCCGGGTCTGTGACCATCGATTCCATGAAGGCGTAGGAATCGTGTCCGGCAAGCAGGTTCCACTTGTCGAGCTTTACGTCGATTCCGTCCTCCACCAGCCGTTCCGCCAGTTGCAGGACCCAGGCCTCATGCGTTGGCGTGCTCCAGGAGTAGGAGATGAAGACGCAGGGTGGTTGCGGTGCTGGATTGCTCGACATTCCAGAGATATGAGAGACCGCTGAAGCATCTGCAAGCGGGTGGAACATGATTGGATAGCGGCCTGTGCGTAACTGCGCGTTCGTGCGAGTAATTACCTGTCACAGGTGAGATTACGACGAAAAACCCTAAATCAAAGCGATCCAGTTTTCCGGGATCAGATCACTCCCTTCTTCATCCACCCTGAGGGCGGATCCAACCGTGACTACTGGTTACTTCACCTCTCGAAGCACCACGCTGCCCGTGAGGAAATGGGTAAGATTCATTGGTCGATGGAAAACACGTTTGAGCATTTCGGGCGCGCGGGCTTCAATTCGCTCGGTTTCGATCCGGATGAGGACGTCCGGAAGGATATGCTGGAATTCGATTTCAACGATAATGCCCGCATTAGATCAGAGAGTGCGGTTGTCGATCAGCTTGCTCGGGTGCTTCACTCTCGTGCAGCCGCCGATTTGAGGCCTTTAACGAAGAAAGAATTGTTTGCGTCACACTGCAATGAGACTCCGGTTATTGGCGACATCGTGGATGCTGCGTTGGTTGAACTGCGCGCGGCCAAAGATGTGGTCATAACTGCCCCGGACGGAGCTCTGAGACGATCGATCAAGAGTTTCACTTGGGACGATGGAATCAAGTTATCACGCGAGCCAGGCTTTTTTTCGATCTTCGATCAGCACGCTGCTTAAACGCCCTGCTCTAAGGCAGGCGCGCTAGGGTATGAACGAACATCAGCTTAGGCACAACCGGCTCGCGGAAGGAGACGTTCCGGATCGTCCGACGAAGCCGCCGAGATCGATGCGGCTGCCCGCTCTTCAGGAGCGCGCCCGGATATGACGAGTTCGTTTTGACCCAACAAATTCTCGCAAGCTGGACGCAATGATGACGGTAGATCGGCCGATCTTTGCGACCTCCAGATCACCATGCGAGATCAGCTGATAGAGTTTGGTGCGGCTGAGCCCGGTCAACCGCACAGCATCTGAAATTCGAACGCGGATCTGCTCCATCCCAGCAGCCGGCCCTCGCGCGTCATACTCATGCTCGATCATGACTTACCCTTCCGTTGCTGCTGAAATCCACGATCTCCATCGAGAAAGGCAGCCAGGATAGCTGGCACCAGTTCCGGGATAGGCACATCCGCGCCGTAGACGGCGGCGTACATCTGCGCATAGTCCTGCAGATTCTGATGGAGATCAGGCGTCACAGTGACGGCCAGTTTTACCGGGGTCTTGTCGGGCAGCTTTGCCAGTTTGATCGAGATCATCGGGCGTTCCCTCCTTTCCATGGCTCAAGAAAGAGATCCTGACGCACAACCAGTCTGACCGGCGCCCCGGGCCGCACCGTGATCGTTGGCTGGATGTCGAGATTGCGCTGGGTGATCTGATCGCCTGCCCGTGAAGCGCTGGTCTGCGAAGACTCCCGGATTGCTTGCACCAGATCGCTCTCGCCGTTGATCGATAGCTCCGTACCGACGCCTAGCAATGTCGCGATCGCCACTCCCTTCAGCAATCGGCCGGTATGGTAGTCGACTTTGTCCACGAGACCTCCGTATCCCGACGGATCCGCCGCCGGCATGTTGTCGAGGCGCAGCGACGACCCGTCAGGCATCACCAGTCGCTGCCACACGACCAAGGCCCGGCTTTGGCCGTAGGCAACGACACTGTCGTAATTGCCGATCAGCCGCGTGCCCTGTGGGATAAGCAGCACTCGTCCGGTCGCGCTGTCGAACACGCTCTGTGTTACCTGGGCGACGACCATCCCCGGAACATCGGAATTTAGCCCAGTGATCAGGCTGGCGGCGATAACGCTGCCAGCCATCAACACGCTTGTAGATGATGGCGGCGTGACACTGTGAGGGTTGATGTCGCCCGTCCCGTCCAGCTTTTCGGCGAACTGTTTTTTGCGGTCCGTGGCCGACGCATCCAAAGCCGGGGCATTGCCGCCGGCTACCGGCCCGAGCACCGGCACAGGGCTTTCGACCCCAGGCGATGCCGTCGTGACGAATCGAACCCCTTGAGCAAGCAGCGCCGACTGACGAGCGTTTTTGAGCTCGTCGGAATGCCGTTGCCGATCCTGGTCGACCACGCTTGCGTGCTGGTTCTCGGTCGGGGCAGTTACGCCAAGGTCTCGCTGCTGCGCACGCAGGATCGGACGCCCAAGATCTCCAGGAAGCGGAGGCCCCAGTTTGGGAACATCGCCATACCCCTTCGGCAAAGCATTCAGCGCATCGTTGGTGGCCTGTTTGCCGGGCTGGGCCAGATCACTTGGCTGGACCGTACGCCCGGTTAGCCGCGGGGACAGCGCAAACCACGCGATGCCAAGAAGGGCGAAGGTAGCGACGGCCGTGCCGCCGATAATTACCTCATTTCTAAAACGTGTCGCGCGCGGAGGCCTGGCGCGAATGGCGAGAGTTTCCGGGTCGACTTTCTTGACCGGGCGCGCGGGAGCTTGCGCTGCAGGCTCATTCGCTGGGTCATCCGGGTTCGGCTGTCGCAAAGGCTGCGCTCGCCCGCCCTCGTTCATCTCCTCGCTCATGACCGCCCCCTCCCCTTGCCGCCGCCACGCGTGATCCGCACGACCTGTTGCTTCCTGGTTCCGAGCCGCAGCTCGGCCACATCGAAGATGCGATCGACGACGTAGAACCGCCCGCGCATGCGGTAATTGACCAGTTCCGCCGCACCGTCGGTTCCGATCAGGAACAACGGCGGCGCCTCGTCGACACCGATCGTCGCCGGAAACTCGATGAAGGTCTGGCGACCGTCATCGAAAGCCCGCACCGGTCGCCACGTCGGCTGATCGCCGGTGATCTGGTAGCCGAAGTACATCTGCTCGATCCCGAGCCCCGCAGCGACGGGCTTGGCCGCCTCGGCGGCGGCCCCGGCGCGCTTGACCGCGACCATTTCGTCGAGCGGGTAGTTCCATGCCAGCGCAGCCATTCCGCCCATCGGGCCGCTCGACAACACGAGATGGTAGGTTCGCTTGTCGGTGGTGATGACGAGATTGGTCGAGAGCCCTGTGCTGAACGGTTTCACCAACACGTGCGTGCGCTTGTCCTCGCCGCTTCCGCTTGTGGTATCGCCGATCACCCACCGCGCGGTATCGCCGGCGGCGACCGCGATCAGCGCCTCGCCCGGCTGCAGGGCAATGTCGGTGATCATGCCAGGCTGCGTATAGACGTGATAGATCGCCCCATCCGACCACAGGAACACCTGTCGCGCGTTCACCCACGAGGATGGCGACGGCTCAACCGAGCCGCGCTGGCCCAGCGAAGCGGTCGGCCCGGACCGCACGGCATGCGCCGCTGGCAGGATCGGATGGGCGCCGACGGCAAAGGCCGCGGCGGTCAGCAGCACTCCATTCATGGCAGAAATTCCTTGGATGCGAGGGGATCGGAAAGCGGGATGGTTGCAGCGCTCGCGGAAGCAGGCGTGGTTGCGGAGCCGCTTGCAGAAGTGGACTCGGCCCCGGCCTGCCCCGATTGTCCGGCGGTAGGCAGACTGGCGGATGACTGGTCCTGAGGCTCAAGCTCGCGGCTCCAGTCGATGGCGTCGACGTAGATGCCGAGCGGGTTTTTCCGCAGCGTGTCGGCGTCCCGCGGTGCCTTTTCGACAAGCGTCACCATCGCGGTCCACTGCGTGGTGCCCACCGCGCTGCCGCGCTCGAAGGCGTTCTCGATCCATTTGACCTGGAAGCTGGTGTCCGAAGCGCGCACCACGCTTGTCACTTGAACCGAGACGGTACGCTCGCCGATCTGGCTGAGAGCACCCGAGGCCCGCGCATATTCGCTGAGGAAGCGCGAGCCGCGCTGCGTCGTGAAGTCATAAGCCTCGAGCCAGCCTTCCCGCATCACCACGGGGTCGAGCGAGACCCCGCGGACATGGCCGATGAATTTGGAGAGCGCCCAGGCAATCTGCGGATCTGTTGGCCGATAGCTCGTTTCCGCTTCGCTGAGCGCACGCGGCTCGCCAAGCTTGTCGACCGCCACGACATAAGGGACGACACGGCTCTGGAGCGATTGCCATAGGAGACCGCTCGCCATCGCGCCGGCGAGGCCAAGGCAGCCGAAGGCCATGATCCGCCAGTTGCGCGCCTGGACACGGGCGGAGCCGATCCGATCGTCCCAGAGCTGCCCTGCCCGCTGGAACGGGGTTTCGGGTTCGGGTGTGCGCCCGTAAGCCTGGACGCTGCGTTTAAATCGCATGGGTCAGTCGTTCCTTTCGCTAATGTCGGGGGAAGCGCCGCTGCCACCGCGGTCGCCTTGCTGGACGGCATGGATCGCAAGTTGCTGGCGATGGCGGGCGGTCTGCTCAGCGCGTAGGGCTTTGGCCCAAGCCGGTGGTCCGTCGCCGTCGCTACTTTCGCCGCCGTGAGCCGATTGTGTTTCGGGGGTGGCCTCGTGAGTAGCCCGCGCATGGTTCGTCCCCCCGCTGGATGGGTGCGAGGCATGATCGGTATGGGGAGCCGCACCGGCTCCGCCTGAACCGCCCTGCCCGCCGCTGCTGCTGCCGCCGCTTCCGGGAGATGGATGGCCACCGTGACCGCCAAGACCTTCGGCAGCCGAGGCTCCGCCACCCATCGAGCTTCCGGCACGCACACTGGCAAGCGCAGTTCCGGCAAGCCGCGCACCGCCGACGGCAGCGCCGCCGACAAGCATGGCGGCGCCGCCGGCGCCAACTACAGTTCCCACCGCCGCGCCGGCGCCGAGCTGCGGCGCGCCCGACCCAAGGCCGCTGGCGACCGAAGGCGCAAAGATGCCGAGCCCGAGCAGCGCGAGGCTGGCCAGCACCAGGCTCATGGCCTGCCCGACATCGGGTTCCTGGCCCTGAAGCGCGGCGATGAACTGGTCGAAGAAGTTCGATCCGATGCCGACAATGACTGCCAGCACCATGACCTTGATGCCTGAGCTCACGACATGGCCCAACACACGCTCGGCAAGGAAACTGGTTCGGTTCCACAGCGCAAAGGGCACGAGGATGAAACCGGCAAGGCTGACGAGCTTGAACTCGATGATGCAGACGAACATCTGCACGGCAAGGATGAAGAACGCGAGGATCACCAGCAGCCAGGCGATCAGCAGCACCGTGATCTGCAGGGCGTTCTGGAAGAAGCTGGTGACCGTAAGCAGCTTGCCCGCCTGTTCGAGCAGCGGCCAGGCTGCCGAGAAACCGGTACCGGCCAGACGTCCGGGCTTCAGGAGATCGTCGGCCGTGAGGACCCCGCCCCCGGCGGTAAGGCCAGCCTGCGCAAACGATCGGTAGATGATGTCGGCGAGCGTCTGGAAGCTGTTGATGATGAAGGTGAAGGCACCGACGTAGAGGATCTTGCGGATGAAGCGGCCGAGCACATTGTCCTCGCCTGCCAAGGTCCAGAACAGCGCCGCCAGGGTCACATCGATCGCGATTAGCGTTGCCGTCAGGAAGCGCACATCGCCGCCCAACAGGCCAAAGCCGCTGTCGATGTAGCGGATGAAGGCAGTCATGAACTGATCGATGATGTTGAGGTCACTCATGTACGGGTTCCTCGAAAACAGGCGCGCGTCAGGGTGCCGCGGGGCACGGCCGGGGATGGAGCACGTGCCCCGCGGCGCGGCGGCCGGGTGACCAGTCCGCCGCCGCAAGCCGCCTCGAAGAGACAGAACCCGAGGCGGAAGCGATCGAGTGAAGCTAATTCGGCGTGTAGGCCGTTCCGGTGCCAAGGAACTTGGCGGTTGCCACCTGTGCTTCGGCGGCAGCCTGCGCACGATTGGCCTCGGTGATCGCCTGCGCGCGGTACTGTGCGGCCATCAGCTGCTGGATCTGGAACTGTTGCTTGGCCGTCAGCGCCAGGAGCTGGTTGGTTGCCTGCTGGGCCTGGAGCGATCCCTCGGCGCCCTGGCTGCGCTCGACGAGCGCATTCAGCGTCGTCATGTCCGCCTCTACGTTTTCGGCGATCTGCGCCTGCATCGTCACGGTATGCTGGTAGGAAGAAACCTCGGTATCGAGCCGCGTGCGCGCAGCGGTAACCTGCTCGTTGAGCTTGAGCGACTGGCTGAAGGCGTCGGGGTAGAGCGCTGCGTACTGCTGGCTTGCGCTCGAGACCTTGAACTGGATGCCTTGTGCCTGCCCCATCAGGACGTCGATCTTCTGGAGCGTCTGGGTCAGCGCCTGAAGCTCGGGAAAGCTCACTTTCGTGAGGTTCTTCGCCTGGTTGGCCAAGCTGGTCGCCTGGTTCTGCAGCGACTGGATCTGGTTGTTGATCTGCTGGAGCGCCCTCGCCGCCGTCAGCACGTTCTGCGCATAGTTCGAGGGATCATAGACGATGAGGGCCTGCGCCGGCTGGCTGCCGAGCGTCAGGTCTGCAGCGATCCCGCCAGCAGCCAGGACGGCAAACGCTGCCAGGCCGGGCATGGATTTACGAAACTTCTCCTTCATGGTGCTTCTCCTCAGTTTGAGAGGGATATTCAGACGGCGAGCTGTGCTTCAGCGCCCGGGAATGAGCTGATGAAATCGGTCGCCCATCCGGCCGGCGTGCCGGCCAGGAAGTGGGCGAGGAAATCGTCCGGTCCATGCTCGGCCAGGATCGCGTCGATCCGCTTCTGGGCCGCAGGATCGGACGATCCGCACAGAGCCAAGGCAAGCGGCCCCAGGCCGAGCTCGAACAGCCGGTTTCCACGCGCGGATTGCAGGTAGTAATCGCGCTTGGGCGTCGCGCGGCTGATGAGCTCGACCTGCCGGGCATTCAGACCGAAACGCTCGTAGATCTCTCGGATCTGCGGCTCGATCGCGCGATCATTGGGGAGCAGGATGCGCTGCGGGCAGCTTTCGAGGATGGCCGGCGCGATGGGAGAATTGGCAATGTCGGACAGGCTCTGGGTGGCAAACAGCACCGATACATTGCGCTTGCGCAGGACCTTGAGCCATTCCCGGATGCGTGCCGCGAACAGTGGATGGTCGAGGAATATCCAAGCCTCGTCGAGCACCAGCAGTGTCGGCCGGCCATCGAAACGCTCCTCGAGCCGGTGGAACAGGTAGGTCAACACCGGCGCGACAACACCGGCATGGCCCATCAGCGCCTCGGTCTCGAAGCACTGGACATCGGCGAAATGGAGCGCGCTTTCCGAGGCATCGAGCAGGCGGCCGTATGGTCCCTCGATCGTGTAGGGCGAAAGCGCCGTGCGCAGCGCATTGGATTGCAGCAGCAGGACGAGGCCGGTGATGGTCCGCTCGCCGCCCGGCGCGGTCGAGAGGTTGGTGAGCGCCGACCAGACCTGATCCTTGACGTCGGGAGTGACGATGACGTTTTCCTGCGTCAGCAGGGCGACGATCCATTCGGACGCCCAGGCACGCTTCGCGACGTCATCGATCTCACGCAGCGGCTGGAAGGCGAGACCCTGCCCGGCATCGGTACCAAGCCCGAGCGCATGGTGAGCACCGCCGCAGGCCAGCACCGCTGCGCGCGCTGACAGCCCTTTGTCGAAGATGTAGACCTGCGATCCGGCATAACGGCGGAACTGGAGGATCATCAGCGCCAGCAAAACCGATTTGCCGGCGCCGGTTGGCCCGGCGACAAACATGTGGCCGACATCGCCGACATGAGTGGAGAGCCGGAACGGGGTCGAGCCCGACGTCCGCACATGGAGCAGCGGGCTCCCGCGCAGATGGGCATTCTCCGCGGGTCCTGCCCAGACCGAGGAGAGCGGCATCAGATGGGCAAGGTTGAGCGTATGAACCAGCGGCTGACGGACATTGGCGTAGACCTGCCCCGGCAGCGAGGACAACCATGCCTCGACCGCGTTGACGCGTTCGCGAATGGTGGTGAAACCGAGGCCGCCGAGGATCCGCTCGATCTGCCGCATCCGGCCCTCGACCACATCGCGGCGCTCGTCGCTGACCGTGATCGTCGTCGTCAGATAACCGAAGGCGACATGATCGCCGCCCAGCGCCTGAAGCGCGAGATCGGCATCGACGACCTTGTTGTCGGCATCGCTGTCGAGGAGCTGGGCCGGGCTGTTGTAAAGCACCTCTCGCAACATGGCGGTCAGCGACTTGCGCTTGTTGAACCATTGCCGGCGCAGCGAGGTCAGGACCTTGGTCGCCTCAGCCTTGTCCATGGCGATGAAGCGGCTGACCCAGCGGTAGGGAAAGTTCTGCTGATTGAGGGCATCGAGCAGCCCCGGGCGGCTGAGCGGGGGAAAGCCCAGCACCGAGATCGTGCGCAAGTGCCGGTCGCCGAGCATTGGCTCGAGCCCGCCGGTGAGCGGCGTGTCGACGATCAGGCCGTCGAGATACATCGGGGTTTCAGGCACGCGGACCGGATGCCGGCGGTCCGAGATAGTCGCGTGCAGGAACGTCAGCAGTTCGCCGCTGCCCAGCCCGCGAACCTCCGGCATGAAGCCCGCAAACAGATCGAGCGCCCTATCCGTCTCGCCAATGAACCCGCCGAGCGCCTCGCGCCAGTCGCGGCCCTTGGCCTCGTCGGCGCGGTCGACCAGCCGCCGCCCCGCCGCGTCCTGGCTGTCAGCAGGCGGCATCCAGGCGAGCGTCAGGTAAAAGGCGCTCTCAAAATGCTGGCCCTCGGCCAGGAAGGCCGCACGGCGCTCGCGATCGACGAGCCACGAGGCCGGATCGGGAAAGGCATCGTCGGGGTAGGCCATCGCCTCGCGGCGCTCTGCCTCGAAGAACAACGCCCAGCCCGATCCGAAGCGGCGCAGCACATTGTTCGCGCGTGCTGCGATCGAAACGAGCCCGGCTTCAGTCGAGGATTCGAGATCGGGTCCGCGGAAAGCCAGCACCCTGAGGAAGCTGCCGTCCTTGTTGAGCATCACGCCCGGCGCCACGAGCGCGGCCCAGGGCAGATGGTCGGCCAGGCGCCCTGCCCGGCTGCGGTACTCGGAAAGGTTCAGCATGAAAGGTATCCCCGCTGGCGCAGATGGCGCAGGAGCACGGGCGCGAAATCGGGATCGCGCCGGGCTGCAAGGACGGCGAGGCTGTGCCCCGCCGCCCAGATGACAAGGCCGGCCAGCCATTGCTGGAGCCCGAGACCGACCGCCATGGCGAGCGTGCCGTTGACGATGGCGATCCCGCGCGGCGCACCGCCGAGCAGGATCGGCGCGCCGAGGCTGGCATGGATCGGGACCTCGAAGCCCTCGATGGGCTGGCCGGCGCCCATCATCGAGATGGTCATGCGATCAGGGCTCCGCCGCCGAAGCTGAAGAACGAGAGGAAGAAGCTCGAGGCGGCAAAGGCGATCGAAAGACCGAAGACGATCTGGATAAGCCGCCGGAACCCGCCGGCGGTCTCGCCAAAGGCCAGCGTGAGGCCAGTGACGATGATGATGATGACCGCCACGATCTTGGCGACGGGCCCCTGTACCGATTCCAGCACCTGCTCGAGCGGCTGTTCCCAGGGCATGCCCGAACCCGAGGCCCAGGCAGAGGTCGTAAGCGACATCGATGCAGCGACCAGCACCGCCAAAGCGAGCGGGGTATCCTTCGGAAATCGGCTAATCTGAAACGACTTCATGGCGTCATTCTCCTTCTGGCAGTGAGGGGGCAAGAAGCTGGGTGAGCCGGTATTCGCCGCTGGCGGCATCGAAGCCTTCGACGCGGGCGATCTCGGCAATGCGTCGGGCAAGACCGCGTCCGGAAATGAAGACGATGAGATTGATCGACTCGCCGATCAGCCGGTGTGGGACGGTAACGACCGCCTCCTGGATCAGGCTCTCGAGACGGTGCAGCGCTGCCGCTGCCCCATTGGCGTGGATCGTGGCGATCCCGCCGGGATGGCCGGTATTCCAGGCCTTGAGCATATCGAGCGCTTCGGGCCCGCGGACTTCGCCCACGATGATCCGATCGGGCCGCAGACGCAGCGTCGAGCGCACGAGATCGCCGATCGTCACGTGCCCCGCCCGCGTGCGCAGCGCGACGGTATCGGGCACCGGGCTCTGGAGTTCACGCGTGTCCTCGATCAACACCACGCGTTCGTCGAGCTCGGCCATCTCGGCGAGGAGCGCATTGGCAAGCGTGGTCTTGCCGGACGAAGTTCCGCCGACCACCAGCAGGTTGAGCCTGCCCAAGACCGCGCCGCGCAGCAGCCTCGCGGCGCCCTCATCCATGATGCCGTCGGCGACATAGTCGGCGAGCGTATGAATGCGCGCAGCAGGCTTGCGGATCGCAAAGCATGGGGCATGCGCCACCGGGGGAAGCACACCCTCAAAGCGTTCGCCGCCGCCGCCTTCATGCGCAGGAAGTTCAGCCGAGACGATCGGCCGGTCGCCATGGACTTCGGCGCGGGTGTGACTGGCCACGAGCCGGACAATCCGCTCGACCTGATCGGCGGGCATGCGGATCTCAGTGTCGACCCGACCCCCGCCCAGGATATCGACACGGAGCTTGCCATCGGGATTGACCATGATCTCGATGACGCGGGGATCGCCGAGTGCCGCCTCGATCGCCGGCCCCAGCGCGGTGCGCAGCATTGCATGCTTGCGGGCGGCGGCTTCTGCGCCGTGTGTATGGCCGCTCACAGCACGCTGTCCTTGTCGAGCGTGCGCTTGCCGATCGCCAGCTGACGCGCGACCTGAGAGAGGAAGGCTTCGAAGCGCGCCGCAGCAGCAGCCCGGCCGGCGGCATCATTATCGGCAAGCGGCGGATTGATCGCCAATTCGTAGCGGATGAAAAGCGCCAGCGTCTCAAGCTCGATATGGCTGTCGCGCAGGAGCCGGTCGAGCAGTTCGGCGATCCGATCGAGGCGCCGCGCAAAACGGTCCTCGAGTTCGCCTTTGCCGCGCTTATCGAGCCAGACCGTCAGCGCCTGCACGAGGATGTCGGATTTGGTGACACCGGGCCGGCTTGCCTCTTCAAGGAGGCGCGCGCTGAGCGATTGCGGCAGGAATAGCTGATAGCGAACTTTGTCCGTCATGATCAGAGCTCCAGATCGAACTGGTCGGCGCGCTGCACCGAGCCGAGGGCATATGTGACGCGCACGAGCCGCTGCTGCGCGGCCTGGTCGATGACGCGCTTGTCCGCGGCCGGATCGTCGACATCGGCAACCAGACCGAGCGGATCGGTGGCAACTTGAGGCTCCTGTGCGGGGACGTCGCCCTGGACGTCGGCCTCGACGGCGGGCGCCTGATCCATTCCGCCCGTAGCAACCGGCTTGCCCGTCGTCTCATCGTCCTCGGCCTCAAGATCGGCGGTCGGCGGCGCCAGCCTGTCGTCGACTCCGCGAACCTGACCGGACCAGTCGTTCTTGCGGGCAGCCGGCGCATCGGCGTAGCCCTTTGTGCTGAGCTTCGGCGGCTCGATTGCTCGCTCGGCAAAGACCGGTTCTTCGAAATAGCGCAGCTTCGTCGCCCTGATCGGCGGTGCACCGGATGCGAGCACCAGTTCTTCGCCGGGATTGAGCTGCATGACTTCGCCCGGCGTCAGCAAGGCGCGGGCTGTTTCCTGCCGGCTGACCATGACGTGCGACAGCCAGGGCGCAAGGCGGTGCCCTGCATAGTTGCGCATGGCGCGCTGCTCGGTCGCCGTGCCCAGAGCATCGGAGAGCCGCTTGGCGGTCCGCTCGTCGTTGGTAGCAAACGCCACACGCACGTGGCAATTGTCGAGGATCGAGTTGTGCTCGCCGTACGCCTTCTCGATCTGGTTGAGGCTTTGGGCGATGAGGAAAGCACGAACACCGTAGCCGGCGAGGAATGCGAGGCTGGTCTCGAAGAAGTCGAGCCGGCCGAGCGCGGGAAACTCGTCGAGCATCATCAGCAAACGGTGGCGACTTGCACCCGCATGCCCGGTGCCGTCCTCGAAACGCAGTTCCTCGGTGAGGCGCCGACCGATCTGATTGAGGATCAGGCGGATCAGCGGCTTTGTGCGGCTGATGTCTGAGGGCGGCACGACCAGGTAAAGCGATGCCGGGTGTTTTCCGTCAACCAGATCAGCGATCCGCCAGTCCGATGCAGACGTTACGGCGGAGACGGTGGGGTCCCGGTAGAGGCCGAGGAACGACATGGCCGTGGAGAGTACGCCCGATCGCTCGTTGACGGACTTGTTGAGGACTTCGCGCGCTGCCGAAGCCACGACCGGATGAACCAGCGGTGCTTCCATCGTGCCGAGGTGGTTCGTCGACATCATGGCATGGAGCGTGTTGGCAAAGCTGCGCGCCGGATCGGACAGAAACGTCGCGACCCGGGCGAGCGTCTTTTCTTCTTCGGCATAGAGGATGTGCAGGATCGCGCCGACCAGCAGCGAATGGCTGGTCTTTTCCCAATGGCTGCGCCGCTCAAGCGCGCCTTCGGGATCGACAAGGATGTCGGCGATATTCTGGACGTCGCGGACTTCATGAACGCCACGCCGCACTTCGAGGAGCGGATTGTAGCGCGCCGACCGCGCATCGGTCGGGTTGAAAAGCAGGCAATGCGAGAAGCGCGCGCGCCAACCGGCCGTGAGTTGCCAGTTCTCGCCCTTGATGTCGTGAATGACCGCAGAGCCGGACCAGCCCAGCAGCGTCGGAACGACCAGGCCCACGCCCTTGCCCGAACGTGTCGGCGCGAATGCCATGATATGCTCGGGCCCGTCATGGCGCAGGTAGTCGTCTCCGAACCGGCCGAGGAATACGCCCTGCTCCGCCAGGAGGCCGGCTTTGCGAACATCCTGACGCGTTGCCCAACGGGCAGAGCCATATGTGGTTACATTGCTGCGCTGACGCGCGCGCCAGACTGAACCGGCGATTGCCGCGCCGCAGCCGACGAGGCCGCTGGACGCCGCGATACCACCGGCCTTGTCGAAGACGATCGGCGCATAGGCGTCAAATTCGAACCACCAGACGAAGATCGCCCAGGGCGCGTAAACGCGAAGGCCCGCGACTTCGCACCACGGGTCACCCAGTTCAGGCTGGTAGGCAAGCTCGGCCGCCGCCCACTGCGTTGCCAGCCAGACACCGGCGAGGACGATCGCAAACACGATCGCCATCTGTCCGATGAGGAGTTTGGTCGGTGTCATGAAGGTCTCCGCCCGCCCCGGGACGCATCCTCGGGCGCTCGGCGAAGACTCTCGAAAAAGGGCGCCGGTTCACAGACCCCGTCTGGTGCACCGAGATGTCTATCGGATGCATTTCAAATTGGAGAGCAAGACTTTCGCGCTCCTGTTACCGACTAAACGAGCGATGAAGACGGCCAAACTCAAACCACATCGGACGATTCGTTGGACGGGCGATTGATTACTCGATTTTAATCATGACAATGCCGCCCTCCAAAGGCATGCGGCACATCATGACGAGCGATACTGAGAAGGTTACGAAGTACTGGCGCAACTCGCTGGCGGATGGAGAACTGGGCCGCGGCACCTTCCGTCTGGATGATCTGAACAAGTTTCGAACCGTCGATCACGACAGCCTCAATGCCGGCCGCCTGCCTCATGAGCTCGCTGCAGCCCTGTTTTCACGCGATGGCGGCCCCGACGACACGCGCGCCACTATTCTGCGCCCGTTCGCCTTTGCTTCGCGTACCGAACGGGGCCAGAAGCGCGGCAGCCTTCCCGAAGTAGTGACGCCGATCGCAACGCGCATGACCGTCACCCGCGACGGCCGGCTCATTCGCCCCGTCAGCAGCGTGGTCCCGCGAGACATTCTCGAACCGCTGCATCGCATGGCCTTTACGGTCAGCACGGTCGACGCGCTCGACACGTTCATCACGACGAACCCGCTCTCCGACGATTGCGAATGGCAGGACTATGCCGCGCATTGCGAAGCGCTGATGGAAACCGTGGCGTCAGCGCTGGAGGAGGATCCGCGCTTCGAGCTGCTCCCGCACGGATATGTCCAGGAGTCGAACGGACACGGCAGCATATCGGCCAATGTCCTGGCGCTCTATGACCAGATCGAGCGCGACGGTGCGCACGGGCCGCTTCTTGCCACTTTTGCCGGGCAGAAGGACCAGCAGACCGAGCCATGCCTTCCGGAAAACGCGCGCTTTGCCGACCGGCTCGGACACTCCAGCGATACCTATGCATTGGCGCCGGCGCAGCGTGACGCGCTCGCCCATCTAACGGTATCGCAGGACGGTGAAGTTCTCGCCGTCAACGGCCCGCCCGGCACAGGCAAGACTACGATGTTGCTCTCGGTCATCGCCACGCTCTGGGCAAAAGCCGCGCTCGAACAGGGCGATGCGCCGCTGATCGTCGCAACCTCGACCAACAATCAGGCTGTGACCAACATCCTCGATGCTTTCGGCGCCGACTATGCAAGGGGCAAAGGGCCCTTCGCCGGCCGGTGGCTGCCGGCGCTCCGCAGCTTCGGAAGTTACTTCCCCTCCAAGCTGCGCGAGGCAGAGGCCGCTAGGAGCTATCAGACCGCAGCCTTCTTCGACCGCCTGGAGGAAGGCGATCAGGTCGAGCAGTGCCGCCTTTCCTACCTCGACGCGGCAGCGAAGGCATTCCCTCACCTCGAACACATGACTGTCGGCGCCGCGGTGGCGGCACTGCACCAGCGCCTGGTCGAGCAGGCCGGCATGCTGAGTAGGATCGAGCAGGCTTGGCAAGATCTCGTCGAGAAGCGAGCCACGCTGCATGCGGAACTGGGACCCGACCCCCGGCAAACGCGCGCCGACCGCGCCAGCGCTCTCGAAGGCGCGGAAAGCGAGTTGCACAGGGTCGAAGCCCTCTCGAGCCTGTGGGATCAGCATCAGGCATCCGAGTCCATGCTCCTTGCCCTGCTTGGCTGGCTTCCCGCGATCGCAAAACGCAGGCTCGCCGGAGCCAGAGCGGCTCTGGGATCAACCTGGCCTGGCCCACTGCCGGAATGGGAACATTTGAGCGAGATCACGGCATCGGTGAGGAAGCATGTCACTGAGGCGCAATCTGCAGTGAGCGACAGCCTTGCATCGCTCAGCCACGCCGATGCCTTGGTCTCGCAGGAGTCCTCCGCGCTCGGGAGCTGGGCCGAGGCGCTGTCCGTTCTCTCCGTCACTGCGGAAACAGCGGCGAGCATGACGCTCGCCGATGCCGACGAGGCAGCGGACCGCTTGCTCCGCTTCCCGATCTTCCTGACCACGACGCATTACTGGGAAGGTCGCTGGCTGCTCGACATGGCAGCCGATCCGGATATCCCGGCCAAGCAGAAGAAGACCGGCAGGATCCCCATGACCGCGCGGTGGGCGCGCCGCATGAAACTGACGCCCTGCGCCGTCTCCACATTCTACATGCTGCCACGGCTGCTCTGCGCGAGCCGTTTCCACGACGGCGATTTCTTGCCGGACTACCTCTACGGTCAGATCGATCTGCTGATCGTGGATGAGGCGGGCCAGGTCACCCCCGAAATTGCCGGAGCATCGTTTGCCCTGGCCAAACGCGCTCTCATCATTGGCGACACCGCACAGATTGAACCGATCTGGAGCGTGCCGAGCCGGATCGACGTTGGCAACCTGCGCCAGGTCGGGCTCATCGGCGCCGATGACAATGGCGCGGATGTTGCAGCGTTCCTCGAGACCGGGCGCGCCTCCTCTTCCGGCAGCGTCATGCGGATCGCCCAGCACACGTCCCGCTACCACCAGGATGAAGACCTCGAACGAGGGTTGATGCTCTATGAGCATCGACGGTGTTTCGACGAGATCATCGGCTACTGCAACGACCTCTGCTACCGCGGAAAACTGCAGCCAAAGCGCGGCCTGAAATCAGAAGCGCGCGCAAACGACGGCCTACCCGCGATGGGATATCTCCATATCGACGGGCGCTGCGATACCATTCCCGGCGGCAGTCGGCGCAATGCCCTAGAGGCCGAAACGATTGCCCGCTGGCTGGCCGAGCGTCATGCGGAACTGCTGGCGTCATACCCCGGCAAGCGTCTGGGCGAGATCGTCGGCATCGTAACGCCGTTTGCGGGACAGGCCCGGGCGATCACATCGGCGCTGGGACGCCAGGAAAGCCTGGCGGGTGCCGACATCACGATCGGCACGATCAATACCTTTCAGGGCGGCCAACGGCCGGTAATCCTGTTTTCGCCCACATACTCCAAGCATGCCGATGGTAATTTCATCGATGGCAAGGCCAGCATGCTCAATGTCGCGGTATCGCGGGCCATGAACAGCTTCCTGGTGTTCGGCGACATGGACTGCTTCTCATCAGCGACACCGGGCAGCCCGCGCGGCCGCCTGAGGCACCGGCTTCTCGCCCATGACGGTAATCGCCTATACTTCGATGCGCCTGCACGCCCCGATCTTTCGCGCGAGGCCGGGCTAGTCCACCTCACCGATCTCGATGCGCACGATGGCTTCCTCCGCGATGTTCTCGAAGAATGCCGCAAGGACATTCACATCGTCACGCCCTGGCTGACCGACCGCGGTCTGCAGGGCGCAAGAATTGTCCCCCTCATCGAAGCTGCGGCAAACTCAGGGATTGCGGTCACGGTCTACACCGATCGCGCCTTGAACGAATGGCGCGGCAAACAGGACAAGGGCGCTCTGGCCAGCTTTGCCAGTGCCAAGCAATACCTCGAAGGAGCCGGTGCTACAGTCATCGAGGTGAAGGACGTGCACAGCAAGATCGTAATGGCGGACAACAACGTCTATTGCGTGGGCTCCTTCAACTGGCTCAGTGCGGCCCGTGAAGGGAGTTTTGTCCGGCACGAGACCTCGCTCGCCTATCGCGGTTCCAGCGTCTCATCTGAAATCGAGACCATGAAGGACAGCTTGAGGAAGCGCGCGATCGTTTGACCACGCGAAACTACCCAGACAATGCCGTCTAGCGACGAGAAAAATGGTTCAGAACGACCACTATAAACCGCTTTACTTGACGAAAGAATGGGAAGACAAAGGCGCCCCTCACAAAAGCCCATAAGAGGGACCTTCCATGCCCGAGAACGAGCAGTCTGAGCTCGCCCGCCTCACAGTCGAACTGCTGAGCGCCTTCGTCTCCAAAAACGCTGTTGCCAGCGAAGATCTGGCTGGTCTGATCGAGACCACGCGCGCAGCGCTGGCCGGAAAGACCACCGCCACGGCGGTTGAGACGCCGGAATACAAGCCGGCGGTATCGATCGAGGAAAGCCTCGCCTCGCGCGATCATATCATCAGCCTGATCGACGGCAAACCCTACCGGGCACTGAAGCGGCATCTGGCCAACAACGGCCTTACTCCGGAAGAGTACCGCGCACGGTACCACCTTCCGGCCAACTACCCGATGGTTTCGCCAAGCTATTCAGAACAGCGCCGTGCCTTTGCAAAGGCATCGGGGCTTGGCGGTAGCAGTGCTGCAGCAAGCAAGGCTCCAGCCACATCCAAGGCCCCGGAAACCCCTGCGCCGGCAGCGGCAAAAGCTGGGAAGCCCGCCGCCAAAAAGGCGGCATCACCGAAGACTGCGCCGGTTGCCAAGACCGCTGCGAGGGCGGCAAGCAAGACGGCCGGCAAGGCGGCGCCCGCAGCTGCTCCTGTGGTAGCGGCTTCTGCTGCCAAGGCCACGACCTCGAAGCCCACCAAGGCCGCAGCGAAGCCCGCTGCCAAACCAGCCCCCAACCTTGCCGTCGCGCAGGATGTAAAGCCCGACGCTGAGAAGGCAGCCGAGACGAAGAGCAAGACGGCTGTCCCGGCAAAGGCTGAAAGCAAGCCTGCTCGCCGTATGGCACGCCCGCCCGCCAGCGCTGCGCCGAAAGCCGCCGCCAAGAACGCCACCCCGTCGAAGGCAGCAGCCTCTGCCAAGACACCCGCCAAGGCCGTCAAGAAGGCGGCAGGCACTCTTGCAGCAGCCACTGCAGCAATCGCGGCTATCGAACCTGCAGTGAAGGTCCCAGCGGCAAGCGAGCCTGCGGAGGCGAAGGCTGCCAAGACGGCAAAGCCCGCCGGGGAAAAGCCGGCCTCAGCCAAGACCAAGGCTACGACCGCAAACAAGGCAAAGTCGACGGCACCGAAGAAGAAGCTGGGGATCAAGGTTCCTGGCGTCGAGAAGCCTACGGACGCACCGGCAGCGACCGCACCCGCTGTATCGGCAGAGCCGAGCACTGCAGACACGCAGGCCTGAAGTCCAATGCATACCGACGCTCGGTTGTTGGTCTGAAACACAGTCGGGGCGGTCATCCAATGCTGGATGGCCGCCCCGGTCGTTTCCGCTATCGGAAATCCACTTCCCCGCAGATCATGAAATCTCCGGTCCCGGCCGGCCCCGGCCGAACTGCCAGTTGATGCCGGCTTCGCGCATGATCCCGCCCGCCTGCTGCCCAAGATGCTTTTCGAGGACGGCCCGCCAGGGGACCAAGGTGAATTCGTGACTCCGCTCGATGAGCGCGAAGCGACCGGACACGCCTTCGATCCGCCGGCTTAGTTTGCCCTGGATGCGGTCTCCCGACTTTGCTTCCGAGAACTCCTTGCCAAGTTCATCGGTAAGGCGCGCCGCAATGCGGAGCAGTTCGCGTCTCTGCAGCAGGGCGAGCGTGTTCTGCCTTAGCCGAACACTGGTTGGCGAAACGTCGGCCAGATCCTGCTCGACCAGCCATTGCCGGCGCTGATCCAGCCCCGCGCGGACCTCGCGCCCAAACCCCGCGTCCCTGAGCGTCAGACCGGATGGCGCTGCGAGTTCTCGATCAAGCCAGGTCGCCCCTTCTGTTCCCGCCATTCTCCCGATGTCGCCAGCGCCCAGCACTTCGATAGCGACGGGCCGCCCCCGCACATCCCGCCCTTCGAAGCGCTCGGCAACCTCCAGGTGGTCGGGCGAAATGCGCCATGATCCATCCAGTTCGCGGCTGACGTCGAGCCCCGCTCGCCGCATCGCTTCAAGCCTGCGTACATGCGTTTCTGCGAATGCAGGACTTGCGCTGCGATCCTGGCGTTGGTGCAAGGCAGGCGAGTATCGCCCGTCATTCGCCCGCGAGACCTCCAGCACGGTCCGATCGATATCGCGCACTTCGGCAAATCGCGGCATCACGCGAACGATCGCCTGTCGCGGCAACTGCTCGACCGCATTCGCCGTGCCGATGTCGACAAAGTGCGAGCGCCCGTCGATACCGTCGACAAGCAGATAGTGGCGATCTCGGTGTTCATCCGCCAGCCCTCGGCAGATCACTCTTCCCACAATGGGCCCGGCTTCGGGCGAATAGATGCGCTGCTCGCTGCGCTCGAGCTTTGCGCGCGTGACCTCGCGCTGCATCAGGCGGATGATGTCGCCGCGCTCTCCCATTGCGCGCAGCGTATCTTCCATCCCACCGGCCAGTCGCCAGCGGCCATCGCCGAGGTCCTCGGCCAGATCCATTCGCTTTAATGCCTGAAGGCGCCCGGTCTCCAGTGCCTGGAAAAGCGGGCCGCGGTCGTGGGGGGAAACGCATCGCTCGAGATCCATCCGGCCCACAAGACGCCGATCGAGACCGGTGAAGCGTTCGTGCTCCATTTCCTGGCGCAGCCGCGCCTCGATTTCATGCGTAGTTCGCGGCCCGAGATCGAGCGACATCAGTTCGACCGCGCGCTCGCGAAGACCGTGCGAAATGTAGTCGCGCGCGATGACCAGGTCCTTGCCCTTATCATCCATGCCGCGCAGCACGATATGCGTGTGCGGATGGCCCGTATTATGGTGATCTACCGCGACCCACTCGAGCTTAGTTCCAAGGTCCTTTTCCACCTGGCTCATCAACCGGCGAACGAACGGCTTGAGGTCGCCGTACTGGTCGCCGTCTTCGGCCGAGACGATGAAGCGGAACTGGTGGCGATCGTCTTTCGAGCGTTCCAGAAATTCGCTGCCGTCGGCGCGATCGTTTTCCGGGCCGTATAGTTCGCCGCGCGCGCCCTCCTTCGTGACCCCGTCGCGCTGAATGTAGCGCAGGTGGGCCTTCAGTGCCCGCGCGCTACCGCTGCGCACTTTGACCAGCCTTGTCTTTACGACCACACGCCGGGCCCTGTATCCGGCAAGTCCGTCCCGGCTTGACAGGGCCCTGCCGACAGCGGCTCCTCGCCCGATCCGGCTGCCAATGAATTTGCGGCCTCCCTTGGCGCCCCCGATCAGTCCGGCGGCGATCGCCACGCGGCTCGCATACCGCATAGCCTGCTTTCCCGCCTTCTTGCTACCGGCGTTACCTTGTCGACCCAGGCGCGGCTCGAAATCATCGTCGAAGTCCATGAAAGGCCTCCTCCAGCTACCGTCTCGCGGCAGTCTCGCCGGCAATACGACCGTCTCGTGATAAAATGATGTGTAGACAGAGAGTTAAGCGTGTCGCGAGACACGCCTTCTATCTTGTTGTACCGCCGACCTCCGCCACTTACCCGCCATCAAGCCCATATCCCCGCACTTGGGCCGCCTTCTGACTCCGGTACAGGGAACGCCGCCCTGAACGCAGACAATGGCCGGGACGCTGGTACCGGATCACCCACGTCCCGGCTGCAACTTCTCGCGCTGCCCTCATCGCAAGGATGCGTAGGCCGCGTGCGCTTCACCCTCGCTTGCGCAATTGCGCCGCGCAACGAGCCCCTGCGCTCGCCCCCCGCCATCCACAATGCTCACCGCTGCGAACCAGCGCCCATCGAGCCGCCCCAGCACGGCCACCCGATCGAGCTCGCCATCCTCCTCCTCGCCGTATTCCCAAGCGCCTAACCAACGCTCGCACACCCGCGCATCCCATACAAAATCGCTCTCCTCCGCTCCGAGAAACCGCGCCGCTAATGCGCCTGCCGCACCGCGCCCGAACTCGATTTCGAGCCCTGCCACCAGCTTCGCCATGACCTGATCCGCCGCAGCCGAGATGTTCACGTAAGCAACCATGATAGTCTCCTTCGCCTAAGCATCCCCGCCGTTCGAGGACCCTCCCCGGACGACGGTTGGCGCGGCGGCTGTCAGGGCCGCACCGGCTTGCCGGTGCGCCGCGAAGCGGCGGCGGAGGAACCGATTTTGTTGCAGGAAAACAAACAAACTCGCGCGCGAAGCGCGCTCATTCTCTGCAGCAAAATTGGAGGGGCCGCCGGCCTTTACAGCCGTCGCACAGACCGTCACGCTGGTAAATCCGAGAGAGGTGTTGACCTCTCGGCCTCGCGCATGATTTGCAGACAAGCTCTGTCCGACAAGACCAGCGGCCTTCCATCACGTAGCGATCAGGGCACTGCGCGGACCGCAAACATCGGATCGACGTCCGGCCCGGTGTCGTCCGCTGTCACCCTGCCGTCCGAACCACCTCTGCCAATGGCGATGAACATCGTATGCCGGGCGGGAGCGTCGATCCGGGGGCTCGGATCGATCGCGGCGCCGTTTACCCCCGCCGCTATTTGCGCAAGATAGCTGCGCGTCTCTGCGGGAAGCGACTGCACGCCTGCAAGGTACTTTTCGTACCGGGAGGGTCCCGCATTGTAAGCCGCAAACAACCCGGGATAACCGAAGCGATCGTATAGTAGTCGCAGGTAGAACGTGCCTGCCAGAATATTGTCGCGTGGGTCGTCGGGATCGTTTCCGAGCCCGAGACGGGCCCGCATCTCCGCCCAGGTCCTGGGCATCAGCTGCATCAGTCCCATAGCGCCTTTGACGCTGCGGATCGGACGGCCTCCCAGCTGTGTGCGCCCCCGGCTTTCGGCACGCATGACCTGCGCGATCCAGCTGGATGGCACGCCGAACCGGGTGGACGCCTCGGCGATGTGGGGAGCCCAGCGCACGATTTCCTCGGCGCCCGCGGCGCTTGCGGGGCAGGCCGGACTTGCCGCAACGATCGCTGCGAGGGCGATCAGACCTTTTAGCGCGCCCATATCCGCCTCGCCGGTCCGATGATGTCCGCGCTGCCCGTGATGCCGAAATACCGACCGTCGAAGGAGTCCGGACTATCCTTCATCAGCAGGAAATACTGACCGTGACGCAGCCGCCAACATCCTTCCCACCAAGGCATCGGACGACCCTGTCCGTCGCGCAGCCGGCGCTCGACAGTCGGCGCCCCATCGATGAAAATCAGGCGCCCCACCGCGCAGACTTCGTGGCCCTTCGAAGCGGCGACACGCTTTACCAAGGGAACGTTGCTGGGCAGATAGCGACGGGTTGCGGCAAATTCCCGCCAGGCATAAGGCATGCGCGCAATGACCGTCTCCCCAAGCTGGACATCCCGTTTGCGATTTACCCAATAGAGCCCCATTGGGGCACTTGGGCTGGCATTCCAGACCAATAGCGGTGCCGGTGGCAACGACGCCGATCCGCCGAGAGCTCCTACCCAGAAGCCGGCCAGCACGGCTAAGATCAGGCGCCTCCGGAAGCGGCGCTTCTCGGCGCGTTCCTGCGTTCCCAGCGGCTTCAGCGCTGCCTCGCTGCGAGGGGTCACCAGCCCGCTCACCGGCGGAATGCCCGGCCGGAGTTGGCTTCGCTCCAGGCATCTAGATCGTCGATGTGGTACTGGATGAACCGGCAATGTCGGCGGTAGATCGGGCCGCCGCCGCACCGCCTGAGCCTGAGCAGAAGGCGGATGGATATTCCGAGATAGTTGGCAGCTTGGGGCGTGTTGAGGAACGGGGAGCCGCGCTTTGCGCGCTGCGCCCGATCGATCTCGTCAGATTTTTCCATGGTGTCCCTTCCATGCATCGGGCGACACCGGGCCGCCCGTCAGGGACACTCAAATGAAGGACAATCCGCCGGTCAGGCAGAGTCGAAAACGGCTATAGGCAAATTCGACTCCCGAGTGCTCAGCGGCGCTCAGTCCTCCACCAGATTGATCGCGGACACCTTTCCGTTTCGCGCGACCAGGACTTCATAGTAAATGCGCTGGCCGGCCGTCAGTGTCGTCAATCCCGACGCCTCGACCGCCGACAAATGGACGAAGAAATCGGCGCCGCCATCGTCTGGCGTGATGAAACCGTAGCCTTTTCGCGCATTGAATGTCGCTACCCTGCCCTTTGGCATGCATGCCCCCTATTACGGGAGAATGGTTTTCCAGATGGCCTTCTGCGTCAACCCGGTGGCGCGCGCGACGCGGGGTCGTGTAACAATCCGGCACACCGGCAGTCGCAGGAAGGAAGCTAGGAACCAAATCAGAATTCAGACAATCGCTTTTCCGCGATGGCTTGAACTGCTGCTTGAAGTGCCTGCACCCGATCGAAAGTCCAATCCAGTTCGGCATCGTTGATCGCGTAGTGGGGAGAATATCGGCCTTTGATGTAGGCCAAGTGCAGGAGCTCGAAGCAGCGCTTCGCAAATTGGTCCTCGCGAGGCCAGATCGGGATCAGATCGCGCGCAACATTCTCGGCACGACCGCGCAGGAATTTGAGGTGGTGCGACAGCGGGCAGTGAAGCGTCTTGACCGCCAGGATAGCCTGATAGGATTGCTCGGCAGCCTGATGAAGCTGGAACGCCGCATGGTTGTTCGCTCTCCGCGACAGGGCGAAATCCGCCATATCGAGGAAGATCTTGGCACTGTCGAACCACTGACGATAAAGCTGCTGGGTTTGCAGGCGAAGTTCATCGCGACCGATCTTTCGGGGCGTTGGGAACTGCATCGAGCCGCATTGGTAGAGGGCAATTCCCCTGCGCAATACGTCGACAAAAAACGGGCGTCCGTGTCCGAGTTGCCGGTTGAAGTCTTCCAGCGAGTGAACGATCAGGTTTGGGTGCGCCGATAGGCGCGTGGCAATCGAATACTCACGCGCGAGTGCGTCCTTCGCCTTGCTCCATTGATCGACTTCGTCGGCTAGCCGCTCGTGATTGACAATGACCAGGATATCATAATCCCATGCATGACCGGCCATCGGGCGGGCATCCCAGTCGGCACCCGCATAAGCACCATAGAGAATGACACTCAGGATCCGGCCCCGCCTTTTCCAGGGCTGTGTTGCGCGCGCGATGAGGTCCTCGAATTCCGAGAAGATGATCTGGACTATCCGGTCGAGGTCGCTTCGCTTCTGTCCGGGTAAGTGGCCAAGATCAGTCTTCATAATCACCTCGCGTCAGAGCGTTCGGTGGGAGACTCCAGCCACCGATGAATACCCTACGCAGGAGACCACTCTTTTCAGTCCAGCGCTTTGCCCAGGTGCTTCTCACAGATCGACCTGACCTCGGTTTCGAGCAGTTCGATGCGCTCGACCAACCACTCGAGTTCGACGTCGCGTATGACGTAGTGCTCGGAGTATCGGCCTTTCACGTAGGCTTGATAGAGCAGTTCCCAGCAGCGGTTACCGAACTTTGTATCACGCGGCCAGACTGGGATGAGATCGCGGGCAATGTCTTCGGCGCGGCCGCGCAGAAACTTCAGGTTATGCGACTTAGGACTGTAGAGTTTAAGCACCAGCAGCACTGCGTGGTAAAAGTTTTCCGTCGCCTGATGCAGAATGAATGCAGCTTCATTTTGCATACCATCCGAGACGGCAAACCTCCCCATCTTCAGGTAGTTGGCGGCACTTCCAAACCACTTTTTAAAATGGTTCTGCGCCTCGATATGGGCAAGACCTGTATCAAGGGGCTTGGGCATTTCGAACTGCTGGGCTTCCAGTTCGTACAGCACGATGCCCTCGCGCACGATGTCGACGAAGAACGGCCGTCCGCGCGCAAGCTGGAAGTTAGCGTCCGCCATCGAATGGATGGTGAGCCCGACAGGTGCGGAGATCACTTTGGTAATGTCGTATGCGCGATTGAGGTGGTCCTTGGTCTTGCCCCAATACTCGGCTTCATCGGCAAGGCGCTCGTCGCTGACCACGACGAGAATGTCGTAATCGGAATAATACCGGCCGACTGGATCTGCGACCCAATCGCCTCGCGCGTACGAACCGTAGAGGATCACTTTCGTGATCCGACCCTGCTTCTTCCAGCCCTGGGTTGCCAAGGCCAGAACGTCCTCGAATTCATGGAAGACGATCTCCACCACACGCTTCAGGTCTGCGCGCTTTGCTTCCGGGAGATGGCCTAGATCTGTCTTCATAATCACCTGATTCTAGACGAGTTCGGGGCGAGAACAACACTTGTGTTGGGCCCGAAAAGAAGAAATCCCCGCGCCGGATCGGCGCGGGGACTGGTTATCAGTCGGCCGGATTCCAGATGATCGCGAAGGTGTCCTCGTCGTCCCGGCCTGCGGCTCGCCCGAGATTGGCGTAGAGCCGGCGGGGACCGAATTCCGGTGCCGCCAGGCTTAGCGAAACGTAGTCGTTGCCTGAGCTCTCGCTGCGGCGCAGCCACCCGGCGCCGACCTCGACCCCGCCCGAGGAAACCCGGTAGTCGGGCTGTGCGTCGCTGGTCTTGCGCGGGTTGGGGGTGATCTCGATCTCGGCGCGGATCGAGAGGGTGCGAAGCTGGCCCTTGAAGCTGTGACCATCGCGCGTGACATATCCGATTGCTGGCATTGTTCGTCTCCTGACTGGGTCGTCCCGGACCTATTTCCCGGACGATGGCAGACCGGCAGGAACGGCTCGCCAGGGTCCGCGAACCCTTGGGGCGAAGCGAATGCGAAGGACCGGAGCCGGCAGCTTATTTGCGAGCGAAGCGGCCGCGAGGAGACCGCCCTGCGGTCGGGGAAATAAGTTGCCGGGCGATGGTTTCGACGGGACCGCGACCGCTTCCAGGTCATTGCCTTTCGGATCCGGAAATGGGTGCGGACGCCCGGGCTCGGGAGCACAAAAGAATGCCGGCAATCGGATAAATCTCTTGCGCACGGCCAGTCAGCTTCGGCCGGCTTGCAGCCGGCGTTTTCGCGTCGATCGATTACCCCCCAACCCGCGCAACGCTAGGCGAGGCACAGACCTACCGCATTCGTTCGGGCAGAGTCGAGGTCGGCGGCGGGTGATTGCGCCCGCGGGATAGCACCAGGACACAGCACCTGTCGCTCAGCCTCGTGGCGGACGCGAATTACGCTTCCCGCGCGCTGCCCATCTTCAGGGCACGCGAAACGGGCTAGGACGACGGGGCCTGCGGAGCAGTCAGATCGGGATCCGGCCGACTGATAGCCAGTCCCTGCGGTTTCGGTCGGGCATCCATCCGCAACGCCGGGCAGGTTCATTCGGCAGAGGTGAAGCGGGCGCCCGCGGCCTGGGGCGTCATGACGCCGCATCGTGGACCGCGACAAGCGACGGCAATGCAGCGCCAGGTTGGAACAACGCAGGATGCGAAGCAGAACCCGCCAGCCTCACCCGAATTGGGTATCGCGAAGTTGCCACAGAACAATGCTATTCGGCGCGGGCGCGACCAAGTCGGGAAACACGACGCAAGGGGCTGGAGGAGCCTGAAGTGGACATCTATACCTTGAAGTTCCCCGGTGACGGGAATGCGGCCGCCTTGCGTCTCGACTTCGATGCCGAAGACGCCGCCGAAGCGCCGGTAACCGCCCACCGGAAGGCGAGCGATGTGAGGGCCGGGCGTGCCGCCGAACTGTGGCAGGGAACTCGCAGGCTTTGCACCATCCAGCATGGATCGAACCCGGGCGAAAAACCGCCATCAATGCGTTTTCAAACGGCCTGATACGCCAGACCGGCGAGCGCTGCCATTACGGGAAAGACCGCCCCGGGGGGCATTGGGGCGGTCCCCCTTAAGGGTTGTTGCGATCCGGGCAAAACGAGGCGCCCGATCGCATCCGCGCCGCTAGCCACGCTGCGGCTCCGGCAAAACAGGCTTTCGATCAACTGTTGGCCTGACGGGGCGATCCGCTTTTCGCATCGCTGCCCTGACCTAGCGCCTGTTGCGTTGCGTCAGTGCCGGCGGGTGACGAGGCGCGTTTCGCCGCAGAGGCTGCACGCGCCTTTACTGCGCTCGAAGCGATTGGCTCCGACCAGTTCGCGGGCCACCTGTTCCACATGACCTGGCGGCGACAGATCCAGCGTCTGGGCGATGCAATCATCGCAGACAGGCTCCGGAGCGAGACGCGAAACCAGTTTTTCGATGGCTTGAAGTGCGCTTGTTTTAACTTCGGTCATTGCTTTCCATGGGTGCCATCGGCGGGGCTCGACGGCAATGAACCTTTGCTATCAGCGGCGAGGCCGCGCCTGCCAGGGCGCGGCCTCGCCGCCGAAATTTTTTATGGCCGCAACAAGATCCGCCGGAGGCGGAACGGTCCGCCTCCGGCCCATTTCGTCAGGCAGCTAGCCGGGAGCCATCGCCCTCCCTCTCCCCGTCACGCTCATTGCTATCGGCAATGCCGGAGCCGTGCTCGCCCGAATGAAATTCGTCCTCGCCAGGATCCGGGGCGGACACCTCGAACGCCCGGCGATGCGCGTCCACCGTGCCGACACCGCCCCGCTCGGTGTATTGAGAGGGCGGAAACGCCATCCAGCGCGGCACCCAGCCTTCGCGCTTCACGCGCCCGTCTGTGCCTGCAAGGTGGTCGCGGATGATGCCTTTCAGGGTCTTGCCCTTCTCCCTGCCGTTCGCGCTCGCAACTACCTCGCCCGCAACTTCTCCCACCATCGCGAGCAGGACTTCACGGTCGCGCAGTGTATCGAGGAAGGCCGCATCCGCCTGCCACCAACCCGCCATCGGGACAGTCATCTCCATGCCGACCGTTTCCACTGCCGCACTTCCCGCCGCAAGGCTCTCGCCCATCACCACGGTCAGGATTTCCATGACCATCTCGTCGGGAAGCTCGATGAGCCGTGCAAACAGGCGGCACAAATGCCGCGGCGATCCGCGCATGCCGTAGCAGGTTCCACCGGTCACACCCCCGCCAATAACAGTCGGCTCGTCGTCGGGCAGGTTCAGCAAGGCGAGCACGCTGCGGCGCGCGGTATCGAACACCGCTTCTGCCCGCGAGGTCTCGACGCTTTCCCTGACCGCGTCGCTTTTCACTGCCTGCGGTTCAGAGACGATCCGCCAAAGCGGCGATCCGGCGATGGCATGGGCTACCATGAGGCGGAGGGCAAGGCCCGGACGGCCCAGCAGTTCGGCGCGCACGGCGGCGTGGCGGTGCAGGTCGATATAAGTCTGGGTGATCGAAGTCAGTTCGGGACGCGCCGCCTTGCCAGCCGCGCCTTCGTCATTCCCGGCGCCACCATTTTCCAAGCTGGCCTTGGCAAGCCGCACGGCCTCCTTGCGCGAGAGATACCCCTCATGAATGACGACTTCGCCATTGGCGCGCACGTCGAGGTAGACCCGCCCGCCCCTGCGCTTTGCGGTCTTCTCATGCTCCCACGAATGGAAGTGACTTTCGGGAGGAAGCACGACAGCATCTGCCCAGCCAGCCTCGAGGTAGGCCAGCCGCCTTTCTTCGATGGCGGCGTTCTGGAGGTCCCAGAATGCTCCCGTATCAACGAAATAGGCATCGTCCCCGAACAGGTCAGCGATGGTGGAAAGCCCGCTGGCTTCGACATCGAACAGCGCATGGCCAGTGGGCACTGATTGCCCCCCGAAGAGAAATGCTTTCAGCTGGAATCCGCGAGGAGCAAAGGCATCGGGATCGTCGGCGATGGCAAGCCATGTCTTCTGCTGCGCCTTCGAAGCCAACGTGAGGTGACGCACGGTCGCTGCGTCGATTTCCCCGGCGCGGTACATCTCCCGAATACGCGGGAGGAGATTGCCGAGTGCGAGAATGCGCTTCACCGCCAGATCGGGGAGGCCGAAGGTCTGGCCGATCTCCGCAATGCTGCGCCCTTTGCTCACCAGCCGCGTGAAGCAGGTCCAGCGCGAGACTTCATCGGGATCTAGCCGGGCGATGTTCTCGATCAGCGAGGCCTCGACCGCGCTCGCATCGTCGGCATCGTCCAAAATCGCACAGGGCAGCAGCGTCGCCTCGTGCTCCGGCTCTCCGGCCGCCGCGCAGGCCGCGAGCCTTTCGGCTGCGACCAGCTGTGCGGCATGAAACCGGCGGCATCCGGCGACGATCTCGTAATGGCCGGCTTCACAGCCCGGCCGGACGAGAACGGGCTGCAGGACGCCGCGCGCCCTGACGGTCGGCAAGATGTCCGACACGTCGGGGGCCTTGCGCGCGTAGCGCATGTTGGCTTTGCTGACGGCAAGGTTGCCAAGCGCAATAAACTCGAGTCTCATGGTGGCACTCCATATGTGAGTGCCGGTCCGTCCTTCAGGTGGAATGGTCGGGCGGACCGGCTTAGATCGGCGGGAGACGCCCGCCAGCGTCTTCCCCCTCAGCGGGGCGAAAGCCTGATGGCCGACGGGTCCTCACGCATGAGGCGGTCCAGCAACAGAGCGGCATCCGGGATCGATCCCACAAGGCGCGCTGCCTCGGCCCAGACCGACAAGCGGTGCCGGGTGGAGAAGCCGGTATCGCGCTCGATGGTGAGCCCCATGGGCAAGCGGATCGCCTCGACTTCGCGAAGCGAGCAGATGCCCAATTCCGGACTGCCAAGGCCAAGGTCGGCCAGTCCATAAAGGGTGTCGTTGTCGGCATAGAGTTCGGTAATCAGCCAGACCGCCCGGCCCATCGGATTGAACAGGCGCACCAGCGGTACCGGATCGAACTTCGGATTGGCTATACAATGCTCGAAGTTGGCACTGAGCATGGCGCGCGCCGCGCCGCGAATAAGGGTGGTCATGCCTCGGCCCTCCCCCCATTCGCAGGCAAGTCGGCGCTGTCCATTTCCTCGCCAAAGGGAATCCGCGCCCTATCGGGAAGCGATGCCTCGTAGCGGGTAAGGAGCCATTCCGCCGCCTTGCTCGCCATACTGGCCGCGCGGAAGATGGCGCGGTTGTCCTCACGCAGCACCTCGAGCCACGCCCCAATATAGTCTGCATGGCGAACCGTCGGTACGATCCCGAGCGAAGCGCACAGGAAAGCCGAACCCATCTCAGCGACCATTTCCTCACGGGCGTAGTCCTTGGAACCAAAGGCACCTGTCAGATTACGATTGAGACGGGAACTATGGCCGACTCCGTGGGTCAGTTCGTGCAGCGCCGTCCGATAGAAGTTCACCTGATCGTGGAACGCCTGCTGCGGCGGCACTTGGATGAAGTCCTGACCGGGCGAATAGAACGCTTTCCTGCCTCCGATGCGAAATTCGATTCCGCTTGCGGCAATGACGGCTTCTGCCACCGGCACGATTTCGCGCTCGGGGAGTGCCATCGGCGAACCAAGAAAATCGTCCGGCAGGCCTTCGCACTGCGCGACATTGAAAACCGTGAAGCGCTTCAAGAAGGCAATCGAACGGGCATCGGTGCCGCTTTCCCTCGCCCGTTCCTTTTCCGCCTCGGGCGTGAAGCGGTCGGCATAGACCACTTGCGTCCCATGCTCGCCTTTGCGGACATTGCCACCAGCGGCCAGCGCCTGCTTGAAGGTCAGCCAACCTTGAGAGGCCCAGCCGCCCGCGATCACCGATCCCCAAAGAATAAGCACATTAATTCCGGAATAGGCACGCCGGGTCAGCGCATTGACGGGAAGTCCCGCGACGGGAGAAATTCCTCCCGCGACTTCATTGCTCCACGGCTGCACCCATGGCACCCGGCCTGCTTCCAGTTCGGCAATGATCCGGGCCGTGACCTCGTCGTAGAGCGACGCCCTGACTGATGCATTGGCGTTTCGGTCCTGATCCGATTGCGGCCTCGCGCATTGCGGGACCTTGCGATTGCTGCGCATGTCTCACCTCCTGCACTGCCCGAAAAACCCATCATGGGCCTCCCCCGAAAAGGCGGGGGGTGGGCGGCCCGGACGACCGACAGGGCCCGCATCAAGCGGCGCATGCACCCGAAGGGCCGGAACGGATGTGGAGGAGCCGCGACGAAGGAGCGGCTTGCAGGGGCCGATGGCGGGCCCAGACGGTTGTCGAGCCCGCACCCCGACTTTGATCGGGAGAGGCTCACAACTGATGCCGCGCGCGGGCGTAGCCTGCGCGCGTCTACATCGAGGCGGGGTATGCCCCGCCGACCGCCCCTTCCCCCTTGCGCGCCAGCGATGGAAACCGACAGGCCGAGACCCTCAAGCTTGCGAGGGGCTCGGTGCCCTGCGCGCGGAAACGAGGGCGATCAGCCCTTCAGCGCGTTGGCGTAGAGCGCGGTCACGCCGCTGGCGTGAGGCGCCCCGGTCTGTTGTCGGAAAATAGCGTTACACCGAAGGCGCAAGGAGCCCCTGTCTTGCTGAACCTTCGCCCAGTTGCGCTGCCCCGCGAATGCCTTCAGAGCCTGTTGGAGGCCTTTGTCTCGAAGAAAGTGTGCGCTTCGTACAGGGAAAGCCACGCCCGCTCGCGCACGTTCATTTCCGACCAGCTGTCCCACTCCTCCTTCACTATCAAGGCATAGACCTTGGCGCGGCTTGGATACATCAGGGCAGAAGTCGCAATCGGCTGGCTCGACGCGGTCTCGAGGACGCCGGGTTCCTCGAAGGTCTCGGTTGCGGCATGCTGCGACGCTGTTTCGCCCGGCTCTATCTGGCACTCTGGAAGGATCCATCTCCCCTTGCGCTGAGACGTCACCAGAAGGACCTCCCGGTATCGCCATTCAAGCGGTAGGAAAGAGCACTGGATTGAGCGGGCGTCCCTCGACTCTTCGCGGATGATGACAATGCAATCGGGCGCTCGAGACCCTATAGGTCCGGAGAAAATTTGGACGCCGCGTCGCAAAGGTCTGGACTTACAGGCATCGGTTTCCGCGCGCGCCGCCCGATCGGCAATCCCAAAGGGTATCGCAAATATCTTCCATTCGCCGCCCGGACCGAAAACGGAGACGCACAGGGGAAGAGCATCCACTGATCGGGTCCGGAATGGCGAATAGTCGGCAAGCCGCTCGATGATCTTTAGCGCAAGTTCTGCAGCGGCTTTTGGTCGCATCCGCTCGTCACGCATGGTCACGCCGACACGCGCCCAGGCAGGCGCCCTCAAGATGGCATGCGATAGGCGCTGAAGGTGGATCCCTTTTACCCAAAGAGAATGGATCACATATAGAACAAGGCGCGCCTCTTGCATGCCGCCGCCACCCGCGACATGACCCTTAATCGACAGGACAGAGGGTTGCATGAGCGACACGTGCGGAAATTGCGACGCGTAAATCACCAATGGCGGCATAATCAGGGGGCCCAGCCGGCGATACGGTCCGTCATCGCTATTCAACCTAAGAACCGAGCCATTTTCCCGGCACCGCAAATGTGCATCGAAACCGAGACTAAAAGTGGGCGGGGAAGGCGGAGGATTAAGCGCGCGCTGACGGGGTGCCGCGTCGTGTCGCGGTCACGCAATATTGTTAGTTGATCGAGATGACGCCCCCTCTCCCATCGGATTGATCGCGCGACAAGCGAGGCGCAGGATCCCCGCATGTGCAATCTTTATCGGATGACAGCGCCCGCCGCCGCCGTCGCAGGGCTGTTCCGAGCGACGTCGAACGCTGCGCCGAACTTCGCGGCCGAGATCTTCCCCGGCTATCCCGGCCTCGTGGTCGCAGACGGCATGGTCCGCTCGATGAACTGGGGCTTCCCCCTCGTCCTCAAGAGCAAGAAAACCGGCGCGCCGCTCAAGCCCAAGCCCGTCAACAACACGCGCGAGGACAAGCTGCACACCGGCTTCTGGGTGGACAGCTTCCGCAAGCGGCGGTGCTTGATCCCCGTCATCGCGTGGGCGGAAGCCGAGGGCGCCAAGGGCGCCATGACGCGCACCTGGTACTCCCTCCCCGATCAGGAAGTCTTCGCGGTCGCGGGCGTCTGGCGGCCGACCGCTGAGTGGGGCGACTGCTACTCGATGGTCATGGTCAACGGGTGCGAGCAGATGGCTGACGTCCACGATCGGATGCCGACCATCCTTGCCCAGGAGCACTGGGACCATTGGACCAACGGCGATCCTGACGAAGCCTTCGCGCTCTGTCGCATCTATGACGGGCCGCTGATCATTGATCGCACAAGCGAGCCTTAGTTCAGGCGAACCAGCCCACCACCTGCGCCACAAATGCCACCGCCATCAGCAACGCTACTATGATCATCTCGGCCTGTTTCAGCATCAGCGGTTGATCCTCGGCCGCGAGACCAGATGCAATGCGGGATAGCTCCGCGCTGGATCAAAAAACGGCCGGACCTCAATAGCTCAGCCAGTCGAGTTCGGCTTCATCGACCGCCTCGAACATGTCACCCTCTGCCTGACCGACGCTAAGCCGCTGCCGTACCGCCTCGGGATCGCCGTCCTTCGGAAACCCGCGATCCGCCACTGCGCACTTCGCCAGTTCGCCGACCAGTCCGCCTCGGCCGGTCTGCATGAGCAGCCAGCGGCCAAACGCCCCGCGCTCGGCAGGCGCATTCGTGCGCCCGGTCGGGCGAAGACGCGCGTCGGGCGCTGCGGGAACGAAAGCCCGAAAATCGGGGCCCTTGGTGATATCCTGAAATGAGCCGCCTCTGCCGGCTATCCTGCCGACTTCGCGGCGCAAGTCGTCGAGTGTCGGTGTGCCGGGTGGCTGTTCCATGGCAATCCTCGCTGTCGAATCGATAGCGCGAGCCTATCATGTTCTCTATATGTTCCCACCATGAGTCGATGTGTGCAAAGCACCCCGGAGAAGCAAAAGATGGAACAGATAAAGGAAATCCGCCATGCGGTGGCAACGGCACTTGAGACGCGGCCTCGATAATCGGGAGTTCCTGCGGCAGATACGGTCAGGCGAGCAAGACGACGGCCCTTACATGACCGGCGCCCTTGCCTGCGCCGCCGTGCTGACGAAGCAGTCGGCGCGCGGCTGATGCAGTGCGCTACGTTGACGGACTGAGGATACCGACGCGGCTGTTCGAAGCCGCCGCCTGGCATTACCCGAACAAGGTGACGTGCGCGTGCGGCCGGTCGGCCGTCTTCGATCCCCATGCGCTATGGTATCTCTTCGAGCGCAAAGGATGGAATCCCAACTTCACCAAGGCGCAGGGCCGGTTCTACTGCAGCGAATGTTGGCGAATGAATTTCCGGAAGCTGGCGCCGGGGAAATTCGAGACCTGCCGCGAAGAGCCGACCGTGCGCCTGCCAATGCCGGATGAGCGGGCGTGGAAACGCGCGGTCAATCGGTTTCGAAGCTGATGGCGGCGCCCGCCCCTGACCTCGCTGGAGTCAAGCCGAATGACCGGAAGGGGTCGGAAGCGGAAGTTTGGGCTGGCATCTTCCAACAGCCGCTTAGCGCCCATTGCCGCCGGACAGGGCGTCGTTCCATTTGTTCGGAAACGGTCATTCGTTCAGGTTGGAGACGCCCATCTGACCCGAGAAAAGCTGCCGTTCTCGAAACGCCCCCATTGCCGCCGTATGCAGGTCCGGATACCTATTGAAACGTCGGCTCAATAGGTGACCTTATGCTTAAAGGCGTCATGGCCTTATCTCTTTTGATGGCAACTACGATTGCCGAGGCTACCTCGCCGCAACAGCCAATCGCCGAAGGGCCATTTGAAAGCGTAACAAAGGCTACAGAGGTAGCTCGCGAATGCGGATTTCGAGAGCTTCGCGTAGTCGTGAGACCGACGAAGTCGCAACTGTTCATTGATGGAGAAATGCCGAGCATGGAAGTCCAACAGTGCTTTTCAGCTTGGATGACACCGCAAGGCAAGAAGATGAAATTTTCTCCCCGGTGGTGGAACGACGACTTTACTCGTGATCATTCGTGATGTCTGAAATCCACCCTCGATAGCCGCTCCAGGCGGTCAACGGCATGAGCCACAGCGCATAGCAGCCGGACCGGTTTTAGGTCGCCCGAAACGACGGCCGCCACGACTGCGATGGGTGGGAAGCTGCCGTTGCTAGAATACCGACTATAAAGCATCCTGCTTACATGAACATCAGCCGCACTCACTATGTTCCGGTCATCGGCACCGCGATCCTGTTTGCTGGCCCCTTCTTGTTCTCATATCCGTTCCTTGCGGCTTGGAGCCGCACAAGCAGCAACGTGAACTCGCTAAACGTCTGGCTTTTTCCGGTGCTGGCGCTGTCGTTGGTCTTTGGTTGCACCGGCTTCATCATGATCCGGTTCCGAACGTCTACAAAGCTGCTCATGCTTCTATTTTATGTTCCAGCGGCGGCTCTCACATTGTTCGCTTGGTCGTATTCCTGGTGCCGCCTTTGCGATTTCTGACCATGGCGTGATGTCCGCCCTGGGGCGACTGCCGACCGGCAGGTTTTTCATCCTGCCAACATCAACGCGCGGCACAACGGACAGGCAGCTATTGCCCGTGTCCCAGTGATGAGGTGACAGTCGCCTACCGGCCCCCGGCTGCCATCGGAGAACACGTTATCGAACGTCAGAAAGCGGGCGTTTTCTGCCGTTTCTCGGGCGGGTACCAAGCGTTTGATGTCAACTACTAGATAGGTGAAGTGCCTGCTCGGGGTCGAACCGAGCTCGTAGCAGACGGAAACGTCCCTATCCGGCAGCTGGGCTCGTGTTGCTAGGTTCTGCAAGAAGCTGCGCAGGAGCTGGGATTGCATAGGCAGCGTGGATGCGTCCCGAACCCAGCACAATCTTTCACCAGAGGAAAACCGTACACGCTGGAAACTGCCGACCGAGTATCCGATGGTCTCTCCCGAGTATGCCGTAGAGCGCTCGGAAGTGGCATTCCAGATCGGGCTCGGTAGCACTGGCGGGCGGAAGAGGTCAGTCAAGGGAACAGACACTGCCGAAAATGGGACCGCCGTGACTGAAAAAACGAAGGCCTCTGCAACTGCTTCGGAAACAGGCGCAAGCTGGGCATCAAGGCGGGCTGAAATGGCAGCCTTTGAATTGCCCAGGCTCAGGAATGTCCCTTGCGCATAAGCGAACGATATCCGCCCGCCGCCATCGACCGGGCTTCGCGGATCAGGCGGCGGGTCCTGGATTTCAGGGAAGTCGAACCTCGTCTGGTATCGAGATCGAGGAATTCGGCACCGAACAGTTCTTCCGTGATAGTTGTTATACTGACGCCGCCCATAAGTGCATCGTGCACTCTAAGCGCCTCGACCCAGCGTACCATCCTCGGATCCGGCGGAAAGAGCGAAGCGATGAAGCGCTTGTGACTGCAGAACGCCAGTAGCCGGCGAAGCGGCAGCATTCTGGGCTGTGCGGATTGCGTCCCTGCCAGACGGTAGTGAAGCACGACCGGCCCTCTCCTCACCGATCCGGCCAGAACATCGAGGCGAATTCGCCGGCGCCCATCGGCAAGCACGGCGTGCTCATGCCCGCCTGGCCCTTCGACAAGTTTTAGCCAAGGGCCGAACCAGGCCGGATCGACGGCGTCCGGATCGTCAGGGCCTGCCGCACATGCGTCGACTTCGAGCGCCCCGGGATCGAACTCAGAGCTCCAGATGAGATTTGCCCCGCAGGCGTCGACTGCGGGGTTCTCGGCGAAAGTGCAGTCCCCATTTTAGGGCTGCCTCCCCGTCCCATCCCCCTCGCGTCGCTTCGCTCGCCTGAGCATACCATTCTGCATAACCGGCACTGCGGCGCAGCCATTCCCACATCAGGGCTGCGCGGTCGAGGCGTGCAAGCTCCCGGTAATTGGCCGAATTGCGCCAGTCTATCGCCGTTTTTCCATCGGTCATGCGAGATCCGGCGACCGGACGATGTGTGACGACTGTGTGACAAAGATCACATCACAGCGTCGCGATCCATGGGTAGTATGCGTGCTACGTAGAAACGCGGATCGACGAGGGAATGAGGGCCCGAAGCGATTTCGCCCGCAAGCGGAAAGGACGGCTCGACGCGTCCTGGCGGCTTGAGACGCCGCGAAGAGCCGTGTCAGCGTATGGGCGTCAAAACTGCATATCAAAAATTCAGGGACCTTGTTCGGGCAACCAAAGATCTCGCCGAGCTTGATCTTGCCCTCAACCAGATCACCCAGGCGGTCGGTTGCAACTACTATGCGATAGGCCACCACATCGATTGGGGCACAGGCAAGCCGCAAGCGTTCCGCCTGCTCAATTACCCAGAACCCTGGATCGACTTCTACGACCGAAACGGTTTTGTCGGCCGGGATTTCGTGCACCGCGCATCCGGAAGAACCCAGAACCCTTTCCTTTGGCGGGAAGCGCACGAACTCGTGGAATACAGCGCCTACGACGAGCACTTGCTCGAATTGGCCAGGCAGCACGGACTGCACGACGGATTCACGATACCCTCGAACGTCCCTGGGGAATTCCTCGGATCGTGTACTTTCGTTACGGCACCCGGCCGGCCGCTCGACGAGGACGGCCTCATTCTCGCCAGGCTCGTCGCGCCGGAGGTCTTTGCGGCAGCGCGCCGGCTGGTCGGCCTCGCCGAAGCCATGGAATGTATCGGGTCTGCGCTGCTCACCAAACGCCAGCGCGAGTGCCTGATCTGGATGATGGCCGGCAAGAGCGATTGGGACACCGGGCAAATCCTCGGGATCAGCGAAGCGACAGTCCGGCGCCATGTCAACGACGCCTGCAAAAAGCTGGGAGCGCTGAACAGACCATTGCTGGCTTTCCTCGCATGTCGGAACGGAGTGATCAGTTTCCCTGAAGTGCCGGCAGGCTCCTATACACGGAACCGTGAATAGCCCGAGGGCTATCTCCGAGGGACATTTGCGAACCTTTACAAAGGAGGTTCGCAATGATCCACTGCCTGTCCAACGCCCCCGCTGTAAGCGAGCATTCTGTTCTTCGAAACATGTTCGAGGCGCGCAAGCGCGTCTTTATCGATCTTCTGCGCTGGGACCTGCCGGCCCTTGCCGGCCGGTTCGAGCTCGACCAGTTCGACAACGAGGCGGCCATGTACATCGTGCTGTCCGACAAGGACGGCGCCCACCGCGCATCGGCGCGCCTCTTACCGACGACGCAGCCGCATATCCTCGACACACTCTTCCCCACGCTATGCGACGAGGCGGTTCCGTGCGGCCCGACCACTATGGAAATCACCCGGTTCTGCCTGGAGCGCAAATCGTCGGCGGCCGAAAGACGCGAGGCCAGGAACGAGCTCGTCCATGCGCTCGTCGCCTTCGCGCTCGCCAACGGCATCGAGCGTTACACAGGCGTGGCCGACCTACCGTGGCTGCGCCAGATCCTGACATTCGGCTGGGGATGCCGCCCGCTTGGCGTGCCCAAAGTGGTGGACGGAAATACCTTGGGCGCCATGCTCATCGAGATCGACGAGGATACGCCAACCCTGCTCGAACGCGGGGGCATCTGCGCGCCTGCCCCGGCGCTGGCACCGCGTGGGGAGGCCGCCCATGTTCACTGAGCCTTTCCCGCGCAAGGCGAGCCGGATTTCGGCGGAATTAAGCGAAATCGGATACTGCGCGGTGCGCGGCGCGGTCCCGGCAAAGGCGGTCACCGCAATCGACCATAACCTTACGCCCCATTCCGCAAGAGTGCCGTTGAAAAGCCTCGATCCCTGCAGGGGCGCAGACTTCGATATCGAAGACATCCCCTGTTTAGCGAGCACTGCCACCCCGGTCAGCCGGAGCCTGTTTCCATGAACGCGGGCACCACTGCGGAACGGGTCTACGACAGGCTGAAGCGGGCGCTCGCCAACGGCACATTCACGCCAGGTGCGCGGCTAGAGCCCGCGAGGCTAACCCAGGAATATGCCAGCAGCGCAACGCCGATCCGCGATGCCCTGCATCGCCTCGCAGGAGAGCGTCTTGTCGAGACCCGCTCGAGCGACGGGTTTCATGTGCCTGCCGTCAACGAGATCGGTCTGCGCGATCTCTACCGCTGGAACGACGAACTCGTGCGTACGGCCCTGCGCATGAGCCGGGGAATACACATCCTCACCGATAACCAAACCGAACCGATGGACGCCGCCGACCTCTTCTCGTTCATCGCCGCGCGTTCCCGCAGCGCCGAGATCGTCATGCAGGTTGCTTCGGCCAACGCCAGACTTGCCTACATCCGCCAGATCGAATCGGCTGTCATCGAGAACGCCGTCGACGAGATTCGGACTATTGCTGTTTCGCTAGAGCAAAGCCCAAGATCGACTAAAATGCTCGTACAAGAGTATCACAGGGCGAGATTGACGATCGTTCCCAAATTAATAATCGAAATCTTTCAGAACAGCAGATAACCGAAATAACATTCGCGCTATATGTTCAATATAAAATTCAAATGGCCGCATCGACGTCATAAAATCCTCGTTGCCGCAATGTCGCGGTGATTAACGAGGAGACTGTCATGGAACGGAATGATGACGTGATCGAGCTGGGCACTGCCAGCGTCGAAACCCAGGGCCTCGGCGGGCAGAACCCCGACGTGGGCATCGGCCAGGATGTCGCCGGCCTCTCCGACGACTGAGCAAGGGGGATGCGCGATAGGGTCGCGCATCCCTTTTGTCGGTCCTCCATTGTCGGAATATCGCCATGGCCTATGCACTGCGCGGCGGCCTGTCCTTCTGCATTGCCGGGGACAGGCTCGTCTTCCTCGATCTATCTTCGGATCGGTATTTCTGCCTTTCACCGCAAATCGAGGCTGATTTCCGCGACCTCATCGAGGGGCGATCACCAGGCGGATCGGCTTCGAGCGGGCTGCAATCCGGTAACCTGCTGATCGCCGACGCAAGGGCGAACGACATTACGCCGTGCATCATGCCTGAGGTCACCGGCGAACTCTGCGGCGAGCCAAGGAGCTTGGCTGCGCTGGATGGCCTCGCCGCTGTCGGCTGGATTCTGAGAAGCCGGACCGAGCTCAGACTACGCGGACTTGCGGCAACGATCCAGCATCTGGTCAATCGAAAGGCGTCTATCCGAAGGCCGCACGCGATGCCTGCTGCTCCCACTGTTCGGGAGCGGGACCTCATTCGCGTCGCCGGGTCCTTCGCGGCGGCCTCCGGGATCATCGATACGCATGGTCGATGCCTGCCCTGGTCGCTTGCAATTGCGCATCGGCTGCTATCGCTGGGGATCAACCCGCTGCTGATCCTCGGAGTACGGCTCACACCGTTCGCTGCCCATGCCTGGGTGCAGGTGGGCGGGACCCTGATCAACGAACATAGAGAAAGGACGGATGTGTTCACGCCGATCCTCGTCGTATGAAGCATGATCGGTTTATCGCCGGGATCTGCCTTCCCGAAGCCGACCGCGCGCAGTTGCTTGCTGCAGCACGTCAGAACGAGCTCACAGCCGCATTCGAAACGCCGGAGGTGGTCGTCGCGTGCAACGATCCAGCCGCGAACCTTCATTTAGATGACGATGGCCTCGTCATCGGACCGGTTTATCAGTCCGGCAACCATCAGCGCCTGACAGCGCTATCCGACGACACCCGCCGGGCGATCCTTAAATCCGCTGGAACCCGGTTATTCGAGGCATTCTGGGGCGCCTATGTCGGTATCCTGCGCACCCCGAATGGCGCGTCGCTGGTACGAGCCCCCTTTGGCCGTCTGCCTTGCCTGTTTCAGCGCAAGGGTCCCGGGACCATTGCCGCGTCGGATATCGACCTCCTCCGGTCTGCGAGCGGCACCCCGTTTATCCTCGATTTCGAAGAGATCACGCGACAGTTGGCCCTTGGCGACATGCGCCTTGTGACGACTTCGCTCTCCGGGATCGAGGAGCTCCGGGGCGGATCGCGGCTGCTCGTCGAGCCGGCCGGGATGCGCCTTGAGAACGTGTGGTCGCCCTGGTCTTCCGTCGCGGCCGGGAAATCCATCGACAATGCAGATGATGCGGTTCGCCGGCTACGCCAGCAATGCATAGCCTCGGTCGCGGCCAGAACCTCTGACCTTTCTAACCCACTGCTGATGCTGTCCGGTGGGCTCGATTCCTCGATCCTTGCGGCAAGCCTGGCCGCCGATGACCGCACCTTCTCGTGCCTCAATCTGGCGACCCGGGACCATGCAGGCGACGAGAGGGAGTTTGCACGCCGGGTCGCGCAGCACGTCAAGCGTCCGCTCGAAGAGCGGAGGATGGCGGTCGCGGAATACGATTTTGCGCGCATCGGCGCCGTTCGCACGCCCCGGCCCGTAGCCAGAGGTTACCAGCAGCTGGTTTTCGAGATGGCATCTCAGGTCGCAGGAGAATTGGGCTGCGATGGCGTCGTCGATGGCGGCGGCGGCGACAATGTGTTCTGCTCGCTGCGCTCCGCCGCATTCGCTGCCGACTGCCTCATCGATCCCGATGGCATCCATCATTTTCGGCAAGTGCGCGACGACATCGCCCAGCTCGCCGGCGCGGCGAGATGGCGGGTAAGCTGGAAAGCGCGGCGGCGCGCATGGCAAGGCGTACGACCATACAAGCTGCAAGGTGACAGCCGCCTTCTCGCGCGGGATGCGCAGACCCTCGCCGACAAAGGCGCGGTTCACCCATGGTTGGCACCCCCAGAGTTCGCACTGCCCGGACGCGGTGCGCACATCGCGATCCTCATCGCGGCGCAAGGCTATGTGGAGGATGGTCCGCATGGCACGAAGCAGAACTGTATCGCTCCCTTGGTTAACCAGCCCCTGATCGAGCTGTGCCTAGCAATTCCCAGCTGGCACTGGTTTGGGCGCGGCAACAATCGCGCCGCGGCAAGGACGGCATTCGAAACTCTCCTGCCGCCGGAAATCGCCTGGCGCCGGAGCAAGGGTAATCCCGAAAGCTTCCTGTTTTCACTGCTCGAGCGAAACAGAGCCGCCATCACCGATTATCTCCTGGACGGCATTCTGGCGAGCGCGGGCGTGATCGACACGACCGCGCTCGCCAGGGCGCTCAGGGACACAGAGCGCCTCACGGGAACGACCTACGGCAGGATTCTGTATCTGCTGGACGCAGAAACCTGGGCACGGGGAATCATGGAGAATTGACAGCGCGCGCCTTGTCTCGCAGCGTGCGAAGCCCATCCCACCGGGCATATTGGTCCTGCTTCGCCGGATCAGGATCGCGTGTCCCCCGAAGCCAATACAAAAACCAGTCGATGCCGCGCTGATAGACCGCCAGTCGATGCGCCGGCTGCCACTTGTCATGGTACTCGTCGGGATAGACGAACATCTCGGCCGGCTTGCCAGCTTCCCGGAGCGCCCCGAACGCAGGCAGAGCAAGGAGGGTTTCGCGATCGGCGAGCTGCATGAGGATGGGGGTGTCGATCTTGCGCGCGTTCACCGAAAGCGAGACCGGACGCCAATAGTCGCGATCGTTATCGACCGAAGGCGGCAGCCCGATCTTGATATTGTGCTCGCCCCACGCGAAGCCGCCGAGCACCATGGAGCTGAGCATGTCGTCGCAGCAGGTGCTCATGGCTGCCGCCGCAAAGCGCCGGGAATTGACGAGCGCGAACTCGATCGTCGAGGCACCGTCGCTGAGCCCGGTTATGCCAATGCGGCCAGGATCGACGAAGCCCGTCGCGACGGCCTTGTCGATACCGCGATCGAGCGAAGAGAAAATGCTCCGCCGTTCGGCCCAATCCTTGAACTGCACCCTGAGGGCTTCGTCCCAATCGGTCACGCCCGGAGTGATCGATGAAACGGTCGGTGGACGCTCGAAGCTCAGGACAGCGAAGCCTTTGGCGGCGAGCGGAAAGACCGGATAGTCGTCGCCCGTCCCGCCCCGCAAGAAGCCCTTACTATGGTACTGCGTGATGACCAGAGGCAGACGCGACTTTCCATCGTATCCCGGCGGAAGCACGAGGTCTCCCCAGGCCGAAAGACCGCGTTCGTTGATCCAGCGCAGTCTCTGGACCTTTCCCAACCGAAATTGGGCGAATTCCGGATTGGGATCGAACACCATACGGCTCTTGCCCGAGCGAAGATCGATTGCGACTACCCGTCTCGGCATGATGGCGTTTTCCCGGCCGCAGATCAGCTCCTTGTCCGCCGGCAAGCACCCTGTCAGCGCATCTCGGGTCTTGGTAATCAGAGCCAGCCCATTCGTCCCCGGCGACCAGCGGTAGAGCGCCCAGACCTCCCTGTTCCATCCCTGTCGGCGGAGGAACACGACAGAGGTGCCGGCACTATCCCACCAGGTCTGAACGATCCGTCCCGAACATTCGGCGTGCGCGCAAGCCTGCTTCTCCCTGCCCGGCAGCGTGGCCCAAAGCCTCTGCTCACTTTCCGGGCCGCCCCCCAATCGCTGCGTCCACGCTGTTGCTCCATTACCAGCACGCGCTTCCATTTCGTAGGACGTCCCGGTCGGAGGCGCCGGGATGACGCGCAGGCGCTCATCCTCGGTTGCCGCCCGCGCTGCTCCCGTCGACAGATCGACGGTGAACGCGTTGAGAGGAATGTCCTTTGCCCAGGGACGCGGGTCCAGGGACTCGTTGGGGAGAACGCTCGAGTCATAGAGCCATCCGGAGCGACCAGCCGCTTCCGTCCTGCGCCTAGACTCGAGCTCTCCTGGCCTAGCGAGGTAAGTGAATTGCGACCCGTCGGGCGACCAGGAGAAATCTTCGATATCCGTCTCGGAACGTGTGACGGCGGCAGCTCCGCTGCCGTCCACGTTGACTTGGGTGACCTGCACTATGCCGCTGACCGTCTTGCGATAAGCGATGCTCTTGCCGTCGGGCGACCAGACCGGTGTTATCAGCGCGGGAACACCGGATTTGATGAAAAGACCGCGATAGACGCCTCTCGAGAAGGGAAGAGCGCCGCCGATATCCAGGACACGCGGCCGTACGTTTCCCCCGGCGATGTCGCCATCCAGCGGCACGACTACAAGCGCGCTACAGATCGTATTGTCGGTAGGCTCTGCGCGTGTGACCACGAAGGCAATGCTGCGTCCGTCCGGTGAAAGCGCGGAAGGACTGACCTTGCTGGATACGACCTCTGGAAATCCGATATCCCGAAGTCGCACCAAATCCGCAGGCGATATATCGCGGCGCTCCTGCGCCGCCACAATTCCCTGCTTTGGCACCACGTCGTCACAGACAGCGAGGGCAGTTTCCGCTCCTATGCTTGCGGCCACAATCGCGAGCAGGCTGGCTATCGTCCTTACCATTTCTTAGTCACCGAAAGGCTGACGACGCGGCCGAACGGCGTGTAGTTGGTACTGTCGTAGGCCGTGTCAGTGAACGCCGTCGTGGCGATCGTATCCGGCTTGTCGTTGAAGGCGTTCTGCAGCGAGAAAATCACATCGATGCCGCCAAGCGGGCCGCCTTCCTCACCGGTACGGTACCGCACCGTGAAATCGACCGGCATCATGCTGCCGACTTTCACCGGGACCGCCGTGCGCTTGTCCTCGATCGAACCGATGTAGTTCATTGCGGCGGTGAGGGTCACGCCGCCCTTGCCCCAGCCGAGTTCTCCCCGACCGCGGAAATGAGGCGGATTGAACAGTGTACCGGCAAGCTGCGTGAATGCCTGCCCCGATTGCAGTTGCTGCTCGCTGTGGAGATAGCTGCCGTTAAGCGCGGCGCTCAGACGTCCGTTTGCAAGGTCGAAGCTGTAACGGCCAAGCACGTCGATGCCGTAGATGTTCTGGCGCCCGGCGTTGATGTTCGAGTTGTCGATGATCGCGACCACGGTGCCGGGATCGTAGGCGGTGGTCGTCAGATTGGTGAACGACACCATCCGATCGATGACCGAATTCTGGGTGGCTGCGTCGGGATCGAGAGTGACGTAGTCCGCGTAGGCCGAATTGGTCAGTGCTTGGCGAGGATAGGCCATCGGCGTGACGATGCGGTCCCGGTAGCGGATGTTGAAATAGCTGATCTCGAGTTCGGCGCCTGGGAGCGCCGCCGGATGGAATGCCATCGTCGCTGACCAGTTGGTCGATCGCTCAGGCTTCAACTCCGGATTGCCGCCGACGACGTAGATGACAGTACCCGTCGTGCCGCCGAACGTAGTCGCGTTGTAGAGATAGCCAGGCATCGGCATGTACTGTTCGTAGAAAGTCGGCGCGCGGAACGACTTCCCCCAGCTTGCCTTGAGCGTGACATCGGAAACCGGCGCGTAGATGAGCCCGAGCTTGGGCGTCGTCACCGACCCCACATTCGAATAGTGTTCGTACCGCGCAGCCATGCTCAGATCGAGGCTCTTGCCGAGCGGCGATCCCTGGTCCGGTGAGATCACCGGCACGCTGAGCTCGCCGAAGGCGTAGAGGCTGTCCCTCATCCGATCGACAAATTCCGTAAGGCCCCGGTAGGTCTGCCGATTGAACATGTCGCGGCGAAATCCGGCGCCGACGGCGATCTTGGCCGCACCGGCCGGCAGGTCGATAAGCTTGCCGTTGCCGCTCAGTTCCACGTTTGCGGTCTCGTTGCGGTAGAAGCCGTAGCCGGCATTCGTCGCAACCGTGCCGTACGTGGTGTCAACGCTGTAATAGACCTTGTTCCAGCCATAGCTGCCGGCCAGAGAAACCTGCCACTCGGCGGGCAGCTCGAGGGTTAGCGATGGTGCGACCGCCCAGGATTCGGTTCGCTGGAACGAATCGTACCGGCTTACCGAAAGATCGCCGGCGGCATTGAGCGGCAGTGTCTGTTCACGCCGACGCTTGTTGTAGATGCCATCGAGATCGAGTGTCAGGCCAGGCACCAGCTCCTGCCGTAAGGTAACCGCAGCGTTGTGATGGCGCATGGAGGGGTAGACCTCGACGCCCGGCGTGCGCTCCTCGAGATAGGAGCGCTGGCTCGACCAGATACCGGAATTGCTTCCATATTCGGCAGAAACCACAGCACTGCCGGATGACCACACCTTACCAATTGTCGCGCCGTACTGCTGCTGGAAATACCCGCCGTCGGTCGAGCTGCCGATCCGTTCCGTCGTCTCAAGTCCGTCAAATTTGCGGCGCAGTACGATATTGGCGACGCCCGCTACGGCATCGGAGCCGAACAGGGCCGAGGAGCCGTCGGGAACGACATCGATCCGCTCGATCGCACCGAAGGGAATGGCGGAAACGTCGACGCTCTGAATAGCCGCGTCGAAACTAAGGCGGCGGCCGTCGAGCAGCGTGAGTGTGGCGTCGCTACCCAGCCCGCGCAAGTTGATCGACGAGCCGCCTCCCATATCGACGCTCTTGCCGCCTGTGACATTGGCCCCGACGCCCGGATTCTGTCCCCCAGAGAAGTTCTGCGGGATTGCGCGGATGACATCGGCCGCACTCGCTTGTCCCGCGTTGCGCATCTCTTCGCGGTCATAGGTGAGCCGGGTCGAGGCGACCGGTGCCCCTCGAATGCGCGAGCCGGTCACGACGATGCCGCCCTCATCCCCATCACCCTCCGCCAGCTTGCCGACGACGACCCCACCACCGGAAGGGCTGAATTTCAATCCGGTGCCGGACAGCGAGGCGGCGACTGCTTCCTCGAACGTCAGCTTGCCATCGACAGGCGATGCCATCCGATCCCGGACCACCGCGTCATCCGCGACCACATTGCGCCCGAAGATACGCCCGATATCCCGTAGCGACGCGGAAAGCGGCTGGGCCGGCAGGTGCACTTCAATTCTCGTATCGGCCTTGGCCGAAGCAGGCGCACAGATCATCGTCGCGGCCGCAGCCATGCTGCAGCACGCCAGTAGTTGGTAACGCACTTGTGAACCTCCATCCCCGAGGCCTGCTCTCAGCAGAACCCTTCAGCGGCGGATCGACGGCGATTGGAAAACACCCTACGCTGTGCGCAAATATTTTTCCTGACTGCCAAACAGGGCACAAATCCGCGTTATTCACCGTCGCGACAGCGAGCCTGTCCGTTCGGGCACCTGCCTTATGAGGGCCTGCTACTTGCCGCCCGACTTACTCAGGTGACTTTCGCAAATTGCCTGCACTTCCGTCTCGAGTAGTTCGATCCGCTCGACCAGCCATTCGAGTTCGATATCTCGAATGACATAGTGCGGGGAGTAGCGGCCCTTCACGTAGGCCTGATACAGCAACTCCCAGCAGCGGTTTGCGAATTTGGTGTCGCGAGGCCAGATCGGGATCAGATCGCGCGAAATGTCTTCCGCGCGCCCCCGCAGGAATTTCAGGTTATGGGATTTGGGGCTGTAGAGCTTCAACACCAGAAGCACAGTGTGGTAAAAATTCTCGGTCGACTGGTGAAGCAAGAATGACGCTTCGTTGCTCCAGCCTTGGGAGATATAGAATTTCGCACCGGCCAAATGACGGCTGGCAGTTGCAAACCACTTTTTGAAATGCTTCTCCGCCTCGACATGAGCCAACCCAGTATCCAGCGGCCTTGGCAGCGCGAACTGCTGGGCTTCAAGTTCGTAGAGCACCACGCCTTCGCGCACGACATCGAGAAAGAACGGTCGCCCTCGCGCCAGCTGAAAATTCGCGTCTGCCATGGAATGCACCGTCAGTCCGACGGGCGCCGAGATAACATGGGTAATGTCGTACGCGCGGTTGAGATGGTCCTTGGCCTTGCCCCGATACTCCGCCTCGTCAGCCAGACGTTCGTCGTTGACCACGACGAGGATGTCGTAGTCCGAGAAATAGCCGCCGACCGGATCCGCGACCCAGTCGCCGCGTGCATGCGAGCCGTAAAGGATCACTTTCATGATCCGTCCCTGCTTCTTCCAACCCTGCATCGAGAGCGCGAGGACATCCTCGAACTCTGCGAAAATAATCTCGACCACCCGCTTCAGGTCGGCACGCTTTTCTTCGGGAAGGTGATCAAGATCGGACTTCATAATCCTCTGATTCTAGACAAGTTCGAACAAGGGACAACACTTCATTGCGCGAGACCTCATGCTGGCGACGCGGCGGCCCCGGGCAGTAGGGTTCATCTGTGTGAGGACGGACCGTCAACAAGTGCCAGGCTGCCATCGTCGTGCTCTTCCAGGCCGAGCCCGAAGGTTGCTGCCAGTTGCCGTGCGAAGCCTTCGGGATCCGATCGTCGGAACACGCCGGTGACTTTCATCGCCCGAGCCGACTTCAGCTCGACGAGAACAGGTCTCGGTGCGGTCCGATTGAAGATCGCGACAGCGTCATGGATTTCCGCCCCGTCGAGAACGAGCATGTCGTCGGGCCATTTGCTTTGGCCGGCATCGATCCGAAAAGGCTTTCCGACCGATCCACCCGCGATCGCAGTCCCCTCGCCCGCCGACAGCTCAAGCCTCTTGCGGCCGTGCCCCGCACCAACGTCGCGTACTTCCACCGCGCCCTGCAACAGGGCCACGCTCACCGAATTCTGCATCAGTTCGACATCGAACAGCGTACCATGAGCGATCACTCTTCCCGCACCGGCCTCGACAACGAAAGGTCGCGCACTCTCATGGGCAACCGCAAAACGCGCTCTTCCCGCCAGCAGGCGCAGCCGGCGCCCACGTTTATCGAACGAGATCTGCATACGGGATCCACGGTCGAGGATCACCGCAGACCCGTCGGGAAGGGCAACGCGTCGGGGCGCATCGTCCAGCGAAGCCACTTCCATTCGCGAAAGCACCTGGGCCGATCCCCAGCTGCGCTGCATTACGAGCAGCACCAGTGCCCCTGCCAGCATCACGCCGATCGCCGCTGCGGCGTATCTCCTGAACGAGGTCCGCAGCAGCCAGGGTTGTGCCGCCTCGAGGTCCCTGTTCCTGACGGTTGCGGTGCGGGCCAGGAACATGATGGTGTCGAAAGATCTGGCCCTTTGCGCATAGGCTTCGGCATGCGCAGGCACGGCATACCATGCGTCGAACTGCGCCTGCGCGGCGGCAGCGTCAGGTCCGCGCATCCGGACGAACCAATTGTCGGCATCCTGCTCGAGGCTCATTCGCTGCTCACGACCTTCCTGTCTCTCGTCATTGTTCCAGACGCCGCGTCAAATGGCCGATCGCGCGGGTCATATGCTTTTCGACCGTCTTGACACTGAGGCCTGTCCGCGCGGCAATCTCCGTGTAAGTATAGCCATCGAAGCGATGAGCCAGAAAGATTTCGCGGGTTCGCGGCGCAAGCTCTGCCATGATCTCCTCCAACCTCGCAAGCATGTCGCGCGCCTCGGTCGCCGCGACAAGATCGCCTCCCGCGATCGGAACGTCGTCGGCGCAGACATGAAGGTTGGCGCAGCGGCGGCGGCCATACCGTGCCTCGCTACGGATCAGGTTGATCGTCGCCTGCCGCAGATAAGCGTCCGGAGCCTCGACCTCCAGCGGATTGCCCCTGCCCCTGACGGCAAGGCGAGCGAACAGCTGCTGCACGACATCGGAGGCATGCTCCGGCTGAATGTGCCGCATCGCAAAGCGTACCAGCTTGTCGCGCTGCGATCTGTACAGGCGGTCCAGCCAATCGCCCTTGCTGCTTCGGACACGGTCGTCCGGGGGCAAGGGATCACCTTCGTCAAGACCACGTTCTGCCGAACGAACGGCATCAATCTTCAGGCGCATGGCGGTACCCCGCCTGCAGCCTGACGAATTACGCGCACTCCAGGCGCGCTCATTTTGCCCAGGATCACGGGCAGCTCTCCGGACGGAGACCGCCCAGCCAAAGCCGAGCGGGCCAACCACTTGGAATCGATTACCGGCGCCTTTAGCCCGAAGGCCTGGACATTCGCGCCAGCGGCCCGGATGCAAGCACCGAGCGATTTTTCCTGAAAAGGCGGTTGGCTCACCTTCACGCCGAATATCGGCGCAACTAAAGCTTACGGATGAACGCCGACAAAGCAAGAAGGCGTTTCTACGAAGAAGCCCGGGCGTGAGGGAGTTACCAATGGCTTGAGCCATGGGCCGAGACCTTTAGTCGTGTTGACCTGGACATTCGCCTCAGCCACCCGGACAGGTCCCAATTCACCGGCCACGACGATGCAGGAACGACGGGCGCTGCTGCATGGATTGTGTACGGCTGGTTGGTTCCGTCGTGTTGAACATCGACTGCCGCCACAATCCCGGGAAGTATGTCACATGCTTCTGCGCAAAGGCCCATTAAAATATGTACACACCGGCTCCTTTCAATAAGCGCTTCGCTAAAATTGAAAGCTATCCAGTCTGCCGCAGAGATAGCCATGTGAGCCTCAAGGATTGTAGCAGATGGCCGGGGTGGGGTTCCTCGTTGAGATCGACCATTCCAGGCCTGCGGCCAGCAGGCAAAATGTTAGGATCTGATACCGGGTCTCCACGATCTGGAAGGTGAAGCGGCCGATCGCGCCGAATTGTGCATCAGAGCCTCATGGCGCAATTCGTCTGCAGGGCAAGGTAGGCCAAAGACCTGGTTCCGCCATGCGTCTGCCGGAAGCGATACTGCTGCAAAGATAGGGGCGGCGACAGGCCGAGGGTCTCTAACGCCGGCGCCTTTGCTGAGTCGGGTCGCACCTCCCAGCCCCTGTCCCTTCACTGAAGAGGGCCACTATGGACTGGTCCCGGGATTAGGCAACGGACCAAAGGGATTGTATGCCGGTAATCAGATCCGGCATTGCTCTGGTGTGCACCGGGCAGGTCAGGCATGTTCGGATTTATGGGTGAACGCAGTCTCGTGGACGAGAAGCTGCCGGTCTGGACAGCGTTCAGCGAGCTTTTCCGTGATACCCAGCTTTCCAGGAACGACATTGCACGGATCCCGATGTCATGGCTGCTTCCTTACGATTACGCTATGCTCGAGGGCATCCTCATCGGCGAGGTCCTGCCGGTCTTCGGGGCTAGCCGCCAAAGCCCTACCCTGCCCCCCATCTGAAGCCGCCGACAGAGCCGCCATTCAGCGCCTCCTAAGAGCATCTCCGAAGCGGTCATTCGTTCACGGAGAGACCAGCCACGATGAACGGCCGGGAATGTTACTTTGCGCTCGGTCCGGTTTGGAGCGCTACCGCCCAAAAAGTGGACGTTCGCGGGTTGCTCGAACGGCTGCACAGGTGCAACGAGGCCTCCGGGGCTACCCCTAGGGTTTCGTCCCGAGATGCTCCAAATTTGCAACGTATCGCATGGGCAAGCCTTCGCGATTGAACAGGCTTGAGTTGCGCTGACTGCTGTCGGTTCGCGTGATCAGGTTCTGAAATGCGGCAAGGTCGCTCGCGCCGAGAACCGGTAGGAGGAGGCCGAGGTATTCAGCCGATTCGGAACGGGCAAACACCGCAAAGGGAGTCCATCGATCCGAAGCGTAGACAAGCGTTTCCGGATACCAGCCGTAGTATTCGCCGAGGCTCTGGCCTCTGATGTAGCAGACGAGATCTGCTTGCATGATGCTTTCGAAATTTGGAAGTGCACCGTGATTGTGCGCGTCTTTGATAAGATCTGCATGAACACTGATGCGTCTCAGGTCCAGCCGTTGGTTGCGATGTTCGAGCGACTTCAGGTGCTCACGAAAGGCTGTGAAGTCCGTTGTCGATGAACGTCGACCATTGTTTGATGGTTTCAGGAGCCAGGAGCGGTCGAGCTGTCGCGCGGCCAGATCGAAACGCTCTTCGTCAAGAGCGATCGCGAGGACGGAGAGAAATGCGTCGTGCGCCACCATTTTCGCCGCACTCGGCGCCGCCGCCGTGATATTCGATCGCCTTTTCTTCTGAGGTGCGATCGCCGCTAATTGGCGCATGGGAAGGTCCGGGTTTTGCTGACCGCGATCCTTTATCATTACTAGCGGAACGACCTGACCTAATCGGCCGATGCCGGAATTTCGTGGGTCATGTTGGCCCAATCGATGATGGACGGGCGGTCACGAAATTTGGCAAGCTGACAGTCCGATACCAAGCCGATTGGACAGTGTATGAAAAAGCTCGTTGCACTAGCCGCGATTGTCGCCGCTCTTCCTGCAGCCGCCCAACCACACCAGCAAGGTTCCGTGGGGCCGCACAACAGGGCGGAAGCTGTCAAAATCATTGCCGATCTGCGGGAAATCGTCAGCCCGCAGGGTTTGCAGGCGATTGAGACGGTGCCGATCGGCGGCATTTCCCAAGCCGTATCAATCCGCAGCCAGGATTTGCAAAACCCTGTGCTGATCTACTTCCATGGCGGTCCCGGGTTTGTCGAGATGCCTCTCGACTGGTGGTGGGACCGCGGGTGGGACGAGTATTTCACTGTCATCCATTGGGACCAGCGCAACGCTGGCAAGACGTATACATTGAGCGGCGCGAGCGATCCTGCCACGCTAACGCCGGAGCAATTCCAGGCCGATGCCGAAGAGTTGGTGCAGTGGGCACGCAAGCGGTTCGGCAAGCGCAAGGTGTTCGTGCTCGGGCACAGCTGGGGCAGCATGTTAGGACTGAAGCTTGCGGCAGCGCATCCTGAATGGCTCCATGCCTATATCGGGATGGGCCAGCTGACGGACGGACTGGAGAGCGAGCGGCGCGGTTGGCAATGGACAATTTCTAAGGCGCGGGCCGACGGTAACGCGCAGGCCGTGCACGAAATGGAAGCAATCGCCCCCTATGGTGCCCCTGGCCGTCAGCTCACGGTTGCCGCTATCCTGACGCAGCGCAAGTGGCTGAACTATTACGGCGGCGCGGCCTGGCGCCGGGCGGGCGGCGATTTCGAGGCAGCCGCGTTCAAGCTGGCTCCGGAATACAGCGACGAGGATGTCCGCAACGCGTTCAAGGGTCAGGAACCGGTCACCCAGGCGCTGCTTCCCAAGGTTTTGGCAACCGACCTCTCGACGATACGGCGATTGGATGTGCCGCTAGTGCTCCTGCTTGGCCGGCACGACATGAATGTGTCGAGCGAGGTGGCAGCCGAGTGGTTCGCGAGGGTGCGCGCGCCGTCGAAACGTTTGATCTGGTTTGAGCGATCGGGCCATCACATCACCAGCGAGGAGCCGGGCAAACTGCTGACGACGCTGGTGACCGAGGCCCGGCCAATCGCTGCACGTGCCGGCGATTTTGCCCCGTAGATTATGTGAGTTCGGCAAACGTCCTTGGCGCCTGCCTAAAAAGCTTCCGCTCGGGTTTTCGAGATTAGCAGTCATGCCCTCATCTGACGAACGGGCTAATTTGGTCGACACCTGCGGGGAGACCGGACGGTCAGCACCGCGAGAACGAAATTCAGCCGCTGAGCGCCGTCAAGGGTCGGCCATACTCTTGCGGTCTGCCTGAACTCTAACTCAGGGTATCAGCTCTACGACCTCGCGGGGAAACCCTACCGCGAGATGATCGATCAACGCTCGCACGGATGGCGGCAGGCCCCGGCGGGTGGTGAAGACAAGGTGTACAATGCCTTGGAGCCCGCGCCAGTCGGGCAGCACGTGGGCCAGCTTGCCGGCGATCAGCGCCTCGCGGCAAACGTGGTCGGGCAGTATCGCGATGCCGAGGCCGTCGATGGCGGCGTTGCGTACCGCGACCATGTCGGTGCAGCCCATGCGCGGAGCGGTGCGGATGGCATGTTTGCGGCCATCCTCGGTCTCAAGGTGCCATTCGAGATCGTCCGCGGCGTCATCCGTGGCGAGCGTCGGCAGGTTTGCGAGCTGCTCCACCTGCTTGATCTGGCTTGCCAGTTCGGGGCAGGCGACGAGGATGCGCGTCGATCTGCCTAGCGAGCGCATGGTGAGCGCGGCATCGCTGGTCAGCGCGGCGCGCACGCGCAAGGCAAGATCGATCCGCTCCTCGATCAGGTCCACCGGGCGGTCTGTCGCGACGAGCTGCAGGCGCACCTTTGGATAGCGGGCGAGGAACGCGGATATCAGCCCCGAGATGGGCTCGACCATGCCGGTGGGACAGCTGAAGCGGATGCGGCCATGGGGTTCGGTCTGTGCCTCGAGTACCAGCGCCTCGGCCTGCTCGGCCTCGGCGAGGATGGCTCGGCACCGCTCGTAGAAGGCAAGGCCGGTGTCGGTCACACGGAAGCGCCGACTGGATCGTTCGATAAGGCGTAGGCCGAGGCGCTCCTCCAGCCCGGCGATGCGGCGGCTCAACTTGGACTTGGGCTCCCGGAGCGCGCGCCCCGCTGCGGCAAAGCCGCCGTGCGCCACCACTTCGGCAAAATAGGCATAGTCGTTCAGGTCGATCCGCATCATCGTTCCTCCAGTGGAACGCTAAGTGCCATATCTGCTGTCTACACGCATCATCGTTCTGATGCCATCTCATTCGGGCAACGGCGGTTCGCCGAAACACGAAGGAGAAAGACAATGACGAATAAATTCAATGGCAAGGTGGTGGTGGTGACCGGTGGCACCAGCGGGATCGGTCTCGCGACGGCCAAGGCCTTCGCGGACGAGGGCGCATCGGTGTTCATCACCGGGCGGCGGCAGGAAACGCTCGATGCCGCGGTGAAGGCAATCGGCGGGCGCGTAACCGGCGTCCAGGGCAACATGGCCAAGCTCACCGACATCGACCGGCTCTACGACGCGGTCCAGCAGCAGCATGCGCAGATCGACGTGGTCTTCGCCAATGCCGGCGGCGGCGAGATGATGCCGCTCGGCGCGATCACCGAGGAGCACTACCAGAGCACTTTCGACACCAACGTGAAGGGCGTGCTGTTCACCGTCCAGAAGGCGCTACCGCTGCTCAAGGACGGAGCCTCAGTAATCCTCACGAGTTCGACAACGAGCATCTCAGGCACGCCTGCCTTCAGCGTCTATTCGGCGACCAAGGCGGCAGTGCGCAACTTCGCGCGCAACTGGATCCTCGACCTCAAGGATCGCCGCATCCGCGTCAACGCCGTCAGCCCCGGCGTAACCGAGACCGCCGGGCTCGACCATCTTTTCGGCGGCAGCGAGCAGGCGGCGGACACCAAGGACTATCTCGCCAGCCTGATCCCCGCGGGCCGGATCGGTCAGCCCGAGGAAATCGCCAAGGCCGTGCTGTTCCTCGCCTCCGACGATGCGAGCTTCGTCAACGGTGTCGAACTCTTTGTAGATGGCGGCCAGGTGCAGATTTAATCACCAAGCCCTAGGGGCCGGATGGTTTGTCGCCTAGGGTGGCAAACCGTCTGGCCGTTTGGCCGTCGCTGAGAGAAAACCGAACTGGCCGAAACTGGGAAAGAGAAATGGGCGGCTGAACGGGAGCAAGGGGTCCGCTGTGATGGGCCGGGCCTGGGACAAACCCGAGATTCGCAACCATACTGGGAGCGGCATGTTTGGGTTGAAGCGGACGTTTGCGGTTACGCGGTAATCGCCTTGGAACAGGCACTTCCATGGCCAGCAAGCTACCACGACCCAGTAGCGCCTGAGATGATGCCACCACTGTCCGTGGCGGCACCTTATCGTCATCCTGGAAGCAACTTGCCTAGCTAGTAGGAATTACCAATACCGGTATCGACGACTGCTCGAGCAGATCGTGGCAAACTGACCGATCCGTCATCCGTCCCAGCCACGTTAAATGACGATGCCCGAGCACAATGGCATCGCATTTGAGCTGGAATGCTGTTGTTAAGGTCGCCTGGACCGGCTCACCGCCAACTACCATGCCAGAAGCCTCTAAGCCTTTAGTCACAAGCTCTGCGACAACTTGCCGGACCAAATTGTCGGCTCTCTCTCGCTCGCTCGCGGCTGCAGGATAATCTAATTCGTCGGTGCGGCTCGGGCGGATGCCATTCGCCTCCTCGAGAAAATAAGCCGGATCCACCGCGCAGAGAATATGCACAGAAGCGCCGGCCGCCAACGCGAGGCTGGCGGCTGCGTTGACGATGACTTCCGTGCGGCGCGATCCATCGATCCCTACCAGGATTCTATGAAACATGGCCGGTCCTATCCGCCCCGGCTATGTCGCCTGGGTCATAGTGTCCCGCGCAAATCGTACCGGCCCGGATCAGGGCCTCCTCGATCGTGGACGCGACTTCGGTGGGAACGCCGAAAGCCCGTTGTGTCCCGGTGGATTGCTGCAAGACCTTTGTCCGTCTCTTCGCGTCCGGTTCGACCCGTATCACCGCCTTGCAGTGCGCCGCCAACCGCTCCCTATTGACCTTCATCCAGATGCCACGGAGCTTGAAATCTTCCTGGTCCTCTTCGGGCAGGGTTTCGCAGTAGAGCAATACGAACGGTGTCGCGGCGGAAAGGAGGTCTTCCATCTCGCGTATCCAGTCCGGCCCGTAGCCCGGGTGCACGGTGCTGGCGCGGGCCCGCACGACGGGAAACTGCGAGATATCGTGAATTCTGAAATGACGCGCGCCGGTAAATTCGGTCACGACGCTGCTCCTTTGCTGTCGTTTGTTGAGAGCGGTAGTGGTATAGACTCGGAAGATGGGGAGGCCTCGGGGAAGGCGGTCTCCCAGCCCCCACCGAGCGTCTTGAACAGAACGACGAGATCGCTCGCCGCCTGTCCGTTGCTTGCGGCAAGATCGCTTTCCGCATCGAGCAGCGCGCGCTGGACCGAGAGCACGTTGAGAAAGTCGATCGCGCCTTCGCGGTAACGTCGCTGCGCGACGTCCAGCGCTGCCCTGTTATGGCGCACCGCCTCGGCCAGCCGATCGCGCCGCCGCTGCTGCGCATCGTAAACGGAGAGGGCATCGTCGATCTCGTGCCAGGCCTTGAGCACGGTCTGCTGGAACCGGATCGCGGCTTCCTGCTGCTCCGCCTTGCGCAGCGCAAGCGTGCCCTTGAGGCGGCCGCCCTGGAAGAAGGGCAGCGAGATCGACGGACCCGCAACGAACTGATGCGATGCCCAACTTCCGAGATTGGAAAGCGCCAGCGCCTGCGTGCCGAGGCTGCCGGTGAGCGAAATGCTGGGATAGAAGTCCGCCTTGGCGATACCGATCGCAGCGGTCGCGCGGTGAAGCTCGGCTTCGGCGCGCCGGATATCCGGCCGCCGCCGCGCGAGTTCGGACGGCAGGCCGACCGGCACCGCGGCAGGCAGGACGGGAATTTCGCGCTCGCTTGCCAGCTTCCCGGCCAACTCCCCAGCCAATGCGCCGGGCTGCAGCGCCAATAGCAGCGAGAGCGCGTTGATCAGGGCATCGCGGCGTGTTTCGAGCGCAGGAATACGCGCCTCGATGGTTGCGACCTGGGCTTGCGCATCGGCCACATCGAGGTTGGTGACGACCCCCTGATCGAACCGCAACCGGGTAAGCCTGACGCTGTCACGGGCCACATCGAGATTATGCCGTGTGATGGCAAGCAAGGCCTGGTTTGCCCGCAGGTCGATATAATCGCGGGCCAGTTCGGTCTGTGCAGACAGCAGGATGGCACGCCGGTCTTCCAGCGATTCCTGCAAGGCGGCATTGGCGGCTTCGACGCTCCGGCGCACGCTGCCCCAGAGGTCCAGCTCCCAGGATGTGTCCACGCCCGCCTGCCATAGGTCATAGGGTGGTGAGCCGTCCGAGCCGGGCAGGCTGGATACCCCGAACGGCGCAGCCCCTGCAGCCGACTGCTGCTGCGTTGCCGCCGCCCCGGAGCCCATCAGCGAAAGAATGCCGTTCGGACTGGCCCGCTCGCGATAATAGGACCCAGCGGCGCCAAGGCTGGGGTATTCCCGCGCGCCTGCAACCCGGCGCTGCGCCCGGCTCTGGAGCAACCGCGCGGCCGCGGCCTTCACGTCGAGATTGGCGTCTGCCAGACGGGCTTCGAGCGAGGTGAGGGTTGGATCGTCGAACAGGGTCCACCATTCGGCGACGACCGGCACCTCTACGGGGCGGCTCGGGGCCACGGCGCTGTTCGGCCGGCCATAAGCGACAGGCACGGCGACTTCGGGTCGCGTAAAGTTCGGGCCGACCATGCATCCGGTGAGAAGCGGACTGGTCAAGCCGAGCGCCATCAACGCTCGCAAGGAAGAAGCGATGTTCACCGCTGTGCCGCTCCCGAAACGGGCGCATCGCCGGGGGCGGTCACGTCTACCGTCGGCACGACCGAGAGCCCTACATGCAGGCGCGCGGCATCGGCCTGCCCCGGATCGAGGGTGAGCTTGACCGGCAGGCGTTGCACCACCTTGGTGAAATTGCCGGTGGCGTTGTCCGGCGCGATGGGCGCAAGCGCAAGTCCGGTAACCGGCGCAAGACTATCGACATGCGCCTTGAGCCTGACTCCAGGCAGGCTGTCGACGCTGATCGTTGCGGGCTGTCCGATCCGCATGTTGGCGAGCTGGTTTTCCCGGAAATTGGCCAGGACATAGACTTTTGTCAGCGGGACAACGGCGAGCAGCGGCGTGCCTGCCTCGACGATCGCGCCGACCCGGATGGTGCGTTGGCCAACCAGGCCGTCGATCGGCGCGCGGATCTCGGTGTAGGAAAGGTTGAGCCGCGCCTGGTCGAGCGCCGCCTGCGCGTGGCCGAGCGCGCCGACCGCCTTGGAACGTCCTGCTTGCAGAACGCCCAATTGCTGCTGCGCGGCGGTGAGCGCCGAACGGTCCTGGTCGCTGGTCGCCAACCGCTCGGCGAGCGTGCTGTCGGCCTGCTGCTTTTCCTGCGTCGTGCCCGCGCCGCCTGCCGAAAGGTGGCGATAGCGTACGGCATTGGCCTGCGCAAAAGAGGCGGCTGCCCGGTCCGCGCGCAGGGTCGCTTCCGCCTGCGCGACTATTGCGGGATGGCGGGCAATCTCGGCATCGAAATTGGCGATGTCTGCCTGGGCGACGGCAACGTCCGCCTCGGCGCTGGCCAGCGCTGCGCGGAAGTCACGATCGTCGATCTTCGCCAGAAGCTGACCGGCTTTCACCTGCTGATTGTCGTCGACCAGCAGTTCGGCGATCTGTCCGGGCACGCGCGGTGCCGCGATAGTGGCGTCCGCACGGACATAGGCGTCGTCGGTCGATTGCTGCCCGGCGGGCGCGGCGAGCCGGGCGCCGCCCAGCGCCATACCGGCGATGACCAGTACGGACGTGGTGAGGAGGACATGCTTGCTGGAAGGGCGATAGGCCATGTTCGTCGCTTTCATTGGGTCTTGGCCGGGGCGGCGGCGCGGGGCGGATAGATGCGGGTAGGCATGATCGGGATGAGCAGGATCAGGCCGCAGGCGATACCGGCCATCACCATGTAGAGGTCGGCGGACATCAGCACTGCCGCCTGGGTGCGGATGCGCTCGGCCAGTTCGGAAAGTGCGGCGGGGTCGCAGCTGCCCGTCATGCCGCCTAGCTGGCCGCCCAGCCGGTCGACCAGCATCTCCGAATGGTAATGTTCGCGTACGGTGCCGAGCCCCTCGACAAGGCCAGTGCCAAGGGCAGCAGCGAAGCCCTTGACCGTGTTGAACATGGCCGAGGCCCACGGCCCCTCGACGGGAGGAAGGCCGGTCGTCGCCAGCATCAGCAGCGGGATGACGGCCATCGGCTGGCCCATGATCTGGAGCGCCTGTAGCAGGTAGAAGTTCTCCCGCACCCAGTCGGCGGTAACGAAACTGCCGAGCGCGCAGGAACTCGCGACCATCCCGAGCCCGATGGCCAGAACCCAGCGGCAGTCGACACGCTGGAGGTTGAGGATGGCCGCCGTGAGCGGCAGGGCGACGAGCTGCGGCAGCGCCACGATCAGCGCCAGCGGTGTGGTTTCCAGCGGGCGATAGCCGCCCGTTTCGGCCAGATAACCGCCGGGTATTACGATTACGCCGAGGAAAATCACCAGCACGCCTGCCAGAGTGATAAGCGCATGCGAGAAATTGCGCCGTCCCAGCATTTGGAGCTTGAAGAACGGCAGGGGGTGACTCCACTCGTTGACGAGGAAAAGCAGCAGGAGCAGTCCGCCGCCGCCGAACAGGGCGCAGATCAGGGGCGATTGCAGCCAGCCGAACCGGTCGCCCTGCTCCAGCGCAATCACGAGCAGGGCGATAGCGGGAAAGCCGGTGACGAGGCCGATCCCGTCGAACGCCTTGAACCGTTCCAGTCGGAGCGGGTCCTGCGGAATACCCCAGGCTATGGCCAGCGCGCCCAGCAGGCACAGCGGCACGACCTGCCAGAACACCATCTGCCAACCGACGAAATCGGTCCAGAGCGCGGCCAGCGGTGTACCGAGGCCGGGGCCGAAAGTCGCCGTCAGCGCGTAACCGGCCAGTCCGTAGATCTTGATATTGGCAGGAAGGTACCGCAGCGCCACAGTCATCAGCATCGGCGGCAGGCACCCGCCCGCCAGACCCTGCAAGGCGCGCAATACATAGAAAGCGCTGACATTCGGTGCAAACGGACACAGCAGCCCCAGCAGCGCAAACGCGAGAACCGCGCCAATGGTGAAGCGCCGCAGCGAGAGAGTCACCGAGAACCAGGGCGCGAAGGCCATCGCGGCGACGTTGGTTGCGCCATAGAGAGCGGTGAGCCAGGTCCCTTCGTCATGGCCGATGCCCAGGACTCCACGCACGTCGACCAGCGCAACCTTGGTGACCTGTTCGTTCAGGCCAGCGGTAAGGGACACGAGGAGTACGCCGACCAGTCCCGTCGCGAGGCGCCGCCCGAACACTGGCAAAGCGGCCGCTGGTGGTGCCGTAGAGACGGGAACCTGGGTCAATGGAGCTGCGGCGATCGTTGTCACGATACGCTGCGCAGAACGAGAAATCGGTCAATTGGCATGGCAAGTCTCGCACGTCTTCGAACGGTGGCGAGTTCGATACCGCTGCAAATGCTGCTCAGAAATCGACTGCGCTGCACTTCATGAATGCACCAGACGCACTGGTCGAGAGCGCGAAACACTGCAAAATCGGATACTTGTCCGTCTTGGCATTTTTGGAAGGAAGCAGAAATTGCCTCTCGTCGATTACGCGAATTCCGGGCAGGAACATTCAACAATAGCGCTCGGCATTGCGTCAGGCGTCATGACTGGACGGCCTGACGTGGAATATCCCGATCTCAACCTGCTGATTGCTCTCGACGCCCTGCTTATGGAGGAGAGTGTCGTCGGCGCAGCGCGGCGCATGAACCTGAGTGCGCCGGCAATGAGCCGCACACTAGCCCGCATACGCGTGGTACTCGGCGATCCGATCCTCGTTCTCGCGGGGCGAAAAATGGTGCCGACCCCTCGCGCGCTGGAGCTACGCGATCCGATCCACAGTCTGGTGAACCAGGCGCTTGGGTTCATGCAGCCGGCGGGCGAACGCGCGATAGCAACTCTCCGCCGCTGTTTTACCATCCGCGCCAACGATAGCTTCATCGTCGCTTTCGGTGCGCAACTCGCCCTGCGTCTGAGAAAAACGGCACCCGGTGTGACTGTTCGTTTTGCGCCGGAGGTCGGCGATGACGATGATGCCTTGCGCGAAGGCCATATTGATCTGTTCATCGGTGCGACCAATGCGCTCGATCCGGAAGTGCGGGTTCAGGCACTGCTAAAGACGGCAATCGTCGCAATCGCGCGGGAAGGACATGCGATCTTTGCCAACGAAATAACGGCGGAACGTTTCGCGGCGGTCGATCAGATCGTCGTCTCGCGTCGCGGCAGGTTGAGCGGCCCGATCGATGCGTCGCTCGCAGCTCTCAATCTGCGCCGCAGAATCGCGCTGACCGCCCCGACCTTCTCGACGGCACTGCTGCTGCTGCCAGGAAGCGAATTGCTGCTGCCACTACCCGATCTCTATCTGCTGGGCGACCAGCACCTACCCACAGGAATGCGTGCATTTCCCATCCCGCTCGACTTGCCCCCAGTGACATTGCGTCAAGCTTGGCATCCTCGTTTCGAGAACGATGCCGCCCATCGCTGGCTTCGTGGAATAATTCATGAGCTTTGCGGTGGTACACCTCTAGCGAGATGACCATGGTTCGCTTAATTTTTAAATTGGGATTGCCCCAAGCACCCAGTTTGCGCGGACGCGCGAGAAATCGTGGCCATCGTGGTTTTGAGGTTTATCTCATGCGGCAGGCAGCGACGTCCAGTATTGGGGCCTGCTCATGTTCCGGATGACGACAATAAGGGCCCTCACCGACTGGCTGCTGTCAGAGGAGCGAAAGGCGGCTTTTGTCAAATTAGACCGTTCGCACCCGCACACTGAATGTCTTGAGCTGGTCGCGACCTGCCACTACCGCCCTCCCCAGCCCGCGATGTGCGCCCTCATAACGGTCATTCCCAAGCTAAAATCAGGTTTCCGATTTCGGCCGGCCGATCATCGCCTGTAGATGCGACATCTCTACCGTTTTGAGCGATAGCGCAGCAGCTTTTTGACACGGGCTGAAATCGTGTCCCAGGACGTGGTGTAGCTGAAGGCTGAGGTGGTCACCGTGATTTTCGGGTAGGTTTGGGTTGTGAAGCTCAAACCTGACGGAAGGAATCACGATGACCGATCCGATGATGCACTTGCGTTCGCTGGTAGAGAAGGCCCCCGATGCAGATATTCTGCGCGAGATGATTTCGTTTGCCGCCGAGCGGCTGATGGAGATGGAAGTCGGCAACCTGACCGGAGCCGGCCACGGCGAGAAATCTGCGGCGAGGCTGGTCCAGCGCAACGGCTACCGCGAGCGCGACTGGCAGACGCGAGCGGGGACGGTCGAACTACGCATCCCCAAGCTCAGGAAGGGAAGCTACTTCCCCGGCTTCCTCGAACCCCGTCGCATGGCCGAGCGGGCGCTGACCGCAGTGATCCAGGAAGATCCCATGGCGAGAGGTGGATAGCGGCTGGCGCTCTGGCAGAGTGCGGTTGCTGACCCTAACTCCGTGGAGGCAACCATGCTTGCAGCTACAACTGATCGACCCCATGCGCCGGCCGCTATCCGTATTGATCTTGGCGCCATCTTCGTTTCGATGGAACTGAGTAAATCGACGTGGCTAATTACGTCGCTGTCACCAGGTGCTAGCGAGCGGATGTCGAAACATGTCGTGCGCGCTGGCGACATCGCCGGCCTGATGGACCGGTTCACGCAGCTTCGCACGAAGGCGGCCCAGAGGACTGGCCAGGATTTTGGCGTAATCGTCATCCAAGAGGCCGGTCTCGACGGATTCTGGATTCACCGCGTACTCGAACGGGAGGGCATCGAAAGCCATGTCGTCGATCCCGCATCAATCGCGACGTCACGGCGACGGCGGAGAGCGAAGACCGACAAGATCGACGGCGAAGCGCTGGTGCGCGCCTTGCTCGCGTATAAGAGAGGCGAACCACGGGTGTGCGCGATGGTTCGGCCGCCGAGTGTGGAAGAGGAGGACCGGCGCCGCGTCTGTCGTGAGCGCAAGGTTCTGATCAACGAGCGCACCTGCCACGTCAATCGGATCAAAGGTCTGCTCTTTACGCAAGGCATCACGGGTTACGAGCCGATGCGTCGCGATCGACGCGATCGGCTCAAGGATATGCAAACGGGCGATGGCCGGCCCCTCGCTCGGCATGTCGAAGGGCAGATTCACCGCGAACTCGATCGCCTCGAGCTGATCATGCAACAGATCAAAGCCGTCGAGGTGGAACGCGATGCTTTGGTCAAAGAGGAAGCAACCGACACTCCGGTCACGATGCTCATGCACGTCAAGGGCATCGGACCGGAGTTCGCCGCCGTTCTGTGTTCGGAAGGTCTATTCCGGCATTTTGACAATCGACGACAGCTTGCTGCCTATGCTGGCTTGGCGCCCACACCATGGCAGAGCGGATCAATCCGACGCGAGCAGGGCGTCTCCAAGACCGGGAATGCTCGGCTGCGATCGACCATGGTCGAGTTGTCTTGGCTCTGGCTGCGATACCAGCCGGACTCCGCGCTTGCGCGCTGGTTCCATGAACGCGTGCAACACAACGGCGGCCGTCTCAAAAAGCCGACGATTGTAGCACTCGCCCGCAAGCTCCTCGTCGCCTTGTGGAAATATGCGACTGCGGGCGTGGTGATCGAGGGAGCCATAGTGAAGGCCGCCTGACGCAACACCCTACACCAATCCCTGGAGCCTGATCAGCTCCGCGGATCCAGGAAGCGAACCGAGATATAAGTTGGCGTTCACCGCCGCCAGGAAGACTGGTCTCGCTTACCTCAGCCCGTCCCGCCGTAAGCGGGATAATGGTGCAGCCGTTCCGGACGGCGACCGCATGTGAGCTGGATATGGGTCGATTCGTCGGTCCGCGTCATACAACGGGCAAAGCCTGGATCCGATTGCCAAGGAGACGGCCAATGCTGTCACGACATTAAACCTTGACCGACGTCCTCGTCATGTGAGCGTATATCCAGGGCATCTCCACCCGCTCGGTAGATGACCTGGTAAAGGCGCTGGGTATGGATGGGATCTCGAAGAGCCAGGTCAGCCGGCTGTGCGAGGAACTCGACGAGAAGGTCGGTGCCTTCCTCGAGCGCCCAATCGAAGGCGACTGGCCGTACCTATGGATCGACGCCACCTACGTGAAAGTCCGGCAGAACGGGCGTATCGTCTCGGTGGCGGTGATCGTCGCGGTGGGCGTCAACAGCGATGGCCGCCGCGAGGTGCTAGGCATGGATATCGGTCCTTCCGAGGCCGAGCCGTTCTGGACCGCCTTCCTGCGCAAACTGACGCGCCGAGGACTGCGCGGTGTTAAGCTGGTCATCTCCGATGCGCACGAAGGCATTAAGGCGGCGGTCTCCAAACTGCTGTGCGCGACCTGGCAGCGCTGCCGCGTCCACTTCATGCGCAATGCACTCGCCCATGCCGGCAAGAGCGGCAGGCGCGTCGTCTCCGCCTTCATCGCCACCGCCTTCGCCCAGGAAACTCCAGAAGCTGCGAGCCAGCAGTGGCGTTCGATCGCCGACCAAGTGCGGCCCAAACTGCCCAAGCTAGCCACGCTGATGGACGACGCTGAGCCCGATGTGTTGGCCTACATGACATTCCCGCGCGAGCATCGCGCCAAACTACACAGCACAAACCCCATCGAGCGCCTTAATGGCGAAATCAAACGGCGGACCGAGGTCGTTGGGATCTTCCCGAACGAAGCCGCCATCACCCGCCTCGTCGGAGCCATCCTCATGGAACAGTCCGACGAATGGGCCGTCCAGCGCGCGCGGTACATGACGCTTGAAACGATGGCCCCGCTCAGCGACAATCCCATTGTCATGCTGTCGGCAGTACCCGGCTCATGATCGGCTCAGGCTGAGGCCGAAAAGCAAGGTGGTCCAGAAAAGCTACACCACCTCTCGGGACACGATCCGGGCTGACCATTCATCGTTTGCCTGACCGGCATCGTATAATGGCAGAAAGGGGGCTTTTCGGACTGGCCGCTTGTCGGCGGTCAAACGCGAAGCGTAACTGCTTCTGGTATATTAAAGCGCGCTGAGCGCTGCCAAGGCTTTGAAGTGCCGGTGGAAGGCCGAGACACTGAGCGCGGTCAATTTCGCCCATAGCTCTGCCCGGAGCAGCCGCGTGCATCTACGACTGCGCGCGAGCTGCGCATACGACGTTAGATTTGGACCATTGCGCCCAGCAAATCATCGAGATCTGCGACGGCAAAACATGTGGACTCATCGCCGACGCCATAGGGTAAAAGCACTCGTCTTTCGTGTACCAGTGCCCCGCAGCTGTATGTTACGTTGGGAACGTAGCCGCCGTGCTGCTCGGCGCTAGGGAAAATGAGGGGCGCGCTGGTGCGGGCCAGCACACGAGAGGGATCTGCCTTGTCGAGCAGGCACGCACCTATGCAGTAACCGCGCACCATGCCGACCCCATGGGTGAAGACGAGCCAGCCTTCCTCGATCTCGATCGGCGATCCGCAGTTCCCTAGCTGCACGAACTCCCACGGGAACTGCGGAGCCATGATGATGGAGCCCTCTTTCCAGACGTACAGGTCGTCGGAGCGCAGGAGCCAGATGTTTTCGCTGTCCTGCCGGCCGAGCATCACAAACTGGCCGTCGATCCGGCGCGGGAACAGCGCCATGCCCTTATAGCCCGTCATGGCGCCGGCCAGGGGGCGCATCTCGAAGGTGCGAAGATCGACGCCGCGCATCATTTCCTGCCGGGCGTTGAGCCCGTCATAGGCGGTATAGGTGCCGATCACGAGTTCGCTGCCGTCATCGTCGGTGAAATTGACCATCCGCAGGTCCTCGACGCCCTGGCGTTGGGATGGCAGGACGGGGAAGATGACGGTTTCCGAGATATCCTGGCTGTCGTCGCACAAGAGGCGGACCCAGCCTTCGTGGTCGCTCTCGATCCGGGGCGGGACGCTGTATTCGCTGGGTGGATCGATGGTCAGGGCCTCACCGCCCTCCCAAGTGCCGGTACGAAACGTAACCGAGGATATATGTCCTTCGCCGATGCCCCGCAGCGAGAGCAGGAACCGAATGCCGCTGCCTCCAACCTCGTTTTTTCCGGGCATACGCACGATGCTCGGGTTGAAGAGTGCGGCGGATTCGAAGGCGTATTCCTGGCTGAAATAAGCGCCGATGAGCAGGCGATCGCGTTCGCTGACGCCGCTCAGGTCGCCCAGTTCGTCACCAAGGGCCTCCAAGTGGCGCAGGAACGTGCCCTCGACGTTGCGGTGGCGTTCGCGCATGGGACCCGCGATGAAGTCGAACATCCGCTCGCGCACCCCGTCATCCAATGAGAGGATGCGTTGAACGACGACGTGCGGGCGGGGCGGGCGGCCTTCGGCGAAGGCTGGCGGATAATTAAAGGAGAACGGCCGGACCACCGTTCGGGAGGGATCGGGCCTGAGTTCCAGGTCGAGCTTGGTGAATACCTGCGCAGCTTCCATGCCCGTGTCTCCCATGGCAACGACATGCCGCGCCTCGCGAAACGAACGCGGCAGCGGCGACAAAGTTCGGATAGGGCCCGTGCTATCCTGGAGCGCGACGTTCCAGTGCCGCTGCGCCGCGAGCGGCGTAGTCTCCATTCAGCAGCGCTTCGATCGCTTGGGCGACGCCATCATCGTCGCTGCTCGCCGTCACGTGGTCGGCATGGGCCTTCACCTCGTCGGTGGCTTGCCCCATGGCGATGGAAAGACCGGCGCGCGAGAACATCGGCAGGTCGTTGGCCTGATCGCCGAGCACCGCCACATCTTCGGGTGGCACCCCAAAAGCCGCGGCGATGCGGCTGACGCCGTCGCCCTTGTTCGCCTGCGGGGCGGTTACGTCGAGGTAATAGGTCTGCGAGCGAGCGATGGTGGCGCGGACGCCCGCGAACTCCCTGGCAGCTTCGGCCAGCGCCGTCAGACAATGATCGTCGGGGCTGACACCGACGATCTTGTCGACGCGGCCAAGCAGCGCGGTGAAATCCTGCGTGATGACCGGCTGGACGTTGGCCGCCTTGACCTCGCGCAGGTTGTAGGGGTCGTCCGCCCTGTTCGAATACCACAATCCATCGGCAAAGACCCAGCAGGTGATCCCGGCTTTGCGCACCAGTTCGATGACCCGGCGCGCGACTTCGGGCTCCAGGCCATGGCGCTCGACGACCGTACCGTCGCGCATGAACACGGTGCCGCCGTTGAATGCACCGAACGGTCCCGGGAGGCCGATTTCCTCCGCGATCCACCCGATGCCAGACGGCGGACGGGCGCTGATGAGACTCATCGGCACCCCCGCCGCAACCAACTTGCGCGCCGCAGCAACGGTGGCCGGTGCCAGTGACTTGTCGGTGCGGACGAGAGTGCCGTCGATGTCGGAAACGAGGAGGCGGATCATATGCTCATCCCAGGGAGTTCCAGTGCCGGCCGTCGCGCGCCAGCAAGGTTTCGGCGCCGGCAGGCCCATCGCTGCCCGCTTCGTAATCCTCGGGCTGTCCGGCTGTCTGCCAGCTTTCGAGCACCGGCTCCATCGCAGCCCAGCCTGCCTCGATCATGTCCGCCCGTTGGAACAGCGTCTGGTCGCCGATGAAGGCATCGTAGAGCAGCGTCTCGTATCCGGTGCGATGACCCATGGAGAAGGCATCGGCATAGGCGAAGTCCATGCTGACTTCGGCGGTATCGACCAGCGGTCCGGGCTTCTTGACAAGGAAGCGGAGCGACATGCCCTCCTGCGGCTGGATCTGCAGGACCAGCCGATTGGGCGGTAGCTCGCCGACGTCGGTGTCGCGGAAAAGGGCGAACGCCACCGGCTTGAACTGCAGGACGATCTCGGTGTCACGCGCCGTCATCGCCTTGCCGGTGCGCAGGTAGAACGGCACCCCGACCCAGCGCCAGGAATCGATCTCCACTTTCACCGCCGCATAAGTCTCGGTGCAGCTGCCGGAGGCGACATCGGCTTCGTTCAGGTAGTCCGGCACATCCTTGTCGCCCGCGCGCCCCGCCACGTACCGGCCCCGCACGGCATAGGTCTCCACCTCGGCGGCGCGCGGACCACGCACCGCCGCCAGGACTTTCCCCTTTTCGTTGCGCACCGCTTCGGCATCGAACGAGTTGGGCGGCTCCATCGCCACCATCGCAAGGAGCTGGAACAGGTGGTTGGGCACCATGTCGCGCAGGGCGCCGGTGGCGTCGTAGAACTTGCCGCGCGTGTCGATCGAGACGGTCTCGGCCGCAGTGATCTGGACATGGTCGATATAGCGGTTGTTCCAGATCGCTTCGAACAGGTGATTGCCGAAACGCGCGACCATGATGTTCTGGACCGTCTCCTTGCCCAGGAAATGATCGATCCGGTAGATCTGGCCCTCGGGAATGCAGGCAAGCAACCTGGCATTGAGATCCCGCGCAGAAGCAAGATCACGGCCGAACGGCTTTTCCACCAGGACCCTGCGGAAGCCTTCGTCCTCGTCCAGCACCTTGGCTGCCGCCAGTTTCTCCACCGCGGGACCGAAGAACTGCGGCGCGGTGGCGAGATAGAACACCGCGTTGCCGCTCACCCGCTTCGCCAACTCGGCATAAGTCGTGTCCTGTTCGAAGTCTCCCTGCAGGTAGCCGATCCGGCGCCGGAGCGATTGCCAGGCATCACCGCCGCGCTCCTCCTCCGGGATGAAGGACTCCAGCTCGCCGCGCAGCTTCTCGTCGTCGGCATCGTGGTGGCTCACGCCCAAGACTGCGAAGTCTTCGGGGATCAAGCCATCGCGCACGAGGTTGAAAATAGAGGGCACGAGCAGGCGCCGGGCGAGGTCGCCCATCGCGCCGAAGATGACGAGCGTGGCCGCCGGTGCCACCGCCGGCCCCGCGCCGTCCGTCACTGCGGCATCTCGACGTGGCCGCCGAAGCCGAAGCGCATGGCTGACAGCAGCTTGTCGCCGAAGGTCGTGTCGACGCGGCTACGGTAGCGCGCGAACAGCGCGGCAGACAGCACGTAGACTGGCACCGCCTCCTCCATCGCGGCATCGATCGTCCAATGGCCTTCGCCGGAATCCGCGACGCGGCCGGTGAACTGCTCAAGCATGGGATCCTTGGCAAGACCGATGGCGGTGAGGTCGAGCAGCCAGGACGAGATGACGCTGCCCCGCCGCCAGACCTCCGCGACGTCGGGGAGGCTTATGTCGAACCGCTCATCCTCGGGCAGTTTGTTGGAAGCGCGGCCCTTGAGCACGTCAAACCCCTCGGCATAGGCCTGCATGAGGCCGTATTCGATGCCGTTGTGAACCATTTTGACGAAGTGGCCCGCTCCCGCTGGCCCTGCATGGATATAGCCCCGCTCGGCGCGGTCGTCGGGCGCATCACGCCCGTCGGTGCATGGGATCGTGCCGTAGCCGGGCGCCATGGTGTCGAAGATCGGATCGAGCAGGTCGACCGTCTCCTTGTCGCCGCCGATCATCATGCAGTACCCGCGCTCGAGCCCCCAGACGCCGCCCGAGGTGCCAACGTCGACGTAGTGCAGGTCCTTCTCGCGGCAGGCCTTGGCGCGGCGGATGTCGTCCTTGTAGAAGCTGTTGCCGCCGTCGATGAGGATGTCACCCGGCGAGGCAAGATCCATCAGCTGGGTGATCGTGTCTTCGGTCGGCGCGCCCGCCGGGAGCATGATCCAGAAGATGCGGGGGCCGCCGTCGAACTTGCCGATGATGTCGGACACCGAGCTGGCGGCTATCGCCCCCTCTCCCGCCAGTTCGGCGACGGCGGGTTCGTTGCGGTCGAAGGCGACGATCTCGTGGCCTCCGCGCATCAGGCGGCGGGCGATGTTGGCTCCCATTCGGCCCAGGCCGATCATGGCGATACGCATACTTGGTGATCCTTCCTAGAAAGTCGCGGCCGAGACCAGCGCGGCTTCCAGCGCCGACACGTCTCCGGTCTTGAGATGAACGCGCAGCGCCCGCTGTCCGCGCTCAACGAGCACGTCGAAATCACCGCGCGCCTGCGCTAGTTGCACGGTGCCGAAGCTGGCCTTCCGCCCCGGCACGGCAAGGTCGCGGCTGGGCATTCGGGTGACTTCGATGAACGTACCGGTGACCGGGCCGCCCTTGTAGGCTTGCCCGGTCGAGTGCAGGAACCGCGGCCCGAAGCCGCTGACCGTGGCGACCTTCCTGGCATCACGCACCGCCGTGCGCATCCGGCCAAGCGCCGCCTCGTTGTCGGCGTCCCGCTCGATATAGGCGAGGATGCCGAGGTAGCTGCCGACTTTGAGCTGCGCCAGATGGCCTGCAAGGACACCGGCAAGGCTTGTCTCGTCAAAGGTGGTACCGGCAGGTGCGAATACAGCGACGGTGTCGTCCTCCCATACGGGCGTCTCGGGTTCGAGCGCGCCCGATTGCTCGTAGGCGTCGACCAGCTTGCGGGTTGCGATCTTGGCGTCCTCGACATCCGGCTGGTCGAAGGGATCGATGCCGATTACTGCCCCGGCGACGGCGGTGGCGATCTCCCAGCGGAAGAACTCCTGCGCCATCTGCAGGCGATCAGGCACGGTAATCGCGATGACCGGGTGCCCGGCCGCCGCAAGCGCATCGAGCCTGGCCTCGAGATCGGGATCCTGGTCGCCCGCGAGGTGCAGGTGCGCGAACATGCGGTCGGTGCCGTAGACTTCGGGTGGGCCCAGCGGCTCCAGGTCCACGGGCACGATGCCCCTGCCCTGCTTGCCGGTGGATTCGGCAATCAACTGCTCCAGCCACGAGCCGAACGGCTCCAGCCCGGCCGAGGGCACGATAGTCAGCTTGTCCCTGCCCGCCAGCGCCGCTTCGCCCAGGATCGCGCCGAGACGCAGCCCAGGATTGGCGGCGGGCAGCACGTCCTCGCCGCAGGCCAGGACCATCGGCCGGGTCGCGGCGAACAGCGCTTTCACGTCGATACCGATCGCGGCCGCCGGAGCCATGCCGAACACCGAGAGGACCGAATAGCGCCCACCGATCGCCGGATCGCCGTGGAACACTTGGCGGAACCCAGCTTCGCCCGCCAGTGCCTCCAGCTTGGAACCGGGATCGGTGACGGCGACGAAGTGATCGGCCTGCTCGCCCGAGGCGGCGAAGAAGTAAGCGCGCAGCAGTTCGGGCTCCATCGTCGAGCCGGACTTGGACGAGACGATGAACAGCGTCTCCTTCGGATCGATCTGCGCGGCGACTGCGCCGATCTGCTCCGGGTCGGTGGTGTCGAGGACGTGGAGCCGGGGATATCCCGGCGCCGAGCCGAGCACGCGCGAGAGCACTTCTGGCCCCAGGCTCGATCCACCCATGCCCAGCAGTACGGCGTCCTTGAAGCCGCGCGCGGCCTCGGCAAGGTCCGACAGCTGCGCGAAGTCTACCTGCTTGCCTTCGCCCGCAGCCAGCCAGCCGAGCCATTTGCCCTCGTCGCCCCCGGTCCAGATCGACGCATCGCCTGCCCATAGCCCGCGCGACCACCCTGCCTCGCGCGCCGTCTCCAGACGCGCCTCCACGGCGCTGGCGAGTGTATCGGGCAGCCGCTCGGTCATCGCGTTCAGCTTGTCGCCGAACCATTTGGTGCGCCCGGACGCCACGCTGCCGAGTATTTTGTCGAACGAGTCGGCGAATGACGCCAGCCCTTCGGTGAGCAGAATTTCGGTGACGCCCGGCAGGTCCAGCCCGAGCGCGTCGGCGTCGGCCAGCACTTGCTTTGCGGCATCGACATCGGCGGTGAGCGTCTGCGCGGTGGTGCCGTGGTCGCGGAAGCCATCCATCGTCTTGGGCGGCATGGTGTTGACCGTATCGGGCCCGATCAGGCTATCGATGTAGAGCGTGTCTGGGTAGGCCGCGTCCTTGGTCCCGGTCGAGGCCCAGAGCAGCCGCTGCAGCTTCGCGCCCTTGGCCGCCAGCGCCTGCCACCGCGAGGAGATAGAGGTGGCAATAAAGCTCTGGTAGGCCAGCTTGGCATTGGCGATCGCCACTTTGCCGCGCAGCGCCTCGAGCCGATCGCTCTCGGCGTCGTTGTTGCCGATCCGCTCGTCGATGGCCTTGTCGATCTGCGTGTCGATGCGGCTCACGAAGAAGCTGGCGACACTGGCGATGCGATCTATCGGCTCGCCCTTGGCGACGCGCGCTTCGAGGCCGGTGAGATAGGCCTCGGCCACCTGCTCGTAAGCGTCGATCGAGAACAGCAGCGTCACGTTGACGTTGATGCCGTCCTCGATCAGCTGCCGGATCGCGGGAACCCCGGCGGGCGTGCCCGGAACCTTGACCATCAGGTTCGGCCGGGCGACCACGTCCCAGAGCCGCCGCGCCTCTGAAATCGTGACGTCCGTGTTGTTCGCCGCGTAAGGCGAGACTTCGAGGCTCACGAAGCCGTCGCGCGCGTCGAGACGATCATAGACCGGTCTGAGCAGATCCGCCGCGCTGCGGATGTCGGGGATCGCCTCGCTTTCGTAAATGGCGCTGGTGCTGCCGTCCCCATCGTCGACGGCGCGGCCGGCCAGTGCCTTTTCGAAGATCGAAGGGTTGGAGGTGACTCCGGTCAGGGCGTCCTCGTCGATCAGCTTGGCAAGGCCACCGCTGGCGATGAAGTCTCGTTCGATGAAATCGAGCCAGACTGCTTGCCCGGCGGCGTTCAGTTCTGCGAGACGACTGGTCATGACGCGGTCTTTCCGATGAGTTCACGAGCCATTTTCACGGCGTTGTCGACCGTGAACCCGTACTTGGCCTGAAGTTTGGCGAGCGGCGCGGAAGCACCGAAGGTCGACATGGTGATGGTCGCCCCGTCGGACCCGACATAGCGGTCCCAGCCCAGCGAGCCGGCCTGTTCGATCGCGAGCCTCGCCCGCACCGAGCGTGGGAATACGCTGACGCGGTAGGCATCGTCCTGCTTCTCGAACGCATGCCAGCTCGGCATCGAGACCACTCGCGAGCGCACCCCGTCCGCCGCCAGCCGATCATGCGCGTCCAGTGCCAGCGAAACTTCGCTGCCGGTGGCGATGAGGATGACCTGGGGATCGCCGTCAGCCGCGTCCGCCAACACGTAGGCCCCGCGCCGCAGCCCGTCGGCACCGGCGAGGCGCGAGCGGTCGAGCGTGGGCAAGGCCTGGCGGGAGAGGACAAGCACCGTCGGTTCGTGCGTGGATTCCACTGCCACCTTCCACGCTTCGGCCACTTCGTTGGCGTCGCCAGGGCGGATCGTGTTGAGGCCCGGTATCGCCCGCAAGGTGGCAAGATGCTCGATCGGCTGGTGGGTGGGGCCATCCTCTCCGACGCCGATCGAGTCGTGGGTGAAGACGAAGATGGTCGGCAATTCCATGATCGCCGCCAGCCGGATCGGCGTGCGCATGTAGTCGGCGAAGACGAGGAACGTCGCCGTGTAGGAGCGCAGGTAGGACAGGGCCATGCCGTTCGCGATCGCGCCCATGGCGTGTTCGCGCACCCCGAAGTGCATATTGCGTCCGCCCGGCGTGTCGGCCTCGAAAGTGCCCGCGCCCTGGAACGTCAGGTTGGTCTTGGTGGAAGGGGCGAGGTCGGCGGCGCCCCCCATCAGCAGCGGGATGTGCGGGGCGATGGCGTTGAGCACCTTGCCGCCACTATCGCGCGAGGCGATGCCCTTGGCGTCGGTTTCGAACACGGGGATATCCTTGTCCCAACCCCCTGCCGCCTTGCCGGAGCGCAAGTCGTCGAGTTCGCCCGCGAGTTCAGGGAACTGGGCGCGATAGCGATCGAACAGGGCGTCCCACTCCCGCCGCGCCTTGCCCCCGTTAGCGTCCAAGGCGGCGCGGAAGGTATCGGAGACACCGTCGGGCACCAGGAACGAGGAATCCTCAGGCCAGCCATAGGCCTTCTTGGTGAGGCGTACGTTCTCTTCGCCGAGCGCCTCTCCGTGCGCCTTCTCGCTGCCGGCCCGGGGCGAACCCCAGCCGATCACGGAGCGCACGATGATCAGCGTGGGGCGGTCGTCGGTTGCGCGGAAGGTCTCGAGCGCACTGGCGACGGCGGCGGTGTCGTTAGCATCCGCCACTTCGAGGACGGCCCAGCCATAAGCGGCGAAGCGCTTGCCGACGTCTTCGGTGAAGGCGATCTGGGTCGACCCCTCGATCGAGATGCTGTTGTCATCGTAGATCCAGCATAGGTTCGACAGGCGCAAGTGCCCGGCGAGCGAGGCCGCTTCGGCCGAGATACCTTCCATCATGTCACCATCGCCGCACATCGCGTAGACGTCGTGGTCGAACAGCGTGAAGCCGGGCCGATTGAAGCCCGCGGCAAGCGCGCGCTCAGCGATCGCCATGCCTACCGCGTTGGCGACGCCCTGGCCCAGCGGGCCTGTCGTCGTCTCGATACCGGTGGTCATGCGGTATTCGGGATGGCCCGGCGTCTTGGACCCCAGCTGGCGGAACTGCCGGATATCGTCGAGGCTGACCGCCAGCTGGCCGGTCTTGCGCCCATCTGCGTCGATCTCCTCAACCCCAGCGAGGTGGAGCAGGGCGTAGAGCAGCATCGAGGCATGGCCGATCGAAAGCACGAAACGGTCGCGGTTGGGCCAATCGGGCGCGGCCGGATCATACCGCAGAAAGTCGCGCCACAGGGTATAGCCGACCGGCGCCATGGCCATGGGCGTGCCCGGATGGCCGGAGTTCGCTTTCTGGACTGCGTCCATCGCCAGAGTGCGGATCGTATCGATCGCCTGCCGCCTGGCGTCGGCATCCGAGGCGAGAGTGCGCGTGTCTAGGCTGGCCATGAGGCTCTCCTGTCAGCTATTTCAGAGCAATTACGTATCGCTAATGCAACACCGTCCGGCGCGCTCCCGCACATGGGCAGTGGCTGCGCCGGGCAGCCCTCGCCGCGGGCGGAATAGAACGTCTGTCCGGCCGCCAGCGATGCGATAACCATGACAAGGTTTTCAAGGGCTCGCCCGATGTGGCCGAGTCATCTCTCGTGACGGGAGGGCGGGTCTTGCGTCCGATCCGGGTTCGGTGGCCATCGTGGACTCCGTGATGCACCTCCATAACGGCAGCGGGCGCCTATTGTTTCTGGAATGTCTAAAACGCTTCAGAAAAGGATTCCGGGCCTTAACCGGCGGCGGCGAGCCTGAGGGAAGCGACGGCCTGCCCGTAGTCATCGGCACCGAAGATCGCCGTGCCGGCGACGATGACATCCGCGCCGGCCTCGATCGTTTTGCGCACGGTCAGCGGGTCCTGCCCGCCATCTACCTCGATGTGCGGATCAAGGCCGCGTTCCCGGCAAAGGCGGCTCAGGTCGGCGATCTTAGGAAGCATCTCGGGCAGGAACCGTTGGCCGCCGAATCCGGGGTTAACCGTCATCACCAGGACCACGCCGACGAGGTGCAGTACTTGCTCGATCCAGGCGATCGGTGTCGCCGGGTCTACGACAACGCCGGGCTGACTGCCCAGTTCGCGAACCTGACTCAAGACCCGGTGGAGGTGAACGGTCGAGCCCGGCTCCGACTGGATGAGAATATGGTCAGCGCCGGCCTTGGCGTAGCGCTCGATCGTACGCTCAGGCTCCACCACCATCAGGTGCACGTTGAGCGGCTTTTGGGTGGAGCACCTGATCGCTTCGACGACTGTCGGCCCGATCGAGATTTCCGGCACGAAAAGGCCATCCATGATGTCCACGTGTATCCAGTCCGCGCCCGCGCGGTCGACGGCCCGTACTTCCTCGCCCAGCCGCGTGAAATCGGCGGCGAGCACGGAGGGCGCGATTTTTATGTCCCGGGCCATGCAGGTGCCGGCCTTTCCAAAAGTCGCACGCGATCACCCTCGGCCAGGTAGACGGCGTCTATTTCGTTTGCGAAGAAACCGTGCCCCATGATCCCGGGGATGGCCTGCAAGTGGATCGCGAAGGCCTCGAGATCGAAGCCAGCGGGCGCAGTGCAGTCGAGCACGAGATTATCCTGGTCGGTCCGGTAGGGTTTGCGTGCCTCGATCCCGCGCAGGTTTGCTGTGGCACCCAAGCATTCGATCTGGTTCGTTACGAAAGCCTGGGCGAACGGTAGAATCTCGACAGGCAATGGCCCCGGCGGCAAGCGGGACACATGCTTGCTGGCATCGCAGATTGCAATCATGCGGGCGGCGGCTTGCGCCACGATCTTCTCGCGCAGCATCGCACCGCCCGCACCCTTGATCGCACGCAGGCGTGGGTCAATCTGATCCACACCGTCTATGGCAAGGTCGACATGCGACACCGTGCTGAAATCCAGTACCTCGATGCCTGAAGCCTTGGCAGCGTGCTCGGTGCGCAGCGAGGTCGCGACTACCCGAACCGAAAGCCCTTCCCGGCAGCGCCGCGCCAACGCCGCGATCGCAAAGGCGACGGTGCTACCCGTGCCAAGCCCGACCATCATCCCGTCAGCGACTTCGCCCACCGCCGCCTGAGCTGCAGCTCGTTTCTCGTCATCAGAATCACGCAGGTCCATCCCACCTCAAACGCGCATAGCGCATAACGGCTGCCTAGGTCGGCGGAGGGGCTCGCGTCATTGCCGGGCGATAACTCCTCCAGAAACGCGAACTTTCAGGTCCCGCCGACGAAGCCGACATAGACCACGTCATCTCGGCTCCCTGATAGCTGCCGTCGGTTCACCAATTTGTTGATGGACCTGAGCCGGACGTGGGATTAGCGGCCATATTCGTGAGCCGCTACTGTAACCTGCAAACTTCGATGCATGCACTTCATGCATAGCCTCAATCAGTCACGACCTTATGGGAGGAGCCGCCCGTGCCGCCCAATCCATCGAGAGTACAGAACCTCAGTCAGTGGCTTGTTTGCACGGGAGCGTGCCGCTCCGAAACTTCGGTGAGTGGATAGGACGACCTATCTCGAATGGAAGACTTGGCAGCAGCCCCGTCCACAAACATGGGGATTTGTTCGATTCCAAAGTTTTGAAGTTGCTGCTGGCCTGGATGATGTCGCCCTCAAAGTTTAGGTGACCGTTAGCAAGCTCGTTCGAGCCTTCGGGTGTGATACCGACAAAAGCAATCGACGAGCTTCCCTTCCCGCTCAGTACGTCCGACGTTCCGGGAAGCGTCAGGCTGAGAATGCCGCTGTTGGGTGACGACGGGACTGCTGGCACCTCGACGGCTTCCGCCGGCAGGACGGTGAGTTCGCCGTTCGTGAACGATGTGCAACCATTCAATCTGCGCTCTCGGATGCGGTGATTGATCCTATGTTCGCCGCATATTTCGCGGCGAATATCGTTGCGCTACGCAGTGAATGATGAATATATTCACCGCATAAGGAGCGGTGTTTGTGCCCTATATCCATGAACTGACAGACTGGCCGAACCTAATCTGGAACGAGCCAGAACTCTTTCAACCACTTGCTGCCGTGCGTCACCGGCAAGGGCGATTGATCGGGCATATGGAGGCATTGGGCTTTCCTCTGCGTGAAGAAGCTGTGCTTCATGCGCTTACCGAGGATGTCCTCAAATCCAGCGAGATTGAAGGAGAGATTCTTGACAGGGAGCAAGTGCGCTCCTCTATCGCCCGCCGGCTCGGAATGGAGATCGGCGGACTGGTCGAAGTGGATCGTGATGTCGACGGCGTCGTGGAAATGATGCTGGATGCGACCCAGAATTATGCTCAACCTCTGACCGCTGAGCGCCTTTTCGACTGGCATGCGGCCCTATTCCCTACGGGACGAAGCGGGATGAGCCGCATTACGGTAGGTGCCTGGCGAGGTATTGAAGGTGGCGCGATGCAGGTCGTCTCCGGGCCGATTGGCCGTGAGCGCATACACTACCAAGCTCCATCATCGGATTTGATGGATCGGGAGATGTCCCGCTTCCTTGCGTGGTTCGAGACTGCCAGGCTCGATCCCGTTTTGAAGGCCGGCGTTGCGCACTTGTGGTTCGTGACGATCCATCCGTTTGATGATGGGAACGGACGCATCGCGCGCGCGATTGCTGATCTTGCGCTAGCGCGTGCGGAAGGAACGGCGCAACGCTTCTATAGCATGTCGGCTCAGATCCGTGCTGAGCGGAAGACGTATTATGACATGCTGGAAACGACGCAGAGAGGCGGGCTGGACATTACGGGGTGGCTGCTCTGGTTCATTGACTGCCTCGATCGTGCTTTCGATAGGGCTGAGTCGATTTTGGCCAACGTCATGCGCAAGGCGAGGTTTTGGGATTCAATGGTGGGCCAGTCTCTTAATGACCGACAGCAAAAGGTTCTCAATCGTGTCCTAAACGGTTTCGAGGGCAAACTGACCAATGCCAAGTGGGCAGCGATGACCAAGACATCCTCCGACACGGCTCTTCGCGACATCAATGATCTGGTTCGAAGAGGCATTCTGCAGAAGGATTCCGCCGGTGGACGCAGCGCTGGCTACTCGCTCGTAGATGAGGTCAAAATTTCGAATCGTAGCGCCTGAGTTCTATCAAGCGAGACCCGCAAACCGGGCGGGCTGCACTTGGAATCGGAAATCACCGGCCGAACGACCGACAAAGGTCGGGCGCTGAATGGCCCCTACGTGCACTCGGTGGGAATGGCGGCCAAGCGCCCTTTGCGGACATTGCTGCGGGGCACTAAGAAGTGGTTATGCCTCCCGCTAAACCACCAATGCCGCCACAGATGCCATGTGAACTTACCCAAGAGCAGGCTTCCTTCATTCGCGAGGCCGCACGACGCATTTTCGGAGAGGACGCTGTCGTGCGAAATTACGGCACCGATCCTAATGCTCTTGCAATTCACGTCGAAACCAGTGGCGTCCAGCGAGCTGTTTCCGGCTTCATCGGCATTCTCATGACGCGTCTCGACCATATACCGGCTGTGTCGATCACGGAACGCGGAACCAAGGCGCAAGGCAACGCAAAGGTTGCTTACCGACAGGGCAAAGTCCTGTAGGGCTAGGTCCGCAATCCACCCATTGCGGTCATCGCTTCAAGCCTCTTTCAGAGATTACTGATCGGCCCAGAAGGTCACAGAGCGACAATCATTTTTGAACGTAACGCAACATGCCTGCTCGGAACTTCTGGAAATCGGCCCCACATGGCATGAGAATTTGCGCTGTGTTGATGATGATAGTGCTTATACTATCAGGCCTAAATTATTATTTAGATCTGGGTTGGTTTGGTTCATATGATCGAATGGTCTACTATCCATCGGCAGTTTTCGGCCTCATCTTGGCTCATCGGGTCAAGTTCTGGCATGATGAAGGACGATGACCCCAGCGTCCGCAAACCACCCATGTCGGCCTTTCCGGAGCGGAGATCACTCGCCTGGAACTGGACGTTGACTGACCCCATCAATCATCGGCGGGCGAATGACCGCTAGCAGTGAATCTCGCCGTTCCTCCGGCGAGCGAAGAACGACCGGGCCTGGTCGGCACCTGCCGGGATAGCGGACCGTCCGCACCCAGGGAGGTGAAACGAGGTGGCGAGAGTCCGCAAAGGGTCGCGACCTGCCGATACCCCCTGCCCTGCTCAGCCGACATAGCTGCCGCTCCACACCTCACATCAGCGCCTCCAATGCGGATAAACCGAGTATCTTCAAATGCCTGCACCAGCCTACAACATACGCTGGCGGCCAGAGTGTTCGGGGCAGCGGTAGTGGGTGTTCCGCCAAGGCGATGGCATGGATGCATGCGACGGGCGCCCATTTAGTTGTACGCCTCAATTTGCGCGCGCAAGATCACCGATCCGAAAGAGCTAACTGCTCCTCTCGCCGCCATTGTCGCCAACGCGCCGGCGTCATCCCCCGTCGCTTCACGAATGTTCGCGTTAAGTGGCTTTGGTCGGAAAAACCCACAATCGAGCGCGATTTGCGCCAGTGGGAAAACGGAACTGTCGATCAAGGAACATGCCATGGCAAGCCTCTGCTCAATCAACCAGGCATAAGGCGCTATGCCCACTGTGCTGCTAAACGCCTTGATGAAATAGCTTGGCGACATCATCGTGATTCCTTTCGTCAGGTTGGAGCTTCGCAACCCAAACCTACCCGAAATCACGGTGACCACCTCAGCCTTCAGCCTACACCACGTCCTGGGACACGATCTAGCCTGACTCAAAGCGAATGCCTCGAGCCGTGACTGGTTTGTTACCTGAGGGCGCGACTCAATGAGGTTAGATGGACAACTACCGCTTGCACTTCCTCGTTGGGGGCCGGCGCGCAAGAGACTGATTTCGGCGATGAAGGCGTTGCAGGAACACTGCAAAGAGCTCATTAATCGCGGACAGGTATGTTCAGCATACGCCGCCGGGCTGAGACAAGGATCCCGCAAGATTTGCGCTTTCCACGGTTACACGAGCGTTCCGCTCCGGATTTCGGGGCGCGTCGGTATCCGATCTCTTTGATAGGCTGTTTCGAGCGAGAGATAATGACCGCGCCGGGCCGTCCGCCGTTAAGGGGCGAACCATGCCCACGCCTGCGCTTATTCACAGGCGAGCTGCATGCCGCCTGAGGCTCACGCACGACATCGGGGTAGATACCTGTAGCAAGAACAAACGGCCAAGCCACCGGTCGCCTGCTCCTCATGACGGAGCGCCGAACCATCGAGCGCGCCGTTGCTCCGAGCGTTATGAGACTTGCACCCGGTCATAAATCGACAGCTTGTCGCACGAAATTCATCAAATCCGCGGGCTGACTGGGTTTGGCGCAAAACCGCGCGCCGGGATAGCGGTCCAACAGCTCATCGCCGGCCGAAGTGCCAGAGTGAAATATGAGAGGAACCCCCGCGTCTTGTAGAAAATCCGCGACAGGGAAGACCGGGCCGTCGGCAAGTTGCACATCCAGAATGGCGCAAGCAGGCGTCCAGCGATTGACTTCCCCTAACGTTGCAGAAACAGATCCGCACGGCCCAATGACCCTGAAACCGGCAGCCACTGCGGCGTCTTCCAGATCGAGAGCAACGAACGGGGCGTCGTCGACAATCAATATAGCAGGCTTCATATCCCAGCGACTGGAACGCTTAACCCTTTCGTGCTTCACATCACCACCTAGCATTATCCCGCCGCACCTTTATCTCTCCGGTTTCGTGCACCGCTTCTTCGCCTATGAACGCACGCCGCCGCTTCGGTTCCGAGTCTGTGCGTATCAGCACACGCCGTTCGAATAGCTCAACTTCTTATCAGCGTCCTTGGCCTTTTATTTCGCGGTCGTGAGATGGTGTGCCATCCGGCATCTTCAATGTCCGCTTAAACCGAATTAAGAACGTTTCGCCGCGTCTGGGCGTCTCTGTTAACTGTAAGAGCCATCCCGAAAGTTGTTAAGCAATGCCAGCATGTTGTGATTCACGCCGTCCTGCGAGAGATGGAGTGATCGATGGCATGGACTGGTATTGCCCAGCAGGAGCATAGCCGGAAAGGGTTGCGCTATTCCAGCCATATGACGGCCAGGGAGTGGGAATTGGCCGCGCCGTTTATCCCACCAGCCACGCGCAGAGGTCGGCGTCGCACCACGGACATGCGCGAAGTGGTGAATGCCTTGCTTTGCATTGCGGCAAGCGGCTGCGCCTGGAGGCTCCTCCCAAATGAAGCTTCGGATCCGCACCGCACGGCTGCGGGCAGCGGTTGCTGTCAACGAGGAGCTGATCTTGCTCTATTGGGGGATCGGCCGCGATATCTTCGAGCGTCAGGGAGTTTCCGGTTGGGGCGCAAAGATCGTCGATCGTCTGTCGGTGGACCTGAAGCGCGACTTTCCGGAAATGACCGGCTTCTCGCCTCACAACCTTAAATATATGCGCGCATTGGCCGAGGCGTTCCCCGATACCGAAATCGGCAACAGGTCATTGCACAATTGCCATGGGGCCATGCAATCACGCTCATGGAGGCTATCAAGGTATCCGATCAGCGTATCTGGTATGCCAAGCAAGCGCGGGAAAACGCGCTGGAGCCGAAACGTCCTCGCCCGCCAGATCCGCAGCGATCTTTTCGCTCGGCAGGGCAAGGCCATCACTAACTTTGCAAGAACGCTACCAGCTCCACAGTCGGATCTGGCACAGGCGCTCATGAAAGATCCCTACAGTTTTGAATTCCTAGGTCTTGGCGCGGACATCTCCGAGCGAGAACTGGAGCGCAGCTTGCTCGATCACCTGCGGTCGCTCTTTCTCGAACTCGGCAAAGGCTTCGCATTTCGTAGGGGGCCAATACCATCTCGAGGTTGCAGAACAAGATTATTACCTTGATCTCCTCTTCTACGATTTGCAACTGCGATGCTTCGTGGTGGTCGAGCTGAAAATTGAAGAGTTCAAGCCTGAGTTTGCAGGCAAAATGAACTTCTACCTCTCGGCAGTTGATGACCTTCTGCGGCATGCCGACGATGCACCGACAATTGGTATCATTCTATGCCAAGGCAAGAACGCCGTCATAGTAGAATATGCGTTGCGGGATTCCATTCAACCGCTGGGAGTTGCGGATTATAAGCTGTCGGCGGCCCTCCCTGCCCCCCTTCAGGCTGCGCTGCCAACCGCCGAAGACCCGGCCCGCGAATTTCCAATGATGACGCTCGTCAAGCTCCGCATCGATATAGAGCGCGAACTGCGCGCTCTGATCGAGGGCGACGGCGTCGAAAGCGACCGCCCACCAGTATTAAGCGAAATGGTGCGTCTAAACGAAGGGGTGCGCGATCTGCCCTCCACGAAAGATTTCATCGGCATCGTCAGCAGTCTCAACAAGGCCGCGCACGGGATCGACATCCCGGCAGAAGAGGCCGAACGAGCCTCAGCGACTGCCAATCGCTTCCTGTTTGATATCCGAGCTTATCGCACATCCACATAGCGGGGAGGGCAGCAGGAACGATTAGCTACGCCGGAATGAACTGATTCGGCAAAACGTAAGCCAGTCCCCGACGGATCCACTCCGAAAGGCGCAAGGCGGACAATCAGGAAGCCAACTCGGAACGGCGAGGATTAGGTCGCGGCCTGCTGGCCGCCGCCTGTCGTAGCTCAGCCTTCGCCGACAAAGCCGTCATTCAACACCTCCTGTGAGCTTCTGCGAAGCGGCCATTCGATCATCTAAAGGCCAGCCACGATGAACGGCCACAAATGAGAGATAATATTGAAAAACTCTGGCTTGAAGTAGCCTGCGTGTTTGATTCACTGTTCTATCAGGACGGACACAGGTCGATGTCGGGCAAGTCGACGATATCGCAGGGGGCGCTGTTTTACAGCTTCAACGTGGAACGGCACGTGCTCGCAGGCCATCTGCTGCGATCGAATGACAGGTTCGTCGATCTGTCCGGCATCTGCGAGCAATTGCAGTCCGAGACTTCCTCCCGATAATTTATTCATAATCTATCGTATCCGACTGGAGCCACCCGGATGAATACGCCAGAGTTCTGCAATTAAACGTAGATTTATTTAATTCAATTCGGTAATCGGATTGTTTCTGCAAATGAGCACAATCGCCGCAACTGCTCGCGTGCATCGTAAACCTATCGCCCGCTCCACGCCTTCGATAGGGCTACCTAGATCGCTTGCCATAGGGACCGCAGTCGCGGCCAAAAATCACGGTGGACACGATCGGCCGAAGACGGACTGGATGATTTCATGAGCAACATGCATCTCGGGCGCAGCGCCTTTTCCTATCGCAACTTTCGCTTGTTCTGGATCGCGCGTATGGCCTCCATGCTATCGCAGAGCAGCCTGGTCATCGCGCTGGGCTGGCTCGTTTACGATGTCGCGCGGCGGTCCATGGACGTGCGGGAAGCTGCTCTCCAGCTCGGGCTGATCGGGCTCGTTCAGTTCGTGCCGATGTTCGTGCTCACGCCGCTGACCGGCTGGATGGCAGACCGCTATGACCGAAGGCTCATGGCCGGCTGGTCCTGCGTGGCGCAGCTCGCCGGAGCGGCTCTCTTGGCATGGCTGGTCCATGACGGCAGGGGAACCCTGATAGTCTACTTCCTGATCGCCACGCTCACCGGGGTTACCCGCGCCGTCTATCGCCCCGCCATCACTGCGCTCGCGCCTAATACGGTGCCCCGCGCATTACTGCCTCGCGCAGTCGCCGCGAATGCAGTAGCAGGACGCATCGGCGCCATCCTCGGGCCGGTACTGGGCGGCTATGCCTATGCCGTTGCTCCTTATCTGGCTTTCGCGCTGAGCGCAGCGCTCTTGCTGCTGTCGTCCTGCGCTCTCTTCGCCATGCGGGGGATGGAACGACAGCCGTTCGATCGCAATCGTCATCCGCTGCGACAGATGATGGACGGACTCACGTTCGTCATCCGCCACAAGTTAGTGCTCGGCGCGATAAGCCTCGACCTCATTGCCGTGTTGCTGGGCGGCGCAACCGCGTTGCTCCCCGTCTATGCGCGCGACATTCTCCATGTCGGCCCGGCGGGCCTCGGGAATTTGCGGGCGGCGCCTGCCATCGGAGCATTGGCCTCAGGTCTCTGGCTTTCGTGGCGGCCGCTTCAGGGACAAGTGGGCATCAAGATGCTTGCTTCAGTCGCGATATTCGGCATCGCAACGATCATCTTCGGCCTGTCCCGATCACTGCTGCTCTCGCTCGCCTGCATGGCGATCCTCGGCGCGGCCGACATGATCTCGGTCTATGTGCGTCAGTCGCTGATGCAGATCGCCACGCCGGACGAGATGCGCGGAAGGGTCGGGGCTATCTCCTCGCTGTTCGTTTCGGCCTCGAACGAACTAGGAGAGGCGGAGAGCGGCTTCCTCGCCGCCGCGGTCGGCCCGGTCATGGCGGTAGTACTGGGCGGAGTGGGCACACTGGCAGTGGTCGCGCTCTGGGCGCGGTGGTTCCCAGCCCTACGCAACGCCGACAGCTTCGATCACGAACCGGCACGCGCGCCCGTCAGCTGAACGCAAAAAGGGGGCCGAGCAATCTGCCCGGCCCCCTTTGCGTCAGCACCTTCGGCGTCAGGCCCCCAGGCTTGCCGTCACGTCATCGAACAGCTCGTCGACAGTGATCTTACGGGGGATGATCTTCTGCTCGAAAGCCCAGTCGATGGCCAGTTCGATCCCCTTGCGATTGGCTTCCAGCCCCACCGGCGGGAACGGATCGGGCAGGCCGCCTTCGGTCAGGTCACGGCTCTCCACCACCATGCGGTAAAGTTCCCGCACGACATCGGGGCGGCTCCTGGTCAGGTCCTGATGCACCACGAACATGTGGTTGATCGGCACCACGCCTTCCCGCGCGAACCAGTCCTTGGCAGCGTTGAAGGGATCGGGGATCAGCCGTTCCACGCGCGGGTCCTTGGGCAGATCGACGCCCTGCAGCGTCGCCGCCAGTTCCCCGTCGAGCATCATCTGGCCGATGTCCGAACCCTTGGGCAGGCGCACGCAGTTGGCCGGATCGGTGTATTCCAGCAGGTGACCGGCACCCACGGTCATCCACGTCACCTTGTCGAGATCGACGCCGTATTCATGCTGGAGCACGCCGCGCACCCACAGGCCGGTGGTCTGCGCATAGGTCCGCACGCCGACCTGTTTGCCCTCGATATCCTTGGGGTCGAGATGACCGAGGTCACGGTTGAAGCCCGCGCAGTGGTGCTGGAAACGGCCCGAGATCGGCACCGGCAGCAGCACGAAAGGCTTGCCGTAGATCTTCGCCTGCAGGCAGGTGACGATGGCCAGTTCGCCGCAATCGAAGGCATTCTCGCGCAGCATGGCCTTGAAGCCGTTGTGCGCTTTTTCCGGTCCGCAGAAATCGAGGCTGACGATATCGGACGAAACCCGCCCGTCCTTTAGCGCCTTGGTCTGCGGATAATCCTGTACGTTTGCCCTGAGTGTCAGGACGTCGGTGGTGGTCATGGTGATCCTTCTCCCGATCAGTAAAGTTTGACTTCGATCAGGCAGGGGCCGTCCATCTCGGTGGAGCGTGCCATCGCCTTGTGGAAGTCTTCGGCATTGTCGACCTGCACACCGGGCACGCCCATGGACTTTGCCATGGCCACCCAGTCGATGGTCGGACGGTCGATATCGATCATCGCCATGGCCTGAGGGCCGGGCTGCTGGCCCGCCCCCATATTCGTGTATTCGGCCTTGAGGATCGCGTACTGATTGTTCGCGAAGATGATCGTCGTGATCGGCAGCCCTTCGCGCGCCTGCGTCCAGAGCGACTGGATCGTGTACATGGCGCTGCCATCACCCACCATGCAGAAGGTCCGCCGGTCCGGGCAGGCCATAGACGCGCCGGTGGCGACGGGGGTGCCGTAGCCGATCGATCCGCCCATGTTGTTGATGAGGTCGTGCGGACGCGCGCCCATTGTCAGGCCCATGGTCTGGCGGCCAGTGGTGAGCGACTCGTCGACGAGGATCGCGTTCTCCGGCAGCGCTGCCGAAAGGGCCTGGGCGATGCTTTCGGGGTTGAGCGCGCCGCTGGGCACGCCCGCCTCGATCCGTTCCTGCACCAGCGGCGCGGCGCCCTTCAGGCCCAGCGCGTCGATCAGCATTTCCAGGCCGAGCGCACTGTCCTCGTCATCCGCGACTAGCGAGTGGACCACGGTGCCCGGCGCCTTCAGCAAGCTGGGCTTGTCCGGATAGGCGAAGAACGCCACCGGTTCCTTGGTCTCCAAAGTGACGATGTGCTTGAAGTCCTTGAGGAAGGCCTGCCCCAGCGGCACCGCGTAGGGAATGCGTTCCAGCGGCGTGCGGCCCGCGCCGCGCTCGATCCGCGCGGTGAAGAACTGCGAGCCGAGGCGGCAGCCGGTGCCGGCTGCAACCGCGCCGGCGAGGTCCAGCGCGCGGCCGCGCGTGGCCTTTTTGCCAAGGATCAGCAGCGTCGGTTCGCCCGAGCGCAGCACGCGCGCCACTTCATCCACGCGCGCCTGATCCGGTGCTGAGCGAGCGCGGGTCAGGCCCTGCGGCACGACCGGCATTCCGGCGTCCTTCCATGCAGTGTCACCCGGCAGGATCAACGTGGCGATCTGGCCGGGATGTTCGCTGGCCTTGGCGCAGGCGGTGGCGGTGTCCCAAGCAATCGTCGTCGCGGACTCGGCACGGCGCACCCAGTGGCTGAGCGGGCGAGCAAGGCCTTCGATGTCCGACGTCAGCGGCGGATCGTACTTCAGGTGCGACGCCGAATGTTCGCCGACGACGTTGACCATGCCGGACGAGGCGCGCTTGGCGTTGTGGATGTTGGACAGGCCGTTGGCGAGACCCGGGCCCAAGTGCAGCAGCGTGGATGCCGGCACGTCCTTCATCCGGTACCAGCCATCCGCCGCGCCGGTGCAGACGCCTTCGTAAAGGCACAGCACCGACTTCATGCGCGGATTGTCGAGCGCCGCCAGGAAGTGCATTTCCGAAGTGCCGGGGTTCGCGAAGCAAACCTCCACACCGTTGTCGACCAGCGTGTTGACGAGGGTTTCTGCACCGTTGGCCATGATCAGTACCCCGCCAGTTCGCGGCCCTGCCCGACGACGCCGTAGCTGCGCGTCGGCGCGGACATCAGGAAGCGATAGCCCTCACCGATCAGGCGCTCGACGTTCTTGGCATTGGTGTGCGGGTTGCCGACGACGACGTTGTGCTTCTTGCAGACCTCGACGATCCTGTTCATCGCGCTGACCACTTCGGGATGGTCGTACTGGCGCGGGTAGCCGAGGGCCTGCGACAGATCGCCCTCGCCGATCAGCACCAGGCCGATGCCGGGGACATTGGCGAGAATGTCGTTCAGGTTCTCGATCGCCTCCGGGCTCTCGCACATCATGCCGACCAGGAGTTCGCCATGCGGTGCCAGCGGCCAGACGTCGGCCTTGGCGTAGTAATCAGGCTGCGAGAGACCCCAGTAGCGCGCGGCAGTGGCCGGACCGTCGCCGCGAACGCCCTTGGGCTCATAGAGCGCGGCGCCGGTCGGCTTCGCATAGCGGGCGGAGGCGACCATGTTGTAAGCCTGCTCCACGGTCGAAACGTGCGGAGTGATCACGCCGTAGACGCCGCGATCCAGCACTTGCTTGGCTTGGAACTGGTTCATCTCGCCGCCGTTCGCCGGGATGCGGGCGATTGGCGTGACCGCAGGCGCAACCGAGCCGCTCTCGGCGATCTTCTTGCGATTGAGCATATACTGGAGCGCATCGCCCAGCGCGGCGACGTCGTAGGGGTTGTGCTCCATCTCGAAGACGATGCCGTCATAAGGGGCATCGGTCAGTTCCTGCGCGGTCAGCTTGTCGACCTTCGAGAAGCAGGTGAAAACGGGCATGCCGGCTTCGAGAGCACGGATGATGCCGTTGAGGCGCGTCTGGGTCATTGCTTGGATCTTTCCTTTCGGGCGTGCTTTGCCCGTACCTCTTCCCGGACGGTCGCACCCGATTGATCCGGCGACCGCCGTCATCGAAAACCGGCCCGCCTTCAGGAAAGACGGGCCAGTTCGCAACTCACTCTTCAGGCTGCCAGTACATGAAGCCCATGCCCTCGCCGGTTCCGGCCTCGGTGCGCCAGCAAGGCACGTAGTCCACCAAGGTCATTCTCGCGCCGGTGTGCTGAAGGGCCATCATCACGATCGAGTAGATCTTCACCTCGCTCGTGCCCGACTGGTAATAACCGTCAGGGATCGCGGCGAGGCCTTCGTAATCGTAGCTCGCCAACTTTTCCATCACGTCGCGGTCAAACTCCTCGTCATTAACGAAGTGCGACAGACCGCCCGAAGCGATCACTGCCACGCGCACGTCTTCCGGCCAGGCCTCGATCGCCTCGCGCAGCACGCGGCCGAATTCGATGCAGCGCGCCATGGAGGGCTGCGTGGGCGGATAGAACAGGTTGAACAGCACCGGCACGTGGCGCGGCACGTCGTCGCCCATGATCTGGTGATAGACGAAGCTGTAGGCATGCGGGACCACCGGATAGTCCGGCGCATAGCCCTGCCGCGATTCCATCCAAGTGTTCTGCGGCCACTTCTGCAGGTCGTTCAGATCGAAGTTGTGGCCCTGGAAGGTCTTGATCAGATACGTCGCGAAGTCCGGATAGGCCTGATGCACCACATGGTGGTCGGGCGCATAGACCGGGCGCTGCGGCGGGCCATTGTGGACGTCTTCACCGGTGTAGATGGTGATCGAGGGCGACTGGTCGGGCCAGATTTCCTTCTGGTCCTTGCCCAGCACGATGGCAACATCGACCTTGGCGCGCTTGTAAGCCTCGGCCATCTCGTCCAGCGCGGCCCGGCAGCGGCCGGCCCGTTCGGTACGTTCTTCCAGCGTCAGGAACGGAGCGAAAGCGGCGCCGCGCTCGGCTTCCAGTTCCGGATAGGTCCAGGTGCGACCCTGATACCAGAGCTCCGGGTTCTTGCGGTCGCGATCGCCATTGGTCAGCCAGTCCTCAGGGGCTTGACCCAGCATTCCGCTGTGCGGAACGGCCATGCCGAATACGATCTGCGCCATTACATCCTCTTTCAATCATCTGTTGCGAGCGTGTCGCAGATCTAGGCCGCCCCCGTCGGGCCGACCAATCCAATCTACGCTCCAGGCGATTGCAACCCGCCCCACGGGGTGCTTCCGCCCGGTGCGCAGCGTCATTCGTCTGCTGCGAGGGAAATCTTCGGTGCCCATTCGGGACGCAGCACCAGCCACGTCGTCAGCGCACCGATCACCAGGAAGACGAAGATCACCAGCATCGGCAGGTCGTAACTGCCGGAGATGTGGAGCAGCCAGCCCGAAAGGCTCGCGGCGACACCGCCTGCAAGGCTGGTCGCCACCTGCTGTACGCCGGTGACGAGACCCACGGCGGGCGCCGGGATGAGGGTCAGGCGGCAGAGCGCGAGGTTGTTAGCCGTGGCAAGCCCCAGGAACGATAGCGAGAAGACGTTCCAGAACAGCGCCGCGTTCAGCGATTCCGCCTTGGCGCCCAGTAGCACGGTGCAGGCCCCGATGAAGCCAGCAATGACGAAGGCCTTGCGCACGAACACCGGATCGCCGCCGCGTGCGATCAGTTTATCGGCCGTCCACCCGGCAATCAGCGCGACGATGGCAATGCCCGCAAAGCTGAAGAACGTGAACAGGCCAGACTTTTCGAGGCTCAGCCCGCGCTCTTCCACTAGATAGCTGGGCATCCAGGTCATGCAGAAGAACGTGAAGTAGCCATAGCAGAAGTTCACCACGAGGGTGCCCCAGACCAGCGGGCTGGAGAGGATGCTTGCGAACGTGATGGAAGACGCCTTGCGCCTGATTGCAGCCATGTCTTCACGGCGCGGCAGGTCGTTCTTCACCAGGAACATCCACGGCAACAGCCAGACCAGCCCGACCGCGCCGGTGGCGATGAACATTACGCGCCAGTCATAGGCGGTGATCAGCCAGGCCGCGATCGGTGCGCCGATGGCAGGCCCGAACTTGTTGCCCATCGCGAACAGGCCGACGGCGGTGCCGCTCTGACCTTCCTTGAAGTTGTTGCGGATCCAGCGATAGCTGGCCGGCATCACCACCGCTTCCGCCGCGCCGACGATGAAGCGCATCAGGATCAGAGCGAACATGGTCGAGATCAGACCGGTCACTGCCGTCGCCAGACACCAGAGCACGAAGCACACCGTGTAGGGCGTCTTCACGCCATAGCGATCGACGATCCATCCGGCGGGAATCTGGATCAAGCCGTAGGACCAGAAGAACGCTGCGTTCACCCAGCCCCGGTCGATGTCGGTCATGCCGAAGTGCTGGATGAACGGCCCATCGGCGAGAGCCGACGAGATGCTGGTGCGGTCGACGAAGGCGATCATCACGCCCAGCGCCAGCAGCAGCAGCACCGCCCAGGCGGCTGCGCTTGCGGGTGCGGCGGTACTCGCCCCCCTGCTTGCCCCGCCCCGTTCCAGTGCCTTGTCCATCTCGTCTCTCTCCACGTTTATGTCACCTATTGTCGCGTCTGGCGCTTAGTCGTCCAGAGCGGGGTAGAGTTTCTGCGCCGTCTTCGCGAAGATCCATTCGCGGTCGGCGTCGGTCAGACAAGCCAGGCGGGCCTCTGCTGTCGCCTTGATCTCCGCCAGCGTGCCGGGCGAAGTCGGGTAATTCGAGCCCCAGGCCATGCGCTGCGCGCCGAACACGTCCACCAGCTTGGGGAACAGCGTCTCCGGCGTGGCCTCGCCCTTCGCCGAATCGCCCATGATGCGCGGGGTGAGCTTCAGATAGATGCTCTCGATCGGCGCGAGATCGAACAGGCTCTGCGCATTCGCATAAGGCGCGCCGTCGGTCACATCCGGACGGCCGAGGTGATCGAGGATGATCGGCACATTCGGAAAACGCTTGGCTAGCGCGGTCACGGCGGCAAGGCCGACCGGGCCGGTCTGGATGCACATGGTCAGGCCCAGCTCGCCCAGCAGTTCCCACGCCGCATAGGCGCGCGGATCGTCGAGTTCGCTGGGATCGAATTCCTTGGTCGATCCGCCGGTGAACACGCGCAGACCCTTGAGGCCCCGGTCCACCCACGAACGGATCGTATCGACGGCATCGGGCGCCAGCACGTCCACCGAACCCACCGCGATCAGGCGATCCGCATAGCGGTTGCAGGCATCCACCACGTAGCTGTTGTCGAAGCCATACGTGGTGGAGGAATGGACGACGGCGGCCTTTGCCACGCCGGCCTCATCCATGGAGGCGATCAGCGTTTCCACCGTGCTCGGCCGCTCCTGCGACCAGTCGGACCGCTTTCCGAACAGCGGCGCGGGCGGATAAGCGCCTTCGTCGTCGGAAATGACGTGGGGATGGATATCGACAAACTTGGACGTCATGCACCTGTCTCCGCTGCCGGAAGCGGTCCTTCGCTGCCGGGCCTCTGTTCTGGTTGCTGTCAATTTGCGGGGTGGGCGGCGGCGGCGGGAGTTGATTGTCAGCCGCGAGGCATAACTTCCGCCGCTGTCGTAGAGTGCAAGACCGACCTATCCTAAACCACTCCGTCGCCTCCCGCGCAGGCGGGGGCCCCGCTTTCGTCTGCCCACAGCGCGAGGCCCGAAGAACAAGCGGGATCCCCACGTGCGCGGGGATGACGGAATTTATGGTAGCAAGGGCAGCGGTCGGGTCAGAGCCCTTAAAGCCCCTTGGCCTTCAGCCGCGCGTCGAGGCGCGGATAGACCTTGCGGGCATTGCCTTCGTAGATCGCGAAACGGTCATTATCCGACAGCGCGTCACAAGCATCGACGTAGCGCTTGGTGTCGTCGAAGTAATGCCCGGTGTTCGGATCGGTGCCACGCACCGCGCCGATCATTTCCGAGCCGAACAGCACGTTCGACGTCGGCACCACCTTGGTCAGCAGCTCCACGCCGGGATGGTGATAGACGCAAGTGTCGAAGTAGATGTTGTCCAGCAACCCTTCCAGCGGGCGGTCCATCATCTCCAGCGACATGCCGCGATACCGGCCCCAGTGGTATGGAACCGCGCCGCCGCCATGCGGGATGACCAGGCGCAGCGTCGGAAAGTCCTTGAACAGATCGCTCTGCAGGATCTGCATGAACACCGAGGTATCGGCGTTCAGGTAATGCGCGCCGGTGCCGTGGAAGTTCGGATTACACGACGCGGCCACGTGGACCATGCCTGGCACGTCCAGATCGCACATAGCCTCGAACAGCGGATACCATTCCTTGTCGGTGAAAGGCTTGCCGGTCCAATAGCCGCCGGTGGTATCTGGGTTCACGTTCACGCCCACGAAGCCCAGTTCCTCCACCACGCGGCGAAGCTCGGGAATCGAGTTCTTCGGCAGCGCACCGGGGCTCTGCGGCAGCATGGCCACCGGCACGAAGTTATCCGGATACATCTCGGTAACGCGGTAGACGAGGTCGTTGGAGACGCTCGCCCACTCAAGGCTGGTGCGCTCGTTGCCGAGGTGATGGCTCATTAGGCCGGCGATCGGCGAGAACAAGGTGAGGTCGCTGCCGCGCTCCTGCTGGAGCTTGAGCTGGCCGCCCTCGATCCCTTCGCGGATCTGGTCGTCGCTGACATGCGCATCGGCGACGAGCGGCGCGTTCGCCACATCGTCCGCCGCCGCGACTTGCGCGCTGCGCCATTCGCGGAAATGCTTGGGGACCGTCGTGAAGTGACCGTGACAGTCGATAATCATGGGATTCTCCGTGGAATTTTATGGCTGACGGACAGGGTCAGTCGAAATTAAGCAAGTTCGCTCGCCAACCTAACCCGGTCGCCCGCGCGAAGCCGGGGTCCCGCTTCCTGTTTGTATCCCGGCGCAACGCCGGAAGAACAAGCGGGGCTCCGCCTGCGCGGGGACGACGAGGGTGCTATTTCAGCGTCGGACTCAAACGCGCACCGGCGCCTTGGCCGGATCGACGAACAGTTCTTCCATCGTCATCCGGCGCGGCGTCAGGCCCTGCTTGAAGGCGGTCTGCTCCAGCGCTTCGATCGTCGCGCGGTTTTCCTCGATGCCATAGGGCAGCGGATCGGCGCCGACGATCTCCTGAAGCGCGCGGTACTTGTCCGCACCCTTGCCGGTCGCCTCGCCCGAGTTAAGCTTGGCCAACCATTCGTCCTTGGCGCGGGTGAAGGCGTCGTTCAGCGAACGCGCGATCCACGGGTGCTCCGCAAGGATCTCGTCCTTGACGACGATGGTACCGTGCATCGGATAGACGCCGGTGCGGGCATAGTATTCCGCCTCGGCCTCGGCCGCATCCGGGATCAGGTCGACATACATGCTGGTGTCGACTTCCTGCCAGCCGCCGGTCGGCGCACCGGTGCGGCCGATGCCGGCGGCAGCCTCGACGCCGGCCTGGATCTGGTCGCTGGCCATCATGTCCGCCAGCGACACGCCTTCGGGGGTGTGCTGCACGTTGGCGGGGAGCTGGAGCTGGGTCACGTGCTCCTCGTCATCGACGATCCAGGTGACCTTGTCGTTATCCATGCCGTATTCGTCGATGAAGACCTGGCGGATCCACACGCCGGTGGTCACGGAATAGGCGCGCACGCCGACTTTCTTGCCTTCCAGATCCTTCGGGTGGCGGATGCCCGAATCCGGCTTCACGAGCATGCCGCCGTGGTGGAAGCGGCGCACCACGAAGATCGGCAGGCCGACGAAGGGCGCGCCATAGGCGCGGGCAATGATGTAGGTGGTGGGCGCCAGTTCGCAGACGTCGAATTCGACATCGCGGACCATGCGGCGGAAGGCGCCGATCTGCGGCTTCACCGTCACGAATTCGGCGTCCACGCCCTCGATCTCAATGCTGCCGTCGCGGATCGCGGCAGTGTGCGGATGGTCGGCAATCGCCAACTTCAGGCGGACTTTCTGGCTCAAGGTCGCTCTCCTCGGGAATGAGTAAAGACGGCTATCGGCGTTTGCTGCAACGTCCGATGCCGGTTGCCCCCCGAAAAGCGCCCAGCCCGGTTCCAAGTCAACGCGGCCCCCTCCCGAACCGGTCGGCGCGAGCACACAATTTATAGAGGCTAACCTCTTGGCACCGGGGCCATGTGATAGAATTTGCGCCGCCCGGCATATAAATCCAGCGCCGGGCGTAATAGGTTCGCTGACAGGACTGTCGCAGGATGATGCGGTGCGGACTCCGCCATCATCCAAATGATCCGCAACGCAAGAGGCTGTTTTGCAACACTTCTTGTCAGTATATCCGGCGTTCGGACGTGAGCCACCCCTCCTCTTCTGTCGCAACCGCGAAGGCCGGGGTGATAGCTGCACCCATTGCAGCTCTGATAAATTTCGCGCTAGGTCCGCAGTGGAGAGAGGATCAAAACATGACGCAAACGAGTCACAAGACCTCGGGCCACGAACGCGCCCAGAGCCTGAGCTTTCGCCAGCTTCGCCTGTTCGAGGCCATCGGCGATCTCAAGTCCGTGCGCCGCGCATCGGAAGCATGCAGCCTGTCGCAGCCTGCCGTCACCCAAGCCCTTGCCAAGATGGAAGCGCAGCTTGGCGCCACGCTGGTCGACCGGCGCGCCAGCGGCAGCTACCTCAACGAATTCGGCATGGTGTTTCATGCCCGCGTGAAGCGTTTCTTCGAACAGACCGAGCGCGCCGTGATCGAGATCGGCGCCGCCGTGAATGCCGACGGCGCCCGCGCCATCGTCAACCGCCTCACCCGCTCGCAACTGCGCACCCTGGTGGGCGTGATGGAGCACGGCTCTTTCGAGCAGGCGAGCGATTGCTTCGACATTTCCGCCGCATCGCTCCAGCGCGCCGCGCGCGACTTGCAGGGCAACTTGCGGGTCTCTCTGTTCTACCGCACGGCAGCAGGCATGCTCGTCAGCCCGCAAGGCATGAAGCTGGGCCTGATGGTCAAGCTGGCGCTGCAAGAGATCGAATGGGGCGTGCGGGAGATCGACTCCGCGCTGGACGGCACCGCGACGCCGGTGGTGATCGGCGCCATGCCCTTTGGGGGCAGCGTGCTGTTGGCCTCGGTGCTCGATCGCTTCCTCGAACGCCACCCCAGCGCCGACATCCGCATCATGAACGAAAGCGCGGTGGAGATGACCAAGTGCCTGCGCGGCGGCGAAGTGGACTTCGTTGTCGGCCTGCTGCCGGCGGAAACCCCGGCCGAACTTGTTTGCGAGCCGCTGATCGAAACGCCTTATGCCGTCGTCGCCAGGCAAGGCCATCCGCTCACCCGCGCGGGCAAGGTCACGGTGGAGGAGCTCATGGCCTACGACTGGATCACCGGCACGGCAGGCTCCAGCCGCCGTGCCTGCTTCGACCGGATTTTCGAGGGTACCAAAGGACCGCAGACCCACGTTGCCACTTGCGCCCTGCCCGTCATCCGCCACCTGCTCAAAGGGAGTGATCGCCTGACGCTGATGACCTCCTACGAGATCAGCTTCGAGAAAGGCCTGCGAAGCCTGCACTGCGGACCGATTGAGCCGGTCCCCGCCATCGGCATCACGACGCGCGCCGAGTGGATGCCGACACCGGTGCAATCCGCCTTCATCGAGGTGATCCGCACGCACGTCTGCGCGCCGCCGCCGCTGCTTCGACAAGCTGGCTGAACCAGACCCTTGCTTGACGAAAAACGGGGAGGATGCCGAGGCGGCATCTTCCCCGAAGGTTGTCCCGTCAGGGGAGAGAGCGGGTCAGAGCAAGGATTTGTCGATATAGAGCGGCATCGAATCCTCCCATTTGCTGTCGGTCAGCAGGCGCTTGTTGCGGCCATCGGCATCCATCACGTAGATCTGACCATATTGCTGGAAGGTGTTGTCGTAGAGTGCCGCCTCGTCGCGGAACCCGTGCTCGGACCCCGACCACATGACGCGGCCATCCGGCGCCCAGACGGCGTGACCATCGCTCTGCTTGCCAGTGGTTAGTTCCTTGTAGTCGCTGCCATCCGGCCGGATAGTGGCGACCTGGAACGTCGTGCCGTCGACCTTGCGTGTAAAAACAATGCGTTCGCCGTCGGGCGACCAGCCCGGCAGGTTGTCCAGCTCGCGCGTGAGGACCCGGACCTGCTGCGTTTCCAGGTTCAGGATACGGAGGCCACGCTCTCCGTCTTGGCCCCAAACCCGGAAGACGAGTTCCTTGCCATCTGCCGAGAAGCTGGGGAAGCCCGAATGAACGCTGCCGTCGGTCAGAGTTTCCAGTCCCGTGCCGTCCTTGCGCACCCGCACCACCACGGCCTTCGAGTGAGACCGCTCGCCGAACCAGGTGCCGACGCCGAACGCGAGCCATTCGCCATCGGGCGACCAGCAGGGCTGGAACGCCCCGGCCAGCCCCTTCCTGACCATCTCCGGATCGAGCCCGGATTTTGTATTGTCGAACACCACGCGCCGTTCGGTTCCGTTCGGGCGGCAAGTGACGATGGAGGAAGAGCCAGTCTGCTTCTCGGTGAAGGCCATGATGCCCTGACGCGAGAGGATCGGGAAAACGTCCATGAAACGGTAGTCGTAGGCCGGGTCCCAACTGAACAGAGGCTTGTCGAGCTTGCGCACCGGGCGGAACGCCTGCACCTCGTAGATCACCGATTTGCCGTCCGCCGTCCAGAACGGCGCCCGCAGGCCCTGTCTCTTGAAGCCGAGCCGACCGGAAGTATAGGCGATGCCCTCGTCCTGGCCGCCCTTCACGACATAGCCGATCTCGTCGGCGTCGATCCAGTGCGGCGAGACCTTCAGCCCCGGTGAATCGGTGTGCTCGATCCTGTCGCCCGTCTCGACGTCGACCGAGACGATCTGCGAGGTCACGCGGCCGATCCATTCGGGACGGCGCGCGCCCCAAGTCGCCTCGGTGGAGAGTTCGTAGAAGGCGATGCGCTTGCCGTCGGGCGACCAGGTGGGCGATCCCTGGCACCACTCCTTGCGCGCGGAAACTTTCGCAAAGCCGGTCCCGTCCGGACGGATCCGATAAATGGCCAGTTCCTGGGTATGTTCCCAACCGTGCCCCTCATCATGCCCGCGCCAACTGGTGTTTTGATCCGACGAGAAGGCGATCCACTTGCCATCAGGTGACCAGGCGGGTCGGAAGTAGGTGTCGGGACTATCGGCCGCACCCTTCACTTCGCCGATACCGGTCAGCTGCTTCAGCTTGCCGGTATCGATGTTCATCAGCCAGATATTCGCCCTGTAGCCGTTGCGTGTCGAAACAAAGGCCAGCCACTTGCCATCCGGCGACAGGGCGGCGGCATCGTCCACGCTCGGTCCTCCGGCGATCGCCCTGACGCCGGTGCCGTCCCCGCTCGCCGTGAACAGGCTGGAGTTGCCATCGCCCAGTCGCTCCGAGGTGAACACCATGCGGGCGCCGTTGCGCGACAGCGCGACGTTGTAGTCGTAGGCGCTCTCGGCCAACACCTTGCGTTCTCCGCTACCGTCTGTGGCGGCGACGTAAAGCTCCGAAACCGAAGGGGCGATGCGGTTCATCATCATCACGCCCTTTTTTGCCGGAACCGGCTTGGCGATCCCGATCTGACTGATGAGGACGGATGCGGGGACGGCCGCCAGGAAATCTCTACGCTTCACTTCACTCTCTCCCCGCCAACCCGGTTCGCGTTTTTGGACAAGTTGCTTTCCCGGTACGGCCCCTTGCAGAGCCGTTTCCTGTGCAGACACTCGTGTTAGGCGACGCTTCGGTTCATTGCATCAGCGCCGTCGCCGAAATTATCGGCGCAGGTCGAGTGCCTATATCCGCAGGTTCCGCTTCCCGGACTACATCGAGGCCATACCGCAATTGCGCCCTGTGCGCCGGTCAGACCGGCACGCCGGTTCTCGGCATCATGAGGCAGGGCGGCGATTGATCGGGGGGGAAATTGTCCGATCCAATAAGGGTCGGAACCTGGGAGGAAAACCGTGAAGCATATCTCGAGATCGCTATTCGTTTCGCTGCGCCAAGCGCTTCTATCGGGCGCCGCTTTCGCCGCCTGCGCGCCGCACACTGTCGCAGCGCAGTCGGCGGGGCAGCAGACCGCCGATGCGGGCGGGGTGGAGGAGATCATCGTCACGGCCCAGAAGCGCGACGAATCCGCCCAAGACGTGCCTATCGCCATTACCGCACTCGGCGGCGAGCAGCTGAAGAGCGCCGGCGTGACCAGCACCCTGGACCTCAAGGCGGCCGTGCCCGCCCTCAATATCACCACAGGCACGGGCGGCATCGGACTCCCCCGCATCCGCGGCATCGGCGCCACCGGCCAGGGACCGGGCATCGAGAACCCGGTCGCGGTCTATGTCGACGGCGTCTATTACGGCGCTTCGTTCGGTATCCTCCAGAACTTCTTCGACACCGACCAGGTGACAGTGCTCAAGGGCCCGCAGGGCACCTTGTTCGGGCGGAACGCCACCGGCGGCCTGATCCAGATGTCGACTCTCGGCCCCGATTTCGACTGGAACGGCCAAGCGGAGATTGGCTACGGCAACTACGATACGGTCCATTCGGCTGCCTATGTCTCGGGTGGGCTGACCGATACCGTCGCGATCAGTCTCTCGGGTCAATACGACAACCAGCAGGACGGCTACGGCAAAAACCTGTTCACGGGCAACGACATCCAGACCAGCAGGTCGTGGGCTGGGCGCGCCAAGCTGCTCTGGAAGCCCAGCGAACTCACCAAAGTAACGCTCTCCGGCGACTTCAACGGTCGCAATGCCGCAGCGCCGGCCTTCCGCAACTTCACCACCAATGCCCTTGGCCAGAATGTGCCGGCGCAGATCGAGGCACTCGGCGGCGATCCACATCGCGACATCCTGGCGGACGTCGATCCCAACATGACAACACGGGCCTGGGGCACCAGCCTGCATGTCGAGCAGGACCTTGGCGGCGTTTCGTTCAAGAGCATTACCGCCTACCGCCATTCCGAATTCAATTACAACTTCGATCCAGACGGCACGACCGTGAAGCGCATCGTCGTAGACAACCATCTCTACGACAAACAGTTTACCCAAGAAATCAACCTCGTCTCCGAAGGTGACGGCCCGTTCAAATGGGTGCTGGGCGGCTTCTACATGCACGGTAACGCCGGTAACGATGGATCGCGCACCACCGGCCTCTTCACTTTCGGCAACAACGGCTATGTCGACGATTACAATTCGATCAAGCTGGACAGCTATGCCGGCTTCGCGGAAGGAACCTACAGCTTCGGCGAGAGCACGCACCTGATCGCCGGCATCCGCTACACCAGCGACAAGCGCAACCTCTCGGCCTACGACGTGTCGCTCAACGGCAATGTGCCTCCGGCCGGACTGACGACAACCAGCGACACGGTCAACGAAGGCAAGACGTTCAGCAAAGTCACCTGGCGCCTTTCGCTCGACCACCGCTTTTCGCCCGAACTGCTTGCCTATGCCAGCTATAACCGCGGCTTCCGGTCGGGCACTTTCATCACCCAATCCGATCCTATCGTCCTGCTCCAGCCGGAAATCGTCGACGCATACGAGTTGGGCCTGAAATCCGACTTGTTCGGCCGCCGCGTGCGCTTCAACGTGTCCGGCTATTTCTATGACGAAAAGAACATCCAGGTGATGCAGGTAATCTCGGGTGCACAAACCGTCTACAATGCCGACGGCGCGCATATCTACGGCATCGATGCCGACCTTACGTGGCGAGTGACCAACGATTTCCGCCTGTTCGGTGGCTTCAACTGGACTCATGCACGCTATACAGACTTCGATACGGCCGTGATCACCACGCCTTATCCACTGCCGACCGGCTTCACGATCCCGGTGGGCCAGACCTGCCTTGGCACCAATGGCAGCCCATATGCCCAGTTGGGCGGCAATTGCCTGCTGATCGGGGACGCCTCGGGCAACCGCCTTCAAAACACGCCCACTTTCACCGCCTCAGTGGGCGGTGCCTACGACTTGCGGACCGGTATCGGCAAATTCACCCTTGCCGGCAATTTCTACCACAACTCCGGCTTCGTCGGTTCGCCGGATGAGCGCGTAAAGCAGAAGTCGTACGAGACGCTGGATGCCTCGCTGACATGGCGACCCGCAAGCGAAAATCTCTTCGTGCGCCTCTGGGGCAAGAACCTGACCGATACGTTCTACTGGAGCCAAATCGGAGCCACCAACAGCGGCGACAACGGCACTTATGCAGCACCGCGCACTTACGGGGTAACGGCAGGCTTCGAGTTTTGAGGAACGGAGGGGGGACCGGCACGGTCCCCCCTCACGTCAGGCATCCTGCTTCAGAGCAGTCAATTGCCGGCGGGTTTCCATGTATTTCGGCAGCACGCCTTGTGCATAGGCGGCGAAGATCGGCAGCCCTTCGACGTCCACCCCTGCCACCGCCGCGTAATGGGCGATGATAGCGTCGGAATCCTTCATGAAGCGTCCCGGCTCATATTGGACGGCCGGAAAAGTGACCTTGTCGAAATGAGCCGCAAGGTCAGCGCGGATCGCAGCTTCCGCATCGTCTCCCTGGGTGAAGATGCGCTGATCGAACCGCTCCAGCAAGCCGGCTTCCAACAGGAATATCCGCAGCTTGAGACAGTGGGGACAAGTGGACTTGAGATAGAGGACAGGTCGGAATGCTTCGATCATGGCAGGTCCTTTCAACGGTCCGTAAACGACACTGAGGTCGGTTTGCCAAGCTCCAGTCGATTGCCGGTTGCCTTCAGACGACCACTGGACCTGTTCACCGCGAAACTCGCTAGGTTCCCCGATCCCTGATTGGCCACCACCAGCCATTTGCCGCTGCCGCTAAGTGCGAACCCCCAAGGCACTTTCCCGCCGCAATCGATACTCTGCACCAGGGCGAGCGCACCGCTACGCGCTATCGCATAGACCTGGATGCGATCCGCCGCACGGTTGCCGGCGTAGAGGAAGCGCCCGTCGCGGGAAACCGCCAGTTCGGAGCCGCTGGGCGGGCCGCTGTAACCGGCATTATCGAGGGGCTTTCGCGACAGTTCCGTCAGTTTGCCCTTACCCGGCTCCCAGCCATAACTGAAGATCATGCCCGTTATCTCGGCCATGAGGAACGCGAGGCGTCCATCCGGCGCGAAGACAATATGCCGAGGTCCCGATCCCGCCGGGAGTTGGACGAAGGGGGCATCGGCAGGCTCCAGCTGGCGTGGTCCAGGCTGGACCCGATAGACGAAAACCCTGTCAGCACCGAGATCAGGGGACAGAAGATAGCGCCCGGAAGGATCCAGCGTCACGCCGTGCGCATGCGGACCTTTCTGCCGGCGGTTCGGCCCGGTGCCGCTATGTGCGGCGATGCTTGTCGGTGCTGTGGCCAGCCTCCCGTCGTTGCCGACGGAGATCGCCGCGACTTGCCCAGTGCCGTAATTGGCCACGAACAGGGTTTCACCCGCAGCACTCAGGGCCAGGTGCGTCGGTCCCCCGCCGCCTGATGCGCCTTGTCCGTTCGCTCGCAACATGCCCGTTTCCTGGTCGTAGGAGAAAGCGAAGACGGCGCCGTCGCTTTTGCCGTCGTTGCCCACCTCGCTCACCGCGAACATGCGCCGATGCGCCGGATCGGCCAGGACCCAGGTCGGCTTGTCGACTTGCGCCATCACGCCGAGCGACTTGAGGGACCCGTTCGCGGCATCGAGCCGGATCGCGACCACCCCCTCGCCCGGCCCGCTCGCCTGGGTGCCGACATAAGCCAAAGTCTGCGCGACCGGCCCCGACTCCAACTGACAGCCGGAGAGCAATAGCCCTGCAATTCCAGGGACCAACAAAGACTTTGGTTTCATGGCGCCTCTCTCCGAATGCAAACTGTTTGAATCGCCAAAGGTAAACCACCACCGGAACCGTGGACAGGATCGTACTCTCGAAACCTATCGGAGGGCGCTCGATTCATAGCGCCTGAGGAAAGGCCTGCGGCCGATTTAACAAGCCAGAGTTACAATTCTATAATGCTGATCTTATTCGGCGCCGACCAAAACTGATATCCGCAGACATCCTGGACCATGCGATCAGCGTCTCGAACGTTCGGGACGGAACGACGCGCTGCAAGGGCGCGCGCCGCGAACGATATCGGGAAGGAATATGATGAACACCAGAATCCTGACGTGCGGCCTGCTGGTAGGCGTGAGCACCCTGGGCCTGGCAATGCCTGCTCTCGCACAATCGGGCGCCGCTTCGGAAGGCATTTCCGCAGAAGTCGAACCCGCGTCGGAACCGGCCGCTCCCTCCGCTGCCGACATCATCGTCACCGGTTCACGCGTATTACGCAACGGTTCGGCCAGCCCCACGCCGCTGACCACGGTAACCACTGACGCGCTTATGGCGGCTGCGCCTTCAGGCTCGATTTCGGACGCGCTGAACAACCTCCCGGTCTTCTCCGGCTCCCGCAATTCCTTCAGTAACCCAGGTTCCAATGCCACGGGTGTGCAAGGCGGTAACGGCGCGGCCAACGTCCTCAACTTGCGCAACCTTGGCGCCTATCGCACGCTGGTGCTGTTCGACGGCCATCGCATTCCGCCTACGCTCTACAACTCCACCGTCGATGTCGACCTTATCCCTCAGGAACTGATCCAACGCGTGGATGTGGTAACCGGCGGTGTTTCGGCCGTCTACGGGTCGGACGCGGTCTCGGGCGTCGTGAACTATGTGCTTAACCGCAAATTCAACGGATTCCAGGCCCATGCCGAAGCGGGTATCTCGCAGCGCGGCGACGCCGCCAACCGGGATTTCGGCGGCGCCCTGGGCTTCGACGTCGGTTCCCGCGGGCATTTCGAGGCAAGCGTCCAGCACCGCGAGAATGACGGCATCCTGAACCGCGCCACGGCGCGAAACTGGGACAATCTGGCTGCATTGCAGGGCGCTGGGACGGCCGCCAATCCCTATACGCTCGCCACGAATGTCCGCCTGAGTAACTATGCCTTCGGCGGCTACATCACGTCCAAGGGCGCATTTTCCGGCCAGCAGTTCGCGTCCGACGGCGTAATCGGCGCTTTCGACAGGGGTACTGCGACAGGGTCGTCCTGTTGCCAGATCGGCGGCGACGGCGCCTACCAGAACAGTTCGATGATCTCCCCCTTCCAGGGCACCCAGATTTTCGGCCGCTTCGACTATGATCTGACCGACGATGTTCATGTCTATGTCCAGGGCGCGGCGAACCTGAAGAAGAATACCTCCTACACCGGATGGAATCAGCTTCAGGGCCTAACCTTCAGCGCCACCAACGCCTACCTTGCGCAAGACTATCAGGATGCCTTCGCGGCGGCAGGCCAGTCGACTTTCACGATGAACGAGATCTGGAACGGGGCGCCGCGTATCCAGGCTATGTCAAAGACCCGGCAAATTTACCTGAATGCCGGGATTGAAGGCAAACTGGGCGCCTTCGACTGGAACGGCACTTACACCCATGGCACCTCGCGCCTGAAGACCACGATCAGCAACCTGCCCAATGCCCAGCGCCTTGCCGCCGCGCTCGATGCCGTCACCGATCCGGCGACCGGCCAGATCGTCTGTCAGGCCAGCCTGATCAATCCGTCTGCTTATGGCGGCTGCGTGCCGCTCAGCCTGTTCGGCCCGACCGCCAGCAGTGACGCCGCGCTGGACTATGTGCTGGGCAGCGTGGGCTTCCTCACGCACACGAAGATGGATGCGGCCGACGCCTCGATCAGCGGCCCGGTGTTCGACAACTGGGCGGGCCCGGTTAACGTCGCACTTTCGGGAGAATGGCGCAGGATCTCGTTCGACGCCGCCAGCACCACTTCACCCACCGACTATGCCGACTGCACGGGTCTGCGCTACAATTGCACCTCTACCACGACGCTTTATCCCACGACCTTCCCGAACAGCGACACCGTCTCGCAAAGCGTGAAGGAAGCCGCGATCGAGGTGGAATTCCCACTGTTGCAGGACGTCGCCTTCGCCAAGTCGCTCGCGCTGAACGGCGCCGCCCGTTATACCGACTACAGCACAAGCGGCCACTACACGACGTGGAAGCTCGGCGGCGTGTGGGAAGTGAACGATGACCTGAAGTTCCGCGGCACACTCTCCCGAGACATCCGCGCGCCCACGCTCTACGACCTGTTCCAGCCGGAAACGGTGGTCACCGGGTCCTTCGTGGACACGTCCACCGGGGCGACCGTCTACGTGCCGTCCATCAACAACGGCAACACCGCTCTGAAGTCCGAAGTGGGGCATACCTATACGTTCGGCGGCGTCTACAAGCCCCATTTCGTGCCGGGCCTTACCCTTACGGTCGATTACTATCACACAGTCGTCGACGACGCGATCACCACTGTTCAGGGCTTCAACGCCGCGATCCAGAACGCCTGCTACTCCAGCAATGGAACCTCGCCTTATTGCTCGCTGATCCAGCGTGACGCAGCGGGCAACGTAACCGCCTTCTATATCCAGCCGCAGAATATCGCCAAAGTCCGCACTTGGGGTATCGACGGAGAACTGGACTACAACACGTCGCTGGCCGGCCGGTCGCTCGGCCTGCGACTCCTGGTGAACTATCAGCCGCACATCTATTATGATCAGCCGGGGGTTGCCACGATCGATCAGGGCGGCGCGGGCTGGGGCCAGAACGGACTTATGCCAAGCCCAAGCGTGCAACTGGCCGGCTTCCTCAGCTATCAGGTGACGGACGGCGTGAAACTCGACCTTTTCGAGCACTATCGCAACAAGTTCCGCCGCAGCGGCGTGGCCACGCAGGTGTTCACGGACCCTTACGTCAAGAGCTATGCCACGACCAACCTGACGCTGACTTTCGACACCGGCTCCGCCTGGAAGATCGCCGACAGCTCATTGTACTTCAGCGTCTCCAACCTCTTCGATGCCAAACCACCGCTCAGCGGCTACTACAGCGGAACCACTTCGGCGGGACAGTCCTACGAATTCTCCGACGACCCCACCGGCAGAGCGTTCGTGATCGGGTTCAAGGTCAAGGGTTGAGACCTGCCCGCGCAGGCGAACAGGAGGCGATCATTCGCGCTATCTCGAACATAAAGGCCGCCCTCGGCGGGGCACTCATCCTGCTGGCGTGCCAGCAGGGTACCGCTGCACGTGCCGAGGGCCCGGAGACAGCCGCGCCCCGCACCGCTTTCGTACACTTGGCACGCGGTGTGCCGGCCGTGCTCTACGAGCCTGCCAATATCGGCCCCAAGGCCGAAACGGCGGTGTTCGTGATGCACTCTTCCGCTGACTACCTGAGCTTTTCGGCCTGCACCCAACTCTCCCGGCGCGGGTACCGCGTGCTTTGCGCCAATAACAGTACGAGCAAGTCCGGCATTTCCAACGACGGGATGCTCGATCAGGTCCTGCTGGAAGCAAAGGCAGGTATCGCCTGGCTACGCACCGTACCCGGCGTGAAGCATGTCGTGCTGTTGGGCCACAGCGGAGGCGGCACGGTGATGAGCGCTTACCAGTTCATCGCGGAAGGTGGCACGAACGCCTGCCGATCGAAAGAGAAGATCTGGAAGTGCCCGGATGCCCTGGCGGACCTTCCTCCAGCGGACGGGCTCATGCTGATCGATTCCAACTGGGGACTGGCAGCGATGACGCTGTTCAGCATCGACCCTGCCGTGCGCGGCGAAGATGGGGGGATGGCCACCGATACTCGGCTCGACATGTACGCGCCCGCCAACGGCTTCCGGCCGACCGGCTCTGCGTATGGTCCCGTCTTCACGCGGCGGTTTCTCCAGGCCGAGGGTGCTCGAAACATTGCCCTGCTATCGGAAGCCGAAGGCCGGCTGGCCGCCGTCGCCGCTGGCAAGGGGCCCTACGAGGATGACGCCCCCTTCGTCGTGCCTGGCGCAATCCTGCTCGGCAGCAACAACAAGCTGTTCTCGCAGGATGTCGCGCTCATGGCGCATACCCGCAGGGCCTGGCCCCTGCTTCATGCCGGCGGCCGCGAGACGACCGAGATCGTCCATACCGTGCGCGTGCCCCAGAACACCCGCAGCCAGACTCCTTCGCTCATGCAAGGCGCCTTGAAGACGACCTTGCGCAACTACCTCAATTCCTATGCAATTCGAACTGGACCCGGCTTCGGCTACGACGAGACAGGCGTGCACGGTGTGGACTGGACTTCCACCTATGCCAGCCCGCCGGGGAACGTGCAGGGTATCAAGGTGCCCCTGCTGGTGATGGGCATGACCGGGCACTGGGAATACCTTGCCAGCGAGACGCTCTACCAACTCTCGCATAGCCCGGACAAGTCGATCGCCTTCGTGGAAGGTGCGACGCACATGTATGACACCTGCAAGGAATGCGAGCGCAGACCCGGCGAGTTCGGCGATACCGAAAAGACGACTTACGATCATATCGACAGCTGGTTGAGCAAGCCCGGCCGCTTCGCAGCGGTGCATTGAGGTTCCAGCCACGGAAGAACAGGAATATGAAGATAACCATGAAAACCGGTCGTGCCCTAGCGCATTGCACTGTTCTGGCAGCGGGAGGTTTTGCTCTGGCGGTTTCCGGCGTGGCGTGGTCTCAGGACGCTTCCACGCGGCTTTCACCAGACGCTGCATCGACCATCGGCCACGACCCGCAGCTTCTGATCGCAGCGGTCCCCGCCCGGGTCGGCGCAGCCTTGAAAGTGACCAGTCCGGCATTTCCAGCCGATGGGAACATTCCCTTGATCAGCACGCAATATGGCGAGAACCGCTTTCCCGGCCTTTCATGGTCGAAAGGCCCCCAGGGTACGCGCTCTTATGTCGTGGTCATGCAGGGCATGCCTGCAGAAAGCGATGCGGGCCGTGCCGTAACCAGCATTCACCTCGTGCTCTACAACCTCCCTGCTGGAACCACGACGCTTTCCGAGGGCATGACGCAGGCACCTGCCGGCGCGGTTTACGGGCCCAATGTTCACGGCCCCGCCGCCGCTTATGCCGGCCCCCACACTCACGACGCCAACCGTCACGCCTATCACACGCAAGTGTTCGCGCTCGACATCGTCCTTGCCCATGGGGACGGCCAGAGCTTCTCGGCGCTCAAGGCAGCCATGACAGGGCATGTGCTGGCCTCGGGTGATCTCGTGGGCTACGCCGCGAAACCGGCGATGGCAGCGGCTCAGACCACGGGGAAGCCGATCCGGGTCGAGACCGGCCTTCTCAGCGGTATTCCTGGCCGCGATCCCTCGATTTCTGTCTACAAGGGCATTCCCTATGCCGCCCCCCCGGTCGGGCCGCTGCGCTGGCGTGCGCCTGCTGCGCCCCTTGCCTGGCAAGGCATACGCAAGGCCGATGCCTTTGGGCCGGCCTGCCCGCAGCCCGGCGGAGACATGGCGCGGGGCATGGCACAGAGCGAGGACTGCCTTACGCTCAACGTCTGGACGGCGGCCGCGCCGAGCAGCGGTGAAAAGCGGCCGGTCTACGTCTGGATCTATGGTGGCGGCTTCATCGGCGGTACCGGAGCAAGTCCTGAATTCGACGGCGAAGGGCTGGCGAAAAAGGGCATCGTGGTCGTCACCCTCAACTACCGTGTCGGGGTTCTCGGCTTCCTTTCGACGCCGGAACTCAGCCGGGAATCCGGGCATGGCGCCTCGGGGAACTACGGATTGCTGGACGACATCGCCGCGCTCCAATGGGTGCAACGCAACATAGCCGCTTTCGGCGGCGATCCTGCGAAAGTGACGATTGGGGGGCAGTCCGCAGGGGCGGGATCGGTCGGTTTCCTCTCGATGTCACCCCTCGCGAAAGGCCTTTTCCGCGCCGGGATAGCCGAAAGCCATGCCCGCTACCCCCGCGACACCGAGCTACGCTATCTGTCGGTTTCCTGGCGCTCGCTTGCCTCGGCAGAAAAGTCCGGCACGCAGTACGCCGCGCAGCACGGTGCCAGCACCCTTGCAGCGCTGCGCCAAATGCCCTGGCAGCAACTGATCGAGGGCAGTTCCGCGATCGATCCCGACGTGGAGACCGGCAGCGACGGCAAACCACCGCTTTTCCGGCCGGTGGTCGACGGTTGGGTGATCCCAAAGTCCTATTGGGATACGTATCAATCAGGCAGCCAGAACAAGGTTGCCTACGTGGCGGGCAACAATAAGGACGAGACCGGCGCGGTCCCCGAAACCGCCTTCGCCGTGCTGCGCGCCCGCACGACCCTGCCTCGCGCTGGCATGCCCCAGACTAGCGTCACGGTCGCTCAGTTCCAGGCTGCGGCGCGTCGCAAGTTCGGCCCCCTCGCCGATGATTTCCTCAAGCTCTATCCAGCCTCCACGGATGCGGAGGCGGCGCTGCAGAATAATGCTTCGGCAAGGGACAATTCGCGGATCTCGACCTGGCTTTGGGGCACCTTGTGGCGCCAGACCAATTCTCTGCCCCTCCACACTTATTTCTGGACCCACGCCCAACCCGGACCGACCCACGATACGCGCGGCGCCTTCCATGGCTCTGAGATCCCCTATGCCTTCAACAGTCTGGATGCGGTCGACCTCCCGTGGACGCGCGAAGACCGCCAGATCGCGGACACGATGTCATCCTATTGGGCTAACATTGTGAAGACTGGAAATCCCAACGGTCCCGGGCTCCCACAATGGCCGGCCTGGAGCGCCCAGCTGCCACTGGTCATGGAGTTGGGAGATCATTTCGCCCCAATGCCTTTGGCGTCTTTAGAAAAGATCGACTTCTGGAAAAGGTTCTATGCGACCCAGACGCCTTGGTAAGCTGGCCGACGAATTGGAAGCGGCAGCCTGATTCGGGCTATAATTCGACTATTTGATATTTGATCGTCCCGCTATCTGGTCATGGCCCACCGTGGGTGGTGTAGGAATCGTCGATGACAATGAAGGACAGTTTACCGGGCGCAGATCAATCGCCTCCATCAGGGTAAGACTGGCGAGGCCCCACCGGATAGCCCAAAGGCGCTAGCGATAATCGTGGGAAAGCCTGTAATTGTGAGTGAATTCGCCGTTATAGCCGCCCTCCAACGTGCCATGACGCATTGCCGTTGCCTGCCGACCGTCAATGTCGGCATGCCGGCCCCTTGAAATAGTCGCGGAGCCGGCATGCTGCTCAGATTTCGTTACGCTCCGATAAGGTGAGCGCATCATCGATATCCACGCCGAGGTAACGCACGGTATTCTCGATGTTCGAGTGGCCTAGCAAGATCTGCACCGCTCGCAGGTTACCAGTCGCCTTGTAAATGAGCGAGACTTTTGTGCGCCGCATCGAGTGCGTGCCGTATTCCCGCTTGTCCAAGCCGACCGTCGTAACCCATTCGTCGATGAGGCGCGCGTACTGCCGCGTGCTCATGTGACCGAGATAATCGACACGGCTCGGGAAAACAAAGTTGTCTACGTTCCAACCGCGGCTGTCCAGCCAAGCCGTCAGGCTCCTTCGCGCTTCCGTCATGATCTCGAACTCGACGGGCTTTCCGGTCTTCTGTTGGATAATCGTCGAGCGGCTACGAATGCTCCCTCGACTAACAATATCACCAATCTTGATTTTCACGAGATCACAGCCGCGTAGCTTGCTGTCGATAGCAAGGTCAAATAGCGCACGATCCCGCAGTCGCCTATTCTCGTCAAGGTAAAACCGGATGGCCCAGATGTCGCGTAACTTCAGCGGACGTTTTGGCCCCACATTCTGGCCTGCGTTCCAAGGGCGCCGCTCATGAACGGCAGGATCTAAGTCTGAATGTCCCATGGCGCTTCTCCATTGGCATCAACTGCCAGCCGGAGTATACTCCACCGAAGCATGCCTCGCGGGCCAAAAGCACTTATTCCGCCGACAGAGCGGTAGTAGAGCACGTGATCTCGGATCCCTGATCGCTGCCGTTGGTTCTCCCCGTTATGGATGAACCTGAACAACCCGGCGTGAGCCCAAACCGTCGTTCGTCAGTCTGAACGCGAACCACGAGTCTTGGCTAGCGAGCCGTTCGCGATCATAGCGGTAGACAGCCAAGAAGCGGACAGTTTTATAATATTTTGGTCGGGTAACTCTTCTCAACAGTGAGTAATAGCGTCATCAAGCCCTCCTTGGAGCGAACTTATCGCAACTCCATCATGAGCATGTTTCGGCTCAGTGCGAAGATGAGCGTTGGCGGATAAAGGGCTTATCCGCCCCATTCGGCTCATCGTAGTCGAACAACCTGGAGATCGCTCCAATACTCACGGCGTAACAATTGGGAAGTTGCCCAAAGGCCCGTCAAACAGGCCGGCGAAGCGCCGCACCAAGGCGTAATCGTCTGACCCAAGGATGGAATGATCATCACCTGTCAATTCCGCAAAGAACTGAGCGGCTGAAAGCTTCAAAATCGGCGCGCCGCCAAGCGGCGCGTCGGCCTCTTCATGGATAAGCACCGAGTTGCGCACTTGCACGATCTGTCGTTTTCCAGTCGCCGGGTCGACGATGGTGAAGGCAAGCTTCACGCCTTTTGCCCGCTCGGGCACCAGTCGCACCGCGATGGTATCCAGCAACAGATCGGTCGGCAGACCCTGTAGCCCGGCGAAAGGCGAGGCCCGTTTCGGCTCAAGCGGACCGCGTCGCAGTTCGACTGCGGCCTCGAGATAGCCGTTGCGCCAGGTTGCACTCTCCGCCTGATAGGCAAGTTGCTCGTACAGATCGGCCAGCACGAGCTGGGCATTGCGGTTTTTCGGATCCGCGAATACCAGCTTGTTGAGCAGTTCGACCGCCCAGCGATTGTCGCCCTTGTCGATCGCGGCTTTGGCCAGTGCCAGAACGTGCGCATCGCCGCCGAGCGCATCGATATAGTGGTTAGCGCCTTCGGTCAGCGTCATGGGATCGAGGTTGGCCGGATTCCCGTCATAATAGCCCATGTAGCGCTGGTAGACGGCCCGGGAATTGTGGCTGAGCGTGCCGTAGTATTCGTGATTGTACCATTTGGCCGCAAGGCTATCGGGATACTGGAGGGTGCGCGCGATCTCGGGCCCGGTGAGGCCGTCGTTCATCAGGCGAACGCTCTGGTCGTGCAGGTATTCGTAAGCGTCGCGCTGGTTGCCCAGGTAATCAACGATCTTCTCCTGTTCCCAACGGGGCCAGAAGTGCGAGGTGAACAGAACCTCGGTGCGACCACCGTAGCGGCTGATCGCCTCTGTCAGTGCATTTGACCAGCTCTTGGTGTCGCGCACCAGGGCGCCGCGCGCAGGCAAGGCGTTGTGCAGCGTACCGTTGGCATCCTCGGCCAGGCACAAGGCTTTGAGCTCGGGTAGATAGAAAAACATCTCCGCCGGAGCCTCGGTATTCGCAGCCATCTGGAACTCAAAGCGCAATCCGTCGATCGTCAGCGTTTCGCCGGTCTGCTTGATATCGTGGTTGGGAATGATCGGCAGGCGAGCGCGTGGTGTGGCAGGAACCTGCCCCGGCTGCGCCTCGACCGGCTTGATCTGCGGACCGAGACCCAGGTTGACGTTGCCGGTAGCCGTAACGGGAAGTCCAAAGCCGAACTGGAAGGCAGCCCGACGGATCATCGCCGGGCCTGCGATGACCGCTTCCCCAAGAATCTCCTTGATGAAGCCTTCCGGTGCAATCACCGGCACGTGCCGGGCCGCGACTTCCTCATCGGATATCACCGCACGCACGCCGCTATAGTGATCGGTGTGACTGTGGGTGTAAATGACGCCCGTGACCGGCTTTTTTCCGAGATGCTCGTAAACGAGTTTCATCCCCGTGTAGGCTTCAGCGTCGTATCCCGGGTCCACGACGATATAGCCCGTATCGCCTACAATCACCGTCATATTGGAGATGCTGAATCCGCGGATCTGATATATCCGTTCAGCCACTTTGAAGAGACCATGCTTCTGCAGCAATTGCGCGTTGCGCCAAAGGCTGGGGTTCACCGTATCGGGCGACGCTTGACTGAAGAAGGCGTCGCTATCCAGATCCCCGACTACTTGACCATCCGGATTGCGCAGCTTGCCATCCGCCACGGTCGCAATGAAGCCGCGCTGGACCAGATCATAATCTTCGCGATCGCTCGTCGGTAGCGTCTGTGCGAAGGTGCTGAGACGCTCACGGGTCACGGCGCTGGCCGGCTTTCCAGCGTTCACCGTAGCCCCAACTTCGGGCGCGCCACCGGGCGCGGCTTCCTGAGACAGGGCAGGCACCGCCAACAGAGCAAGAACGGCGGTTGAAACGGCACAAGCACTGCGATTACGCATGATATCCTCTCGCATTTTCAAGCAATGATGGAAGACCGGTTGACGGCGGCGAACTCAAGGTAAGGAGAGGCGCGCCGTGCAATCGGGCCCGCCTCTTCCACACTCCGCTTGCCGGTAGAATTTACGCGGAAATCAGGGCTTGGACGATTGACCCGTGGCCGCCTCAGGAATTGCCACGCCTTTCTGCGCGGCATAACGGCCCCAGTCCGCAACAAGCTCTTCCAACTTGTCCGGATATCTGACGGCCAGATCCGTGCTTTCTGCCGGATCGGTCGCAAGATTGAACAACTGCCATTTGCCCTCGCCCACGCCGTCACGAGGATAGGTCGAACCGGAAGTCGGCAGGTAGACGGCTTTCCAGTCTCCCTTCCGAAGCGCCCGTCGGAAGAAGAGTTCGGTGCCGACAGGCTCGTCGGGGGTTCGAACCTCGGCAGATTTCTCGGCGAGCACCGACACCAGGCTATGCCCCTCGAACGGCAGGATCGCGCGGCCCTTGAACGTTGTCGGCTGCGCCAGCCCGGCGAGGTCAAGCAGCGTTGGCGCGATATCGGTGACACTCAAATTCCCACGGGCGATACGATTGCCGACGACGCCCTTGCCAGCGGCAAAGGCACTGACCCGGGTACCGCCCTCGGTCGGATAGCCTTTGACCAGCCAGGAAGGGGTACTGTTTGCCTGCGCCCATCCGGCGCCGTAGCCCACATATGAAGTGGCATTCCCGATATTCTCGAGACTATTGTCGATGCCCAGCTTTTTGGCCCCGCCGGGAACTCCGCGAACCTGAAAAGGCGCATCAATCTCACTGCCTTCCGGGCCGTTGTCCGATAAGAAAACGATGACGGTATTCTCGTACTGGCCGGTGCGCTTCAGCTCAGCAATCACGCGGCCCACATTCTGGTCCATGCGATCGACCATGGCCGCATAAACTTCCATCTTTCGCGCCTCGAGCGCCTTTTCGTCGCTCGTCAGGCTGGCCCATGGCTTCACTCCGTCAAGGGGATGGGGCTGCTGGTCGAGTGCGACCAGGCCGAGCTTCCTCTGCCGCTCAAGACGTTCGGCGCGAAGCACATCATAACCGGCATCGTAGCGGCCCTTGTACTTCGCGATCGTTTCGGCCGGGGCCTGCATGGGCCAATGCGGTGTGGTGAACGTAAGATAAGCGAAGAAAGGACGTGCATCTTTCGCACCGCCATCCAGGAAGGAGATCAGCTGATCGGCGAAGTAGTCCGCGGAGTAACGTCCGACGGGAAACCGGACCAGCTTTCCATCCTGCCGGTAAAGCGTGTTCGCCTTGGCCTTCTTCCACGCGCCGTCCTGATCGGCCCCGAAATGATTGCCCAGCCCCTGCAGCAAGGCAAAGGAATGTTCGAATCCGCGCGCCGCCGGGCCGCGATCCTCGGTCAAGCCAAGGTGCCATTTGCCAGACATCAACGTGCGATAGCCGCCCTGCTGTAAAAGCTCGGCTATCGAAGCTACGCGGTCGTTCAGATAGCCTTCGTAGCCCGGCCGGCCCGCAAGTGACGGCGATAGCGATTCCGCCATGGTGCCGATCCCCGCTTCATGATTGTCCACTCCGCTCAGCAGCATGGAGCGGGTGGGCGAACACGTCGGCGCGGTATGGAATCCGGTGAACCGAACGCCGCTGGCGGCAAGCGCATCGAGGTTCGGGGTTGCGATTTCACCACCAAAGGCGCCCAGATCCGACCATCCGAGATCATCGGCCACGATCACCAGGAAATTGGGCCGTGAAGCCTCACGTTGGGATGAAGATCCGCTCAAGGGCGACTGATTTACCGGTTCCGCCGGGCCCGCTTGCGCCATAGCGATGGGAGACATCAAGGTGCTCACGAGAGCTGCGGCGATCAAGGCGGACTTTCCGGTCACGTCGGTTCCGTTCTTAGCTATGTATGACGCGGCAACCCTAACCACGCGCTGCACGGTAGCCTAAAAAGATTTCTCAACTAAATTAGTAGAGAAACTTCTCCAAGCCCGGCTATTGCGATCCTCGCGCCCAATCTCAGGAAATGCGCCGGGTGAAACGCTTGGCGCTGGCGGCGCTTGTCCCAGCCTTAAGGGACGACCAAGAGAGAATCTTGCATACACGAAAGGTCTTTTTGCATACACGGCCTTTACTCAACCAAATTATGGCTGAACCTAAACGCCGTGACGTGGGACGATCCGGAACGTCTCCTAGCAAGCCTTAGGTAACCTGAAGCCGCCGTTTGTTCAGATGCGTGACGCGCTTGCTTTGGGAACAAGATGCCGAGGCAGCTGCGTTGGGCGATCCAGAAGGGCGCCTTTGCAGACACGAACGCGGGATGGCGGCCATTCCGACGCCCCGGCGTCGGCTTCCGGTGCCGACCCATGGGGACAATCGCCGTCAGTGCGCAGCAACCCAATCCTTGAGAACTGCATCGATCCGCGACTGCCAACCAGGGCCGCTGGATTTGAAATGCTCGATCACCTCGGGCGAAAGCCGCAGTGTGGTGCTGACCTTTTTCGGGGCCTTCTGCGGACCGCGTGCACGAATCGTCTTTGTGAGGTCCGGGAAGGCCTCAGCGAAAGGCTTTGCCTTCGCGAAGTCCTCGGCTGTCCATTCAGGGTTATTGCTGACCGCATCCATATCGGCTTGGGTGTATCCGGGAGCGGCATGTTTCGGGTCGGTCATGACAGGAGCCTCCGTTCCGTAATGCTGGCCGGGCGGGCAGAGATGATCGAAACGCCTTCGGTGCCAGCACAGCGAAAATCACCGTGATCGTGCCGTTCATCTCACCAATGGCGGCAAAGCGTCCGTCCTTCGCAGGGGTAACCAGATCGGAGAGGAAGAATCCTTCACCCACATCAGCAAAGTCGATCCCGTGCTTGACGAGGTTCGCTTGCCGTTTTGGCTCATCCCAAACGATGATCATAGCTTTTTGTAGCTACAATTTGATCTGTGGTCAATCGACTCCCGTAACTGCAATTCGCTCTTGGCGTCACGATTTGAAGCCCGACTGCGCCCGCCGACAGAGCGGACATTCGATGCCCCATTCACGTCCCCTGACAGCTGCCCTTCGTTCACCGACGCGTTAGCGACGGTGAACGATCAGCCTTGGGACTTTCTGGCCGTTCCCAAGCGGAATGATGAGGGACGGGTTTCTGTCGAAAAGGACATTCGCCAATCGGTGCCGGTTTGCCTCTAAACAATCAGCGCTGGCCGTTACGAGGCCGACCAGATTTCGTACCGAGGTTAAAATAGCTGCCCATCATGAGCTCCTCAATATGCGAGCCTGAGCTGCCGTTTGCGGCAAGTCAGCGACAGCGAACATTGAGCTAGTTCATCGGGATGCAGGCGCAACGCTAGCCCTCCGCCTTATGGGTTGCGTAATATGAATCATCATTCTAATATTTGCCCGCAACGATACACCGTGGGGGAATGCTGTGAGAGATATCCTGTGCCGCCTGGCACTGTCTGCGGCTGCCATTTTGGCAGTGAACCCCGCAGCAGGTGCCCAACAGCTGCCTGTGATTAAGGACCACCAGCTTCTGGTGGATGGTAAACCCTACCTCGCGCTGGGCGGTGAGTTGCACAATTCCAGCGCCTCCAGTCCCGAATATATGCAGCCGATCTGGGACAAGCTTCAGGCTATGCATGTTCGCACGGTGATCGGAACGGTTAGCTGGGAGGACTTCGAGCCGAAGGAAGGCCAGTTCGATTTCCGGGCGGTCGACGCGCAGATCGCAGAGGCCAGAAAGCGCGACATGCGCCTTGTCCTGATCTGGTTCGGGGCATTCAAGAATGCGGCCTCGACCTACGCGCCCAGTTGGGTGCGCAGCAATGACCGGCGCTTCCCCCGTGCCATCGCGCAGGGCACGATGTCAGAGGCATTCACCTACAAGGGCGCCATGCCAAAGCCGGTACTGTCTGTATTTTCGCCTGAATTGCTGAAAGCCGATCGCACCGCCTTCGTGGCACTGATGAGACATCTTGCCGAAGTCGACACGGATCACCGCGTGATCATGGTGCAGGTCAACAACGAGACGGGGATGCTGCGCGACAGCCGCGACCGTTCGGCGTTGGCAGAGAGCGCATGGAAGGCCCCGGTACCGCCGCAACTTCTCCAATACCTCGCTGCCCATCGCTCAAGCCTGAAGCCGAAACTGGACGCGGTCTGGAGCCGTCAGGGTCGTCGCGCTTCGGGCACTTGGTCAGACGTGTTCGGCACCGATTGGCAGGCTGAGGAAGTCTTCATGGCCTGGCATTTTGCCAGCTACATGGAAAAGCTTGCTGCTGCGGGCAAGCGGGAACTGGCCTTGCCGATGTACGCCAATGGCTGGCTCGGCCCGCAGGACGGTCAGCCCATGGCCGGCCAATATCCCAGCGGCGGTCCGGCAAAGCGGGTGCTCGACGTCTGGCACGCAGCGGCTCCATCGCTCGACATGCTGTCGCCCGACATATACGCCCCCAACACCAAGGAAGTGCTGGCGGACTACGACCATGCCGGCAATCCGCTGTTCGTCCCGGAAGCACAGTTTCGGACAGGCGACATCTTCTGGGCGCTCGGCCAGCATCGCACGATCGGTTATTCCGTCTTCGGTATCGAGGATGGACGGATCGATGGACAACTGGCTCAAGCCTACGCCGAGTTGACCGGCATGGATCTGGTGATCACAAAGGCGCAGGCCGAAGGACGCATCGCCGGCGTTCTGCTGGATGATGGCAAGCCCGTGGTCATCAAGCTCGGCGGCTACAGCATCACCGTTCAGGAAACGATGGCGCTCCTCAAGCAGATGCTGCTCGACGTTGGATTGCAGGCACCGCCGCCGCCGCCGCCTTTGCCCAGCGAAACCGAAGGCCCCGGCACGCGCCCAGCCCCAGGAGACGGCCGGGCATTCGGCCTAGTCATCGACGAAGGCCACGATACCTTTCTGATCGTCGGGAAGGGTTTCACGGCGGACTTCGCCATCGGCTCGAAGCTGGCCGAAGTTGATCGAGTGGAAGAAGGGCGTTTCGATACGCAAGGCTGGAAAGTAGGCCGCGTCCTGAACGGAGACGAGCGGCTTAGCATCGTTCCGACCGATCGCATCGGCGCAATCCGTATCAAGCTGATGCGCCCGCGACCGAATTAGCGGAAGTCAGGGTGTTTTAGCTACAGAGCCAGCTTCAAGGAAAGCAGCCTGACGCCTGGCAAGACTGCTCTGGCGATTGTCCACTTCAACCGGTCCGATCGGCCGCTTTACAAGCGAGACCGGACGTGCACCAGCGCGGATGGGAGCGACTGGGTCTGGTCGCGTGCTGCCGAAAGGGGGAAGCAAGGGCATGCTCCCCCATCTTACGAGCCTATGGCTTCGCGGCGACCGGCAGGCGGAATGGCGCGCCGAGGCGATTGAACGCGTTCATTGCCGCGATCACTAGCGTGAGATCGACCAAGTCCTTTTCAGCAAAGACGGCGGCAGCGGCGGCATAGGCTTCGTCCGAAGCATGGGTCGTGCTGACATTGGTCACTTCCTCCGCCCAAGCCAACGCTGACCGATACTGGTCAGAAAACAGGTGCGGCACCTCCGCCCAGACGGGAACGAGGGCAACCTTGTCGATCGCCATGGTCTTGAGCAGATCGCGCGTATGCATATCGATGCAGTGGGCGCAGCCATTGATTTGCGACACTCGTAGAAAGACCAGATGGATCAGCTCTTCAGGAAGATCCGTTTTGGTGACATAATGATGGATACCGAACAGAGCCTTGGCGCCCTCGGGCGCGATTTCCGACCAGTTTAAACGCTTTATCTCGGTCATCCTGCTTTCCTTATAATCGGCGCCGAGCCCGGCGCTCGCTGACTTGACGAGGTACGCCGGTGCATCGTGACATTATGGCGCAGATATTTTTCGTTCCCGCCGACGTCCCATGTCACACCGGAGGCGGCCATCTCGTCATGCAGGAAGACACCTGCATTGGAGACATGGACATGAAGATCGTTATCATTGGCGGTACCGGACTGATCGGTCGGCCCCTCGTCGGACTGCTGCGGGCCGAGGGTCATGAGGTCGTCGCCGCATCGCCCAGCACCGGCGTCGATGCCCAAGCCGGCACAGGTCTGGCTCGGGCACTAACGGATGCTGCGATGCTAGTTGATGTCAGCAATGCTCCTTCGTTCGAGGATGCGGCCGCTCTCGCCTTCTTTCGCCGCACCACGGCGAACCTGCTGGAAGCGGCCCGCGACGCCGGGGTGCGCCACTTCGTCGCGCTCTCGGTCGTCGGCACGGATCGTCTCCAAGCCTCGGGCTATTTTCGTGCCAAGCTAGCTCAGGAACAGCTGATCGCCGCTGGCGGCGTTCCCTACACGATCGTGCGGGCCACCCAGTTCTTCGAATTTCTGTCGACCATCGCGGACGGCTATACGCAGGGCGACACCGCGCACTTGCCGGGCATCGCGCTACAGCCGGTCGCCGCCGCCGACATCTCGGCCCTGCTTGCCGAGATAGCCACGGCTGTTCCGGCAGATGGCATCGTCGAAGTCGCGGGACCCGAGCGCGCACCGCTCGCGGAATTCACCGCCAGCTGGCTTGGCGCGCGAGATGATCCGCGCCGGATCTTCGTCACCGACGATCGCAACTATTTCGGCGCCCCCGCCGACGACCACACGCTGGTACCTGGAGAGGACGCGCGGATCGCGCCTACGCGTTTTGATGCATGGCTTGCCGCTCATTTGCAGGGGCAGGCGGCATGAACAGGCGCCTTCCTATCGCGCTGGCCGTAGCGCTTGGTCTCGGAGCCATAGCCAATGGCTTGTTCATGCTGATCTCGCCTGCGAACTGGTACTTCGCGGTCCCGGGCGTCACCACCACCGGCCCGTTCAACCAGCACTTTCTGCGCGACATCGGGCTGATCTTCCTTCTAGTCGGTATCGCGATGCTGGCCGGTGCCGCGCGGCCGGCGACACGCGTTACGCTGTGGTTTCTCGCTGCGCTCTGGCTTGGAGGCCACGCGCTGTTCCATTTCTGGGAGGTGGCGGTGGGCATCTGCGGGACGGGCGCGCTGGTTCAGGATTTTCCTGCGGTGACGCTTCCGGCTATACTGACGGCCGCTCTCGCCCTGTGGGCGTGGCGCGATGCGGCAGGCGGCAGTCGCCGGTCGCATCCGGTGGAGGACTCTCGTGCCACGCACTGACGGACGCCTCGCTGATTTCGAGGCCGAGCGGCCAAGACTGCTGCGTCTTGGATATCGGATGCTTGGAGCGGTCAGCGAGGCGGAGGATGTCGTTCAAGAGGCCTGGCTGCGATGGGCGGCAAGGGCGGAGAGCGTTGACACGCCGTCGGCGTATCTGACCCGCATTGTCACGCGTCTCTGCCTCGACCAGCTCAAGTCGGCCCGCGCGCGCCGGGAGACCTACGTCGGGGCCTGGCTGCCCGAACCGCTCATGGGAACGACCGAGGCGGAGGAGGCGATCGCCGATGACGTGACGCTCACTCTGATGCTCGCCATGGAGCGCCTGTCCCCGCTGGAGCGTGCTGCCTTTCTGCTCCACGACGTGTTCGATATGGCGCTGACCGATGTCGCGACGACATTGGGGCGCGAGCCTGCAGCCGTGCGACAGCTTGCCTCGCGCGCACGCAAGCACGTGCAGCATGCGCGGCCACGTTTTACCGTAGAGGCGACGGAGGCCGATCAGATCGCGCGAGCCTTCTTTTCTGCTGCCCGCGACGGTGACACGGTCGCATTGTCTACACTGCTGGCGCGCGACGTCGAGATCCATTCCGATGGCGGCGGCAAGGTCATCGCTTTCCGCAATGTGGTGCGTGGGATCGACCGAGCGCTTCGTTTGTTTGCCGGGCTGCGTCGGAAGTATACCTCAGCGCCGACGCTGCTACGCACTGCGACCATTAACGGCCTGCCCGGCTACATCAGTATCGATCGAGGCAACGTGCTCCAGACCACTGCGCTTGATGTACGCGATGGCCGCATCATGGGGATCTATATAGTTCGTAATCCAGACAAGCTCCGCCATGTGGCGGCAGCTTTCGGCACAGACGGTCATCCGCAGCACAGCCACTGAAGGTCGTGAATTGGTCGACACCTGCCAGATTGCGGACGGTCCGCACCTGGAGCACTGAAAACAGGTGCTGAGCGTCCGAAATGGGTCGGCATCGGAAGCGGACGCCGGGGGCGTTGGAATGTCCGCTATCCCGTTTTCGTGTCTTCGAAGCTGCCGTTCCGGACTGTCCCACCCCACGTCGTTTAGGTTCATCGGCTACTTGGTGAACAGACGGCAGCCATCAGGTCTTCGAGATGAGGTGGTCTGCGTCCGCTCCGTCCGACACTGCCGACTTCGGAACGGATCAATTCGAGGGAACGGTGAGTAGGTGCCCAACTGCATCATTCTTTATTCTCCGTCAGCACCCGTCCATTTGCCTGTCGCCATCGAACTGGTGTGGTCCCTCGCCGCTTTACGAAAGTCCGGGTGAGGTGATGCCGGGCCTTCAATGGTGAAGTCGCAAGCGAACGAAACCCCAGCGTCGTCTAGCCCAACCAGGTAGCATGTGCACGGTCCACCATCTCAGATTAGCTTAACATCCGGTGCGTGAACCGGGACCACTTCAATTCCAGGCCGGCATATGAACCGTCGCATGCGGAATGGACGTGGATCAACTTAACGACGCGCTTCCAACGGGGCCGGGCGAGGCATAGGCAAGGCATAAGCGGGGCAGTCAGGTGCCCAGCGCAGCGGCGAACGGTATGCTCAGCGCAGTACATCGGCGGCATCTATGTACTGCATATGACTTTTCCCACTGGCCCAGTTGCCGCTCATTTGGAATGCAGGCTCGACACGGGCAATTTCTCCGGCATTCCCACCGAGCGGCGAGCAGGGTACAAAGTGAGGAGTAGAAATTGAGATTTGGGATCGCAGGTCCGGCACTGGCATTTTGGGCCCTGACGCTGACCGGATATCCGGCACTCGCGGCCCCATCACCAACGGATTCGGCTGCCAGAGCGGCTCCAAACGTAAGGCCACTCTTAGTACCAGCGGATTTCAAGGTGCCGCATTCAGCCGAGGCAGAGGGCTTCAAGCTCGTTCCGCTCGGTCCGTCTTTGGTGGGCATGGATTTCGACGCCTACATGTCATCCATCGAGCACCTGCAAAAAACCTTCAGCCGCAGTCCCAACTGGCCTCACAAGGGCATCTCGAGCGTCGATGCCCTGCGTGACATGGAAAACGAAGAGGCCCGATTTAAGAACCGCCAATCGTTTGCCTACGCCGTGCTTACGCCGGACGGCAGCCGCGAGCGCGGTTGTGTCTACATCGCGCCGAGCGCAGTAAACGGTTACGATGCCGTTGTCCGGATGTGGGTAACGAAAGCCGACTACGACGCAGGCTTTGACGCGGAGCTTTACAAATGGGTGACCGATTGGATCCAGACGGCTTGGCCTTTCAAAACGGTCGCCTATCCCGGACGCGCCGTCGATTGGGCGACCTGGGATGCCCTGGTCGCCGCGAACAAGGCGGCCTCGAAGACTGAGGCACCCTGAAGACTCGAACTGCCGCATAAGATCACGCGCTGGTGATTGGGAAGCATGGCCACCTGTCAGTGAACATCGTGCGACTTGAACCGCACAACCTACTCCCGGTGGCGGCCATCGGCATGCGGTGACCAGGAGCTGTTCGTTGGCTTCGGGCTCCAGCCTTTGCCGCCCCGGCCGCGGGCGCCGCTGCTAGAGGCGCCTTCACCCCGGCCGGTGCGGTTCGGGAAGGACATCTCGCCGACGCGGTGCAGGAGGTCGCCATGATCGATGACGATCCGGTCGCAGATGACGTGAATCACTACCTCGCCATCATCCAACAAGGGACAGCGCAAGAGCGCGTTTGCACGGGTCATTGCCAGGAACAGCGTCGTTTCCGCTGTATTGAGCACCAGGGCGTTGGGACTGAGAGCGCCGTTCAGGAACAGTTTCAACTGGCCCGTCCCCGCGCGGACGCGGAACAGGCTGGCATTGGAGTTCTGCCAGGCGGACTGGGTGGAAGGTCCCCAGTCCTCAGACCACGCTTGAAACCCGAAATCCGCGTCCCACCCTAGGTCGGTCCTGCACTGGCTCTCATGATCAAAATCATGCGAAATCAAGCGGCCTGGGCTCAAGCAGGCGTTCATGCGACGGTACACCTACCAACAACAATGGACCGTCGTGCCTACTGGAAAACCGCCGTTGCGATTGTTGTACTTGCGAGCGAGAACCAGGCTTCCTTATTGGCCTTGCCTTTCAGGCATCCTCTCCCAAAAGCCTATAAGTCACCCTTCGCGCCAGCTTTTTTTGATCGGCAGCATCGGATGCTGCGGAAACGCTCAACCAGCTATCTCACTTCGATTTCGCCCTAGTCGTTTCGCTGCGTATAGCGGCTTATCTGCGGCAGCGAGCCACTCCTCCACCGACAATATGCCCGGCCCCACCTCAGCGATCCCGAAACTGGCGGTGACCATCAGCATCTTGTCGCCCGGCAGCGAAATCGGGTGATCTTCAAGCTTCCTGCGAAACCGTTCGACTGCAACATGTGCCGCGTCCACGTTCGTTTCCGGCAGCAGCACGGCAAACTCCTCGCCGCCGAGCCGTCCCAGGATATCCGCATCGCGTTTCAGTTCGGTCACAAGGCGGACAACTTCGCGCAGAACGCAGTCTCCCGCCGCGTGGCCATGTGTGTCGTTTACCGCCTTGAAGTGATCGAGGTCTGCCAGCACAAGCGTACTAGGGCGGCCAAAGCGATGAAATCGGTCGACCTCCACCAGCGCGCGCTCGGCAAAAGCTCGCCTGGTAAGAGCCCCGGTCAAGACATCGCGCTCAGCGATCCGGCGCAGTTCCAGCTGCGTTTCGACGATCCGCGCGAGGCTCTTCAGCATCGTCACTTCGGTTTCAGTGAAGTGTCTCGGCTGCTGGTCGATGGCGCATAGCGCCCCGACGTTATAGCCTTCTGGCGTTGTCAGCGGAATGCCGGCATAGCTGCGGATGTTGGGATCCCCGGTCACCAAGGCATTGCCTGCAAAGCGCGCATCGTCGAGAGCGTTCTCGATCAGGAAAGGCTGCGTGTCCTTGATCGTGTGTGAGCAGAACGAAAGGCTGCGCGGCGTCTCGCTGGCATCGAGGCCGGCCCTGGCCTTGAACCACTGGCGATCGGCATCGATGAGTGACACGGCGGCAATGGGGACATTGAGTACCGAGCGCACCAGGGAGACGATGTGCTCGAACGGCTCTTCCGCTTTCGTGTCGAGTATCTCCAGGCGCTGCAGGGCCGCAAGCCGTCCAGGCTCATCCTCGAGGATCGGCACACCCGTCATGCCCTCGTCTCCTTCATCTCCAGGTTTATCCTGGCTTACAAACTAAGGGCATCATTGCCGAGTTCCAGTCCGGATCGGCTGTGTCGTGCTTCGCTGCGGGCCGCTTCAACAAAAGCGCTACCTCGCCCACGGGCTGGACGACCTGCCGGGTAGACGCCGTGCCGCCGCTATGAAGGACACACTGACTGCCCCGATCCTGCATGCCGTCGAGCGCGCCCCGCAATGGGCGCGCCGCGACCTGGATGCAAAAGACCCTGCCCTTTCGCGGCCCCGCTGAAGAGACCTTCGCGGCCATGATCTCCAGCGCCGTACGCGCTGTTGTCAGTGCCCGCGGGAGAGATGAAGATGGACGGAACGATAGCGCGGGTTGAAGCCGCCTCTTCATGGTGCCGCGATCTTGGCCCAGCATCGCCGCCTCGTTGGCGGCGGATGGCGGCATTGGCAAGCCAATTGCAGCCGCCTGCCACGCTCCGGTTGGTGCCCACTCGCTTGGTGCTCACAAGGCAAGCGGGCTAAACGGAAGCCGGGCGACGCCGGCTCAACCGATGCCGCCCTTCCCCATCACCCGTTAAGCTTGTCCTTGACCGCCTTGGCGACGGTGAAGGTGAGCTTCTTCGAAGCCTTGATGGTCATGGCTTCACCCGTCGCTGGATTACGGCCTTCACGCTCCGGGCTGTCCTTGACCTTGAACTTGCCGAAACCGTTAAGCGAGACTTCCTCGCCCTTTGCAGCTGCATCGCCGATCGCCGCAAATACTGCGTCGACGATCTTGCGAGCGTCGGTCTTGGCCATGCCGTGGTCGGCAGCGATGGCGTCGGCGAGATCGCTGTTGTTCATAAAAAGTTCGTCCTGCTGATGTCTGTTCTAGCACCGCGACCCATTCAAAGGCCGGATCGGCGCTGTTCCAACATGGCGCAAGCCCCTCAGCGTTCAAAGCCGCACACTTCATCCAAACCTTTGCTCAAGGCAGGTTGTCCACAGCCTGTCGTTGAACGGCGATACAGCGCGCCCAATGCCGCTAGCCCCGCCGCTCGCACTCAAGATGGGCCACCAGGGCGTCCAGAACCCGTCGCAGGCCGTCGCTCATCACCCGATCCCGCGCATCCGCTACAAGCAAACAGCCACGCACGGCGCCGCTCGCGCATCTCGGGCCATGCGGCTCGTTCCTCGACGCCCTCAAGCGGAAAAACTGTGGGTCGGCTGAGGTCGGCAGGCCTGCGAGCAAGAAGTGGACGCCTGGCGATATGGCCGATTACGCCGCCTTCCTTGAAAGCCTCGGCAGCAGCACGTTCGGCAGCCGTTTCTCCAGCCTCGATCTTCCTCGTCCATGACCCATTTGCCCCCGCGGCGCGATGTTACCAGCAACACCTCGCAGGTGCCGCCAACCAACCGATATGGCAAAGCTCAGACCTGGCTTCGCATCCTCCTTCGCAGGTCCATTCTCATTTGCCCAGGTCGGCGCTGCGGAGCCGATCGTGAGATCACGGCGTTCATGGCAGCATGGCGGGAGCGAGCGGCCAATAACGTGGAGCATGATCGTTGACCGAGTGGATAACACAAATGATCGAGGACATGGGTTATCTGGGCATCACGCTTCTGATGTTCCTGGAAAACGTGTTTCCGCCGCTGCCCTCGGAGGTCATCATGCCGATGGCCGGTTTTACGGCAAGCGAGGGCAAGCTCAGCCTCCCCGGCGTACTTATTGCCGGAACGGCTGGCACTCTTCTCGGCGCCGGCTTCTGGTACGTCGTGGCGCGCACCTTGGGAGACGAAAGGCTGAAACGCTGGGCCTGCAGGCATGGGCGCTGGATCACGTTGTCGCCGAAGCAGATCGACGAGCTCGAACAGCGCTTTGAGCACCACAGCCGCTGGGCGGTCCCGCTTGGTCACCTTATTCCCGGCATTCGAACGCTGATTTCTATTCCAGCGGGGATCTTTCGGATGGACCTCGGCCGCTTCCTGTTTCTCACTGCGCTCGGCGCCGGCATTTGGACGAGCGCGCTGGGCACCGCCGGATATGTCCTCGGCCGAAAGTTCGATGAAATCGACCGTTACCTGGGTCCGGCGAGCACCGCCATTATGCTCGCGATTTTCATTGTCTACCTCTACCGGATAATCCGGTTTCGAAAGGCCTGAAAGCCACCTAATGAGGTCGTGGTTCCTGTAGCCCGAGCGCGCTGGCGGACCGTTGCCGCGCCCGAATAAAATCCATTCATTGCTCGGTGGTTGCCGCTCCTCTACCGTCCCCTGCCTCCAGGCTCAGATGCTTTTCCAAAGGCTGCGATGCTTTGATTCCTATGCGTAAAAATGTCTGATTTCCAAGATCCACAGGATGGAATAAACACGTGGCGAGAAGCAAACGCTCCAAAGGGCGGCTGGCACAAATGCGGCGGCGGCGGGTTGTCTTGTGCATGCGTCGCAGTCAAGGAGATTTAGGTGTCGTCAGATGAGCAGCCGTCCCTTCTCGCCTCAACAGGCATTTCCGGGCTCGACGCTGTACTGAATGGCGGCCTAACGCCTGAGCGCATGTACCTGGTGGAAGGTACGCCCGGCACTGGAAAGACAACGCTGGGCCTCGGCTTCCTGCTCTCGGGCGCCGCCGTTGGTGAGCTGGGCCTCTATATCACGCTGGCCGAAACCGAAGTCGAACTCCGTGCCGTTGGAAAGTCGCACGGCTGGTCACTCGACCAGTTGCACCTGTTCGAAATGGTTCCAGCGGACGAGTTTGCCGAGGAACATGAGCAGACATTGCTTCATCCTAGCGAGGTCGAGCTGGGCGAGACCGTTCGCAACATCATGGCGAAGGTCGATGAGGTTCGTCCTGCGCGGATCGTACTGGACAGTCTCTCCGAACTGCGTCTGCTTGCTCAAAGTCCGATCCGCTACCGGCGTCAAATTCTGGCCCTCAAGCATTTTTTCTCGACCCGTGCGTGCACCGTTCTGGTGCTCGACGACCGCGGTGCGAGCGGAAGCGATCTGCAGTTGCATAGCATTGCGCACGGCGTAATCTCGCTGGAGCAGACGCTGGCCGGGTTCGGTGGACAGCGGCGGCGGCTCAACGTCGTCAAGATGCGGGGTGTAAAGTTCCGTGGCGGCTACCATGACTTCGAAATCAAGCGCGGCGGTCTTTGCGTTTATCCCCGCCTGGTCGCCGGAGACCATGACACGGTTGACGGCGGGGCGACGATGACGACCGGCTCGCCAGAGCTCGACACATTGCTCGGCGGTGGGCTCGTGCCCGGTACCGCCACCTTGCTGACGGGGCCCGCTGGTGTTGGCAAGACGACGACCTCAGTGCAATGCATGGTGGCAGCGCTAAAGAGAGGAAGTAAAGCCGCCTATTTCCTGTTCGATGAACGTGTGCCCACGCTAATGACACGAAGCGCGGCACTCGGCATGGACATTCGGCCCTATCTCGAAAACGGGCAGTTGCTGCTGCAGTCGATTGATCCGGCAGAAATGTCGCCTGGCGAATTCGCCGGATCGGTTCGCGCCGCGGTCGAGGAGCATGGCGCCAGCGTTGTCGTGATCGACAGCCTCAACGCTTATCTCCAGTCGATGCCGAACGAACAGTTCCTCATTTTGCAGATGCATGAAATGCTGAGTTACCTCGGCCAGAAAGGTGTGGTGAGCCTCCTTATCCTTGGCCTGCACGGCGTGACAGGTGATGTCCGTTCGGATGTCGATCTGAGTTATCTCTCGGACACCGTCGTCCAGCTACGCTATTTCGAAGCGCACGGCGAAGTCCGCCAGGCGATTTCCGTCATCAAAACGCGGACCGCCAGGCACGAACGGACGATACGCGAGTTTCAGATAGGCAGCAGCGGGTTGCAACTTGGCGAACCGCTCCGGCAATTCCAAGGCGTGCTGACCGGCGTGCCAACCTTCTCGGGCGAGGCGAAGACACTGATGGCAAGCCAGACGGATCCGGACAGTTCGCGGGGATAGGATGAGCCAGCTCGTCCTGATCCTGGCGCCGCGCGGCCGCGATGCGGCGATCGCGGCCAATCTGTTCGCACGCCATTCGATCGCGGCGCAAGTCTGCGCTGATGCGGGCGAGCTTGCTTGTCGGCTGGAGGATGGTGCAGGCGCCGTCCTACTCACCGAGGAAGCGCTCGTCGGACCGAACGCTCACGAAATCGCCCGCTGGGTCGCTGGGCAGGAAAGCTGGTCGGACATTCCCTTCGTGGTACTTGCCAACGGATCGCGGTCGCCCCGGACAGTGGCAGCAGCCGATCGCCTTTCCGAATTGGGCAACGTCGTCCTGCTGGAGCGACCGCTTCACGCCGAGGCTATGCTTGGCGCCATTCGCTCCTCGTTGAAAGCCAGGGCCCGGCAGTTCGAAATACGCGATGCCGCGCGGCTGAGTGCGGCACAAAATCGGGTCCTCGCGCTTGCGGTCGAGGCGGCGCCGCTGAGGACCACTCTGAATGCCATCGTGCTCGAAGTGGAAGCTCTGTCGACATCAGGGGTCCTCGCCTCGATCCTGCTGATGGATGAGGATGGCCGGCACCTGCGCCACGGCGCCGGCCCAAACCTGCCGGATGCGTATAACGAGGCAATCGACGGCATCGGGATCGGACCTGCCATCGGTTCCTGCGGTACCGCAGTTTACCGTAAGGAACCTGTATTCGTCGCGGATATAGCATCTGACCCGCTTTGGGCGGACTTCCGCGATCTGGCGCTTTCCCACGGCCTTAGGGCTTGCTGGTCTCTCCCGATTGCTTCTGTGGAGGGCGAAACTCTGGGCACGTTTGCGATGTACCACCGCGAGCCGCGCGCGCCCATCGCAGCGGACCTCGCCATTGTCGACTTCGTGGTCCGTACGGCCGGCATCGTCATTGCGCGGGCGCGGACCGAAGATAAACTTCGCGCGAGCGAGGAAAGATATCGGCAGATTGTCGAAGGCGCCGAGGACTTCGCTATCGTGACGCTTGACCCCGAAGGGGTGATTACCGGGTGGAATAGTGGGGCGACGCGGATTATTGGCTTTGCCGCGCAGGAAGCGCTTGGTCGGCGCGGAGACATGTTCTTTACACCTGAAGACCGGGCAGCCAATGCACCGGCGGATGAGATGAAAAGGGCTGCTGCCCAGGGCCGGGCGGTCAACGAACGCTGGCATGTTCGCAAAGACGGCCAACGGTTCTGGGGATCGGGCCTGACCATGCCGCTCGCCCAACGTGACCGTGGTTTCGTTAAAATCTTCCGCGATCGCACGGCGGAACATGAAGCGGAGGCAGCGCTGCGGGAAAGCGAAGCGCGTCTGCGCTTTTTTGGGACGTTGGAGGAAAGGCTGTTCGGCGCCGCCACGGCGACCGAGGCGATGCGGGCGGCGGCCGAGATGCTGGGACAAAAGATCCACACCTCACGATGCGCCTACGCTGACGTCGATGCTGACAACGACCGTTTCTGGATCCGGAACGATTATACCGCGCCCGGCACGGACAGTTCGGTCGGGACCTATAGCCTCGATCTCTTCGGGCCACGCGCCGCTGCCGACATGCGGCTTGGGCAAACGCTGGTCATCAATAATGTGGCAGATGAGCTCGAGCCCGAGCAGGGTCGCGCGATGTTCCAGTCGATCGGTATCGAGGCGATCGTTTGCTGTCCCCTGGTCAAGTACGGCCGGCTGGCTGCGATGATGGCCGTACATCAGGACCGGGCGCGAGAGTGGGCGCCGAACGAGATCGCGTTGATCCGAGAAGTTGCCGAGCGCTGTTGGGCACATGTCGAGCGGGTCGGTGCCGAAGCGCGTCTTCGAGAGAGCGAGGAGCGGCTGCGGCTGGCCGTCGAAAACGCCGAAATCGGTTTCTGGGATGTCGATGTCGTCAATGACCGGCTCATCTGGCCGGCTCGGACCAAGGCCATGTTCGGCATCTCGACCGAAGTCCCCATCACGATGGAAGACTTCTACGCCGGTCTCCATCCCGATGACCGCGCCGCCACGATTGATGCCTATCTGGCAGCCGCCGATCCCTCGGTGCGTGCGCTCTACGATGTCGATTACCGCACTGTCGGCAAAGAAGACGGCGTCGTGCGCTGGGTCGCTGCCAAGGGCCGAGGTATGTTCGATGCCTCGGGCCGATGCGTGCGCGTCGCCGGGACCGCACTCGAGATCACGGCGCGCAAGGAGGCCGAGAACGCACTTCGGGAACTGAATGCAACGCTTGAGTCCCGAGTTCTGGAAGCTGTTGCGGAACGCGAAGCTGCGCACGATGCCTTACGCCAGAGCCAGAAGATGGAGGCAATGGGCCAACTGACCGGCGGCGTTGCACACGATTTCAATAATCTGCTCACACCCATCGTCGGCTCCCTCGATATGCTGCAGCGTAGAGGCGTCGGAAACGAGCGTGAGCAGCGTCTGATTGCCGGCGCCGCGCAGTCGGCGGAGCGCGCGCGAACGCTGGTGCAGCGTCTTCTCGCGTTTGCCCGGCGACAGCCGCTCCAGTCCGTACCTGTCGATATCCGTGAGCTGATTGCCGGCATGGGCGATCTCGTCGCCAGCACGACCGGGCCGCAAATCAAGGTCGTGGTGGAAGTGGCGGAGGATTTGCCACTTGCCAAGGCCGATCCAAATCAACTTGAGATGGCACTGCTCAATCTGTCCGTGAATGCGCGTGATGCAATGCCGGATGGCGGGACGCTGCGGATCTCAGCGATATCCGAACGCATAAGTGCCAGGCATCATTCCAGGCTGCCCCCTGGTGAATATATCCGCATCTCTGTCGCCGACACGGGCATCGGAATGGATGACGCAACGCTCGCTCGTGCAATCGAACCATTCTTTTCGACGAAGGGCGTGGGCAGAGGGACTGGCCTTGGTCTATCCATGGTGCATGGCCTTGCCTCGCAACTTGGCGGCAGCCTTGCCATCAACAGTCGGGTTGGGATGGGCACAAATATAGAGCTGTGGCTTCCGATCAGCACGAAAATTGCCAAAGAACCGTCGGACATCCAACGTCCGGCATTCGAGGCCGAACATCGCGGCGTGGCACTGCTGGTCGATGATGAAGAGCTCGTCCGCATGAGCACGGCAGATATGCTCGCGGACCTTGGTTATGTTATCGTGGAAGCCAATTCCGCAGAGGACGCTTTGGCCGTGCTGGAGTGCGGCCAGCCTGTTGACATCGTGGTTACCGACCACCTTATGCCCGGTATGACAGGGACAGACCTCGCGCGACACTTGCGACTTACCCGACCGGCATTGCCCATCTTGCTCGTATCTGGTTATGCCGAGCTAGAGGGCATAGATGCCAAAATACCTCGATTAACCAAGCCCTTCCGGAAAGATGAACTCGCAGCAACCCTTGCTTTCCTCGTAAAGTAAAACTTAACAACCGCTTGGCGATTGAGTGACTTAAGTTCTGCATTAGCGGGGAACACCAATCAAAAAAATTGCATATTTTCTTAAAAACCAGTACATTCCCGATGCTGACTTGAGGCTCTCTGCACAGAGGGATCGATTGAATCGCGAATAGCGCCAAGCTCGTCCAGGTAACCGCGCAAACGCCCATCGCCCAGTTCGGTTCTTCGGGCCCGAGCTCCCTTCGCAAGTTCGTCTAGGCGCAGCTGCGCCTCTTGCCTGGAGACTTTCGTCAGAAGTGCGGACAGAAGGTGGCGCATGGCAAACTGCGCACCCTCGCTCTCGATCATGGCGCGCTCGAGAACCTCCATGCGCCTTTCTATTTCGTTGGACATAGCTGCAAGACCGCATCGCTGCTGCAAAGAAAAAGCGATTTTTGGCGACCTAGGAGACATTGCGAGAGTAGCCGATCTATTGCGCGGCTATCTTACGCGCCCAGACTGTGCGTTCTAGTCATCTGGAATACAAGCGATAAATCTTTCAGACATCGCATTTACATGAGGCTAGGGCAGAGCGGCAAATGGTTCCTGTCGAACACAACGCCGTGCGACACAGGAACCCGCTTGCCGCTATCTTGGTTGCGCAACTGCTGAACATGGGTGGTGCCGATGGCTGCTCCGCTGACGATCGTCGTGTTCGTCATGACCAACGAATCTAAGTCAAATCCATCCTCGAGAAGGCTCTGAAGATGGACCGGGAATGATGAAGTGACTGAACCGGGCGTCCGACAAGTTCAGTCCTCTTCTTCATCATCCTCCCGCTCGAGGGCGTCGACATCTTCGCCGATGTCCTCCAGCGCTTCTCGGTGACGCATGGTGGACTGCGCCTCGATGTAGACACGACGGACTTCGGGGAACTCCTCTCGAATGCCATCTTCCACGTCGGAAACGATCCGTTCGACGGTGCCCGCAAGCGTATCGTCCACGAAGTCTGCCGAGGCCAGTACCAGGACTTCGGAAGGCCCGAAATGCATCGTGCGGACCTCGTTCACCTGCTCAATCGGCTTCACTCTTGCGAGGATTTCGCGAAGACGTTCTTCGATTGCCGGGTCTGCCGATTGCCCGGTCATCAGCACATAGCAGCGCCGAGCCAGGCTCAAGGCCGTGATCGCAAGGATCACGCCGATTGCAATCGACGTCCAACCGTCGATGACCGGCATGTCGAGCAAAACCGCCAAACCGATGCCGAGAAGCGCTGCGCCAAGGCCGGCAAGGGCAGCAGTCTCTTCGTAGACGACAGCGAAGATCGTGGGGTCTCGGTGCGTCCGGATCGTTTCCAACATTCCCAGCCCGCGCCGCTTCGCGTCGGTCCGCACTTCGCCGAGCGCGACCCTAAGCGAAGAGCCTTCGAGGGCAATGGCGACCAGCAGAATAATGATGTTGACCCATGCGCTCTGGATCGTGGTCGGATGAACGACCTTCTCGGCGCCCTCGTAAATGGCAACCCCTGAACCCAGAGCAAACACGGCCATGGCCACCACAAAACCCCAGAAATAGAGCCGCAGGCCATATCCGAACGGGTGCGACGCATCTGCCGGCCGGCTCGCATCCTTGATGCCGTAGAGCAGCAATACCTGATTACCCGTGTCGACGAGGCTGTGAATGCCCTCCGAAGCCATAGCGGATGATCCGGTGTAGGCGGCTCCGCAGAACTTGGCGATTGCGATCCCGGCGTTAGCTGCAAGGGCTGCATATAGGGTGCGTTTGGAAGCGTGTGCGGACATGATCGCCGCTATGGCCCACATGAACCCATCTCGCCAGCACTACCACTGATGCCCGTTTCAAGCACCTATCAGGGATGTTTGTAAATCGGCTACAAAGCCTCAATTCGGGATCGTTGGCAGCTTTTGGAAAAATCTCCCGTTTTCGACCTCGTCAAAAACTACCGAATTTGGTGGCAGCCCGCCGCAATCGCGCTGCCTCGGTTCAGGCGACGCCGTCAGAGCCGGCGTATACTGCTCCGCGGCTGATCCTCGAAGCCTGCCGGTGATCCATAAAGCGAGCCCAAGAAGCACAGCTTGATTGGCCGCCAACAAAGGCTAAGCAGTGGCTATGACGGCATCCGATCTCGAACAGCTGCTTATCGCCCGCCTTGTCCGGGAAAGAGGTGGCTCTTCGCAAACATGGCGGCGGGCGCTTGGCAAGGTCATCGTGCGCGACACGAAAACGCATCCCCATTGCAATTGGGATGTCAGGCTTAGCGGGACCGATACGCAGCGCGCTGCGATCGAGCGACTGCTCGACGACGTGCGACTTGAATACTCGATCGTGGTAGCCGGCTGAACCCAATGCGATATATCGCTGGCAAAGCGGCGGTAAAACAGCGCATTTCGGTGCCGTGACAGTTGCTGTCCGTTCACCGAACGCGTTAGCCTGAACGGCCTACCGCAGGCTTATCCGGCCGCCTAAATTCAAAATGGTGAACGGCCGCTTCAACCAGAAGACGACGCCTTCGCCCCTTGCTCCGGCGGAGCTCCGGGCGGCGGAGGCTGCAAATCGCTCGGGCTGGTAATAGCGAGGTACTGGACCGCGCTGCGGAGTTCGGCCAGGCAAATCGATCATTGTGTCGTCTATGTAGCTCCAGCCCCATCCGGCGGGTCACACCCTTCGATGTTCGGGTGGCCCATTGTATGAAAATGGGCGGCCGGCGTGCCGGTGCGGCGACTGGTCGGAGCTGCCGACATGGCCGCAGCTAAGGCAGATGCGCGGGTGCAGCCATAGGCTGCCGATTGGAAGGCACTCCTCGCAGCCGCGCGCTGGGCGTGACGCGCTATATGGCGCTTCGCTGCTTGCACGACGTCATGGCCGCTCTCCCTTCATTTCAGCGATTTTTATGTGGATCTGGGCGATGACGGCCGCCCCTTCACCGACGGCCGCGGCAACCCGTTTCGTCGAGCCCTTCCGAACGTCGCCAATCGCGAATACGCCAGAAAGGCTGGTTTCAAGCGGCAGGGCGCTGCTGCCGGTCTCCACAAACCCTTTTGCATCAGTCACCACGCAGCCGCCAAGCCATGCCGAATTCGGGTCGGCGCCGATGAACAGAAACAGGTGCCGGATGTCACGGCGGTGGAGAGTACCGGTCGCAAATTGCCTGAAGGTCGCAGAGGCAAGCCCTTCCCCATCGCCCGAAAGCGCAACCACTTCGCTGCCCACATGGATCTCGACATTGGGCAGAGCCGCGATGCGTTCGATCAGGTAGCGGGACATTGTCTCCGACAGGTCCCGCCTGACGAACAAATGCAACCGCTTCACTTGCGGCGCCAGGAAGACGATAGCCTGTCCGGCCGAATTCCCGCCTCCGACGAGCGCCACTTCCTCTCCAGCACAGAGCCGGGCTTCGACCGGCGATGCCCAATACGACACACCGCGCCCCTCGAAACCGGCAAGATCGGGAATGTCCGGCCGGCGGTAGCGTGCGCCCGACGCGATCACGACAGTGCGTGCCTGGAGGCGCCGATCGCCGGCAAGCTCCAGCGCCGGCACAGCGGAAGAGCAGTCCAGCTTCTGCACGCCAACCGGCACGGCAATCTCTGCACCGAATTTGAGCGCCTGGTTGAACGCACGCCCGGCGAGTGCCTGCCCGGAAATCCCGGTGGGGAAGCCAAGATAGTTCTCGATCCTGGCTGACGATCCGGCCTGCCCGCCCATCGCGCGCTCGTCCAGCACAATGGTCGACAGACCTTCCGAGGCTGCGTAGACGGCTGCAGCAAGCCCCGCAGGGCCGGCGCCTACAATCGCAACATCGTAGACTGTCGAAGGGTCCAGATTGGGGGTCATGCCCAGGCACGCAGCAACCTCCACATCGCTGGGCCGGCGCAGCATGTTTCCATTGGGACAGACGACGAGCGGCAGTTCTTCGGGCAATACGCCGATCCGCTCCACCAGTGCCTTGCCCTCCTCATCGGATGCAGCATTCAAGACAAGGTTGGGATAGCCGCTACGCGTCAGGAAGCCCTGAAGCCGTACGATCTCTGCGCTATCGGGCACACCGATCAGAATCGTCCCGGCGCCCCCTTCGGCAATGAGCGCAACCCGCCGCAGGATGAGCGCGCGCATCACCGTCTCGCCCACATCGGCAGAGCCGACCATGAGTGCGCGGAGATGCGCGGCATCGAACGGCAGTGCCGTGCAGCCGTCCGGCCCTGCGTATCCGGCGGCGATCGATGGCCGTCCGGCAAGCTGGTTCACCTCTCCCGAGAACTGCCCCACACCGTGCGTGGTGATCGGCGCCTCGTGGCTGAGACCATCACGTCGCACGACCTCGATCGTGCCCTCTAGCACGAGCCAGGCCGGTGCGCCCTCGGCGCCGATCGCATAGACTTCCTCGTGCGGCTCGAAGCGGCGTTCCGGCCCGCTGCAAAACCGGCGCGCAATCGCGATCTGCGCATCGTCCAATACGGGAAACATCTGATGTTCGCGGGTACCCAGCGTGTTCATGTCGCGTCTCGCTTGCAATGGCCAGAACCCGGCCGCCCACCTTGTCATCCAAGGATCATCCACCGGCGGCGCAGTATTGCGCCGCCGGCGCGACGATCAACTACGGACGAATGCCAGCAGATCGGGATTGATCACGTCGGCGTGCGTCGTCAGCATTCCGTGCGGATAGCCCGCATAGATTTTCAATGTGCCGTTCCGCAGCAATTTGATCTGCTGCAAGGCTGCATCCGTATAGGGCACGACCTGATCGTCATCGCCTTGGAGGACAAGCGTGGGCACGGTTATCGCCTTTAGATCTTCGGTTTGATCGGTCTGCGAGAACGCCTTGATGCCCTCATAGTGCGCCAGCGCGCTGCCGCTCATGCCCTGGCGCCACCAGTTGCGGATGACCGCGTCCGGAACTTCGGCGCCGGGACGGTTGAAGCCGTAGAACGGACCCGATGCGACATCGAGGAAAAAGTCCGCGCGGTTCGCGGCGAGGGCACTGCGGAAACCATCAAACACGGCGATATCGGTACCGCCGGGATTTTCCAGGGTCTTCAGCATCAGCGGCGGAACCGCGCTGACCAGCACGGCCTTGGCGACCCGGCCCTGGGGCTGGCCGAAGCGCGCGACGTAGCGCGCAACCTCGCCGCCGCCGGTCGAATGTCCGATGTGGACCGCGCCGCGCAAGTCGAGATGCTCGGCCACGGCGGAAGCGTCCGATGCATAGTGATCCATGTCGTGACCGGCGCCGACCTGCGCCGAGCGGCCATGGCCCCTGCGGTCATGCGCGACGACGCGGTACCCCTGCTGCAGGAAGAAGAGCATCTGGGCATCCCAGTCGTCCGAGCTCAGCGGCCAGCCATGATGGAACACGATTGGCTGCGCGTCCTTGGGGCCCCAGTCCTTGTAAAAGATTTCAACGCCGTCGTTCGTCGTGATGGTAGCCATGTTGTCCTCCATTGGCAGGCGGACACTGGCGGGGGGCCGGTCCGACCGTTCCGATATCGGCGCGGCGTGACCGCCCCGATATCATACGCAGGTTTGGGTGCTCCCTGATCGCCCCCATACCTGCGTATGATGGCCCGGCGGACCGCGATCGGGGATCAGCGGGTCACACAATCGAGGAAGAGACGATGACCACCGCGCATCACGCCGCTTTCCCAGAAACCGCAGCCGTAGCCGTGCTTCCCCCCGTTCCCGAGCCAAGCGCGATGGACGAGGTCAATCACCGCGTAGCCAACAGCCTGCAACTTGTGGCGGCCATGATGACGCTTGAGGCGCGCCGGATCGCGGACCCGGCGGCCCTTGCGGTGCTGGCTGCGATAACGCTGCGGATAACGGCGATCGCCGGGGTTCACCGTCAGCTCTGCCGGGAACGGTCGGCCGGGCAGGTCGATCTGGGCGACTATCTGGAGCAGCTTGGCGCAGGTCTTGAGGCGGGTTGCGGCGATGCTGGTGCCGGCCGCCCGATCCGCGTCGCGGCCGAGACGGCCAGTTCGATCGGCGTGATCGTCTCTGAGCTAGTCGGCAATGCTTGCAAGTACGCCTATCCGGTGGGCTCTCCCAGCGCTGTTGACATCTCCCTCTGCGCGAGGCCGATGGGCGGCTTCGTGTTGGAAGTGGTCGATCGGGGCCGAGGTCGCGCAGCGCGCGCGGCGCCGGAAGGAAGCGGACTGGGCAGTCAGTTTATCTCCATGATGGCGCGTCGTCTGGGAGCCCGGTACGGCTGGTCGGATGCGCGGCCCGGCACGCGCTTCACGTTGTGTGCCTGATACGGACGGGCGCCCGCCTCCCCCGAAGCATGCCAGCTTACCCGTTGCGATCATGGCCGTTCTCGTCCAGCTTGGCCATGCTCCCGGTCGCCTGGGCCGTGGGGCTACGCGAGGCGATCATGCGCGACGGTGCGGGCGGTAGAAGGTTGACGGGAAGACTCCACGGCGCGGCGGCGCTGGCGCTGGCGCTCGCCGTCTTTGCCCTCGATGTTCTGAGCCCTCTTCAGGGTGCCGTTGCCGTCTTGTACACGGTTGCCATTGTCATGTCCTCGCGCAGTCATGACCGCCGGGTGATGCTGGCGACCTGTGCGGCCGTGCTCGCGATGGCAGTGGCGGGTTACTTCATCAGCCATGGGGGAGAGCCGCTGGGTTCGCCGGCCATGCGGCTTGCTGTCAGCCTGATCGCGATCCTGATCGCGACACTGCTCAGCATCCGCAATCTCGCGGTAGCCGAACAGCAGCGCAAGTCGGAGGAGCGTTACCGCACGATCTTCAATGCGGCGGGTCTGCCGATCTGGGAGGGCGACTGGTCGACGGCGCATGCACTGCTGGCAAATGGCGGCTCCGCAACGCCAGAGCAGATCGATCACATCGCCCGTACCGCGACCATCCGCGCCGCCAACGACGCTGCGGGACGCCTGTTCGGCCTGCCCGATGCCCGCGCGTTGATCGGCGGCACGCTCATTCCCCACCACACGCCCGCCGCCGAGGCCACGCTCGGCCGCATTCTTGCTGCACTCGTGCGCGGCGATCCGGCGATCGAGGAGGAAACCCAGTTTCTCGCCGCTTCGGGGGAGACGATCGATGTGGTCCTGCGCGTGACCGTTCCCCCCGGCGCCGATGGCTGGAGCCGGGTACTCATCATGGCCATCGACGTTACCGAGCGAAACCGAACGCAGGCGCGGCTCGCCCAGTCCCAGGCCGAACTTACCCATGTCTCTCGCGTAACGACGCTGGGGCAACTTGCCGCATCGATCGCCCATGAAGTCAATCAGCCGCTCTCCGCGATCATCACTTATGCGAAATCCGGTCGCCGCTGGCTGGCGCGCGAAGCTCCCGATGCGAAAGAGGTTGGCGACTGTCTGGACCACATCGCATCGAACGGCACCCGTGCAGCAGACGTGATCGCCCGCACCCGCGACCTGGCCCGCAATGTCGAGCCGCGCCAGGACGTGCTGGCCTTGGGCCCCCTGATCGAAGAGACCGTCGCGCTGCTCCGCCGGGACCTCCAGACGAACGACGTCGCGATCACGCTCGACATCGGCGATAGCCTCCCGCTGGTGCGAGGCGATTGGGTGCAGATCCAGCAGGTGCTCATGAACCTGATGCTCAATGCCGAGCAGGCGATGGCTGAGACCCCGGCCGATCAAAGACAACTCTGCGTCAAGGCGGTACATGCCGGCGCAACCGTCAACGTGGAAGTGCGTGACTGCGGGACGGGCATTTCCGCCGATCCCGAAAGCCTGTTCGCGCCATTTTTCACGACCAAGAGTACGGGCCTGGGAATGGGCCTGTCGATCTGCCGCTCGATCGTCGAGCGGCACGGGGGCACGCTCGTCGCATCGAACAATGCGGCACTCGGCGCCACTTTCCGGTTCACGCTTCCGGTCATTGCGGCCGGGAGGGAGGCAGCATGACCGTCTTTGTGATCGATGACGACCCCGAAATCCTGGGATCGCTGGGCAGCCTGTTCCGCTCGACCGGGCTGGATGTGGCGCTGTTCCAAAACCCCGAGGAATTTCTGGCCGCAGAAAAACCGACCACTGCGTCCTGCCTCGTCCTGGACGTGCGGCTTCGCGGGCAGAGCGGTCTGGACTTTCAGGAGCGCCTCGTCGCGGAAGGAATAACGCTTCCGGTGGTTCTCATTACCGGGCACGGCGATATCCCCATGACCGTGCGCGCGATGAAAGCCGGTGCGGTGGACTTCCTGCCCAAGCCATTCCGTGAGGAACAGATGCTTGCCGCCGTCGGCAGCGCGCTTGAGCGCGACGAAGAGCGCCGCGAGCAGGCCGCCGGGTCGGACGCACTCCAGCTTTGCTACGACCGGCTCACGCTAAGGGAGCGCGAAGTCATGAGTCTCGTCGTGGCCGGTCTGATGAACAAGCAGGTCGCGGCGCGGATGGAGCTTTCGGAGATCACGGTGAAGATCCACCGCGGCAACGTCATGCGCAAGATGGAAGCGCAGTCGCTGGCGGACCTGGTGAGAATGGCCGAAACACTGGGCATTCGCGATGACACGATTCACCGCTTTAACATCTGAGTATGATGGCGCGGCACACGGTGCAGGCCCATCTGGGGGATGTGAACCAGGAGAAATGTGCGTGCCCGCTTCCCCCATCATCGCCATCGTGGATGACGACCCCGGCGTTCGAGGGAGTATAGACAGCCTTGTAAGATCGACCGGCATGACCCCGTGCAGCCTTGCCAGCGCCGGCGAATTGCTGGCAGCGGGAGATGAGGCTCTGGCGTGCATCGTGACCGACCTGCACATGCCGGAAATGACAGGTCTCGAACTGCAGGCCGAGATGCAGCGGCGCGGCTGGGCCGTGCCACTGATCGTCATGACTGCTTTTCCGACCGATGCCGCCAGAAAACAGGCGATGGGCGCCGGCGCGCGGGCATTCCTGACCAAGCCGGTCGATCCGGATTCACTGCTCGACGCCATCGAGGCGGCAATCCGCTGAACAAAAAAGGAAGGCGCCACCGCGAGGTAGCGCCTTTCTCGTCTTGTAGTCCGGTACGGACTTCTTTGCACGGCGGCGCCCCTGGGGATGGAGCGCCGCTCGATCCCTCAGCGGATAGCGTGGCCACGGCAGCTTTCGTACAGGAACCAGCTGCGGCGTTCGGTTTCGTCGATCCACACTTCCAGCAGGCTTGCCGTGGCGACGTCGGAATACTCGTCGCACAGTTCATGAACCCGGCGCATCTCGGCCACCAGCTGCTTGTTGTCGCCGTGCAGTTCGGCGAGCATGTCCTTGGGCTCCACATAAGCCGCATTGTTGTCTAGGATGCGCTGGCGAGCGGCGATGTCCGAGATCGAGCGGATGGTGGTGCCGCCGATCTTGCGGGCGCGCTCGGCCATTGGATCCGTCATGGCAAAAATCTGGTCGCCCTGGTCGTCCAGCAGCAGATGATAGTCCCGAAAGTTCGGGCCGCTCATGTGCCAGTGAAAGTTCTTGGTCTTGAGGTAGAGTGCAAACACGTCGGCGAGCAGGCCGGCCAGCCCGGCCGAAATGTCACGCGTTGCGTCGGTCCCAAGATCGGTCGGCGTGCCGAGAAACCGGTTGGCGATCGAGACGGTGGTGGTGTCAGTGGTCATCGTGCTTCTCCAGGTCGGGGCGGCACAGCGCCGTCCGATGCCCTAGAATTACGCGTCTCGTCATCGCCGCCTATCCACACCAAGGTTTGTATATCTTGGTATGGATAGGCGCGGCGCATGCCAGTCCATAGCTTTTGAACGTGTTCGACTTCTTCCGAAAGGACCCGTTCCATGACCGCATCCCGCCATGTCCGTTCGCTGATCACCACACCGCCAAGCTACGAAGGCAGCCTCGGATCGGTACGAGGGGCGGACGGCGAAGATTTTCCCATCCTGAAGGGCATGTCGATGCGCCGCCTGTTACTGGCGCCCGGCGCGATCCGCGAGCCGCACTGGCACGCCAATGCCGATGAATTGGCGTGCTGCCTATCGGGCGACCTGCTGGTCTCGGTGCTCGATACCGGCGACGTTTTCGGCGCTTTCACGATCTCTGCGGGAGAGATGTTTTACATCACCGTCGGCTCGCTCCACACGATCGAGAACGTCGGTGACGTCGATGCCGAACTTATCATCGTCTTCAGCCACGAACGACCCGAGGAGTTCTCGCTGCATGGCGCTTTCGGGGCAATGACCGACGCAGTCCTGGGCAACACGTTCACCCTGCCCTCTTCCGACTTCGCAGCGCTCAAGCGCGATACCTCGTCCGCGCTGCTGGTTCACCGGAACGGCCCTGCCAAGGTGCCCGCAAGCGCGGCGTTTCCGGATCCTCACAAGTTCGGCATCGCCAGCGAGACTCCGCCGATCGACCATCCCTACGGCACAGCGCGCGTTGCGCGCTCACAATTCTGGCCGGCTCTGAAGAACCTGGCGATGTATTCGATCCTGATCCCCGAAAACGGCATGCGCGAGCCGCACTGGCACCCAAACACGGCGGAGATGGGCTACGTCCACAAGGGCCGCGCGCGGATGTCTATCCTGGACCCGGACGGCAGCGTGGACACTTACGAACTGCAGGCGGGCGATGCTTATTTCATCCCACGTTCCTATCCTCATCAGATCGAGGTAATTGGCGATGAGGAAATACATTTTCTGGTCTTCTTCGACCAGCCGATGCCCGCGGACATCGGCTACCGCACATCGACGTCTTCGATCTCGCGCGAAGTTCTCGCCGCGACGTTCGGAGTAACAACCGGCTCCCTTCCAACACTACCTTCGACAGTTGATGATCCGCTCATCGTGGAACGCGTGAATCCTCTGGATCGGCCGTCGTGAGTAAGTCTCTTTTCGCGCCGAACGAGAATGCAACGGCGGCCGATATCCTGCCCAGGACGATCGTTCCAATCTGGATGCCACCGCTGCCGCAGGCTGCCCCGCTTATGTTTGGGACACGGCTTGCCGGAGCATTCTGCAGATGTCTGAGACAGCTTTTGTGCCGATCATTGAAACAGGTATCGGGCGGCAGGCCTCAAAACTCGAACTAACTTATGCGCCGATTGCCCATAACTGAAACGTCATTGTCAGTTGTCAATTGGCGAACGCTCGATGAGAGACGATCTTAGCCGCCCGCCACTATGGCACCGACCGCAAGGAGGCCGCCATCCCTGCCAAGGAGCAGGAAGCGTGTCACAGGATGCGAGCCGCGTGCTCGGCCGTCGGTATCCAGCATGCGGACCTCTTGCCGAACAAGCGGTAGCGATGCCGCGCCACCCAGCGATAGGTGGGATCACGCAACTTGCGCGGTACGATCCGCAGCGCCGCCAGGGCGTTCCAAGGACGATCGAGGCCCGCCCATATGGCCAACACCGCATCGCTGTCCCGCAAGAGATTGTCGCCCTCGACGACGATCAGTGTTTCCGGATTCGCCGGGTCGATCCCGAACCGGCGATAGAGCGCGGATCCGGCCTCACCCTGCATCGACGCCAGCCGGAAACGCCCGGCCCTGTCATGCCGCAGCACGAAGGCGGCATTGGCGGAGCAGAGCACGCACATCCCGTCGAAAACGATGATAGGTCCGGAAGCGGCGGTCATGCCGCTTCCACGCCGGGTCGAGCCATCTGACGCTCGCCCTCCAGCCCCAACGGTCGCAGCGGATTTCCGACCAGTCCGCTCACCATCGATGCCTGTATGGCGGTGGCCGGCCATAGCTTGGATAGAGGGCCGACAATCCGGTCGCGGATCAGTGGCAGCAGGCGGCTGTCGGACTGATAGACGGGGGTGAACAGCGCAGTGAGCCATTGATAAGTGAGAACGTGGCGACGGCGTAGCCGGATGCCCTGCCGAACACCCTCGTCGACGCTGCGCGCATGGTCCAGACCGCGGGCCAGCGCCCAGGCGTCGAGTAGCGCCATGTTGGCGCCTTGCCCCAGTTGCGGACTGGCGGAATGCCACGCATCGCCGATATGGACGAGCGCCGGTTCGGCCGGCGAAGCCAGGGTACGATGCGCGTAACGAGCGAAGGTCAACTGGCTTGGATCGGTGATCTGGTCGAGCAGCGTCCCGCAATCAGGCCAGAGTGCGCCGACCCGCTCCTTCCAGGCGGTCAGTCCAGCCTCGCGCCAGTCGTCCAGCCGATCTGCCCGGAGCGACCAGAAGAAAGCTGCCTTGGACACGGTCGCGCCGGGCGGTGTCCCGATGGGCAGAACGCCGGCCATGATACTTGCCCGGTTGTAGCGCTGCGCAAGAGCGTGGGGATCGAAGCCGGCACCCCCGGGCCAGTCGAGGCTGGCCCATAGCGCTCCATATGCCAGCTCCCGCCCCGTCGGCGGAGCGAGTGGTGTCCGCGTGCCGAGCGCGTCCACGACGAGATCGTAGCGATCGCTTTTCTGTCCATCGGCAAACCGCAAAGCACGTTTCGTTCCCAGCAGCGTCGTTCCCACCAGTGTGCGCCCGCAATGCAATGGAATGCCTGACCGCAGCACGGCCTCGTGCAGGACAGCAAACAAACTGGCGCGGTGTATCCCTATGCCGAAAGTGTCCGGACGGCCCAGCGAGGCATATTCCACGTCGAGCACGACCCGCTTGCCCGCCATGCCGAACAACTTATCGATGCGCGCGCCGCGTGCCAGGGCTGCGTCCAGCAAGCCGAGCTTGGCGAGAACCGCCATCCCCGTGGGCTGGATCATCAGTCCGGAACCGATAGGCTGGGGCTTCTCGAACCGCTCGAACAGGGTGACATGATGCCCCGCCTCGTGAAGCAGCAGCGCTGCAGCCAGCCCGCACGGCCCACAGCCGGCAATCGCGATGTTCAGCCCCCGCATCCCTGCTGCCTAGCCCATGATGGAGATCGGTCCAATAGGGCGAGCTTAAATGGCCGCGTAGAAGCCGGCGATGTTCGGCGCCCAGCGGGCCGGGGCCATGAAATGTCCGAGGGAGAGGATTTGAGCGCTCCGAAAGGGACTACCAAGGAAGCCGGGAAGTAGCTTTCCTGCCTGAGCCTGGGGATGCGCAGTTCGACTGTCCCGGCGCACGTCTGCCAGTCGCGCTCACGGTAGCCGTTGCGCTGGACCAGCCTCGTCGCAGATTTCTCGCCGTGGCCGCCTCCGGTCAGGTTGCCGACCTCCGTCTCCACCAGCCGCTCGGCGGCAAACGAGATCATCTCGCGCAGAATATCTGCATCCCGGGCCTTTGCTACGAGCGAACGCAAGTCCATCATCGGATCGGTCATCGTGATTCCTTCCGTCAGGTCTGAGCTTCGCAAACCAAACCTACCCGAAAATCACGGTGACCACCTCCGCCTTCAGCTACTCCACGTCCTGGGACACGATCCCGGCGCGCAGTAAGTAATGTCGACAATGGGGCGACGAGCTGCCAATAACGCCTGCCCCACCGAGAATTTCCGCTGGCACACCCCCCGTTACCGGTCAAAGAATGCCCGCGCAAAAGCGGTCAGTCTTTCACCAAACATCCTCTGGAAACCTATATACGGTCACGATGTGGTCTGCGAAGCCCGTCTCTTTCGGCGTTGAACCCTACGGTATCCGCGGATGAGCGATGTGAATTGTTGTAGGCTCGCCGTAAAAAAAACAGACTGCGCGACTGGAAGGAGGAACTAGGGACACCGCGCTCCTCCTTCCGCCCGCCTGCTCATTGCAGGCGGGTAAAGCGCATCCCTTTCATCCGCCCGGCCGCGAACTCGAATCCGCACCGATCGTCGGCGAAAGTCAAAATTCCGCCCAGCATTGCGAATGGTCCCAGAGACGCCGCCTTCCATGTCGTGTCGGTGATCGGAGACAGGCCATATTCTGCCCGTCCATGGCGCCCCTCGATTTTCAAGCGATAGACGTCGCCCTCTTCGATAATCGCTGCGGTTGCCGCCGCGGAAGGCGCCGCAAAGTGTCCCACCCGGTCGCCGACGTGAGCATCCGGTTTCGGCGTAACCGGAACGAGCCGATCCTCATTGCCGAAATCGGTAAAAACCAGATACCTCCCCTCACTCCTTGCCGACTGGCGGATGAAGGACATGATCTCAGGAAGCCGCAGATTACCTCCCTCATCCGCAGTCACCGGAAGACCGGGCGCGCCATCTATCCCCATCAACTGCATTTCCCCAAGGGACTGCAGTTCGATCACGCGTCCATCAGCGGGGGACACGAAGACACCGTCCAATTTTTCGAAAGGTATGTCGACCACCGGATCCAGTCCCTCGGTGCAGGCGTCGATAATCCTGTTGGCAAGGTCGGCAGCGTTCACGTCGGCGCGGTTCACCGCGATCGAGATATCGAGCCCGGCGGCGGGCACTTTGATCATCTGCGAGTTACCAGCTATCACGCCTCCTGCGTGACAAATCGTCTCGACACCGCGATAGTTTCCGATGACCAGCCCCAGACCGTAACCCGTGGACGTGCCGTTCGCCAGACGGTGAGGTTCTTTCAGCAGCCGCCAGCTTTCAGCGGATCCCACACGGGGTGCGTCCATATGCCTCAACCAACGCAACATGTCGTCCATCGTCGAGACCACGCCGCCGGCACCGCTCACTTCAGAACCCATGTAGTCACGCGTGAAGCGACCATCCGTCGCGCGGAAATGCAGCGCGGCGCTGTTGGCCACGAAACCGTCGTCCCAGCGTCGGAGCATCGTGTCGTACATTCCCACGGGTTCAAATATCCGCTTTCGCAGCACCGTATCGAGCGTCTCACCAGTGATCCGCTCGATCGCGGCGGTCAGGAGGACGTAGCCGCCGTTGTTGTAGCTCCAACTCGTCCCCGGCGTGAAATCCACGTCCTCGATCGTTCGATAGTAGGCCAGGATATCCGCGTCGGTCACTTTCGTGAGCGCGCCATTGGTCAGCATCGACACCGTCATCGCATCGCGAATGCCCGAAGTATGCCCCATTAACTGGCGCATCGTGACTAGGCGGCTGGCAGCGTTGATTTCATTGACGTGCTTACCGATCGGATCATCGAGCGAAGCGCTCCCCTCCTCGCACAGGAGAAGATACGCCAGCGCCGTAAAATGCTTGGTCGTCGATCCGATCCGCATGCGCATGGCCGGGCCGAGGACCACCGGCAATTCCATATGGGCAAGGCCAAAGCCACGGCGATAGACGGGGACGCCGTTTATCGCGATACCGACCGCCGCGCCGGGCTGACTGCATTGGTCGATTGATGCGAAAATCGCATCAATCTGGGCTTCCTCGAAATGCGTTGCAACGGTTCCTTGGGTCATATGCTCTGTCCCTGATACGAGGTTGCGGATGCGGCATCTAGGCTGCGGCAGGCACTGGCTGCGCAGAAAATTTCCTTCCGCGAGAGGCCCACCAGAAACAGGCCGAAGCCATCAGTGCGAAGGGAGCGCCCACCGCCGCCATGCCATGGCCCAGCATCGCATCGCCGCCGAACGCCGCGCTGGCCATGGCGACAAGCGGCGCCGCAAAGGCACCGCCCAGCGAAACCGTCACGACATAGAAGCCCATTACGACGCCGCGCAACTCATTGGGAATCGTGAAGCTTATGGCGACCATCGGAATGGTGATCGCGACCGCGAAAGCAACGGTAAAGCAGATGGCCGCCACGGCGAACCAGACGAGGTTCGGCATCATCGCGACAAAAGAGGCCGGCGCACATGCGGCTGCTGCAAAGGCTGCCGGTCGCATAACACTGCCCTGCCCTTCGCGGTGGCGAAAATATTCGCTCAACCTGCCTCCCACGACCATTCCTACCAGCACCGAGATGAGCGAAACCGTACCGAACCACCCGGCAAAATCGCCGGGTTGTTGACCGTAAATGCGCGTGAGCGCGGGCGCCATCCAACTTACCACCCCGGTAGACATCCCTGATAGGAACGTCGTTCCTGCAAGCAGCGGAACGAGAAAGCGGCGGTACGCCCACAGTTCACGGATGCTGCCGCCACCTTCTTGCCGAACTTCCATGCGATCCGGTTCGCGGAGTGAGAGGATCGCCGGAATGAGCAACAGCCCGGCGGCGGCGAAGCCCAGCGACACCAGTCGCCAGGGAGTAAACCCAAAGAGTAGCTGAGATCCACTGGCAGCCAGATGGGTTAGCGCGCCCAGACCGAAACCGCCGACGAAGATCGCCCCGGCCTGACCGATACCCTGGCCGATGCCATAGGAGGTCGTCGCCATTGCCCGTCGTTCCGGTGCAAAGTAGTCGGCAAGCAACGACATGGCCGTGGGCAACGTGATTGCGTTAGCGATCCCGAGCACCGCCTTGCTAGCGACCAGCAGCCATACCCCCTTGGAAAGCGCAGTGAGCACCAGGCCAAGACACCATAGCAGCATCGCCGCCGCCATCATCCGCACCCTGTCCGAACGGTCCGCCAGCAGCCCCATAGGAATGCAGAACAGTGCATAGGCCCCGTAGAGGACAGTGGTGTTGGCAAGACCTACCTCGATGTCGGTCAATCCAAGCTCATGTTTGATTGGTTCGACCAGGAGCGAGATCACGTAGATGTCCATAGCCGTGAAGAAGGCGATGGCGACGATAATGACCTGCGAACGGCGCGCCTTCGCTAGGTTGGGGTAGGCCGTCTGGCTGAACTCTGCAGACATGCACGTTTCCTCGAAAGGCTCGCGGGGAAGGATGGCTATCAACCGCAGGTGCGGCGGTGCCGCCCCGCCGCCGGCAGTCTCGCGAGTGGGTCCTAGAAGTGCGCGCTAAGTTGCAGTCCGACCGTGCGGGGCCGCAGGATCAGCACTTGCGCGGGACCACCCAGTTGGGACAGGACCGTCTGCCCGGCCAGTTGGCCCCGCGTATCGAACAGATTGCGGACATATATCTGCGCATCGACGGGTCCCAAGGCCATACTCGCGCGCAGATCGAGGGTTACGTAATCGGGCACGTCGTACTGCCGCAACGCCGGGCTGGCGTCGAAGCTTGCCGTGCTGTCGGAAGCAAAGCGCAACGTCGCGCCCAGCCCCGGCTTGAGATCGCTGTCGGGCAGGACATAGTCGGCATTAAGCGCGGCCGTGAAATGCGGCGTATTCGGCAAGCGTTCTCCCTTGCGGGCGCCGAGCAGCGGCACGTCCTGCGTCAGATAACCGTCGTTGTAGGCAAAATTCGCCGCCGCGACGAAGCCCGGCCCCGGACGTGCGGTCAGCGCCAGTTCGGCACCCTTGATATGCGCGCCCGGCCCGTTGGTGAAATTGCTAACGCCGGCAACCGGGCTGAGAAGCTGGATATCCTTCCAGTCGATGTAATAGCCTGACAGATCCAGGCCGAAGCTGTGATCGGCAGTCTCCGCCTTTATGCCCAGTTCGTAGCTATCCAGCGAATCCGAATCGAAAGTGGCGGGCGACGGTTCCGCGGTGGTCGGGTCTATTACGCGGAAGTTCGGGCCGCCCGGTCGATAGCCCGTAGCGAAACGGGCATAGGCCGTCACGTTGCGGCTGAAGCGGTAGCGGGCATTGGCCAGATAGGTGACGACGCTTTCGCTGGAACTCGACCCCGGCGCCGATACGACGAAGATGCCCGAGGCGTTCTGCGTGAATTTCTGCCGGTTGTGCGCATAACGGATGCCGCCGCTGACATCGAAAGCATCGGTCAGGTGCCAGGTGAGGTTTCCAAAGGCAGCATATTCCTCGTAAGTGCTGTCAATCTCGGCCGTTACCGCGTTCACCTCCGGCAAGGGAACAAGGCCTGCGCCGTATGTATCGGCAACCTGCTGCAAGAGGCTCTTTTCGCGCGTGTAGAATCCGCCGATCAGCCATTCGAAAGTTCGGCCCGTCGGCGAAGCCAGGCGGATTTCCTGCGCGAATTTGCGGGTCCTTGCCAGTTCGTTGATCGCCACCGCTTCGGCGGGGATATTGGCCAGTATCTGGAGATACGGCGCATAGACGGCCGATCCGTCGGTCGACGCGTACGTCTTGTTCTCCTGATAACTGGTCACCGACGTCAGCGATGCGCCGCCAAAATCGTAGTCGATGGTTGCGCTGCCAAGGCGGAAGTTCGACCGGAAAGGCTCATCCAGCGGATGCACCTGGTCGAGATATCCGGCAACCGGCACGCCATCCAGCCTGATATTGGCATAGCTGCCGCCCTTGCGCCGGATATTCTGCGCAAAGCCGGTGAGCCGGATCGACAGATCCTCCACCGGCGTGAACAGCGCATCGATCCTTCCGCCATAGACTTTGCCGCGATCGACATTTTTTTCGCCGGTCATGGCATTGTCGAAGTAGCCGCCGTCACGGGAATAGTAGCCGCTCGCCCGTACTGCCGCTTTATCGGCGGCGAGCGGAGCATTGACCACGGCCGACGCATCGTAGCTGGTTGCGCCATGCGCCGTCGTCGAGATGCCCGCCTGCGCCTTGGCCTCGAATTCGGTCAGCGACGGCTTGGCCATCACATACTTGAGAACGCCGCCCATCGAACTGGCGCCATAAAGAGTGCCCTGCGGTCCGCGCAGCACTTCGACACGGTCGATATCGAAAAGCCCGGCATCGAGCGCACGGCGCGGGCCGTTGGCGAATGCCGAACTTGAACCATAAGGCACTTCGTCGACATAGATGCCGACCGTCGATGACACATCCGCACCGCTGGTAACCCCGCGCATGCTGATCTGCGACGTACCTGCGCCCTGCGAGGTATATTGAAGCCCGGGAACCATATTGGCGAAGTCGACAAACTGCCGCGCGGCAATCCGCGACATGTCATCCGAGGAAAGCGCAGTGATCGACTGGGGCGTATCGATCAGGCGTTCGGCGCGCTTTTGCGCGGTAACGACGATCTCGCCCGGATATGCGCTGTTGGATGCACCAGAATTGGCGTCCTGCGCGGATGCGGAAGGGATGTAGGATAGCGCCGTACCGGCGGCGAGCAGAAGTCGCAGTTTGCCTCTCGGAATTGTCCTCATGCGAATACCCCTTGTTTGGCAAGCACGGCGGATTGCGCCGCATTTCGATCGGCGTGGGCGCGGGAACGTTCGGGAATGCGGTCGTCACCCCCGGCTGCGACGCTGTAAAGTCGGGGGAAGTTCGATACGGCAGATCCGAACGGTCGGACCGTTCTGCTGCCCCGCGTTTCTGCCCTACCGACCGTGAAACCCCATTGCGCCATAATGCGCCTGCCCTGTCCACATATTTTGCACTTAGTGCAATATATGTTTCAAACTTGCATTTCAAGCAAAATATGAAGGTGCGCGATGGTAGCTAGAACTTGGCGCTATTTCTCCACCTTGTGGCCAGAAAAGGATCAGTTGGTTTGAAGCGCAGCCCAGCTTTCGGGCGTGAAAACCTGCGTTTCGAAGAGCCCTTGGTCTGCATCGGGGCCGTGATAATAGGTAACCAGAAGCTCCGCCGGAGGGCCATGTGCGGCGACGGTACTGTGCCACATGGATCCATCCATGAAGAGCGCATCACCGGTTTCCAGAACGAGCGGCGCATGCCCTTCGCAATATATCAGAACGTCGCCGCGCAGTACGTAGATGATCTTTTCGCCGGGATGGCGCACGAACTCGGATTCCCAGATGCTGATCGATTCTATCGCGACCTGCATGCAATCCAGCGCACGGCTGCTGTCGGGCTCGAAAAGATGCTTGAGATTAAGTTCGCGGTAGCTGCTTGCCTTGCTGCCGCGCGTCCGCTCGCGATCGACGGCAAGGCGCCGATCGTTGATCCTGCGCGGGCTCTTGCGACCGCCCCCATCAACGCCACCGCGATCCGGGGCGGCCTTGCGGGCGACCAGATCCTCGGGCGCGATTTCAAGCGCCTTGGCAAGCAACTCCACCTTCTCGATCGTCAACCCCAGCTGGGTATTCTCGATCCGCGAAAGCGACGATACCGATATGCCGGTCAGTTCGGACAGACGCTCAAGCGTCATTTTCCGGCGCTTTCGAAGGGTACGCAGCAATGCGCCGATCGTGTCCGGCATTTCGCCCGCCTGCCTGCGCCCGTCTTTGACGATGTTCATGTATGCCTGTTAATCCCTGCCTCGGGGCTTGGCTAGATCGGAGCAGCGGCGATCAGCCCCACAGTTCGGGGGTGAAGCGATGCAGGCACCGGCCGTCGTGATGCACGCCGGCATCGGCGCGGTCCTTGACGATGAGCGGCACGTCGAGATCGACGACCTCGCAAAGCGATGCGACCACATAGGCCGGCGCCATCGCCAGCCCGGAACCCAGCATGCATCCCACCATCAAGCGGAATCCTCTGGCCCGTGCCGCATCGGCTAACGCCAGGCCTTCGGTAAGGCCGCCGGTCTTGTCCAGCTTGATGTTGACGTATTCGTACCGGTCAACCAGCCGGTCCAGGTCAGTGCGATCGTGACAGGATTCGTCCGCGCAAAGCCTGACGGCATGATTGTATTCGTCGAGCAGATGATCGTCCTGCGGCGGCAGCGGCTGCTCGATCATGAACACCCCCGCATCGGCAAGGCGGGGAGCCATTGCGTTCAGCCGCTCCAGCGTCCATCCGGCGTTGACGTCGACGAACAGTGGAATATCGGGCAACACCGAACGGACAGCCGCCACGCATTCCAGATCGGCTTCGCCGCCCAGTTTCAGCTTGATCATCGACGCGCCTCGAAGCGTCGCCGCGAATTTGGCGGTCGCCTCGGGCGCCATGATGCCGATGGTGACATCGGAAGTAATCTTGCTCGGGGCACGCAACCCGGCGTTTTCCCAAACCGAGCGCCCCGATCTCTTCGCCTCCAGATCCCACAGGGCGCAATCTAGCGCGTTTCGTGCCGACCGCCCCGGCATAGCGCTCTGCAGGGTCAGCCGATCCAATTCTCCGTTTTCCAGCAGGGGGGCAATCGCCTCGATCTCGGCCAACGTCGAGTCCGCATCCTGGTTATAGATGCTCATCGGGCAACACTCTCCGCGCCCGATCACTCCGCAGTCGGAAGCGTCGACCTCGACCACATCAAGCCCGGAAATCGTGCCGAATGCGACCCGGAAAGGCTGATCGAGCCCAATGAACCTCTTTCGGGCCGAAATTTTCATGCCGCATCGCTCCATATTTTGCGTCTTGAGCAATATGGAAGCATATTTTGCATTTGAAGCAAATCTGTTTTTGCAAATCTCCAATCGCTCTTACGTTATGCCCGCGCCGTGTCGGAAGAATCCGCTGGCGCGGGCGGGTCGGGTGGGCGAAGTCGCGAAGTAGAGTAGGATTTTCGGTAGGCTATGGTCGCAGTCCCAGCATGGAGTTCCCTTCAAAGAGAGGAACCTGCTATGCCTACGCCATCGACCGAAGCCCCCCTCACTCCGCGGCGTCGGCGCATGCTGCACGATATGATGATGCGCGGCCTAGTGCTGCGTACACCGGACCGGTAAATCCGGCACGTGCGGCGTTTCGCAGCCTACCTCGGCCGCCCGCCCAATATGGCAACGGCGGAGGATCTGCGTAATTTCCAGATCCACCAGCGCGAGAGCGGCGCCGACGCCGGCACCATCAATGGCGCGGTGTCGGCGCTGCGCTTCCTTTACACCGTCACGCTCCGGCGCCGAGACCTGGCGCGCGCGCTGGTCGCGACACGCCGCCCGGACAAGATGCGCGAAGTCCTCAGCGTCGAGGAGGCCTCCCAGTTGCTCGAAGCGGCACCTGGCATCAAGTACAAAGCCGCGCTTGGCGCTCCCTATGGTGCAGGCCTGCGCGTTTCTGAGGTCGCCCATCTCCAGGTCGACGATATCGATAGCGAGCGCATGCTGATCCGGGTTGAACAGGGCAAGGGCGCGCGCGATCGCAGCGCCATGCTATCGCCGCCCCGAACGTCAGCGCGTGATGACGCTCGCGACCCACGAGTTCATCCGCTGCTTCCTGACGCACGTCCTGCCTCGAGGCTTCCATCGCATCCGCCATTCCGGCCTGCTCGCCGGCTCCACACGCAAGGCCATGCTTGGCCTGGCCCGCCACCTTCTCCACGTTGCCACGCCGAGCGAACCACCGCCCGAGCAGACGCAAGACTATCGGCCGCCATGCCCCTGCTGCGGCGGGCACATGCTCGTCATCGAAGCCTTTCCCCGCTGGCACCAACCTCGCGCTCCGCCGCCACCCACCATGCCCATCCGGATACCCGCGCCATGAGCCGGCATGGCTTGATCTTCTACAAGGTCCGCGCCTCAACGCGCTGGGCAACGCCCCGCACGCCCTTCACCTTCCTGCTGCGTGGTGCGGCGCTCTGCGAACCGCCTCCACGTGCCTCCCGGCTGCCCCGGGACCCCGGAGAACATCGGCTCTTGCACCACAGCGCGTGCGCACATCCCGACCACACCCTCCTGAAGCACAATTCTCGATAGCTCGGCGCAAGGCGCCCGCGGGTTCTTCCATTGCGCGATTTCGTACGCTCAAGCGCCCGAAATCCTTCGACTAGGCGGTCGTAGAGCGCCCTGATCTCGGTTCCTTGATAGCTGCTGTCGATTTCACCAAGTTGAAGCTGAAGCTGAACCTGAACGTGTCGTGGACTTTACTGCCGTTCAGCCGCAGGGCTGCCAGCGGCCGCTTCGTTAACAGAACCGGACGATCACATGGACGGCCTCAAGCGGCAAAGAGCCGTCCGGGCGTTGCGAGACGAGCCACTCCGGACACGCAGACTTGGCCGACGTCAGCGATAGCTTGCGGGCCTTCGTCGGCGGCACTGGGCCAACTATGAATGAAGCCGCTTAGAAACGGCCGCGGTCTTCGGATCGGCAGCGCGCCAGAATGGCAGCAACACCAATAGAGCGCCGAAGACAAGCGCTTGGGTTCGGGCGTCCAGCGCTCAAACGATTGCTTGGGCGGCTTTCTGCGCCCGCACATAGCTTTCCACCACCGCTGCATAGTTCGGTGCAACGAGGCCATAAAGATGGACCAAATCGGCCGCCTCCGGACGTGCCCAGGTGCGGTGAAGCTCCGAAAGCAGGGCGTTGGTCGATGTCGGCTTGACGCCGCCCTGGACGAACCGGGCAAGTGATGTTCGCGATGCCATTTCGCTGGGATCGCCCGAAGCGTCAAGGACCGCATAAACGTCGTAGCCGGCGGCGACGGCATCCAGCGCCGGGAACATCACACAGACGCTGGTCCAAACGCCCGCCATGACGAGAGTCCTGCGGCCGGTGGATTTTACCTCTGCCACGAAATCGTCGTTGTCCCAGGCGTTGACTTCGCCCTTGCGAGGCACATAGACCGCATGCGGCGCGTGACAGTGGATCTCCGGCATGAGCGGCCCGTTGCTGCCCGCAGGTTCGGACGCCGTGGTGATCACCGGGATGTGCAGCAACGTCGACAACCTGGCGATCATCTCCACGTTGCGCCGCAGGTCGGCAACCGGAATGTCCTTGACGGTCTGGAACAGCCCGGACTGATGATCGAGCAGCAGGATCAGCGTGTCGGCCGGCTCCATGAGCGCGGCGCCCCCGCCGGAGGGAAGAATGCTCGACTTGGCACGCATTGGAGTCTCCATGGTCATGCTCCTTCTTTGGTACAGACGGATGTTAGCGCCCCGGTGATGGGCTGGCGGCCCAGAAAATCTCGGATCAGGGGCACCATTTCGTCCGCCTTGTCCTCAAGTGCGAAGTGCCCGGTGTCGAGCAGATGCAGTTCAGCACGCGGCAGGTCCCGCAGGAATGCCTCCGCGCCTTCAACGGAAAAGATCGGATCGTTCCGCCCCCACAAGATCAGAGTAGGAGGCTGGGAAGCGCGAAAGTAGGCATGGATCGCCGGATAGAGCGCAACATTGGTGCGATAGTCGTAGATGATTGCAAATTGGATCGCTTGGTTTCCCGGGCGATCGAGGAAGAGCTGATCGTGCAGCCATGCTGCCGGGTCGATCCGGGTTTCATCCCTTATCCCGGCCACGTACTGAAAACGCGTACTCTCTTGCGTGAAAAAAGGGAGCATGGCGGCCCGGTTGGCTTCGCTGTTGTCAGCCCAAAGCGCGCGTGTCGGCGCCCAGAAATCCTGCATGCCTTCTTCGTAGGCATTGCCGTTCTGGACGATCAGAGCCGTGACCCGATCGGGGTGCTTGAGCGCCAGTCGAAAGCCCGTCGGCGCGCCATAGTCCATCACATAGAGGGCATATAGGTCGACGCCCAACGCCGCTAGCAGGCCGTCCACCACGTCGGCAAATGAAGCAAAGCTGTATTCATAGCTGCCGGGGGGCGGCGCGGCTGATAGTCCAAAACCAGGAAGGTCCGGCGCGATGACGCGGTAAGTGTCCGCGAGCGCCGGGATGAGGTTGCGGTACATGTGCGAAGAGCTGGGAAAGCCGTGCAGCAGGAGCAGGACCGGCGCGTCGGCTGGCCCCGCTTCCCGGTAGAAGATTTCAAGGCCGCCGATCGTGACTGTACGGTGGTGGGTTCCAGGGCGAGGTGCCGATGCAGAGACCATGTCAGGCCACTGTCTGCGCAGCTGCGGAAATGAAGGCGGCGACCTCATGCGGGTGGGTGAGCATCACGGCATGGCTACTGTCGATTTCGGACAATCGAGCGCCGGCCCTCTCCGCCATACGGCGCTGGGCGCTGGGGGGCACCATGCGGTCTGCGCTGGTAAGGAGATAGAAAGTCGGGCGAACCTTCCACCCCACGCGGGTGACTGGTGCGGTAGCAGCGCCGAGCCACCAGGGCACCTGCGCTGCCGCCATGAAGCGGGTGATATCGGGATCGACATCGGCGGCGAACGCTTCGGGAAAGTGCGCCGCATCGACGACAAGGTAGCCATTCTCGGGCGGCAGTACCGGCGCTTTTGCCTCACCCTCCTCTGCTGGGGCTTCGCTCAACGCCGCCACCGATTCCCCGGCTTCGGGGACGAAAGCCGCGATAAAGGCGATGGCTTTGACTTTGGGGTTGTCACCCGCCTCGGTGACGACGGCACCGCCATAGCTGTGGCCGACAAGGACCACCGGGTGGCGTGCCTCGGCAATCGCCCGCTCCGTCGCCGCCACATCGCCCTCCAGCGTAATCGCGGGGTTCTGCACGACCAGCACTTCATACCCTTCCGCCGACAGCAGCGTGTACACCGTCTGCCAGCCGGAGCCATCGACGAACGCGCCGTGCACGAGCACAACCGATAGGTTCTTGGACATATCTGGTCCTTTCGAGAGAACGCGCGCCGCACCGCCGCGCGTTCCCGGTTGCTATTCGCAGATCTTGCGATCGAGAAAGTTCCGGATCAGCGGCGCCATGACATCCAGCCGATCCTCAAGCGCGAAATGGCCGGAATCGAGGATATGGATCTCGGCATCGGGGAGATCGCGCAGATATGGGTGTGCGCCGGCTTCGGGGAAAATCTTGTCGTTCTTGCCCCAGACGATCAGCGTCGGCGGCTTTCGCTCGCGGAAGAAGGCCTGGAATTGCGGATAGAGCGGCACGTTGGAGCCATAGTCTCCCAGCATATCGAGCTGGACGTCGCGGTTGCCCGGCCGGTCGAGAAGCGCTTGGTCGTGGACCCAGTTATCCGGGCTGATACGCTCTACATCGCCCATGCCATCGGTATATTGAAACTTCGTGATCTCCAGCGTGACCAGGCCATTCAGCGCATCGCGATTTTTCTGCGAACGGTCACGCCAATAGACTTTGATCGGATCCCAGAAAGGAGACTGAAGGCCTTCCACATAGGCATTGCCGTTCTGGACGATCAGACCGCTGACGCGTTCGGGATGCTTCAGGGCCAAACGATAGCCAATCGGTGCTCCGTAATCCATGACGTACATCGCATAACGACTGGCGCCGATCTGGGTCACCAGCTTGTCGACGATGTCCGCTTGATGCGCGAAAGTATAGGCGAACTTCGTATGGTCGGGCGCGTCGCTCTGCCCGTATCCCGGATAGTCCGGCGCTATGACGTGGTAGCGATCGGCCAGAAGGGGAATGAGGTTGCGGAACATGTGAGACGAAGTCGGAAATCCGTGCAGCAGCAGCAGAACCGGCGCCCCGACCGGCCCCGCTTCGCGATAGGAGACTCTCACCCCTTCGATCTGCATGGACATGTAGTAGATGACGGGGACGGGGCGTGCGGCGGATTGCTGCGCGGCTGCCGGGCAGCCCGTTTGCGCGGCAGCCGGTACGGCCAGCATCGCGCCGGCCAGTGCTATGGGGATCAGTCGTTTCATGCGTCGTTCCTCCGTCGGGGCAGATTTGCCGGGACAGTGTCACCGCCTCGCCATGACATTGTGCGTCCGGAGTATCACCGCGGCGCCAGCCGACAGAGTAAAGCGCGGTAAGATGGCGTAGTCGTTCGAGTGGCGCGCACGGCAAAGGGTTGCTAGTCCGAGTGCCTGCGGGCAAAGTTTTGGACGGGCGTGGGTGTCACTAACGGTTGCAGCGCCCCCCGGCCTGTTCGAGGTACGGACTATTAGGGGGCAAGCATGCAAGCGGAGTTTGGCCGTTTCCGCACATCCGTCGCGATCCTGCGGCTGTGGCTCTGCGTCTTGCTACTGCCCGTGGCCATGCTGGTCGCCGGCACGGCATGTCTAGCGCGCGATGGGCAGTTCGGACTGGCCCAGTTCAAACATACGCGCTGGACGATTGATGACGGCGCCCCAACCAGCATCACCGCGATTGCACAAACCCCGGACGGTTGGCTTTGGCTCGCCGCGTCAGAGGGTTTATTTCGCTTCGACGGCGTCACGTTCGAGCGTGTGCCGCTGCCCGCCGGGTCACGGATGGAGCGCGCCTCCCCGTCCGCGCTCCTGGTTTCGCGGACCGGCGAACTGTGGGTAGGCTTCGCGCAAAACGGCGGTGTCGCGATCTATCGCCGAGGAATGCTGCACGCAGTGTCGATGGGAGAGCCGCCTTCCCGAATACTGGGCTTCTCCCAGACATCCGACAAAGCGATTTGGGCTGCCGCGGGCGTATCCTATCATGAGAAACGCCTGTATCGTTTGGCTCACGGCCGGTCGGAGGCGGTGGATGAGCGCCTTGGGCTGCCGGCGGGTTTTCCGGGCCCACCGTGCGCAACCGCAGATGGAACCTTGTGGATCAGCCTGGAGGCGGAGCACAAGAACCTGCTGGTTTCCTTACCTCCAGGCGCGGCACGCTTTCGGGCCAGCCCCGCTCGTATGGAAATGACTGCCGCCTGCTCGGTCGATCGGGCGGGCCGGCTGTGGATTTCCGATAAGGGCGGCACGAGAATGGTGGCTGGTTCCGACGGCCAGACGATCGCCCAGCCCGTCGCCTACCCCGCAGTTCCCAGCTCCGAGCACACCGCCTTGGCATTCGACCCTGCTGGCGGGCTATGGGGAAGCACCAGTTCGGCCGGGGTCTTCTACGTAGCGGATGCGGGCGGTGTGCATCGCACGGCCGCTTCTCCACTTGAGCGATTCAGGGCCGCCGACGGTCTTACGTCGGACGTGATCCGAAGGCCGTTCGTCGACCGGGAAGGCAATATCTGGTTCGGGAGCGAGCTGGGCCTCGACCGGTTTCGCGTGGCGAGCGCTGTGCGGGAATCGCGGATGAGGGGCGACCCTGGCTTGGGTTTTGCCATGAGCGCTTCGAAAGATGAGATCTTCGTGTCGACCGACCATGCGGTATACCAGATCACGCCTGCAGGCCCTCGAAAAGTCCTCGATGGCGGGCTCCTGGGCATATGCCCTGCGAATGGCGGTGGGTTCTGGGGCGTGCTGGATTCCAGGATCACCCATTGGCGCGGCGGCGTCCGGTCGGTGTTGGCTTCGCCGCCAGGGCAAGCCCTGATCGGAACCTGCGCTCAGGACCGTTCCGGCCGCCTCTGGGCCGGGATCATGCCGGGCGACGCGATGTGGCATGACGCCAGCGGTTGGCACCGCCTCAGCAAGTCCGGACCGGTAATGCAGGAGCCTGATCTCGTCGTCACCCCGGCCGGCGACGTCGCCTATGTGGCGTCGCGAGCCCTCGTCCGGCTGAACAGCGGCGGCGCGACGACGACCGACCTGAAGCCGTACGACCCTGGGACCATAAGCAAGATCGCCGTCGGCCCCAGCGACATCTTCATCAGCGGTAACAACGGCCTTTTGCGAATTCGAGGGAGCCATATCACCCGCATTGATGCGCGGCGTTTTCCCTGGGTCGCCCGGCTGAGGGGACTTGTCCAGACAACGCGCGGGGAAACCTGGCTGCGGAGCAACCATTCCATTTCCCAAGTAGCTACTTCCGCCCTGGACCGCGCATTCGAGGATCCGCACGCACCGCTTCCCCGCAGATACTACGATTTGCGCGATGGACTCAGCCCTTCCCAGAACGCGGCGTACCCCGGCCCGCAACTCGGCGGCGGCAGCGATGGAAGGATCGTGCTGCTAGAGCGCCCCGGCGTGTCTTATATCGATGCTTCCAGGCTCGGGAATAACGCGGCGCCTCCCCCAGTCGTGATCCGTTCACTGTCGAGCGCGGGGAATGTCTATCGCGATCCCGCCAAGCTGATGCTGCCGGCCGGCACCCACTCCCTCGACATCGGTTATGCGGGGCTGAGCCTGGCGGCGCCACATCGCATCCAGTTCCGCTACCGCCTCGAAGGTGTAGACGACGACTGGGTTTTGCCTGGCACGCGAAGACTGGCTTCCTATGCCAATCTTGGTCCCGGCGTGTATCGCTTCATTGTGAGCGCGGCAGGCAGCGACGGCCTGTGGAATGCCCATGAGGCGACGCTCGACATAGAAATCCCGCCGACCTTTTTGCAAAGCTGGCCTTTCAAGCTCATGTGCGGGCTGATCGTGCTTGGCTTGCTCTGGCTGGCCTATGCGCTGCGGTTGCGCGCTGTCGCCAGCCGCATCCGCATGCGCATGGCAGAGCGGGTCGAGGAGCGCGAAAGGATTGCCCGCGATCTGCACGATACACTTCTTCAATCGGTGCAAGCGTTGACGCTGCGGTTCCAACTGGTGGTTGACGAACTTCCGATTGAGGAACGCGCTCGCCCCGCACTGGAAGCAGCGATCGATCGCGCGGATCAGGTCATTGCGGAGGGGCGCGATAGGGTCAAGGAACTGCGGTTGCCCCGAGACGGTAACGATATTGCGGAAATCATGGCCAATCTGGTACAGCAGGAGGGCTTCGATCCGCTGACCGCCGTGTCGATCGAGACGGTAGGAACGCCGCGCGCCCTCGACCCGCTGGCGCTTGACGAAATCGCGCGCATCGCCGGGGAGGCAATATTCAACATCCGGCGCCACGCGCGGGCAACCCGTATCGCTATAGAAATCCGCCATCAATTCAACTTCGCCATCTCGTTTGCTGACAACGGCGTGGGGATCGACCCAGACGTTATCGAAGCGGGTAGCAGAGACGGCCATTTCGGCCTGCCCGGGATGCGTGAACGTGCGCGGAAGCTCGACGGCGATTTTGTCATTCGTCGCATCGCGGAAGGTGGCACCCAAGTGCTGCTCGCCATACCTGGCAGGATTGCGTATAAAACCCAGAGGCCCAGTTGGTTTTCGCGCTGGTGGAAGTCATTGACGCGGCCGTCCGGGGACCTGACGACATGATCCGAGTCCTTATCGTCGATGACCATCCGATCGTTCGCGAGGGGATCGCGGCACTGATCGAACGACAATCCGATATGGTCGCCGTCGGCGAAGCCGCAAATGGCGAGGAGGCAGTCGAGCGCTTTACCGCGCTGCTGCCCAATGTAGTCCTGATGGACGTCCAGATGCCTTGCATGGACGGCATCGCCGCAGTGGAAGCCATTCGACGCCTATCAGCGGATGCGGCAATCCTGATGCTCACTACCTATCCCGGTGACGCCCAGGCCGTCCGCGCGATACGCGCCGGAGCGGCAGGCTATCTGCTGAAGAATAGCATACGAAAGGAACTGCTTGACGCGATCCGTTCGGTACATGCGGGCCACCGGACGATTAGCCCGGACATCGCCCATGCCTTGGCGGTCCACGCACTGGATGAACAACTGAACGCGCGTGAGTTGGCGATCCTGCCACTGCTGGCCGAAGGTCAATCGAACAAGCAGATCGCCTGGCATCTCAGCGTCTCGACGGACACGATCAAAGCCAACCTGAAGCAATTGTTTGCCAAGCTAGGCGTGGACGATCGCACTCATGCGGTCACGGTAGCGGCACGGCGTGGTTTCATCGAACGCTAGTTCTATGGCGAGAGGCATTCTCAAAATGCCGCCACTCCTCTGCCGATCCGTGCGGCGATCCGGCCATGATGTGCTGCAACTCCAGCCGGATCGCCTCGACTGCATCGATCAACCCCACTATCTGCTCTACCCTGGCCGTGTTGCCGCCCTCGGCAAGGCAGGTCGAAGGCCGTACCGGCGCAATGAAGCGGTAGCCCCGTCCTACAACTGTTGCGATGTATTGCGGCGTACTATGACTTTCCCCTAGCGCGCGGCGCAGGCTGGCCATAGTGACCTTGAGATTGGCTGCGTCGACAAAGGTCGTTGGCCAGACGCAGGATACGAGTGCTTCCTTGTCGACCAACTCACCGGCGCGTTCGACCAACGCCGTGAGAAGGTCGAGCGCCCGCCCACCGATCCGCACGGGCTTCCCATGGCTGAGCAACAACTGCCGCTCCGGCTTTAGGACGAAGGTCCCGAAAGCGAAGGAGCGGGAGGAGGAACGCTCCCCTTCGCCCATGAGCGTACCCGAAATCCGGACAGCGGCGATCGTCATCGATTGACCTTCCTGCTGCGCCTCGCGAGGCATCAATCCGGCACGCGGCTCGCATTGTGCAACGCGGGCGACAGCCGATAACCCCTTGTAGAGAAACGAGCGCTGCAGCGCGCCCCCCACATGGGTCCAGGCTTATACCCGATCGGGTAATTGCGCTATTTTATCGGGCGGAAGGACGCGGCGTCAGCCACTGTACCTTCTTGCCGTCACGTTTCGTTGAGGAATCGGCGCATCAATGCGTTATATCGCTCGGGCTGCTCGACCATCGTCATGTGAGAGCAGCCCGCCATCACCGTCAGGCTCACATCTCCCGCGATGCTATCTCGAATGGTTTCATGACAATCTATCGTGATTTCATCAAACTGGCCGGTAGTGATCAATGTCTTCTGGTTAATCGCTTTCAGGTCCTTGCGCCGGTCCCAATCCTTGATTTTGCCCACGATGGTGAATTCGTTAGGACCGTTCAACACGCGATAGGCGATTGATCTGGAGATCGCGTCGAAGCTGACAAGGGCGTCGGCGGACGGCCTGGTCCGCAAAACGAAACTGTCATAAAATATTTGAGTAAGGCCCGAATACTCCGGCGTGCCGGCCTGGCCTGCCAGTTCCAGCGCCCGCAGCTTTGCGGCGAATCCGTTGGGCATTGCGGCAATCAATCTTTGTAGCCCAGCGACCACTTGGGGAACGCTCGCCAATGCACCTGCCAGGATGAGCTTTTCCACACCGGCGCCTCTAGCCTGGCAGAGATATTCAATTGCCAGAAGTGTCCCCCACGAATGCCCGTAGAGAACCACACGATCAAGGTTTAGCGCCTTCCGCACCGCTTCGACCTCCTTGATCGAGCGCTGAATGGAGTAAATGCTCTCGTCATCGGGAGAGTCGGCGTTCCCGCAGCCCAGTTGATCGTAGAAGATCACGGGGCGCTCATCGGCTAGCGCTGCCATGGACAGTAGATAGTTGTTTGCGGCACCTGGGCCGCCATGCAACATCAGCAATGGCGTCTTATTGCCGGCCCCAAACCTGCGCCAATACACCTTGCCGCCTGGCACTTCGGCATAGCCAGAGGAGGAGGACGACGACGAAGGAAAACTGACCGCACGCGCCATCGAACTGGTTGTGGCGGCCGTTCCGATAAGCCGTGCGCCGCATGTCAAAACTGTGCAACGTGTCCAACCAGTGCTGGTTTTCATTCTTAGCTCCACAATATGCCGTTTGGCTCTGCCGTTGCTGGAGCAATCAGAGAAAACGGCTGACAAGGGGAGGCATGTGGTCCTGTTTTTACCACAATTGACCTACCCGCCTTTGGTCCTACTGGCACGACGCTTGGAAATGCGCCTGGCTGCGATCACGTCGTGGCCTTTCTACCTCTGCCGCCCACATGGACGAACCCGCTTCCGTGGGAGGGGTGCGTAGTAACAGGTAGGGGTAAATCATGAGGTTTTGGTAAGGGTGAGGTTGCCGTCCGAGCGTGAAGTTCCCTTGAACGAGAGGAACTCACTATGGATACGATCTCCGCTCCCGCCCCGATCGGCCCGCTCCGCCAGCGCATGCAGCACGACATTATGATGCGAGGCCTGCTCCCGCGTACACAGGAGCAATACGTTCCGCATGTGCGGCGCTTCGCCGCCTACCTGGGCCGACCACCCGATACGGCAACCGCAGAAGTAAGTTAAATTGTACCCCGTATCGCTAAATTTAATTGATTCTACGAGCCTAGTGCGCGGTATCGCGGTAGATGTGCCGGGAAAACTGGTCGAGTACGAGTATCAGCGCAAGGCGGCCCAGAGGGGTCGCCTTCCAATCATCCAGAAGTCCAGCAGAGGTCTCATCATGCAGATGGTCGAACCGGCTACGTACGACCGGGTCGATGGTGGCCGGCTGCGAACCAACTGTCCGGGGGCAACTCGCGGAACCAGAAATCCAGAACTTCGATCTGTCGTTCATCCATCTCTGTTCTTCTCATTCGCGCCGCTTACAACGTCCGGCACCCGATCTGACGTTCGCAGTATGCCAAAAAAGGCCGGATCACCGCCTGCTTTAAGCTGACCCGGCCTGCATGGGAGGCGTCAGGCGATGCCAGCGCCGAGTGCCGGGAACACGTCGCTGAAAAGCAGGCGGATCAGTTGCTGGCCGTCCGGCGTGGACCAGTCTTGTGCGATTTCGGCCATCAGGGTATTGGTCGCGGTGAGCACCACACCGGCGTCATGCATGCGCTGGCGGGCCAGTTCCTCGGACAGGTCGCTGGGCGAGCCGGAGGCATCAAGCACGGCCTGAACCGAAAAGCCTTCGAGGACGGCGTCGATCGCCGGGAAGATCAGGCACACGTCGGTGGTAACACCGGCCATGATGAGGTTCTTGCGGCCCGTGGCAAGTACGGCGTCGCGAAAGTCTGGATAGGCCCAGGCGTTGACGACGCCGGGACGCTTCACGCGTGCTTCGTAGGCCTCGGGCAGAATCTCAGCGATCTCGGGCAGGATCGGCCCCTGTGCGTTCTCTTCCTGGCTAGAGGTAATGACCGTCGGCAGGTTCAGGATCTTTGCCATCTTGGCGAGCGCAATCGACTGCTTGGCGGCGAACCCTGCATCGATGTTCTTGATCAACTGCATGGTGCCGACCTGGTGGTCGATCAGCAGCAGCGCGGTGTCTTGCGCGGTGAAGCGGTCGGGAATGGACGAGGTGGTCATTGTAGGTTCCTTTCTGGTCGATGTTCCGGGAATGGCCCTGGGGCCTTTGCTTGGGTCAGATAGAGAGGTGCGATACGCGCCGCTTGGCATCATCCAGAGCTGCGGGCGTTGCGGTCATGAGAGGGCCATGGGCGTAAATCGGTTGCTTGAGCTGCGCGCCGCAGATCAGGACGACTCGAGCCGCAGTATCCAGCGTTTCGATCCGAATGCGGTCGCACTCGTCAGATGCGAAGCCTATGGCCTGGGTCTGCGAGAGGGCGGTCGCGCCGATTATTGCCGCGCCTTCGAGAACAATGAGAATTCCGCCCCACCCTGCCGGTACGTCGAAGTCGTGGGCCACACCGGCTTTCAGCGCCAATTCGGCGATCCGGACCGGCGAGGGTAATGCATCTTCGGCGGCCCCCAGGGTTGTCCCATCAACGGCTGTCCTGCTTGTCCAACCTTCGCCCGAAGCGTCCTGGACCATTGCGGCAGGAACGGCGAAGGCGGCTTCCGGATCGGCCTGGCTGGCGGCGGGAAGGTTTACGAAGATCTGGAGCCCCCGCGCCGGCCCGCCGCCCTCGATCGGCGTTTCCTCGTGCATCATCCCGCGCGAGGCCCGGCTCCAGTGCAGGCCGCCGGGAAGGATATTCTGGACATCGCCGAGACTGTCTCGATTGACGAAGCCGTTAGGCGAGTCTGCGAAAACGTAAGTCACCGCAGAGAAACCGGCGTGGGGATGCGGCGGAAAGGTCGGCCCGTTCATCTCGAACCAGTCGATGTTGATGACCGGGTCGATCAGGTTGCCGAAGGCGTGGCGCGGATACTGCCGCGCCGAAAAGACGTTGCCGTGACGCATCAGCGTCGGAGAATGGATGGAGGAGAACTGGATCATGGCGGTTACTCTTGCTTGCGTTGAAACCTATATGCGCCTGTTCGTGCGCTCCGATAATCCTTGCAGTTGGGAAGGCATTGTTCCATTTTCGGGACGATGAAACCTTCCCTCGACGATTTGGCGTTGCTTGTTGCCATTGCCGACCAAGGCGGGTTCACGGCTGCGGCTAAGGAACTCGGCATTCCCAAGTCGACGGTTAGCCGACGTCTTTCGGACCTCGAAGCCTTGCTGGGCACGTCGCTGTTCCGTCGTTCGACGCGCGCACTTTCCCTCACGGACGAAGGGCAGCGGATCTACGAAATGGCCAAGCCTGCTATCCTGGCGGCCGACGAAGCGGCGCGGGCCATCGCGACGCGCGGGCGCGTAGTGGGAGGCCGGGTGACGCTGACGACGACCGCCGCATTGGGACAGTATCTTGTCGCGCCGCATTTGGTCACGCTGTCCGAGAACTACCCCGATCTCCAGGTCGAACTGCGCCTGACCGAACGGCGTGTGAACATCGTGAGTGACGGCATCGATCTGGCGGTGCGTATGGGCGCGCTGGAGGACAGTGATCTGGTTGCCCGTCGCCTTTGTCTGGTAACGCGCCGGCTCGTGGCCTCACGGGCCTATCTCGAACAGGCGGGCCTGCCTACCGCGCCGGCCGACTTGGGCGCTCACAAGGCAATACTGACCAGCGCGGCCCTAAATACCTGGCGTTTCGAAGGCGGATGGGACTGCTCGATGCGTTGGTCGATCGCGGCAGGCAACATGCTGGTTGCGCACCAGCTGGCGCTGATGGGCAACGGGATCGCTTTGCTTCCCGACTTCATGATCGAAGCGGATATCGCCAGGGGCGATCTGACGGTCGTGCTGAACGAGTTTCCGATGCCGGCAGCCGATGCCTGGATTGTCAGCACGTCGCAGCGGTACAAGTCGTTGGCAGTCCAGACTGTCCTCAACGGTCTGGTGGATGCCGTCGGATCGTACCGCTGAATGCGCGGCTCCACGCCTGATGTGTTGGCTTGCCCTTTCGATTGCGCCGATTACGCCAATGCAGGCCATAACGGCAAAATATCCAGGCAAGCTGACATCGTTGCATGCTGAGTGAGTAGTGGGGAGACGAGCCCGTTCGCGATGCCCTGCGCTTGCGACCCGGATAGAGGGCGGACGCGCGGGTTGGGTTTTCATGGCGTCCCCCTCCTGTTCCGTTGCCGCGTCAGCGAGCGAGATCGCCGCCATCGACGGGAATGATGGTGCCTGTGACAAATGCGGCGAAATCGGAAGCGGCGAACAGCACAACGCGCGCGATGTCGTCGGGAAGGCCAAGCCTGCCAAGTGGCAGGGCGGCGCCATACTCGATGAGCGCATCGTCAACTCCAGCGCCTTCCTTGCGCTTGGCGGCGACGCCTGGTGTTTCAGTGAGGGTTGGTGCGACGCCGACGGCGCGGACGCCCTTGGCGCCCAGTTCAACGGCAAGGCTCTTGGTCAGCCCCGCGACGGCGTGCTTGGAAGCGACGTAATGCGCAGGGTTGGCTCCGTTGCTGGCGTTGAATGCGGCGGTCGAGACGATGTTTACGATCACACCGTGATTGGGCTCCATCCGCAGTGCCGCTTCCTTTGCGCCGAAGAACGTGCCGCGCAGGTTGACGTCGAGAACAAGGTCCCATTCGGCGTCGGCGATTTCAAGGACCGGACGCGAGGGGTAAATCCCTGCATTGTTGACCCAGATGTCGAGCCGACCTGTCTTGCTCACGGCGAGGTCGGCCAGTGCTGATATCGATGCATGGTCGTTGACGTCGAGCTTGGCACCGATGTGATTGCCGCCCTGCGCCGTGAACGCGGCGGCGGTCTCGATTGCCTTGGCTTCGTCGAGATCGCCGATGACGAGCGTGGCTCCCGCTTCGGCAAGGCGGCTGCAGATCGCATGGCCGATGCCGGCAGCACCGCCGGTCACGACGGCAGTACGTCCGGCGAGCGAGATCAGGTCGGTCAGCGGGCTCTGGGAAACATCGATATAGGGCATGGTCTTGTCTCCTTGGCCAGACGCTAGAAAGCGCCCGGCAGTACTTGGGATATCGGGTCAGTCGCCTTGTGCGATTACCAGGCGCTCATGCCGCCATCGACCAGCAGGTCGGCTCCGGTGACGTAGGATGCTTCGTCCGAGGCAAGGAACAGCGCGACAGACGCCACTTCCTCGGGATTGCCGAGCCGACCGGACATGATGCGGCCCAGCATGTAGCCGGCCCACTCCTTGTCTTCGAGCAGCGGCCGCGTCTGGTTCGACACGATGACGCCGGGGGAAATTGTGTTGGCGCGGATGCCGAATGGCCCGCCCTCCATCGCGAGATGGCGCGTCATCGCCAGGATGCCGCCCTTAGCTGTGCTGTGGGCGATGCCTGGCAGCGGCTTGAGGCCCTGCCAGCCCGAAATCGACGCGGTGTTGACGATGGCGCCACCGTTCTGCTTGAGGTGCGGCCAAGCAGCTTTGGTCAGCAGATAGACGAGGTTGATCTCCTCGTTCATCGTCTTGTTCCAGTCGTCGTCGGAAAGCTCGCCAAACCATCCGAAATAGGCCATCGCCGCATTGTTGTAGAGGACGTCGATGCGGCCCCAGGTATCGATCGCGAGGTCCACAAGTGCCTGGCACTGGACCGGATCCGTAAGGTTGCAGGGATGAAGCGAAACCATTTCGCCGCCGGCCGCCCGAACCTCTTCGACGATCGATTCAGCGCCAGCAGGATAGACATCGCATCCCACTACCTTTGCGCCTTCGCGGGCAAACATGAGTGCCGCGGCGCGGCCCATGCCGCCGCCGGTGCCGGTGATGATGCAAACCTTGCCTTCAAGTCGTCCGCTCACGTTTCTTTTCCTTTTTCCGTAGACGGCGATGTTGCCACTCAGACAGCAAAGCCGTTGCTGTCCAAATATGTATTCCCTCTGCTGGGATAACCGGGCAATATTGGAATTGATTAATCCATAGGTGGAGCAATGCGTGGAACTGCTGAATGACATGGCGCTATTCGTCGAGGTGGTGAAAGCGCGTAGTTTTCGGGGCGCTGCGGAAGCTGTCGGCATCCCGAATTCGACTTTATCCCGGCGGATCAGCCTGCTGGAAAAAGCCATCGGCCTGCGCCTGCTTCACCGCACGACACGCAAGCTCGAACCGACCGAGGCCGGGCAGATCTACTACGAACGATGTCGACGGATCGTTGATGAGGCCCGTCTTGCCCACGAACAACTCGGCGATTTGCTGGAGTCGCCGACCGGACAGTTGCGCGTCTCTCTTCCGGTCGATTTCGCGAATGCCTATCTCACCCCGCTGATCAGCCAGTTCGCGGCGCTGTATCCGGGCATCACCTTCGATCTCGACCTTACCCCGCGCAGGGTCGATCTGGTGGCCGAGCCGTTCGACCTTGCAATCCGCATGGGCGAGCCCGAGGCTTCGCACATGATCGCTCGGCCGCTTGCCCGCCTGAAACCGTACATCTACGCTTCGCCGGCGTATCTGGAACGGCACAGCGAACCACGTCACCCGGATGACCTGCGCAATCACGAATGCCTGTTCATGCCGGCATTCAGAATCTGGAGCCTGCAGTCCGGCAAGGAAACGGTGGAAGTCCCGGTGTCCGGCCGGTTCAGGATCAACAGCGTCGGCATGATCCGTGGTCTGGCTGCGCTCGACAAGGGCGTCGCATTGATCTCGGAAGAGATCGTCGCGACCGAAGTGGCGCAGGGACGGCTCAGGCGCATCCTGCCCGAGTGGCATGGTCAACCGACACCCATCTATGCGATCACGGAAACGAGATTGCTGCCGGCAAAGACGCAGCGTTTCATCGAGTTCCTGAAAGAGCACTTGAAAGACAATTGAAGAGGTTTGATCTGCTTGCTGGGCGCGATCACGACAATAGCCCGGAAATCTCATCGCCCAACCTGACCGCTTCTTAAATTCCGGGTTCACGCCAGTGCCAATGCAATTGCAGATGGAGTTCATGTCCGACGAGGCATGCCTGTGGTGCGTAATTGGTCGCAGATCGCTGGAGGAGGCGCTGGTCCGGGCCAGAGACGAGGTGACCGCCGATATCCCCTGTCGCCCTTCGAACTCAACCCGCAGATGGCCGCTGAGGGACAGGACATGGTCGAGCATCTTGCGCAAAAGTATGGTACGACGCCCGGGCAGTTCGCCATCGACCGCGAAATGATCCGGTCGCGCGCCGCGGAATTCGGCTTCGCGATGCGGATGGCCGAGGGTGACCGGTTCTACAACCCGTTCGATGCGCACCGCCTGCTCCACTGGGCTGCCATCGAAGGCCGGCAGGTCGAACTCAAGCACGCGCTGTTCGAGATGTGCTTTTCGCACAGTCGCAAAACCGCCGACCGGGAGGCCCTGCTTGATGCCGCGACATTGTGGGGCTGGATTGCGGCGAGGCGAGCGACATCCTGTCGTCCGGTCGGTTCGCCGACGACGTCCGCGCCACCGAGGCTCTATGGCAGTCGCGCGGCATCTCGTCGGTGCCCGCCGTCGTCATCGCCGGCAAATATCACATTTCCGGAGGGCAGCCGGTCAACGCGTTCGAGCAGGCGCTGCGCGCCATTGCCCGCGAAAGCGCCTGACCGGCAAGGGAGACCTTAGGATGCCGAAACAGCGGTCGCCTGATGGGCGATGTTAATCCATGCACCGTCCCGGAGGATGTATCCACGGATATGCCGCGCGTCCTTCACCGGCTGCAGGCCGGCGGGTATCTTGATCCTGTTGTAATAGCTGCCAGTCACGATCCCGGTTTTACCATGGATGGCGACGAAGTTCTCAAACCGGTATTCGGCCGCACGCAGCCCGTCGAGAAACTGCGCTTTGCTTCGCTTGGTTCCGTTGATTTCGACATGGACGTACTCGTCGCCGGTCATGCGCGAGAGGACCGCAATGTCACCTTCGAGCATGGCCTTGAGGCTAAGCCCCTCCATGGCAAGGACTTCGTCACGAAAAGCTTCAACAGTCATGGTTCGTCCCAGGGTTCATTTATGATAACGCCGAACGTGCTTAAAGTTCGCCGCTCGCAACCATCTGCCGAACGCGGTCGAGTGTAGCCGCAACGGCTCCCACGTAGGCGCCACGCATACCGTCGCCCTTTGCCTTTTCCTCTGCGCTGCCGGCTTCGATGTCCGGAAAATTGATACCGAAAGTGAAGGACAGGATTAGGCCTGTTTCGGAATCACTGATCGTGTTGTCAATCCAGCCGGTACCGTCGGTCCGCTCGAACCGCACCTTTACCGGCTCGTACAATGTGATGGCCTCACGGCTTTGGGCGCCGTTGAAAGTGATCTCACGCAAAATGGTGTTTCCGTCGCGCTCGATCACATCACACTGAGTCATCCCATCGACGAAGGGAATGGCGTTTTCCGCTTTCATCTCGAGCCCCTTCCAGACCTGCTCGCGAGTCAACTGGGGTCCAGTGTCTTTGGAATTCACAGGGATTGCGTAGGACAACGTATACATGGAAAGTTCCAACTCCTCTTCCAGCCGAACGGAGAATTCCGCTGCATCTGCCAAGACGATCGGACCCTCACGGGACCGATCGTCCAAGATCGCAGGTATGATGACGAAAGTGCTTTGATAACCTAACGAATTGGAATTGATTGGTCCATTTGCGGGACAATAACCATCGGGCTTGCCCATTCGTTGTAACCGGCAATGACCGCCGTGTTTTAAGGTGTCCTTCTTACTACGCTTTGGAACGTCGTGAAGTGGTCGTTCTTCGACAGGGCACGGGAACCGGCGGACATGCTATGCCCGCCGGGCTCTCGGTTCACGCGGGCCAGGAAACCATCTTTGTCTCAAGATATTCTTCGATACCCTCTACGCCCCATGCGCGGCCTATGCCGCTGTGCTTGTAGCCTCCGAACGGGAGATCGCCGTTGATCGGCACGCCTCCATTGATGCCGAATGTGCCGGTGCGAATGCGCTTGGAGATGGCATGCGCGCGGTCGAAGTCGGCCGAAATAATTCCGCCCGAGAGGCCGTAGACGCTGTCGTTAGCGATGCGAATGGCATCCTCGTCATCGTCATAGGGAATGACGACGAGCACCGGACCGAATATTTCCTCCTGCGCGATCCTCATTTTGTTTGTGACATCGACGAAGCAGGTGGGCTCGATGAACCAGCCGCTGCCCTTGTCGGGACGCAGATTGCCCCCCGCAAGAAGAGTGGCTCCTTCGGCCAAACCGATATCGACATAGCTCTTCACTCGCTCGAGCTGCTTCTTCGATACGACTGGACCCATGGAGCAGGCCGGGTCATCGAAATGGCCCCATTTGTCGGCGAAGGCATCATAAGAGGCCTTCAGCGCGGCGACGGCCTCCGCATAACGGCTCCGGGGCACGAGGAGGCGAGACTGGACGGCACATCCTTGACCCGCATGAAACACGAGGATGGACTGGGCCACCTCCTGCGCGAAGTTGGGGGCGTCATCCAGGATAATCTTCACGGACTTGCCGCCCAGTTCCAGGAAAGCGCGCTTCATCGTTTCAGCCCCTTGCCGCATGATGTGCTTGCCGATGGCCGTCGAGCCGGTGAAGGTGATGAGATCGACCCGGGGGTCGGTGACGAGCATTTCACCCGCTTCAGCCGGATCGCTCGCTGTGATGACGTTGATGACACCGACAGGAAAGCCTGCCTCGGCGGCCAGTTCCCCGAAGATCGTGCCCGCCAGCGGTGTGTCGGGCGCCGGTTTCAGGATGACTGTGCAGCCGGCCAGAAGCGCTGAGACAACTTTCTCCGCGTTCACATAGAGCGGGAAATTCCACGGCGTGATGGCTGCAACGACGCCGATCGCTTCATAATAAGCAGTTCGCTGGCTCTTGCCGAAGGACGTCGCGCGGACGCCATAGTCCTTCTCCCATTTCAACTGGGGATAGATCTCCATCAGATCGCGCCAACTGTTGAGGCAGTTCGCCACCTGTGCACGGTTGACGGCCATCATCGGCGCACCGACCTCGTGCCTGGCGATGGCGACAAGCCGGTCCGTATTGGCCACGAACAGGTCGTGGAGCCTCTGGACGAGGGCAAAGCGCTTCTCATGGTTGGTGGACCAGTCTGTGGTGTCGAACGCGCGGCGGGCGGCGGCGATCGCCTGCTCCACGTCGGTGGCGGAAGCATCGGCGGCAACACCGACGACCTCACCGGTCCAGGGGCCGATATTGTCATAGGTTCTGCCACCCTCGGCGCGGCGAATCTCACCATCGATGAACAGCAGGCCTTCGGGCAGGACAGTCGTCTGTGTGGTTTCCGTAAGCACGGTCATGCAAGCTCTCCTTCAAGCTTTCTCGAGCGGGTGTCCTGCCCGTTGTTTGCGGTTGATCCGATTCAAAACAAACGCCATACAGGACTCATATACTCTGTATACGCTATATCCAGTAGATTGAAGATATGTCAACCACCCGACTGACGCCTGAACAAATCCGGTTCATCGATAGCCTCGCGAACCTGCTGGGGACGTGGAGCCTTTCGCCCAACGCGGCGAGGCTCTACGGCTACCTCCAGATCATGAACGAGCCGGTGAGCCTCGACGATATCGCTCGCGATCTGGAAATCAGCCGCAGCCATGCACATACGGCTACAAGGATGCTGGAACCCTATGGCAACGCCAAGGCTCTGGCCACGCGCGGCAGCAAACGGATGGTGTATGTTTGCGGTGACGATCCCGGCACGCCTCTGAAGCGGCAAGTTGCCACGCTGGGCGATATGTCAGATCTTATTGCGGCATCCGTCGCTGAAGTTGCCACTGGCGAAGCCGCACTACGTCTGGCGCGTCTCAGCGACTTCCACGGACGCCTTCAAAAGGCGATGCATGAGGTGATCGATACCTCTCGATCGAACCCGATCGATGAGTGAAGGGAACCAATTGGTCAGCCTTTAGGAACTCGACAGTAAAATAGCCGCCCGTCCGCTGTTGGGAATGAAAATTTATGCCATAAGTGGCGGGAATAGGTCCCCAGCTGCCGTCGACGCACCGGCCCGCAACCGGATCGCAAACAGAATTCTCGGTCTTTTATCCGATATCAGGCGGGCATGATAGCGTCGATCCGAATTTGGCAGTTTCGCGCAAGCTGACCAGATTGCGATATCGATTGCGATTGCCCCGTCCCGTCGACCCCCGGGGGGTGACTACCCGGCCAATGCATTACCAGGATATGCCTATGCCGGTGGGACCATTGAGCGGTAACGGTTTCGCAGAAATGATGGAGGCACTCCGCGGTGTGGGGGCTCTAGGAAACCAGCAGCTCCGCTACCCGCCGTGCTCCATCGCCTCGACAACACTCGGCGATAAAAGGGCCAGGTTTTGAATAGCCGCCAACCCCCATTGTGCGGCACTATTGGTGGAAAGGCCATCTATCTCGACTTGCCCCTCCCCGACCCGCCGTTCCCTCACTGTGTCGGAAAATTCTCCTTCGTGGAATTCGCGCCACGCCCGTTCCGCCAAGGCTGCATCGCCAAGCGCATGCGCAGCATAGGCGGTGAGGCGCGAATGGGCCTGTCGCAAGTTGTGTCCGCGCGGAGGCTCTCCAAAGCGGCGCTGCCAATCGGCGGCGGGAGCGTTGTACCAAGCGCAGTAGTCGACCCACACCGCGCGGTAGCGGGGCGCGTCGATCAACGGCAGGACTTCGGCCATGATCTCGACCACGCCGAACACGGCATTGAGGTGGCTGACGCTGATCTGATCACCGCCTGACACGAAGCGGCCGCTTGCGAGGTCGAAATTCGCGCCGCCCGCCCACCACTGCCGCGGCAAACTGACAATGCTGTCCATGCCTGCTACGATGCGGTCGCGCCAGCGGCGGTCTCCGGTACGCTCCCACTCAGTGAACCACGCGGCGACAAGGCTGCCCCAGCTGGTGCCGAACTGGAGCTGGATCACGCCTTCGGGCAGGCCCTGCGGCTTCGTGACGGCCGCGATGCCGCCGGGTGGCAGCGATTCCAGCGCGCGATCAGCCACCTTGCGGCCGATATCGACTTTCTGGAGCGCACGGTCGGAATGGACAAGCGCTCGCATCAGGTCGCCGACGCGCTCGTCGCCGGTGAGGTAGTAATAGATGCGGCGATAGGCGGCGTTGGAGACGCGGGGCTGTTTTGAACTGTCGCTCCAGTGTTGGACGCCGTGGCGGGTTCCGAGCCCGGCCCATGGCCCGGCGTGATAGACGTCGACCTCACCTGTGTGGCGCGTCATCGCCTCGGCCATGCGGAACAGGTCGGCGCGGCCCGTGCGCAAATAGCTGTACCAGAGCCAGAGGTCGGTCGAGAGTTCGCTGTTGTCCCAAGCATAGCCGCCGATGTCGTAGCGCCATTGGTGCCGGTCGGCATCGTAAGTGTGCATGACGTCGCCGTGATTCCAGAAACCGTACCAATGGCGACGCTCGATCTCGCCCTGGTAATGGCCCAGCAGGAGGTCGTTCTGGCGCTCCACGGCCTCGGCCGCCGGGCCTCTGGCGATGGGCAGTGCCCAGTCTCCGAACACTCCGGCGGCGCGGATCTGCGCGGGGCTCGCCTGAAGGCGTGGCGGGCGGGCGACATGGGCGGCGTAGCTTTCCAGTTCGGTCGCGTCGGGCGTCGCGGGCAGCGCCCAGACCCAGAGTTCGTTAGTGCGTGCGATGCCCTGTGCGGAATCCCAGCCCGGCTCGTAGTCCTCGTAAGTCACGTCGAGGCCCCGGTTCTGCGCGGGGTAGTCGGTCATGCCCAGAACGCCGCGGTAGGAGCGCATGTCCATGGCCGGGGCATCGGGCGCCCAGAGCCATGCGGTGAGCTGGGCCTCGTCGCCGCTCGCCCCGACAATGTCGAGCTGGACGGGATGACGCTTCCAGAAGTCCGCCATGCCGATCGCCGCGCCGCCCTGAGGGGAGCCGACATAGGCCAGTCCGCGTGCGCGGTGGCCCTCAATCGACTGGATCGAAGCGCGGCCTTTCGCGGTGCGCTTGGTCACCACGAAGCCTTCCGACGTGCCTTGGAAGAGACGGAAGTCGCCCCAGGCGGGGATGCTTTCCAGCAGCGGCGCGAACTTTTCGGGCAGGGTGGCCACATCGGGCACGGCGCGGCCATCGATCTGCGCCTGCCGGAACGCTTCGCCGGGATCGCGGCGCAGGCCGGTCAGAGGACGCACGGCTTCGGAGAACAGGCCGGTCTCGGTCGCGAGGCGGACGTGACGGTCATGCAGCTCCCCGCGCATCGGTACGGTGGCCTGGATGCCCAGACCGGAGAGGAAATCATGGGCGGAATCGCCGTCCCAGATGAAGCTATGGACGATCCGCACCGCGTCGCTGCCGCTGGTGAAATAGAGGCGCAGGCTGAACGGCAGCCAAGAGCGCGCAGCGCCTGCGTGGGTGCCGTCGATTTTCAGCACCGCGCGGACCGGGCCGGATTGCTCGACGGTGACGCTCTCGATCCTACTGGTGAAGCGGCGCTGGGAAAGCGTGTCCGCTTCCTCGGCTGAAGCGGCATCCTGCGCGCGGGCGACTAGTAAGACATCGCGCAGCAGCACGCGGCCGCCGCGTTCGGCAGAGGCAATCACGGCGCTACCTTGCCGGGGAACGCGCCAGCGCGTGAGGCCGACGTTCACCTCGATGGCTTCGGCGCGCTGGTCGACGGTGACGCAGTCGGCTGGGGCGGCGGCCGGGGTGGCAGGTTGCCCTGCAGCGATCGTCACCCGGTTCACCGCATGTTTTCCGGCGGCAAGGGCATGGCCGCTCCACTTGACCGAACCGTCGGGCCAGTAGGCGAGCGGCCAGCTCTGTATCGGCAGGGCTATGTTTCCGGCATGTGCGGCGAGGCGGTCGACATGGCGCACGGCGCCGCGCGGCCAGGGCATGCCGAAGCTCTGCCCGCCATCCCAGGCAGGTTCGGCGCCATCGAGCCAGTGCAAGTCGCTGCCCGCTGCCGGAGATGACCCGGCGAGAACGCGGCCCGGCAGAGAGATGGCGGCACCGCCGAGAAGACCGGCGCGCAGGAGGGCGCGACGTGAGCAGGGCATCGGGCGAGGCATGGAAATTCCTGAGTTCAAGCGAGGCGGGAGACGGCGAAATTGCGCAGGCGCAGATGGCTGGCAGTGGTTCGCAGGGCGAAATGGCCGCTCGTCAGCGGCGCGGGGTCTTCGAAAGCGAAGAGTTGCCGGTCGTCGCGGAAGAAGCCGATCCGGGCGCCGTCAGCGATCAGGCGAATGCGCTGCCAGCGGTTGGCGACCAGCATGTCCGCCGCGCCGCGCCGGTCGTTTTCAGGCAGCAAAGGCCGCACGCCGGGCTTTCCGACATAGCGGCGCAAGCGGGTGGTCGAATTGCCATTGCCGCCGAGACCGACGTAGTAGGTTTCGAGATCGTCGTAGTCCTCAAACTTCCCCGAGCGCGGGCGTGCGATCGCATTTCCCTCCGGAGCCGCTCGATCCTGCGCCATCCAGAAGCAGTTGAGATCGCTTACCCGGTCGTTCGCACCGCCTGCCAAGACGGCCTGCGCCTCGTATTCGATGGCGATCCGGCCTTCGAGGCGCGGCAGGAACCAGAGCGTGAGCCCGGCAGGCGCCTCGATATCGAGCACATCCCGTTCCGCCGAGACGTGCGCGGGGGCCTCAGCCTCGATCCGCCACTGACCCAGGCCATGGCGGAACGTGTCCGTGAACAGGCGGCGACCTTTGTTTCGCCCGAAAGTCGGAGCCGGCAGGAGATAGGCTCCCGCCAGACCCGCGACCATCATGCGCCGGGAAAGTCCCGGCTGCGTCACAGCTTGGCCCGCACGCCGAAGTAGATCCGGCGACCATAGGTCTCGATCACGTTGCGACGATAGACGCTGTTGGCGTTCTCGATCCGGGTGGAATCGGTGAGGTTGACGCCTTCCAGGAACACCGAGACATTTGGGTTGATGATGTAGCTGGCCGAAGCGTCGAACTGACCGAAGGCCTCGCCGAACGAGGGGTTGTTGCCGCGATCGACCGCGTTGATCAGATAGCGGCTGCGCCAGTTGTACGACCCGCGAATGGCGAAGTGCCCGTCGTCATAGAATACCGAGGCGTTGTAGCTGTTGCGGGAGACACCGGGGAACGGCAGCGAAGCGTCAGTGAAGTAGTCCCTCCCTTCGTAGCCGCTGTCGGTGTTGAACGTGTAGTTCGCGGTCACACCGAGATTGCCCAGCAGGCCCGGCAGGAAGTCCAGCCCAAGCTGCGCGCCTGCCTCGAAGCCCTGGATGGTGACGTGCTGGGTGCCGTTGATCGGCATCTTGATCGTATAGACCTGCCCGTCGATCTCTTCCTCTTGGCTGGCAGTGTCGATGAACGACTTGATATCCTTGCGGAAGCCGGTGATCGACACGTAATTTGTGCGCGAGATATAGTACTCAAACCCGAGATCGTACTGCCACGCGCGGTAAGGCTTGAGTGCCGGATTGCCACGTGATCCTGTAAGGCCGACCGAGTCCAGCTTGACGTTGGGCGCCATCTGCGACGGTGCCGGGCGGGCCAGCACATCAGATGCGGTGGCGCGCACCACCAGCTTACGGGGAATTACTTCGGCGCGCAGGTTCAGCGAGGGCAGCAATACGGTATATTCGCCGGTGTACCGCGCGGGCGTGATGACGCCATCAGTGCTCTGGCTACCACTTGAGACGGTGCGCGTGTGAACGAGCCGCGCGCCGACAACGCCGGTCAGCTCGAAGCCGAGATTGGCCTTGAAGGCACCCTGGAAATACCCCGCGATCGTGCTCTCGCGAACCCGGTAGGTGTCGAGCGGCGAGATGCTGGTGTAGGGATCGGGAATGCCCACGGCTTTGGCGAGATTGTCGCCCAGGTTCCACCACCGGTCGATGCCGGAAAATCCGAGATCGCCGGTCTTGAAGAAGCTGCCGTCGCCCATGCCGCCGTAGGTGTTCAACAGGTCCTGGATATTGGTGAGCTGTGCGGCCGGGGCCGTCGTGCCCAGGACCTGGGTGCCGGTCACGCCCGAGCGGGTCAGCGTGGTCTGGCCGGTGATGCCGTTCAGCGTATAGACCGCGTTCTGGAAGCGGCTGCTGGAGACCAGCTGGTTCAGCTCAACGCCGCTCTTCAGCGAGGTCAGGACGCCGCTTTCGTCGGGCTTGTATTCGGCATCGAACTTGGCGCCGGTCTCGCGCTGCTTGTTGAGGCGCGGGCGGGCCTCGACCGCGAGGCTGTTGATACCCTGCGTGGTCGTAGTGTCGATCGGCAGGATGATGTTAGGTGCGTTCTGCGGGTTGTTGTAGTCGATCGTGATCCACGGCAGCGCGGTCTTGCCGGAGACCGAGGCGGTGACGTCCACCTCGTCGTTCAGGACACGCGAGGCCGCGTAAGTGCCGCGCGCCGAGAGCTTGAACTTGCCGGTGGTCCACTCGGCGCCAAGAATGCCGTTGAAGGTGCGCCGGTTAAGGCTGCCGATCACGCTGCGATAATTGACGCTCGGGCCGGAGCCGGCGTTGGAACCGTTGACGAAGGTCACCGTCTGCGCGGTTTCGTCGCGGATGACGACGCCGGTGGGGTCAATGCCGCCGTTCGCCACCGACTGGGTGGTGCTGAGCTGCAGGTATTGGTCGTCAGATGTCGTGTCGCTGCGGGTATAGGTGCCTTCCACGTAGGCGCGAAAATCGTCGCTCGGGCGCCATTCTATAATGCCGTTCAGAGCATAGCGCTTGGTCGGTTCGGTTGAGGTGATGTAGCGCGGGATGTCGGGGTAGAAATCACCGAAACCGCTACCATCAAGATCGACACAGCGGGCCTGATTCCGACCCGAAAGGCAGTTCTGCGCGGCAGGCGTCGCAGGCTGTGTGGTCTCGACCTGCCGCCAACCGGTGGTGCGAGCCTGATCGTAGCGAATAGTGCGACTCTCGTACGTGCCCGAAAGCAGCACGCCGATGGTGTCATGGGCGAAGAGCTTGGAACCGATCAGTGCGAACTTGGGGTCGACCTTGTCCGCCAGTTCGTTGTAGATCCCCTGAGCGGAGCCCGCGAGGTAGCCATCCTTGCTGTCGAACGGGCGGCGGGTGATGATGCGCACGGTCCCGCCAAGTCCGCCTTCGGTCATATCCGGCGTTGCGGACTTCAGCACTTCGAGGCGTGAGACGAATTCGGCGGGCAGATCGCGGAAATCGACCGCGCGGTTGCTGCCGTTCCCCGCTGCCGCCGCAATCGAGGTGGAAAGCGCCGACTGGCCGTTGATCTCCACGCGGTTGAGCGAGGGATCTGCACCGCGAATGGTGATTGCCGAACCTTCGCCGCCGCTTCGGGTGATTTGCACACCGGTCACGCGCTGAAGCGCTTCGCCGATGTTTTTGTCGGGGAATTTACCGACATCCTCGGCCGAGATGGCGTCAACGACTTGGGCAGAGTCGCGCTTCACCGCCAGTGAATCTGCCAGGCTCTTACGAATACCAGTGACCAGAATCTCCGCGCTCTCGCGACTTTCCTCGCGGGATTCTGTGGAATTCTGTACATTCGCTTCCTGCGCCAAAGCGGACGTGCTGGTGAGCAGGAGCACAACTGCTCCGGTGAGACGTTTCAAAACACGCACCCCTTTTTGTCGGACTAATCTGCGGAAAGCATGGCTAATCTCCACCAATTTAGTTGACAATAAAGTTTTGCTATTTCCCTGAAAAGTTTACGAGCTCGGCGCGCCGACCAGTGCCGTAAGCCCCAACAATGTGGCCGACCACCTGTCGAACTTGTCGCTCCGGTTTGTCCGGTTTCTCCGGCGGGTACCAAGCGTATGATTTTGCCCACTAGCCGTTCCAGCGGCGGTCTGAAGACGACCCGAAGGGACAGAACTGCCGATAGCTGCGCCCCAGGTCGACAAGGTTTGGGAGGCACATTTTGTCCTGAGCTGAGGGACGACGGAACACTGGCTCGGACCCGTCGCCGCCGTGTGATTGTCACGATCGTACCGAACGACGGTCCCCCAATAAGTCCTTCTGAATCCGAGATAACGCGATCTAGGACTGAGTTGCTGGCGGTCGCAGACTTGGAGGCGGCCGATTAGAGAAACGAGATAGCTTTTCAAACCGAGGACGGCAGAAAACCGCGATCTCCGGTCGAGCGTCCAGCGCTCAGGGTCGCCGTGTAGGAAAGCGCTCGCCATCGCCAAGTCGAGACCGGGTGCGTGGCTGATCGGCTTGCCGAACTGCGGCCACAACATGTTGAACGAGCGCGGTAACGATCTCGTGCGGCTAATGTCGGAATTCATCCTGCGGACGTCGAAGCAACGCTAGTCCGCATGCCCGACCTACAGTTGCAACGAAATAAGCGGGCTCCACCGCAGCTTCACTTGCGACAACGGCACCATCTCTGCCGTTGCGACGGTCAGATATCTCGAGGTGGACGTGTTGACGCTCGCAGAGGGGACTGAAATCTGAAACTGCGCTGGGTCCTTGCCGTTGCAAGAACCTCGGAATTACAGCAGAGCGGCGGCTCTGGGCCTTATCTCAGATATTCACCCCCATTGCGCTTAGATCCAGACCGGTCATTCGATGGCACAGGCCGGCCATCAGGATTAAGGCGCGATTGCAATTGCGGAGTGATCTGCTGCACTATCGACCGGAAGCCCAGCCTCCTTGCGTTCGGAACAGCGTTCGACGAGATGCCCCGAGTGCGGCCGCATCGACACCGTGAAGCGCACCAGTTCCTCCAGCGCTCGTAATAACTCGACGCTCGCATCCGTCTGGCTTCGTCAAATTCCCTATAGGCCATCGCAATAGAGGACTAGTTGCGGCGTAAACTTTCGCATCCAGCGACCTAGCAGGCGCCACGAATTGACCGCATTGAACGATTGCGAGCCGCCGGACACCTGCATGACAACAAGCGTCCCTGCGTCGCCAGCATCCAGAACATTTGGAGCGGCATATGATCACTCTGCGTCTTCTTGATGCCGCTGATTTAGCCGCGGCGCTCTGGGCTGCACCAGACCATGCCTTCCGACCAGAGCGCGTGCTCGCGCAATTCATGCACAGCAGAGTGATCGTCTCTTGCTATTTGATCGGGCAGCGGCAGGTCGCTGGGGATAACGCTCGAACAACGACATGGCCGTCAGTCCGTGCCGGAAGCACCGGGCCCGGTCGCGATGCCGCTGCCCAAAGCGATCTGCATGTAAACCGTGTCGAGCCAGCGGCCCGCCTTCCAGCCCATGCCTGTCAAGCGTCCAGCGTGCTCAAAACCGCAGGAACCATGGAGGGCTACAGAGGCAGGCTCCGCCCCGCCGATGACCGCAACCATCCGCCGGAACCCGTGGGCCTCAGCGGCTTCCAGCAAGGCCTCGAGCAGCCGCTTGCCGATGCCGCCACCGCGCCGGTCGTGCGCCACGTAGATGCTGTTCTCGCAGGCATAGGCGTAGGCCGGTCGATCCCGGAACTGCGTGGCGTAGGCATAGCCGACCACCTGACCGCCATCGCAGGCGACAAGGAAAGGCCAGCCCCGGCCGGACACCGTCAAGATCTTCTCAACGGTCTCGCCCTCGGTCGGCGGCAAGACTTCGTACGTCGCCGTGCCGTGCAGAACATGATGCGCGTAGATGGCGGCAATGGCGCGCGCATCGTCGACCGTTGCCCGGCGAACCAAGATGCTCATCGCCGGCTTGCTTCCAAAACTTCGCAGTCTCCCTTGACGAAAGTGCCGCGCTGCTCGGTCGGCAGGATATCCAGCACTTCTTCGGAAGGGCGGCAAAGCTCTACGCCCAGCGGCGACACCACCAGAGGCCGATTGATGAGAATCGAATGCTTCATCATCGCGTCGATCAGGGCCTCGTCCGTCAAAGTCTCGTCGCCGAGGCCGGGTTCGGCACAGGGCGTACCCGTCTCGCGCAGCAAAGCGGGTGGCGTAATGCCGGCCCGCTCAATGAGTTCCACCAGCAGCGAACGGTTTGGCGGCGTCTGCAGGTACCTGACGGCATGAGGCGCAATGCCCGCATTCCTGATCATGGCCGAGCCATTACGAGAGGTCCCGGAAAAGGGGGTTATGGTAGATCACGACATCGGTCATCGTTGCCTCTTAAGCAGCAGGTAAGTTCGGCCAGAAGCGGGTCGCACAGTTCGGCGCGCCCCTGGCAGCAATCCTTGGCCAGATAGGTTCCGCCGAGCAAGCGTCATGCTGTCGGGATAACTCGCCAGCGGAAAGCAGCATCGCGCCTTCCGCCTTAGCCGATTTGGCCGTAATCGTCGCCATTCGGCGGAAAGTTTCTCGTGCGCTGGCCATCTGCGCCTCATCCAGTGGCAGTGCAGCACACCCGCCCACCCCCGGCAGGATACGCGCGTATCCGTCCGCGCGCGCCCTCAGCAGTGACCATGCTCAACTTGCGCTGACCTCACCTGCGGGCATGCCGCGCCAGTTCCGTCTTGTCGTCGATCCAGCGGGAATGACACGAACGGAGCGCGATGGCGACACTGGGGTCGATTCATCATCAATTGCCGCAAATGGAACGACGGAGGCTGCGTCGCCTGCCTGGCGACGTCTCTGAGCACCTGATTTGCGGTCAGGCGGCATGGCCACCGACCGACCGTGCGATCCGTCTCCCATATTTGAGTGGAAGCCACAACGGCGGGCCTCCTAGCGATGTCTATCAAAGTCTAGCAATTTTTGATAGTCGGCCCTATAAAGCGCTAGACACTTCTGACAGCCGACGAAAGACAACACGGATCCCTACCGTAATCCGTTTGCGCCCGGCGCCGGCAGCCGTCCTCCCGAGCTGGCAGGCCGAGACGCGATCCTGGAGGCAGCGCGGATTTCCTCTGGGCGAGCGATCAAGGGACGAAGTGCCCGGTCGATCATGCTGCTGGGCTTGCGGGGCACCGGAAAGACCGTGCTGCTCAATGAAATCGGCCGAAACGCGGAACGCGAAGGCCTCCTGATTTCGCGGGTCGAAGCGCCGGAAGGCGAAAGCCTTGCCCGCCTTCTTTATCCCGAGATGCGCAAGGTCATGCGCTCGCTCTCCGGGGTGGAAACGGCCAAGCAGCTTGCAACGCGCGGCCTCAAGGGTCTGCGCAACTTTGCCTCTATCTTCAAGATCGAGATAGCAGGCGTCGAAGTCGGCGTCGATCCTGAGCCGGGTCTCGCCGATACCGGCGACCTTCAGCCGGATCTCTTCACGCTGATCGGGAAAGCGGCGCAGGCTGCAGAACGTGGCTGGGTCCTGTTGATCGACGAAGTTCAGTATCTTTCCGAATCTGACCTCTCGGCACTCATCGTCGCGCTGCACCGAATGTCGCAGGAAGGCTTGCCCGTTCTTCTTGTCGGCGCCGGCCTGCCGCAGATCGCCCGCCTGGCGGGCGAAGCAAAATCCTATGCCGAGCGGCTGTTTCAATATCCTGCGGTGGGGCCGCTCGATCCGCCCTCAGCCGGGCAGGCGATAGAAAAGCCGATCGTCGAAGAAGAGGCCAGCATCGCCCCTGAAGCGCTGCAGGCCATCGTTGAACGTACCAAGGGCTATCCATTCTTCATCCAGGAATGGGCATCGGTCGTGTGGAACAACGCGGATGGGCCAGAGATAACTCTTGCCGATGTCGACCACTCCTACGCCGAAACGCTGGCGCTGTTAGACGAAGGCTTCTTCAAAGTGCGGATCGATCGCCTGACCAAGGCGGAAGTCCAGTTCGTAAAGGCGATGGCCCAACTCGGCGATGGCCCCTACGCGATGGCCGACATTGCCCAAGCCATGGACCGCACTCAAAAATCCCTGGGACCGGCCAGATCGAGCATCATCTCCAAGGGCATGATCTACAGCACCGATCACGGCTATCTCGATTTCAGCGTCCCGCTGTTCGCCGAGTTCATGCGCCGCCAGGGGTAATCCATGCCTGACCTCGAAAGCCGGGACGAGCCAGCGATGGAGCAAGCTTCACCCTCGCAAGGCGAAAGGCCGATCGTGCTCGATCCGCGGCAACTCAATCGTATCGAATCCGTCCATCGCGGCTTTCTCTATCAGCACCTTTATGTCGCCAATTGCCTCCTTCGCGCGGGGAGGCCGGCGTGAAGCGGTCGTGGCGAAAAGCGATTAGGACGCCGAGCTGCAGACGGCCGACGTTCGCTTCTATGTCCAGGTGATGACGCGGATAGGAACGCTAGCGGTGTCGTAGGCCACCAACAGTAGCGCGCGGTCGCGCAGCCCCGGAATATCGTCGGGACAGCTGTCAAGCAGTGCAATAATGTTGAGCCCGCGCGGCGCATCACTCGCAATGTCCCGCACCGGCCCCTTGACTCGCAGCGGCCGCGCCTGGGTCTGCGCCACCCCCTTTGCTTTGTTGATGGCTGCGAGCTGCAGCCTGACCAGCGGCGCCGGGTCCGGTCGGCGATGCCAAGCAGCTTATGCACCCGAGCGATCGAGGCCTTGTAGCGCGAGAGCGACGCCGGCTTGCTGCCCTCCTCTGCCCGCGCATCGAGATAGTCCGCAATCACCTCGGGCGTGGCGGGCTGCGTTATGCGGCGGGTGCGCCGGCACGACAGGTCAACCGCCTCAAGGTCGGACCGAAGCGCGCAGAGCGTGTGCGGCGAGGGTGCGGCCTGGAACGCGGTGATGAGGGATTCGTTGATAGTGAGCCGTGGGATTATTTTCTACGGATCGCCGGCGCGGAGCGGGCAACGGTCGAAATGTTGGAAGGCCTACCAAATAGCCCGACATTTGATCACGCCGACACGATCTTCGAGTGTCTGACGACACGGAAGCCCAGGCTGCTGACGCATCTCCTGGAAGCCTGCTTGACCATACTCAAATGGCTCGAATTCCGAGGTGGATCCTTGGAGGACTTTGCATTTCCTAGCCGCACCGATCACGCAGCCCACATCAGCACCCGCCGATATGCTTCCTTTGTCGACGAATGGGTTACCGGTATCGGCTTGTCCGGCGAAGATTACGGCACGCACTCTTTGCGCCGAACCAAGGCATCGATCATCTACAAGGCGACTGGAAATCTCCGGGCGGTCCAGATTTTGCTTGGCCACATGAAGATTGAAAGCACGGTCAGATACCGGGGCGTGGACGTGGAGGATGCTTTGACGCTCGCAGAAGGCACTGAAACTGAAGCTATCTGGCTCCTCGCTACAGCGAAGAGCCAGACCCTACCCGGTGGAGGCGCATCTGCGCCCGTAAACGACCTTCAGCGGACGTTTTTCCGTTGCCGACCACAGTCAGCGACGCTTGAAATGGGTCCGAGTGTAAGCTCATCTGGCCGCTGCAATGACCGATGGAGGAAGAAGGCGAAGCAAGTGCTGAGATGCCGCTCTCAAGCTTTCAGAAGCGCCTTTCGTGGCAACGTGTTCATACGAGCATTAGGATGCTCCTGGCTCGGAGCGCAGCTTTGGCAGGACTTTGTGCTGCCCGAACGGCCAAGGTTGCCCCTGATGCGGACTTGATAGCCAAAAGGACTTGTTAACTAAGCCGCTTTACGTCGATTTCAGTTCGGCACGCGATTGTCGATTTCAGCAGGAGGGTAATATGCTCACGTCTGGAATGAAACGTTGCGCGTTGGTGGGAGTTTTGCTGCTTTTTCCCGCAGCTTCCGCCACCGCTTACGACGGCGCTTCGATTGCCGTTACCGGCCGCGTACCCACGGTCTGCCAGGTCAGCATCTCCGCACCGCCCGCGCATGCCATCCAAACCGGTGCCAACGATCTCGGAACGATGCGCGAACTGTGCAACAGCCTCGCCGGCTACAAAATCACGCTCAACCATCCTGCCGGACTGGTGGATGCCTGGGTGGATGTCGGCGGCGTTCGTGTACCGCTCTCACCGACGCAGACGCACACGGTAATCGTCGATAATCGCACCCCCGCCTATCGGGAGCGCCAACTCCGGCTTGTCCTGAACCAGGCGCCGGCCGTGGATATGGACTTCAGTCTCGAAGCCGAACCCAAGGGCGCAGTGTTTTAAGCTGCAAGGCCTATCAGGGGCGGACCGACGAGCATCCCTCGCCCCCCGAAAGCCCAAGGCGGGGTGAGAACGTGAGCGTGACGACGTCCGCATACTGACCTGCCGGCAGGCGATGCAAATCGTTTCCGGCAAGTTCCACCTGCACGCCATGGCTTCGCCCACCCGGAGCCGGCGTCTGGCTGCAAGCGATCATCGAGCGGTCGGCCACCGGGAAACCCGACACCTTCAGCGCGTAGGGAAGAGCGGCGTCATCCCCGGCAAAGCGCTTCATGGTGCCGCGCTCCTTGTCCACCTGGATTTCGTAAGGCACTGTTGACTGGGCAGTCACCGTGAGACCGCGGATGACGTTGCCGCTGGAGCCGTCCACATCTCCGAAATCAATACGTCCGCGCTGCGTACCCATCGATCCGACGAACGTGGCGATACGTTCCGGCACTGTCAGATCTACCGCGACCTGGCTGCCAAGCTGCATGCCGCGGTCAAGTTCGTCGCGGCCGGCAAGGCATACGAACCGCAGTTCGAGCGGCTGATAGTAGTTTCCGGCGACGATCCCCTGACCGGCCGGTATCTGGATGCGGAAGCTTTCGTTGACGTTGTCTCCGCTGGCGCCGGCACCGAACTGAACAACCGCCCCGTTGGTCGGGTTGGGCTGTTCCGCGCCGGAGATCAGGACCATGCGGCCAGCATCGCGCACCCAGCGGATATCGTAGCGTACCGAATCCCTCCGCCCCAGCGCCGCGCCGCGATTGATCGCGCCGGGATTGGCAAGCACGAGGCGCACGGCTGTGACGCGCGGATCCAGGCGCCGGACGTGAATGGTGAAGTTCCGCTCGATTTCGGCCGGATTGAACGGATCGTAGTCGAGGGTGAGTTCGCTCGCGGAGGCGCGGAAATCGGCGCAGTTGGCCCTGGCCGCCCCAGGCAGAACCAGGGTGAGGACGGCGCAGGTCAGGAGCGTGGCGGCGATCTTCATGGGGTTCCCTCGGGCTTCAATGCACCGCCGCGCTGCAATGCGGCTTCGGTTGTCGTCACGTCGATCATGTAGACGAGCTTGCCATCGTTCATGGGCATCTCGATGCGCCATTTGCCTGGACGCAGACCTTGCACAGCGAATTGGCCGCTGCGGTTGGTGAACATCTGTACCGGCTTGCGATCAGGCGCCGCGAGTTCGAAAGCGTTCCCGCCCACCAACTCGAGCGGCGCGCCGCTCGGCATCAGCAATTGGCCGGTATAAGTGACGAAGTAGTCCGACCCGATCTCTACCAGATGGCCTGAGCGATAGGGCGGCCTGAACTGGACGATACCCGATCCGATATCGTAGCCGGCTGGCGCATCGGGCACGTCATAAGTCAGCAGCCGGGGAGAATAAGACGTCAACTGCGACATGACCGCGCCGCCGAACGTGCCCGACCTGGCGACGTACTCGTCCTTGCGGGGATCGATGTAGACGGATTTGCCTTCCAGTGAGGCATGGGGCTTCACGATTGCGAAACTGTCGTAGATCGGGCGGGACAGGGCAACACTGCCGCCGGCATAGGCCACCGAGAAGGCCGTGCGCAGCGATGTGCGCTGGTCGATGATCGCGCCGCTGTTCGAAAACGATGTGTTGTGGGCCGCGCCGAGTTCCGCGCGGTTGAGGAGCACGTTCGCAGCGGCATTAACGCCTACCGAATCCTCGACCCGGTCGATGTTTGCCGAGGCATTGTAGGATCCGACGCCGGTGCCGCTGGAGCGCTGGTAACTGAGGCGGGCACGCTCGCGCTGGCTATCGAGATCGGCGGTGACGCTCGAGCTCCGGTCGAAGCGGTAGATCAGGGAAACCCGGGCGCCCGGGCCGGACCTTCGTTCGCTGCTCTGGTAGGATGCTTCCGCAGTCAGCAGCAGACGCTGGTTGGGCCGCCACCCGTACGTGGCGCGGGCGGTGGACTGATCCTTCCGATCGCCGCGAGCAACCGAATAGAACCCGTCGAGGCTGAAATAGTGGTCGGCGCCGAGGGATTGGGAGTACGTTGCGCCCAGATCCAGAGCGTAGGGGTTGCTGGCGGAGAGGCTGTCCGGCAGCGCGAAGTTCCTGCTGGTCGCCTGGATGGAAGCTGTCAGCGAGCGGGCGTTGCCGCCCGTGCCAACGCGCGAAAGCTCGTAGCCGACATTGACGGCATAGCCGCTGCCGACGTCTTTGTTATGCGAGCCGGCGAGGTTGAGGGCCAGGGTGCCGACGGGCGAGGCCCAGACAACCTCGGCGCCGCCTACGCCGCCCCGGCGCTGAAGCTGGAAGTTTCCTCCGACCGTCAATTCCTCGGTCAGGCCATGGCGATAGAAGCCGGAAGCGATCGGATCGTCGCTGTAGCGGCGGCCGCCTGTACCGAACGGCGCTTTCACGCCGCCATAGAGCCCGAACTCGCTGAGGCCGGCGGCAAGCAGGGTCCGATCGAAATTGATAGAAAACGAGATCACGTTCTCGCGGCCGCTGTCGTCACGGACGATCAGCCTCACGTCGTTGGACCCTTGCGCGAAGGGAAAGTCGCCAATGTCGTAAGTACCAGGATTGAGCCGGGTCACCTGCACCGATTGCCCGTTGACGATCGTTTCCACCGTGGAGGCACGGGTAAGGGTGAACGACCTTTGACCGCGCGGCTGGATGTTGCGCTGCGGATCGAGGTCGGCATAGACCCGCGAAAGCGAGAGACCAGCCATCGGGCTGGATCCGGAAAACCCGCGCGATACCGGTTCCAGATCGCCTGCGGTATATCTGGCGGTGCCTCGCGCATCGTCATAGACGATACGGGTGCCTTCACGCCGGAAGCTGTCCTGGATACTGCCTTCGTTCTCGAGCACGAAACCGCTGACCCGTATCGCGCTGTCGAAGACGATGTTCGGGGTCTGGAACCCGGTCCGGCTTCCCTTGTGCACGTAGTCGCTGTTAACGAAGGCGGTGAGATAGGCAGAAACATCTTCAGCAGGCTGGATCGGCCCTGCCACGGGGTCGTAGCCCATGACGCGGATCGATTGTCGCACGCGAAGGGTTGGGTCCAGCGTCATGAGCAGGCCGAGGCTGGCCTGGTCGTAAGCGAGACCGATGCCTAGCGCCTGCATGTCGCCGGTAGAGATTGCAGCCTTGCTTTCGATGCCGGCGGCAACCCTTGTCCACGCCTCGGTGGAGAGGACGCCGCGCAGCAGGGCAAGCAGCTCCTTGGTGTCGACTAATATACGGTCGTCTGCGGTCAGCGTGTAGGACACCTCGCCCAGGACGAAGCCGTTGTCGGACAGCGGCCCTCCCATGGGGATGTCGCGCCCGGTTCGGTTGAGGCGCTCCGGGGAAACGGCGGGGTGTTCGCCCGGCGTTGTCGGTTTTTCGGCCCGCGAGGGCACATTCGTCTGCGCATAGGCAGCGAGTGAACCGAACAGCGTCAATCCCGGCGCCAGGCCCGCAAGGCCTAGGAGATAGAGGGAACGGCGGTTCGCCACGGCGTCATTTGCTTCCGGCTGAATTCAGTTCGACCGAAAGGGTGCCGCCGGCATCCGGGAGTTCGACGTTGATGGGAAAAATTCGACTGGCTTTAGAAGGCACCAGTCCGAGGCCCATGCTCTCGCGGATCTCTTCGGGTTCGAAAGTCTTGCGATAAGCCTCGGAACCGTCCCCGCGCCGCTCGATCAGGGTCATGCGGTTAGTGGCGACGTAGCCGTAATTGGCACCATCGTTGGCGATCGTGATGACCGGCTGCGGTTTCCCGGCCGCATCCGTGCCGACCTTGGCTTCGACGATCTTGAGCGAAGGCACTTCGTCGTTCGTCCCGACGCTGACGAGCACCTTGAAGCGGTGGAGGACCTGAATCGCGTTCTGGCTTTCCGGCATGGCAACCGGAAGCTGGGCGATGGTCACATAGAAATGACGGCTTTCGCCTTCCAGCGGCTGACCGATCCACTGGACGCGGAACGCCTGGGACTGGTTGCCGCCAAGGGTCGCTTGGCTGGGGAACACGAGGACATCGTCGCTTTCGACGTCCTCAGCTTCGCGCAGTTCCCCATTCACGACATTGACCGGGTGGACCGTCACTTCGACGGGCACGGTTTCGGGGAAGGTGTTCTGCAACGTGACGATGGCCGAAGTCCGGCGACCTGCCGTCTGGAGGTCGACCACGACGGGCTGCACGTTCAAAGCCAGGCTGGGGACGGTGGTCGCCATCAGTGCGAGGAACGACAGCAGCGGGCGCAATGCGCGCCGGGGAAGAGGCGTGGTCATGAGCGGGTCTCGGGAAGCAGGGCCAAGGGCAGGGGCAGGAGAAGCTGGAGGCGGACGCAAGCGTCCGCCTCCGAGCAACATCAGGCAGCCGGGGTCAGCTCGATCGAGACGTAACCCGAGTAGTTGCCGGCAGCCAGCCGACGATCGGTCAGCGACGACCAGTTGGTGGCGGTGCGGCTGGAGCCGTTCGACGAGGCGACAGCGGCGCCCTGGCTGGCAGCCTTGACGAACTGGACGCGGGTAGCGGCCGAGCTGAGGCTGTCGTGGCCGCCGAAGCGCTGCGCCACGGTCGAGCCTTCGTCGGTCGAGGTCGAGTCGAGGGCCAGGCCGTTGATTGAGGTGTCGAGGTTGTAACGGATGAACTGGGCGAAATCGCCCTGGGCGAGGCCGGTGCCGGAAGCGCCGTCAAGGGCGAGCACGGCGCGGGCGACGCGGACGTTGCTGCCGCCGTTGTTGCAGAAGGCAACGACGCGCGCGTCGGTCAGCTTCTGTGCGATTTCTTCGGTAACGGTCGAACGGACCTTGGCATTGGCATCGGTCAGATCGCCCAGGGTGATCGACGAAGCCTGCGAAGAGATGCCGCACTTGCTGTCGACCTGCGCATTGATGTCGATGCGCGTATCGGCGGCGTTAGCCGAACCGGCGGCGACTGCGAAAACGGCTGCCGCGCTGGCGGCGAGGATCGAACGCTTCATATTCAACTCCTTGAGTATTTTGACGCAGGAACGCGTCGGAGAATTGAAGACCGCTTTCGCGGGTCTTGCGACTTGCACCGGCTACCGGGACAGGCGGCCGATGGTTGAGCGGTGCGTCGACCCAACGCTCCGCCCTCCGTGTGGCTGGACTGCAATTATGCGCGTGGCCCAACCACCAGAATGAGGGTGTCTTTGTAGCGGCCCGCCGCAAGGCGGGGCTGGTTCAGAGCTTGCGCCGCCCAGTCGATCGAGATCACGGCATTGCGACCGACACTGATGCCGGCGCCGGACTTGAGGCCGCGTCCGGGAACGAGGCTTGCGAAAGCGCACCGTCCGCCATCCGCCATCTCGTCGGACGCACAGGGCGCACTGCGAACGGCGCCCTTGTCGGTTTCGAGCATGACCGAAACCCGGTAGCGCTTGCTGAAGGAAAAGCCCGAGCCGTCGTCGTTCGCATCGACATTCGTCAGCGCGCCGCGCTGCGACGTTACGCCCAGGGCATAAGGTGTGTTGCAGTCGAGCCCAACTGCCAGAGAGAAGTTGGCGGCGCCTTCGAGATCGCGCGGCGCGGTGATGCTGGCTGGACCGTTGGCGGCGAAGCCGCACCGTTCCTTGATGCGGGCAACGACATCGATCGCCACGGACTCCGTGGCAGCCTTTGCTGGCTCGATGACAAGCAACGCGGCAAGCAATAAGCTGCCGGCCTTGATGGCGGCAAGCGACAGCCGCCATGAATAGTCAATCATCATCAAGCCCCCGCTTAATGTGTGAACGGCATGAGTAGCCCCTGTCGTCCACATCAGTACGCCCCGCACCGGGCGCCGTCGGGGGCTTAGAAAGCCTAAGCACCGTAAGCAATTGCTAAATGTTAGTTAACGACAGCTTTGCTCATTTTGGGACAGTTTGTAGGATGACTATGAAGGGAGTTTCGCGAATATGCGCCGAAATCCATCGGCTTCGCCACTCTTGGCTGATCGCTGGTGAGATCGAATCCCGCGTCGCCCTGCGGTATGTTAGCTAAAATGCACGCCTGCGTTACGCGTTTTCACGCTGGCCCAAACCATCCAGTCTCGTGGGGCCCGGAGTTGAAGCCGGAAGGCCTCTGTGCATTTGCCTGACCCAATCGATTACCCTATCCCGACGGCAACATTCGCTGCAGGTTATAAGATGAGCTGGCTTTAGCCGACACGCACCGCATACCGGACCGTCTGCAGATTGACTTCGGATTTTAGCGTCTGAATGGCGCCAAAGAGTCGTTTCGACAAACGCGCAACGCCTTGGGTTAGGACACCGCGTAATTGATTTAGCCACCCTCGTGCATGGTACGAAGTCGCCTTGGCGCTTCAATGCTGGAGGATGACCGATGTCGATCTACGCAGGATTGGATGTGAGTGACAAGACGACGCATATCTGCGTGGTCGACGTCGACGGGAAAGTGTTGCGGCGAGATGTTGTCGAGAGCGATCCCGATGTTCTGGCCAAATGGCTTAACAAACATTGCAGCGATCTGACACGCGTGGTGCTGGAGACGGGAACGTTATCGACGTTCCTGTATCATGGGCTGGTCGAGCGTGGTGTCGCGATAGAATGTATCTGCGCCCGGCACGCGAAGGGCGTCCTTTCTGCCCGCGTGAACAAAAGCGATGTCCATGACGCGGAAGGGCTTGCCCAGCTGGCGCGCACGGGCTGGTACAAACGCGTCCACATGAAAGCGTCGGCCACGCATACAGACAGGGCGGCCCTGCGTATCCTCGCCCAGCTCATCAACGCACGGACATCCATGGCCAATCAGCTGCGTGGCCTCCTGAAGCTGTTCGGCCTGCGTATGGGCACCGCCAGAACGCCGGGCCGGCGTACCGAACGCCTGATGGCGTTCTATGCACAGCGTCCCGATTTGAAGGCCCTGTTTGCTCCGCTCATTGCGTCCATGGAGACGATCGAGGAGCAGTTGCGGGCATACAATCGCCTTCTCACTGACCGGGCAAAGGCGGATGAAGTTTGCGCCCGGCTGATGAGCGTTCATGCCATCGAAGCAATCGATGATGGGGGAGAGATATACCTTGCCGGCCGGGATCTGGAACTCCGTAATGTCGGTGAGCCATTTTTCGTTAGGCGGCTTCGCGTGGAAATCGCGATTGATCAGGTTCTCGGGCGCAGGACTGATCTCGCCCAAGTACGAGCCAAAGTGCCGCCGTTTGGGCTTGGCGACGAAAAGCATTCCTCCTTCATCAACCGCTGCACAACCTTCTCCGAGATTGTCACGCTTTGTTTGGCCAGCGACGCCTGTACTCTGCAATAGCCGTAGCAGCGGTGATTGGCTTCGAAGATTGCGGTAATGCGGCGCCGAATGACATCATACTTGTCAGCGAGGTTCACCCGGGCGTGATGGTAGAAGTAAGAGCTTCGCGCCAAACCTATCTGGGTGAGCAACTCCGGCAGCCGATAGATATCTTTGAGGGCGTCAACCAGCTGTGTCTTCTCCCGATTTCCCAAGAGGTGCAGATCGACGCCCAGGCCTTTTTTAAGAGTTCGTTGGCCTTATTCAGGAGGTCATGCTCAAGTTGCAGTTGATGGATATCGCGTTGCAAGGCTTCGAGTTGGCGTTCAAGCGCCTCGCGCTCCGACGCTGGCGGAGAGGTATTGCGGTGCTTCATAGCTGACAGAGCCTCATGACTCAGTAACTGGCTTTTCCGGTTGTACAATGTCGGTCGGCAAACGCCCAGACGATCCGCTACCTCTTGCGCCTTTTCGTCTCCACAGCATAACGCGATGACACCGGCCTGCTTTAAGGCTTCGGGATACGCGGGACGCCAGGATCGACCGACCATGGATGCCCTCGCATCCGGAAACGCCTCTCGAACCCACGCCTTTAAGGTGCCACGACCGGGATAACCCAAGGCTCTCATCGTCGATGCAATGCAGTGATCGTGAGTGCGGTAGTGCTCCAACGCCGCCTGCTTGTCAGCCTCGGAATACTTCGGCGATCGAGGCGCGCAGCGCTCTCGCAAATCCTGCTGCTGCTCGTACTCTCGGCACCAGCATTTAAGCGCATTCTTGGTAGGATAACCCAGCTGGCGAATGGTCGCCCTAATCCGCTTGCCGAGCTTGAGATACAACTCAACCGCCCGGATCCTGTCTGCGTAGGAATACATGAACTACCTCCATGGTGGTCCAAGATTTCGTCCGAATCCCCCCCGGGGTCACTTCTCAGTGGTAATCAACAGGCAAGAGGGCTATAAAGCCGGCATTAGCCGAAAATGCTAAATATCGCTCGAAATCGACGCCATCCTGCAATCGCAGCGACAACGATGATGCTGCCGAGAAAAGCCGCGCGCGTTACATAGACCGCAAGCGCCCTAGTCTCTTCTGGAGCTTCGATCATAACTGGTACAGGGTAAACCACCGCAAGCAGAAGCCATACAGCAGTTAAAATTGCAGAACCGGAGCGCATGAGGCGCAGTCTGCGGTGGTCCTGATATTCTGGAAGCAAAACGACAGACAGAATATTGCAGATGCCATGTTCGTGATCACGTCTGCAAAGTCTTGCACTGTGGCTTCACCTCCTGGCTCGGGACCTACAGGCATTTGGTATACTCCGCAATCTGACCGTACGATCTGATTTACGGGAAACGGCACCAAGTGACGGTCAATCTCTCGGAACCTGACTTTCGCCTCCCGGCCCTTTTGAGCAACGAAGATGCGAAAGCGGACGGGCGGCAGATGGGATCGGAAAATCGGGGGCTGAGTGTCCGTAAAGGGTCGACAGCAGAAAATGGCAATCATACGCCAATTGAAGAGCTTCGAAGAATCGGTGCCAGGTCACGAAAAGCATTGATGACACGCTGGATGGTGACGACCTTCCCATCTACATTATACGCTATTATTAAACGACGCTCGAATGTCAGCGTTCGCAGGCCTACCACTAAGTCATCACGGGGCGACCCGCGCTGCGGGAAATCGCCCAACGCTGCGATGCGGTTTTCAATTCTGGTAAGATAGCCGTCTGCCGTGGGAATATCAGCTTCCACGCTCACCCATTGGTGAAGTGCAATCAAATCCTCGATCGCCAATGCCGACAGCTGCACATCATAGGTCATGCTTTGGCGATCGAGGCCCTAACCTGCGCAAATGCCCGGTCGAGCGGCATCGGGGGACGGGGGTCAGCTAGGGCTTCCGCAACGCGGACGCGCACTAATTCATCCAAAACTGCCTCTTCGCGATCCAGCGCGCGTAAACCCGCTCGCATCACTTCGCTCATAGAAGCATATCGGCCAGACGCCAGATGGCGCTCGGCGTGCGATGACATTTCGCCAAGCGTTACCGTTATTGCCTTCGCAGCCATACCGCCCTCCGTTCAAATATGATTTTATCATATCGCATCTTGTGTGCGGATGCTAGTGCCCGGTTAGCGGTAATGCGCCGGAAGTGGGTCCAGGAATGGGAAAGCGGACCAGCCGCAGATAGGAGTGAAAAATCAGCGGCTGAACGGCGAATAAGGGTCGGTTTTGCCGCGCGCCAAACGCCGCGATGTGGGACATTGCGGCCTTTCCCATTGACCTGCCGAGGTGACTGTATCCGCCATAAGCGGTCATCCGCAGCGACACTTTAAAACTAACGCACTTTTTGTTCGTGGCGTTTGGTGATAGCTATCACGGCGCGGGCGGGATGCAGCGCTAGATGTCCGAGATAGTCCACAACGCAGGTGCGAATGGCAATGTCAAAAGCCCAAATCTTGGCGTCGGCCATTCCCCCTATAGACCCAGAGGACCACTCAGGCTGCCGCGCGCTGTTGCAGGTCCTCGACAGGATTGGCGACAAATGGACGGTGATGGTTGTCGGCGTGCTGGCCAATGGTCCGACGCGGTTCAATGCCATTCAGCGGGCGATCAACGGCATCTCCCATCGAATGCTTACCTTGACGTTGCGCGGCCTCGAACAGGATGGCCTTGTCGAGCGCCGCGCCTTCCCGACCATTCCGCCTAAGGTTGAATATGAACTGACCCTGCTGGGCCGATCCCTAATCGAGCCGCTCGACACGCTGATGGAGTGGGCGCAGTCCAATCGGCCAGAAATCGAAAGTGCGCGTACTGAATATAATGATCGGCAGGAACCCGCCTGATCAGGTGCTTCTTCACGAACATTTCTGTTCCCTACGACCCAATCTGACCGTTCTTGTGGGGTATTAGGCGCTGCCTATCTCTCCATTCTGCCCAGTAAATTCACACCGGGACGCACAGAACAGGAAATCCCCAAATGTCAGACCAGGTCATCATCGAAACATTCCAGACTGTCGAATGGAAGGATTTCCCGAATGCCCCCGGCGTCCAATATGTGGATGTCGAAGGAAGCATTTCATCGCCGGGCCCATTTCTGGCGCGGGTTCGGTTCCCCGGCGGCATCGATACGCCGCCGCATATGCACAAGGCGCCCTTCATTGATCGTAACACGGTAATTTCAGGGACGCTCTATGTCGGCATCGGCGACACCTTTGACAAATCCAAGGGCATTGCAGTGCCGCCGGGTGGTGTCGTCGCCATCCCACCAGGCGTCGCGCATTTTGCATGGTCGGAGGAAGAGACGGTCGTCCATGTTCACGGGGAAGGCCCTTGGATAGCCGCTGCCTGATAGCGGAAATATAGCAGGCCGGCCTTCCCGCCGCAGTGGGTAATCAAGCCACTGCGGCGTGGATCCCCCGCACGATCTGGAGCGAATCTTTCGACGGGGGCAAGCCAAAGAAGCGGGAATATTCGCGGCTGAACTGGGTCGCGCTCTCATAACCGACACCGAAGGCGACCGAGGTCGTGTTGCCCTCTCCCGCGATCAACAGCGAACGGGCGTGCAAAAGCCGGATGCGCTTCTGATACTGAAGCGGGCTGAGTGCTGTCACCGCCTTGAAGTGGCGATGGAACGCGGAAACGCTCAGGGCTGCCATAGCGGCCAACGCCTCGACCTTGAGCGGCTTGGTGAAATTCTCCCTGATCCATTGGATGGTGACGCCGATGCGCGAGAGATTGGTCCCGGGGGCCGCGATGTCGCGGAGCATCCAGCCATGTGGGCCTTGCAGGACGCGATATAGAATTTCTCGCTCATAGGCCGGGGCTAACGCTGGAATGTCGCCAGGGCGTTCCATGAGGCGTAGCATTCGCGCCCAGGCATCGAGCAGCTCGTCGGTAACAGGCGCAACGGAGAAGCCGGAGCTGTATAGCTCGCCCCCGGCAGGTTTAGGCAGATCAGCGAGCAGGCTGGCTACGATGGTCGGCTCCAGCGTCAGGCTTACCGCAAGATAGGGCTCGCCCGTCTCTGCCGGATGGACCGCACCGACTGCCGGGAGGTCCACCGACATGACAAAATAGGTCGCGGGGTCATAGCGAAACGTCCGACTTCCCACTGTCATCGTCTTCGATCCAGTCAGGATGAGGTTGATCATCGGATCGTAGACTGCCGCCAGTTCATGTTCCGGGATCGCTCCTTGAACCATTGCCACGCGCGGGATGCCGGTTTCGGTTCGCCGGTTTTCAGCATGGGCGGCAAGACGCCGGAGTTCTTCGAGGGTCGTGTTCATGCGGAAGAGCATCTCACGCGAGATCGTCTCGGCCAAGCCAAAAGCAGAATCAGGCAGGTATCAGAGAGGATCGAGAGAGCGGCGTCCAAGGGGCGGGTGTATCCAATGGACAGCAAGCAACATTGGAGGTTTCCTTGAAAATTGTCATCATCACCGGCGGAAGCCGTGGCATCGGCGCCAGCGCCGCCAATCTCTGTGCCAAGAGCGGCATGGGCGTCGTCCTCACCTACAACAGCAATCCGGCCATGGCGGACGCCGTTGTTGCCGAGATCGAGGCTGATGGTGGCAGCGCCGTCGCGATCAAGCTGGATGTCGCCGACACATCCTCGTTCCCGGCGTTTCGCGATGCGGTCAGCACTGCGCTGAAGGCGACCTGGGATCGCTCCACCTTCGACGGCCTCGTCAACAATGCGGGCTATGGCCTGTTCAACCCGATCGTCACGGTGACCGAAGAGGAATTTGACGGGCTGTTCGCCGTCCACCTCAAAGGGCCGTTCTTCCTCACCCAGGCACTGCTGCCGATCATGGCCGATGGCGGCCACATCCTGAACGTCGCCAGCGCCACATCGCGGGTCGCGACAGCCGGCGTGGCGCCCTATGCGAGTTTCAAGGGCGGCCTTCAGGTGCTGACGCGCTATATGGCCAAGGAGTTCGGTGATCGCGGTATCCGGGCCAATTCGATTGCGCCGGGGCCGATCCGCACCGATCTGGGCGGCGGCCTCAATGACGAATTCGAGGCATTGCTTGCATCGCAGACCGCGCTCGGTCGCGTGGGCGAGCCTGATGATGTCGGCGGCGCCATCGCCAGCCTGCTGTCGAACGAAAACCAGTGGGTCAACGCGCAGTCGATCGAGATCGCCGGCGGTTACATCATCTGAACGGGAGAATACTTATGCTCGACCACGTCTTCCTCTCGGTCAGCGATCTCGATCGCTCGATCGCCTTCTATACCGCTACGCTGACGCCGCTCGGGATCACGCAGCGGGTCGACTATGACGGCAAGGATGGCCCTCCGGGGCATCCTGATCTGAAGGGCTTCGGCGCGAACGGCCGCATGTTCTTCTGGCTGCGCCCGGGTATTGTCGAAGGCGGGGCTGCGCATGTCGGCTTCGTCGCAAACTCGCAAGACGAAGTGAACGCGGCCTACGCAGCCGCAATGGCCGCAGGCGCGACCGATAATGGCGCGCCCGGCACCCGGCTTCACTATGATCCCCGCTACTATGCGGCGAACGTGCTGGATCCGGACGGGTACAGCCTCGAATTCACCTACAAGAGTTGGCAGCACTGATATGACGAAACTGATGATCTATGGCGCGGCGGGATATACCGGCCGCATGGCCTCAACCAATGCCAAGGCTCACGGACTGGACTTCGTGATCGCAGGCAGACCGCAGGACGAGGATCGCCTGGCGGCGTTGGCGGCAGATCTTGGCGTGGATTACCGGCTTTTTGCGGTAGATGACCAAGGAGGCGCCCGGAGGGCACTGAAAGACATCGGCGTCCTGCTCAACTGTGCTGGTCCTTTCATGCGAACCGCAGAGCCGCTGATGCGCGCCTGCATTGCCGCCGGCGTCCATTATCTCGACATCGCTGCGGAACTGGATAGCTATCGGCTCGCCGAAACGCTGGATGCAGAAGCCGAGGCCGCCGGCGTCATGCTGCTGCCGGGCAGCGGCGGCAGCGTCGCCATGCTGGGCTCGCTGGCCAGCCACGCGGCCAAGCGTGTTGCCGCGCCGCGCAAGCTCAGCATTGCTCTGCACGTTGCCGGCGGCTTTTCGCGCGGGTCGGCAGTCAGCGCCAGCGAAAACCTGACGACGGAAACACTGCACCGCGTCGGTGGCACGCTTGTGGCCCGCAGCCCCGAGGAGGTGCGGACGTTCGACTTCGGCAGTGGGCCGGCGACGTCTTTTCCGGTCACGCTCCCTGATCTCATCACGATCTGGCGTGCGACGGGCATCCCCGACATCGAGACATTCGTGCATGTGACCGAAGGGGCATTCCCGGAGGGCGATCTCGCGGCGATGCCGGACGGCCCGACGCTGGAGCAGCGGGAAGCCAATCGCTATCACGCTGCGGTCGAGGTGGTCGGAGAAGATGGCACAGTCGCCCGCTCTGTTCTGGATACCGTTAACGGCTACACCTTCACGACAATCGCTGCGGCTGAAGCCGCGCGGCGCGTCCTGGGCGGCGAAGTGCGGGCCGGTTTCCAGACCCCTGCCGGCCTGTTCGGGGACGGTTTCGCCGAGACGATCGCCGACACCAGCATCGTCGATCTGTGACTAAGCAGGAGAGCCAGGCCATGAACGATCGGCATCGCTGCAGTTGGGCGGAATCAAACCCCCTGATGCAGCACTACCACGACACCGAATGGGGCGTGCCCGAGCGCGATTCCAGGGCACTGTGGGAAACCCTGATGCTCGAGGGGTTTCAGGCCGGGCTCTCCTGGGAGATCATCCTGCGGAAGCGGGATGCCTTCCGGGAGGCTTTCGCCGGCTTCGATCCGAAGCAGGTCGCCGCGTTCGACGAGAACGACATTGAGCGCCTTATGGCTAATCCCGGCATCGTTCGTGCCCGCGCCAAGATCGAGGCGACGATCCGGGGCGCGCAGATATTCAATGCGATGCAGGACCGCGGCGAGGACTTCGCCGCCTACTGTTGGTCGTTCACATCGGGCCATCCAATCATGGGCGACGTCCATATAGCGCAGACCACGCTATCGGCCGCCATCTCGAAAGACCTGAAAGCGCGCGGGTTCAAGTTCGTCGGCCCGACGATCGTCTATGCCTGGATGCAGGTGGTTGGGATCACCAACGACCATGAGGCATCCTGTTTTCGGCGGCAGGCTGTGTAGAGTTAGGGATGCGTCAGAGCCAGGTTTCTTCGACCCTTATCCGGGTGACCACGCTCTTGCGGATCTTCCATTGCCCGGCGATTTTCACATACTCGTCGTGGTAGTAACCCCACCCCCTGAAGATGCAGTGGGGCGCCAGAAGATAGTCATGGAGCGCCCAAATGCCGGTGGCGGTCGTATCGCTGGTGATCGTGATCTCGGGCAATGAAAGCTGATGGATTGCCTCGATGGCTGAGATCATCTTTTGGGCATTGGCGACGAAGGCATCGGCGCCGCTGACGGCATAATCTGCCGGGGCGTCGGCTGAGGCGCGAGGGGTGCCCTCGACCCTGCAATGGAAGTCATCGCTAAGGCATTTGCGAAATTCGGCCCAATCCTTCGTATCGCCGAAGCGGGCATAACGCGCTTTCAGCATCTGGATTTCCAGAATGTCATTCATCGTCATGCGATCCTTGGCGGCAGCAACAGTAGGAGGTGGACCGCCGCCTGGAGGCGGCGGTCTTTCTCACGCGATCAGATCGAGCCGAGCACGCCGATGTCGCCCGAGCGCCAGACGTTGTCGATCGTCACCCGCTGGATCACCCACAGATCGCCGTCACGGACCAGCTCGACATCGTACCGGTTCTTCATCAGGTAATGTTTCGAGGGATCGCTAGTAGGGACGTGTTGGGCTTCGACCAGCGCGTCCAGACGGGCCTTATCGCCGTCGACGCTCACGCGCGGATTGCTGACGGTGTGCGTGGTGTCGAGACCAGTGAGGGAGGTCGATAGAGCCGTAACGATGGTGTCGCGACCTTCGACAACGGGATATTCAAAGCCCGCCTTGGCAGCGGCAGGCCGAAAATCCGATACCGCATCGGCCGCGAAGGACGAAGCCAGCAAGTTGTTATCCCGTAGATCGATGCCGGCAGCGAAGCGGTACAGTGCTTCGACCACTCCAAGCTTGTCGGCAACGGAGGCAGGAGGTGTATCGGTGTTGAGGTTCGTCATGATCGTACCTTTCTGATCAATCGCATTCGCGAGGTCAGCCCAATCTATGGGTCCACACGTCAATCAGTAGGCAGGCATGGCGACTAGCTACCATTCCTTGAAGGAATGCTTGCTATCGAGGAGCCAGACCGGGATCGGTGGCAAACGTCGCCGCCAGGAAATCCATGAAGACGCGAACGCGCTGGGCCATCTTGCGTCCGCCGGTGCTGACGAGATTGATTGGCACAGCCTCGGGCGTGAACTGCTCAAGGACCTGAACGACCCTGCCGGCGTCGAGGTCGGCGCGAAGGAGCGCCGAGGGGCCATGTAGAATGCCAAGTCCAGCAAGGACTGCCGCTCTCAGATCCTCGCCATCATCAGAGCGTAAAGCGCCGGCGGGCGTGACCGTAAGGGCCGCGCCCTCATTGCTGAATTGCCAATCATGGGTGGCGCCGCCTGTGTGGCCCGCGATTAAGCTGTGCCCGTCAAGGTCGTGGGGGTGATGGGGAACGCCACGAGCAGCGAGATATTCCTCGGTCGCGACGGTCAGCATCTCCATGCTGCCGATCTTGCGCGCGATGAGATTCGATGATTTAAGCGGCCCCACTCGCAAAGCGACGTCAATGCCTTCCTTGACCAGATCGACCGTCCGCTGAGCGACCGAGAACTCAACTTCGATTTCCGGGAATTGCGCAAGGAAATCAGGTAGACGAGGGATGATAAACATCCGTCCCAACGCTGGCGGCGTAGCGACCCGGACCAGCCCTGCCGGACCTGAAATTCCGTTCCGGACGCGGCTTTCGGTTTCTTCCAGGTCGGCGAGCAAACGGACCGCCGAATGATAAAGGTCCAAGCCCGCTGCGGTTGGTTTCAATCCGCGTGAGGTGCGTTCCAGCAGGCGGACGCCAAGGCGGGCCTCCAGCGCCGCTACCTGCTTACTGACCGCAGGCTGGCCCAAGCCGCTTTCTTGGGCCGCGCGGGTGAAGCTTCCGAGCTCAACGATGCGTATGAGAAGCTGTAAGGTTGAGAGGCGATCCATATTCTGCATTCCAAACGGGAATGTTCATCGTGAACGCTGTTGCCTCACCGTGCAACGCGTATCGCCGTATGAAGGTCCGTTGTATGCGATTTCTGGCAACCAGCAGCAACGGCCGCTTTCAGCAATACCTGCTGTTCGCGACCTCGTGCATGGACGGCAAGAGTTGGTCGGTTCCGCTGCAAGCCGGCCTGCCGCCAGAACGGGCGCTCAGGCCCCCTGGCCGCGGCATCGTTAGGAGAAATGCCGCAAAAGGATCTACAGAATGGCGTATGCATTACACAGCCACGGCTAGCCGTCCTCTGTCGGGGATATCCAATCTTCCTGACCATGCCGGACGCGCAGAATGATGACCTCACCCTCATCCCCCACATCATAAATGACCAGGTGGGCCTTGTAGGGATGCACGCGGGCAGGAGGCGAGATTTCCTCTCGCAAGCGCGCGGCATGGGGATAATCAGCGAGAAACGCGAAAATCGCGCTCGGCCCTTCGTGATAGGCTTCGGCCTGCTGCAAGCCAAACTGCCCTATGCCTTCGAGAGAGATGGCTGTCAGATCGTCGGCTGCGGCGCGTGTTAAGCCAAAACGTGGCACGGTCAGGTTTGCAAGCCATCTTGGCTGATCGCTCGCGCCCGGATGTCGGCCATCGTTTCGTCACTCAGACCGCTGGCTCGCGCTTCATCGACAAGGCGCTGCATGGCGGCGACCTTGTCGGCGCGTTCCTGGTCACGGCGGATGAGATCGCGAACATAGTCGCTGGCATTGCTATACCGACCAGTGTCAGCTTGCGCTTCCACCCATTGCTTCAACGGATCGGGCAGTGAGATATTCATTGTAGCCATGGCAACCTCCAAGGCAAGGAAAGCAGCAAAGATTGGCAAAGTTTGTCAATTGATGCTCAGCCATGGTCTGCCCCTCCCGAACAGAGGCCTTTCTGCAGCCGACGCCTTCTACAACCCCTTAGCAATACTTGCGCCAAGTCTTACAAATTTCCCCCGGAGGGATGCAGTCGTTCTTCAGAATGGCCAATTTTGGCCAATTGGAGAATGATCATGGAAATGACTGAAACCGTGAATGCTTCCCCCAAGCGCCCTGTCTGGAATGCAGGGGGCACTTTCGGTGCGAAGCGGGCCCTGAAGCCCAGGCAAATTTGGGAGATCCGTTTTTATGGGGACAGCGAGACAAAAGGTCTTCATAAGGCCGCGGATCTGATTGGATAGCTCAACCATGATCTGTACCAATCGCGTGCGGGCTGCGACCAGCGCGCGCGTCAACGAGCCCGCGTTACGCCCAAGCAATTTGGGGCGAACTTAGGTAAGAAATCCACTCATCTCTTGGCGGGAAGAGCGACGATCGCGCGCACCTCCGACACGAGACGAGTGAGTTCGTAGGGCTTGCTTACAAAACGACCGCCATCCGGAATCTCTTTGCTTGATAAAACAACGTGGCCCGAGGTCACCAACAACCGCACGTCGGGCCAGTGCGCGTGCACGAACGCTGCCAGCTCCAGTCCGTCCATCCTTCCAGGCATTCTGATGTCAGTGAATACGAGTTCGACGTGGTCGGCGGCTTCCATGATCGCTATGGCCTCATCGGCATTCTGCGCTTCAAGAACGTGAAAACCCGCTTCCGTCAGGATATCGGCGCTTATCATTCGGATCAGCGCCTCATCCTCAACAACCAGGATCGTGGGGCCGTTTGTTTCGCTCAAGTGCGCTTCCTTATCGTCCTGAAAGACGTAGCGGCCGGGCGCGGACATAGTTCCACTGCGGTCGCCCTCCCCGTGCGTGCGAGCTACCTTCTCTACCGCTGGTTATTGTTCCGGAAGAATTGCGCGTTCCCAAGCGCGCCTCATACTTCAAGCATCTGCCGCACCTTTGTCGCCAGAGCACCCATGGCGAACGGTTTCGTGATCATCTCCATTCCCGGCTCGAGAAAGCCGGAAGCAAGAGCGGCATTCTCGGCATATCCTGTCATGAACAGCACCTTCAGCCCGGGCCGCAGGACGCGTCCGGCATCGGCCACCTGCCTGCCATTTATGCCGGGCAACCCGATATCGGTTACGAGCAGATCAACGCGCCGCGCGGACTGTAGGATTTCGAAGCCACCGGGCCCATCGATAGCTTCAAGCGTTGCATAGCCCAGTTCATGCAGTTCCTCGATGATCAAGCTGCGGACTACATCATCATCCTCTACTACCAGCACCGCCTCGCCGGATTCGCTTGCCGGTATGTCGCTGGGCAGAACCGAAAGGTCGCACTCTTCATCACCATCTTCACCGCGATACCGTGGGAGATATAACTCGAATCTCGTTCCCTTGCCGATTTCGCTGTGGACCTGCGTATGACCTTTGGATTGCTGCGCGAAGCCATAGATCATCGAAAGGCCGAGGCCAGTCCCCTGTCCGATCGGCTTGGTCGTGAAGAACGGTTCGAATGCCTTCGCGATCGTATCCGCACTCATTCCAGTGCCGGTATCGGTCACGCTGACGCAGATGTATTCCCCGGAAGCGCCGCCCGGGCCACTCGCTTCCTGGGCGTCGCGCTGCCGGTTGGCCGTTTCAACTGTAAGCCTGCCGCCATGGGGCATGGCATCGCGGGCGTTGATCACAAGATTGAGTACCGCGTTTTCCAGCTGGTTAGGATCGCAGCGCGTACGCGACAGACCCTCTGCCAGATCAAGCACCAGGTCGACGCTCTCCCCGATCGTGCGGCGAACCAGATCTTCCATCGACTTAAGCAGCGCATTCACATTTACTGGCCGCGGGTCAAGAGGTTGCCGCCGCGAGAATGCCAGAAGGCGATGGGTAAGCGCAGCCGCCCGGTTTGCTGCAGTCGTCGCTCCACTCACGAAGCGGTCCAGTCCGGCGAACCTTCCTTGTGCGACCCGCTTTTGGATAATCTCCAGGCTGCCAGTGATCCCTTGAAGAAGATTGTTGAAATCGTGAGCGATCCCGCCGGTCAACTGACCGACCGCTTCCATTTTCTGCGATTGACGAAGCTGCTCCTCGACCAGCCGCTGTTTTGTCGTTTCGACGCCGACACCGGTGCGGCGCACCGGCTTGCCCACGTGGTCGAAATACGTATGTCCTCGCGAGAGCACCCAGTGGACCGACCCGTCGCGGTGAACGATCCGATATTCGAGTTCCAGATCTCCAGCGTTGACAAGACCGCCCGCCATCGTGGCGCGAAGCGCAGCCTGGTCGTCTGGATGGACGTGGGCCAGGAAGTCGGCTCGCTTGATGCCGTTTGCACCTTTCACCGGATCGATGTCGTACAGCCGCGAGATGTTGTCGTCGCAGATGAAGCAATCGGTAGCAGCATCGAACGTCCAAACCCCGACACCCCCAACCGCGGACAGGGCCAAGCGCGCGAAATCCATCGAATCCCGCAGCTCGCGGGTCCGCTCCTCCACGCGGTGTTCGAGCTGTTCGTTCAACGATCGCAACATGGCGATAGCCCGATCGCGCTCCGCCTCTATCGCGCGCCGCTCATCCACATTGATTAGCACGCCCGGAAAGCTGCGCGGCGTGCCATCAGGGTCATGGTCCACCCGTCCATTCGCTTCAATCCAGTAGTAGCAGCCATCCGCACGGCGAACGCGGTACTGGTGCGCATAGGCGCCTCCGCGCTCGATGACGTCCTCGATCGCCGCAACAAGGCCATCGCGATCATCGGGATGAACCGTGGCAATCACCTGCTCCAGCGGGATCCCAGTCCTGCCGAGCGCCGGATCCAGGCCGAAACTTTGGGCAAATGCTGGATCAACGGCGAAGCTGTCATTTGGAATATCCCAGACCCACGTACCGATGATTGCCCCGGCGCTGAGGGCAAGCCGAACCCTTTCCGCGTTGGCCCGATCACTATGCTGCGCGGCAATCAAGGCGGTGGTCTCAGAGGCGACGTCAAGAAAGCCGACGATCCGGCCTCTCTCTCGCAGCGGGCTGTACGAAAAGGTCCAATAGGTGTCCTCCACGAAGCCGTTTCGCGTCATGACCAAGTGCATATTTTCCAGATGCACAGTTTCGCCCGACATCGCCCGTTCGATCAATGGCTCGATGTCCTTCCAGACGTCAAACCACACCTGTTCAATGGGCCGACCAAGCGCGCTGGGATGGCGTTCGCCCAGGAACGGTATGTAGGCTTCGTTGTAGACGAACGTCCGCTCGGGTCCCCAAACCGCACACATCCCGAACCCACTGGACATTATGATGTCGTAAGTCGTGCGAAGCTCCGGCGACCACCCTGCCATTGGGCCCAATGGGGTTGTTTCCCACGCGAACTCTTCCAAATCCAAAGACACCATTGCCCCCACACCGCCGCTCCAATCTTGCCGGCAATGCCTAGAACGCAAAGCTGAGAAAATGGTAGCTCGAAATACTCACATTCTTTCGCATCTGCGACATCGCATCGCAGGACCGGCGCGACCCGCCGCCCCATCCCCACCGCTCCTTGTCGGAGGCCGACCTAGCGCGAAGCAACGCTCGCGCACTTCGGACCTGCAAAGACATCATACCAGCATCTCTCTGACGCCACGACGATCACCTCAGGCTCGGTCAGTGGTATGAAAGCTTCGAGAAATCGGCAAACACACGGCGGGCTGTGAAGAAAAGCTGCGCTCGCCGCGCATGGGCGGCATTTGCCTCAGCGCGCAGGGCAGCCGGAATGCTGCATCAGCAAGCCCGCCGGATATGACCGTCACCCTTCCCGACCGAACCCGTTTGAGGTTCGGTCGCTGTCAGGCGATAGAGCGGCGCTCCCACAGGAAGGCGCCTGATTCTTGTGTTAGGTCGTAAACTCATAAAACGAGATGGGCTGTTGCGGACGGCGCGGGCGGCGAGCTAGCTTGGCCCAATGACGACTGACCTTCTTATTGATGGCATGCTTTCGGGTACGGGCGTGCGTGATGCGGTCGCGGGCGGATATGTCGCGCCCGATGCCATAGGCCTGTCTGCACAACTGGCTGCGGATATAGCTGTTAGGCAGCGAAAGTATGAGGAGGCCCATTTTGCAGGGTTTCCCGACAACGACGTGGCCTTATTGGACGACGAAGGCCTTACGCTCTCATCGCGCGTGCGCGGGGAACTTAGCGATAGAAGGATCGGCTACTTCTCGAACGGACGAATGGAGCGGCTGACCTAAGCCAGGTTCGAAATGATTGAGGTTTTGAGGCTGACGTGATCCAGCGTCTCCATTGAGATGGAGGCTTGATGACATGGTGGCGATACGAACTTACCGATAGGGAATGGGCGATCATCGGGCCACTTCTGCCGAACAAACCGCGCGGGGTTCCCCGTGTTGATGATCGGCGGGTATTGAACGGTATTCTCTGGCGGTTCCGCACCGGCTCGCCTCGGGCGGAGATACCCGAGCGCTATGGCCCTCCGACGACCTGCTACGACCGGTTCGTCCGCTGGCGCACGGCCGGGGTGTGGGATCGACTGCTCGCTACGGTTTCCGCCGCCTTTGAGGGTGAAATTGTAATGATCGGCTCCACCTGTGTCCGCGTCCACCAGCATGGTGCGACGGGTAAAAAAGGGGAGCCAGTGATCGCGGCATGGGAGGTTCCCGAGGCGGCTCACGAGCAAGATCCATGCCCTCATTGATGCTGACGGCCGTCCCGTTGCTCTGCGACTGACCGGCGGACAGGTCCACGACAGCCAGGAAGCCGAAGCCCTACTTGAGGCCATGCCTGAAGGCGCTACATTGCTGGCCGATAATGGCTATGACAGCAATGCCATCCGTGAAGCCGCCGCCAGTAAGAACGCTTGGGCAAACATCCCCCCGCGCTCCAATCGCAAGCAACGCTTCCCCTTCTCGGGCTGGGTCTATCGCCAACGCAATCTCGTCGAGCGGTTCTTCAACCGCATCAAGTACTTCCGCGGCAGTGTACGCCGCAACCATTACGACCAATGCGGACGCCGCCGAGATTGTCACATGCATCGCAGTTCTACCACTTCCCTGCCAGAACGTCAGAGCTGCCTACAATAGGCTAGGCCTCGGCTAGTGGACGATGATTGCGGCGAGTACGAACAAGGCGATGCTGCAGAGGGAAGCAACGCAAGCGTCGCCGACGCCGACGAGAAACGGCACGTCCAATTTTCGTGCGAACCAGCGGGCCTGGGTAACGAAATACCATAGGGTACCAGCACCAATCACTCCGGCCGAAATGATACGCGTGCCTGCTAACGGCAGATTCGGTGCCAAAGTGCCTATCCCCAACATCAATGCGAACGGGGACGCCGTGTAGCACTGCGCGTAAAAGGGACGGCGCAGGCTCGCTTGGTTCAAGCGTGTGTGCTGGCGACGCAAGAGGCGGACCGCCATCATTAACGGAAATAGGCTGAACAGCAGCATCCTGAGCGTCAGCAACCCCAGGTCGCTGTCGACCAAAGCCGCCAAGCCGCGCGTGTCAGATAGAATTGGGTTGCGCGCAACCGTTGCAACTTCGAGCCCGTGGGAAATGAGCAACGTCAGAAACAGGAAAAGTGGTGGACGGATCGCGTCGTCATACTGCTCTTCCGGCCGATCAGAGACTTCGCGATCGGCATAGTCCATCATCCTCTGAGGTTGGACGATCGTTCGCCAAAGGGTTATTGGATAGAAAATTAGCCAGCTCATGACGCTGTAGAGGGCTTCATCGAGCGACTCGATGATTTTCATGAAATCCATGCCCATAGCTTCGCGCGTGCGCCTCAGCCTGTCGAGTGGATTACATGAGGACGATCGATCGAAGTCCCCAGCTAGAACAGCTGCAGCCAGCTGGCTTCATGCAGGCCTTAGGCGGATCCTGTGAGATTTAGACGTTTCGCCTGACAGGGAATCGCCGAGATTAGATCGCGCTCTGCCACAAAAGCCGACGGGCCGGAACGGCGCCTCGGAATTTCCAGCGTTAACGGCAGCAATGGGTGGACACAAGCTTGGCTTGGGACAAAGCCACCATTCGTGACTGTGATCGCGAACGACAGTCTTTTCCGAGAGCGATCACTCCACCGGGCGCCAGGCGATTTCTGCCAATGGATTATGCGGTCGGACAAACCATTCAGAAAACTAACGTGAATATTTTCCAGCGGCTTTGGCCTCCCCTTGAAGCAAGACGCTAATCCCGATAGCTTCGCGCCAACAGGGAAATTCATATTTCAGTTACTGGGAAGACATCGATTGCGTGCTTGCATCGCGAAAGCCATCGGTGCGGTCGCAGTTCTTACTTCGTCGAGTGTCGGTGCGCGAACGCAAGCGCCAGAACTGGACGTTCCAGCGCAGCCCTTGTCCAACGCAATCGCCATCCTGGGGCGGCAAGCTGCAGTCGAAGTCTTGCTAAACGCGCCGGGAGCGGAACGGCGGCGCACAAACGCCATACATGGCCGCGTATCGGCGGGTGAAGCGCTGGCCCGGATGATCCAAGGCATGGGGCTGTCCGTCCGCGCCGTGGCACCCGGCGTCTACCTGATCGTCAAAGCCCAGCCAAGCATTCGTAAAACGCTGCGGGTGTCCTCGCTTCCGGTCGAGAATGCACCGGAAATCCTCGTTTCCGCCCGCCGCCGCCCGGAGCGCGATCTTGACGTGCCGCTGCTGGTCAACCACCTCAATCGTACGGCGCTGGAAAGGGGGGCTGTGCGAACGCTGGCCGATTTGGCGCGCATCACCCCCGGTTTCGTCGCCACCGGGCAGACAAGCAGCGCCACCCCGCTTCTGGTGATGCGCGGCCAGCGCCGGTCGATTAGCGACGAAAATCGCCTGCCCCTTGTTGTCTATCAGGACGAAGTGCCCTTGCCCAATCAGGCCGCGCTTTCGCCTTTATTCGATATGGCATCGGCAGAAGTTCTGCGCGGTCCGCAAGGTACTCTATTCGGTCGCAATGCGACAAGCGGTGCAGTCCTGCTGCGATCAGTGCAGCCGGGCTCTGGTGTGCCGTCCTATATCGAGGGTGAGGGGGGAAATTACGGGCTGAACCGGCTGGAAGGCGCCGTTGAAGTGCCTCTCACACAAAGCCTGACCCTGCGCGTTTCCGGCCAGCGGGTTCGGCGGAGTGGCTATACGCGGCTGCATTCCGGTGAGCGCACCGACACTGTCCATAGCGATGCGATGCGGGCCATACTGGGGTTCGATCCCAATGGTCCGTTACGCTCGACGACGACATTAGATCTGTTGAACGCCGATGAGATGGGCGCTGCGCTGATCCTCACCGGGGTCTACAGCGGCGGCAGCGTGCGCAATGCGCAGAACGCGCCTTACTTCGACTGCGGCGCCGGAGCCTGCGACATCGACAGTTACCTCGATTTGCAGAAAACGCTGGCGCGGCGGACGTCGCAGTCTAGCGTATTTCCGCAATTCCAGCGCCGATTCCGAGGCATCGGCAACGTGACGGAATTCGGCGACAGCGATCTTCTGGTCCGCAACATCGTCGGCCTTCGCACGACCCGCGTGAACTATGCCCTTGACGGCGACGGGACACCGCTGCCGATCTACGATTCCGTAATTTCCGCACAATTGCGGCAATGGACCGAAGAACTGCAAGTTCAGGGCCATGCCGGAAAACTGCGCTACATCGCCGGAGTTTTCTATCTGGAAAGCGCGCCGGACGGGCCGGTTGTGCAAAGCGTCTCCCGCTTGACCCGGCCCGACAATCCGCCGTCGCACGCGGTCAGCTACCAGACGTTCCGCAGCGCTGCTTTGTTCGGGCAGCTCACCCTGCCGATAGCGGCACATACCACCGCCGATGTGGGCCTGCGCTACACGGGGGAGCGCAGCAGCGGCTGCGCCTTGCGATCCGCCACCGTTGCGCCGCTGTCCGAACAGGAATGCCTAGCCAACTGGGGCACCAGCGCACAGGCGCGGTCGGGCCGATTAACCTGGACTTTGGCCCTGACCCGCAGGATTGGGGACCATAGCGTCTACCTTACCAGTCGGCGCGCTTTCCGGTCCGGAGGGTACAACACGCCGGCGCTGGGTGGGACGCTGAAGGTTTTTCAGACCTTTAAGCCAGAAACGCTGACGGACTTCGAACTGGGGGCGAAAGGGCGCATCAATGTCGCGGGAATCACCGGTTCTTATGCAGTGTCGGGCTACCTTGGCCTCTATGACGACGTGCAGCGCGCACTGTTTCCCGACGTAAATTTCGATGGCGATCACGATCTGGCGACCGATCCGCTGACTCTTTACATCAATAGCGCTAAGGCCCGGATTGTGGGGCTGGACGTTGATTTTTCACTCGATCTGGGGGCGCGGACTCATCTGACACTGACCGGATCGTGGATCGATCCGCGTTACACCCGGATCGATGCGCCTTCTGTGCTGACCGCATTGCTGGGTGGTGCCCCCTTGAACAACCGGTTTACCTACACGCCGACCTTCAGTGGGGCGCTGGCCCTGTCGCGCGAAATCGCGCTGCCGGGAGCGCTTGGCAACCTGGGGCTAAGCGCCGATTATGCCTACGTCAGCAGCGTCCGTCTGACCGAGCGACCAACCGAAGCCTTTGCCCGCCAATCGGCCTATGGACTGCTGGGCGCCAGCGTGACTTGGCGCAGACCCGGCGGAATTCCGGTCGAGTTCGAGCTTTGGGTCCGCAATCTGACGGACCGCTTCTACGCCAGCGGAGGCGGAACGTTGAACCCGGCCTATACCGCCGCGACGATCATTCCGGGGCCGCCACGCACAATCGGGGTACGTATTCGCTACAATTTCGACTGAAAACGCGATTTACGGCGCCACAAGTTCCGCGCGGGTTGCGCTTTCATTCTCCACGCGCGCCACCCCGGCCAGTTCCAGACTCTGAAGGAATCCGCGTGTCACGCCGATGCGGAACGTGCCGCTGATCGGATGGCTTGCAATCGCCGGACTCGAGACGATGATCTCTTGCGGACTGTAGCGATTGACCTCCGCCACGGCCTGCGCCAGCGGTACGCGGTCGAAGGCGATGACGCCGCTACGCCAGGCAAGCCGCCGCTCCACCTCCGCCGCTGCGGTCCGATAGCTGCGACCGTTCCAGACCAGTTCCTGACCGGGCTGCAGCACCGTCGACTGCGCGGCGCGGCCGTCGGCTGCAGGCATATCAACGCGGACCTGTCCTTCGGCCAGCGTCACATCCACCCGGCCCTCGACTGTGCGAACTGCGAACTGAGTGCCCAGCGCGGTCACCGTAACTCCGCCGGCCGTGACCGTGAATGGCTTGCGTGGGTTTTTAGCGACTTCGAAGAATGCCTCGCCTTCGCGGATCGTGGTGCTGCGGCGCGTGTCGCTTTCCGCCACAGTCAGAGCCGTGGCAGTATTCGCGGTGATCACAGAGCCATCGGTCATGCGGAAGGTGCTCTGCTGCCCTACGCCTGTGGAGATCACACGGCTGTCGGCAACCGCCTGCGCCACTGGAGCGGAGGCTTCGCGGTGCCGCTGGACAGCCACCGCGCCGCTGACCATCGCAAGCGCCAAACAGGCCGCCATTGCCGGACGGACCCATGCCTTGCGGCCACGGCGGTTAGCCAGAGCACGTTCGCGGATCTCAAGAATGCGGGCTTCTGTCCGCATCGCCGCAGAGCCTTCCCAAGTCCGTTCCACGCTGGCCCAGGCGATGCGGTTCGCCTCGTCACGGGCGTGCCAGCTTTCAAAGTCTTCGTAATCTCGTTCCGTCGCACGCGGCGAACGAAAAACGCTGAAATAGGCCGCTGCCGTCGCTTCGGGGGAATCGATCTTTTCCAGCGCATGCGCATCGAAAGGCCGTGGGTCTACCGCCTTGGTCATGGCAGGTCCCTCGCCGCCAGAAAGCGCACCGCCTTCATGATGTGGCGCCCCACCGCGCTGGTCGATATGCCAAGATGCTCCCCGATCGCGTCGTAGGACATTTCCTCGAACCGATGGAGCACGAAAGCATCGCGCGTCATCTCGGGCATTTCCTCAAGGGCGTTGGCCAGCCGCCCCACATCCTCGCGCCCGCGCAGCAAACGCTCCGGCGTCAGTTCGTCGACGGGGTGGAAGGCTTCGGTCATTTCGTGATGGGCGCTGCGATGGCGCACGGTGTCGCGGCGGGCACGATCAGTCAGAACGCTGGCCGCGACCTGAAACAGATAGCCTTCCACATTGGTGATGGGATCGGCCTGTCCACGCACGTGCATCCGCACCAGCACGTCCTGCACGAGATCATCGACATCCCCCGGCTGCGCCCTCTTGGCGATGTACCGGCGCAATGCGGGCACGTGCGCAGACAAGTCCAGAGCATGGGACCGAGCCTGCTCCTGCCTGTTCGGCGATGTCCTGCGCAGCGTAAAAATGAGTTCGGCCTTCCCTGACGAATGCCCGGCCTTCTTAGCCTTGGGCCGCCATCGCCGTCACCCGGAATATTTTTTCGGACGAAACGAATGATCTGCGATCGGCTGCGTCTTGCAGATATCGGCCTGCGATCAGGGACAGGTCGACATAACATGGGGTAACAAAAAAATGACCTGTCGCAGCCTTTCGGCTCTGCTTCTCGCGTCCACCGTTCTCGCCACCGCCACTACCGCCGCTGCCCAATCGGAAGAACAGGCCCCCTCGGCAGTTCAGGCACAATCGCTCGATCAGCCCGGCGGCGACATCGTCGTCACCGCGCGCCGCCGCGAGGAAAGCGCCCAGACCGTTCCTGTGTCGGTCACTGCGTTCAATGCCGAAATGCTGCGCGAGAAGGCCGTCGTCAGCACGCAGGACCTAACCTACACGACGCCGGGCCTCAACGTCGCGCCGCAGACATCGCGCGATACGCCGTCCATCGTCATTCGCGGTCAGCGCCGCGCAACCGCAGGCGCCTCCGCGCCGTCGGTCGTGACCTACTTCGCCGACGTGCCGCTGCCCAACGAAGGCAGCATCGTGCCGACCTTCGACATCAGCTCGATCCAGGTCCTGAAGGGCCCGCAGGGCACTCTGTTCGGCCGCAACACCACCGGCGGCGCGCTGCTGCTCTACCCCGTCGCGCCCAGTCACGATCTGGAAGGCTACGGGCAGGCCACGCTCGGGTCTTACAACGAGACGACGTTCGAGGGGGCGGTGAACCTGCCGATCGTCGCCGACCGCGTGGCACTGCGCGTCGCGGGCCAGATCGCCCGCCGTGACGGCTACACCAAGAACCATGGCACGGGCGGCGACCTCGACGATCGCCACAACGACGCCTTTCGCGCTTCGCTGCTGCTGGAGCTGATCGATGGCCTGAAGAACACAACCGTGTTTGACTGGTATCGTGCGCGTGAAAACGGCACTGGCACCGTGCTCAACGGCGTCTACCCGAACCCCGCCGTCAGTGGCGGCGGCACTGCCCGTACGGCTGCGAACCGTCCTTACTTCGACTGCGGCGTTGCCGGTTGCGACATCGACATCGCCTTAGCCGAGCAACAGGCGGCAGGCGTTCGCGACGTCAGCACCAGCATCGATCCCTATTCGCACCGCACATTCTGGGGCGTTGCCAACACTACCGAACTGGAAGTGGGCAAAGTCACGTTCAAGAACATCTTCGGCTATCGCCGCAGCAAGATTGCGGCGGCTCGCGACATGGATGGGACATACCTGCGCCTTTACGATGGCGTTTCCAATACCGACGTCGAGCAGATTTCCGACGAGTTCCAGATCCTCGGCTCCTTGCTGAACGATCGTCTGGATTGGATCGTCGGCGCTTTCTACCTCAAGAGCGACCCGACCGGGGTGAACGGCAGCGCGACCTATTCGGCCGTGATCCCGGGCAGGACCTTCACCTACAACGAGAACTACAACACATCGACCAGCAAGGCGCTGTTCGGCCAGATCGGCTATGCCTTCGGCGGTTTCGCAGAAGGTCTGCGTTTCAACGGCGGCTTCCGCTACACCTGGGACAAGTCCAGCGGCTGCTCGGTCGCGGCATTGGACACGGCGGATCGCATCGGCCCTGATGCCTGCGCCTCGCGCGGCGGCAAGACCGGTTCCGAGAGCTCCAAGGCACCGACCTGGACCCTGGGCTTCGACTACAAAGTTAACGACGACCTGTTCCTCTACATCACCAACCGTCGCGGCTACCGCTCGGCTGGCTTCAACCAGAGCGGCATGTCGCCCTACTTCGACGGTTTCGAGACGTTCCAGCCCGAGAAGGTCACCGACTACGAGGCGGGCATCAAGAGCAGCTGGGAATTGGGCGGAGTGAAGGGCCGTTTCAACATCGCGGCCTATACCAGCAAGTACAACAACATCCAGCGCTCGATCTTCCCCGGTGCCGACTTCGACGGAGACGGCAATTCCGCCAACGACCCCAGCAGCCTGATCATCAATGCCGCCAAGGCGACGATCAAAGGCACCGAGTTCGACTTTTCGATCACGCCGACGAGCGGTTTCACCCTGTCCGGGTTCGGCGCCTACACCGACGCCAAGTACGACGAGTACGACGCACCGGCCGCTTTCATCCCGTTGCTGGGCACCAACCCGGTCAACAACAAGTTCTCGTACACACCCAAGTGGACGATCGGCGGCGGCGCACGTTACGCGACCTATCTTGGCGACTTCGCGGAAATGGTGTTCAACGCCAACTGGTTCCACAGCACCAAGGTCTGGTACGTGGAGCGTCCGCTGGACACCAACGGCATCCAGAAGGCTTATGACACCGTCAACCTCAAGCTGGACTTCAACAATATCGAGGATCGCGGCATCGACCTCGGATTCTTCGTGCGCAACCTGTTCGACGTCACTTATGCTGCTGCCGGTGGCGTCGTCACGCCTTCGGTGACTTCAACCACGCTCGTCTACAACGAGCCGCGCGTGTTCGGTGCCCAGTTGCGCGTGTCGTTCGGCAAGCGCTGATCCCCTACCCGGCCTACGCGGATCGCCTGAGATCCGCGCAGGCACTCTTTCGATGTGCCTTTTCGACGAGGATGTAGCCCGATGAAATCCCGCCTTCGCACTGCTTTGTTTTCTTTTTCCGCACTTCTGGCCCCCACCCCCGCTCTGGCCGAGCCGCTCGCCGATGCCGATCGCAAGGAGATCCTTGCCGAAGTTGATCGCGGATCGCCCGCAATGGCGCGCAATGCGCTTCAGATCTGGTCGTGGGCCGAAGTCGGGTTTCAGGAGACGAAAAGCTCCGGCCTGTTGCAAAAGGACCTAAAGGCTGCCGGTTTCAAGGTGGCTGCCGGGGTCGCCGGGATGCCAACCGCCTTCATCGCCAGCTACAGGAACGGGGACGGACCGGTAATTGGCATTCTCGCCGAGTACGACGCCCTTCCTGGGCTCGCCCAAGCAGCAGAGCCGGAGCGCCGCGTGATCGACGGCATTGCCGGTCATGCCTGCGGCCACAACCTGTTCGGTGCGGCTTCGGTGGCCGCCGCCATCGCCACCAAGAACTGGATGGTCGCTCATGGCATCAAGGGCGAATTGCGAGTCTACGGTGCACCTGCCGAAGAAGGTGGCTCGGGCAAGGTCTTCCTCGTTCGTTCGGGCCTTACCAAGGACGTCTCCGCCATGCTGCACTGGCATGCCGGTGACGGCTATAGCGCGATGCAGGGTCATGCCCTCGCCAACGTCAGCGCCAAGTTCCGCTTCCACGGCCTCGCCTCCCACGCCGCCGCGGCGCCCGAGCGTGGCCGCTCCGCTCTCGATGGGGTGGAGGCGATGGACAACATGGTCAACATGATGCGCGAACACGTTCCGCAGGAAACCCGCATTCACTACGTCATCACCGATGGCGGCAAGGCGCCCAATGTCGTGCCGGATACGGCAGAGGTCTACTACTACGTGCGCCACCCCGACCAGCAGCAGGTCGCCGACATCATGGAGCGCGTGAAGAAGGCCGCTGAAGGCGCTGCGCTGGGCACGGGCACCACCGTGGAATACGATCAGATCGGCGGCACCTTCGATCTGTTACCCAACGATACGCTGGGCCACATGATGTACGACAACCTGAAGCAGGTTCCGCTGCCCACATACACGGCCGAGGAACAGGCGTTCATCGACAAGATCGCCACTACGCTGCCCAAGGGTGGCCGTAAGCAGGTATCAGGCGTCGCGCCTTATTCGAGCGGCGAGATTATGTCAGCCTCCACTGATGTGGGCGACGTCAGCTACACCACACCCACCGCGGGTCTTTCGACGGGCACCTGGGTTCCCGGCACGCCGCCGCACAGCTGGCAGGCCGTTGCCGCCAGCGGCGCCAGCATCGGCACCAAAGGTGCAGAGGTCGCCAGCAAAACGCTGGCGCTGACTGCGGCGCAGTTGTTCCAAAGCCCGGAAACGCTGGCAGCCGCGAAGAAGGAACTGGACGAACGACGTGGTGCGGACTTCGTCTACCACTCCCTGCTTGGCGATAAGGCGCCTTCGCTGGATTACCGCAAGGCCCCTGCCGCAAAGAACTGACCGGACCCATCCTGAACCCGGTTTCGCCCCTCCGGCGGAACCGGGTCCTTTTTCGGTCCTGACTACCCCCCCTTCCGAAGAGAATTGCCTATGTCACGTCGCCTGACGACCTTCATCGTCGCCGGGATGGTTTCCGGCGTCTGCGCGGGATTTGCCGCAAACCAGCTTGTCGGCGACACGCCTGAAACAGCAAAGGAGGTCGCGAGCTACTTCCACCTTCTTGCCGATGTGTTCCTGCATCTGATCAAGATGATCGTCGCCCCGCTGGTCTTTTCGACACTGGTGGCAGGCATGGCCCATATGCGGGACAGCACGGCGCTGGGCCGCATAGGCGGGCGGGCAATGGCGTGGTTCCTGACCGCCAGCCTGCTTTCGCTTGCGCTGGGCCTTGCTTTGGTGAACCTGCTGGCTCCAGGCGAAGGGCTGCATCTGGTCCGCACCGGCGGCGCGGCGGCGGTCGATGCGCAGGCGCTGAACTTCCGCGACTTCGTGTTGCACGTCTTCCCCACGTCCATGGTGGGAGCGATGGCGGAGAACTCGATCCTGCAGATCGTCGTCTTCTCGATCTTCGTGGGCTTAGCCCTCACCGCGATCGGAGAGGATGGCAAACCCATCGTCATACTGATCGAAGCGATGGTGAAGATGATGCTGACCGTCACCGGTTATGTCATGCAGATGGCCCCGCTGGCCGTATTCGGCGCATTGGCGGCGGCGGTGACTAGCGAGGGGATCGGCGTGCTGGCCACGTTCGGTAAGCTTGTCGGATCGTTCTACCTTGCGCTGGGTTCGCTATGGCTTCTGCTGATCTGCGCGGGCAGTCTGTTTCTGGGACGGCAGATATTTGTTCTGCTGCGCCATGTGCGCGAACCGGTACTGCTGGCTTTCTCCACCGCGTCGTCAGAGGCCGCCTACCCCAAGATGCTGGAGCAGCTTGACCGGTTCGGCGTGCCCCGGCGTATCTACAGCTTCATCCTGCCACTGGGGTACAGCTTCAACCTCGACGGTTCGATGATGTATGCCACATTCGCTACGCTGTTCATCGCGCAGGCTTACGGCATCTACCTGCCGATCATGACGCAGATCACGATCCTGCTGGTGCTCATGGTGACCAGCAAAGGAATCGCCGCCGTACCCCGCGCATCGCTGGTCGTCGTGGCGGCCACATTGGGGCAGTTCGACCTGCCTGTGGAAGGGATCGCCTTCATCCTTGCCGTCGATCACTTTATGGACATGGGCCGTACCGCCACCAACGTGCTGGGCAATGCCATCGCGACAGCTGTCGTGAGCAAGTGGGAGCTGAAACGCCAAGGCGAACGATTGGCTGACGCATTGTTAGCTTAGCAAAAACGAGAAGAGAAATGCTTTCGCGCCCGACTGAATGCACCTTACTCCACAACGAGTCCCGCAGAGTTCCGGTCCTACAAGCCCATTGCGCGGACTTACCGATAAATCAGACCATGGGTTATAGAAGCGATTATCGCCAGCGAATGGCGGCTTTCCGCGGGTTCGGGCAGTCCTTCCAGGAGCTGTGAACAGCGCAAGCTGGCCGCCAGCTGCCGTAACCGGATGAGGTGGATGGCTCCCGCTCGCGGCATCTAAGTGCCAAGATGGGTTTGCTGTCATGCAACCCGAGCAGAGGAGCCACCCGCCATGGAAATTAGCACGATCGGCCTCGATTTGGCCAAGAACATTTTTTCAGGTTCACGGTATCAGCGCGACCGGCGAGGTCGTCATTCGCAAAGCGCTGCGGCGATCGCAACTGCTGCGACCTGGTGAAGATGAGGATAAGCGACATCGCTTGGGACCGCAAATTTCGGACACGGGCAACGATGGTTCAGCAAAAGACCGGGATTGCACGCTGGCGCAGCGGCGATGCCTATCCGAGGCAACAGAATCAGCGAGCTGGCCGAAAGTGCTCTCATCCTCTGCACAGTCAGAACATCGCAAACCCGTCCCGTGTCAATCTGGTGCAGACGTCTTTCGCCGGCTGCATCAGGCCAGTCCCAGGCGATTTTTGGATCGGCGCGGCAGCCCCGCTTCCATTCACCGAAGAAGTGGGCAACAAGAGCGGCATGCTGCGCACACTCTATCCGCCGATCGAACCCTATGCCTCCGGAACGCTCGACACCGGCGAAGGCCACAGCATCTATTATGAGCGGTGCGGCACGCCGGGCGCAAAGCCTGCGGTCTTCGTGCATGGCGGCCCCGGCGGCGGGATTTCGCCGGCGCATCGCGGATTGTTCGATCCGGACCTCTACGATGTCATCCTGTTCGACCAGCGAGGCTGCGGCCGGTCGACGCCGCATGCATCGCTCGATGCCAACACGACTTGGCACCTTGTTGCAGACATCGAACGCCTGCGGGAGCTAGCGGGCGCCGAGCAATGGCTCGTGTTCGGCGGCTCCTGGGGCTCCACGCTTTCGCTGGCGTACGCACAAACGCATCCTGAGCGGGTGAGCGAACTGGTCCTGCGAGGCATCTACATGTGCTCCCGGGCTGAACTCGACTGGTTTTACCAGTTCGGTGTGTCACAGCTGTTTCCGGACAAATACGAGCGCCTGGTGGCGCCGATCCCCGAGGCCGAGCGAGGCGAAATTCTGCGCGCCTACCACCGGCGCCTGACAACGGGCTCGATGGAAGAGCAGATCGAGGCCGCGCGCGCGTGGAGTTTGTTCGAAGGGGAAGTCATTACCCTCCTACCCGACGCTGCGACCTCTCGGCAGCATGACGACGGACATTTCGCGCTCGCCTTCGCCCGGCTGGAGACCCACTATTTCGTGAATGACTGCTGGCTCGAGCCTGATCAGCTCTTACGCGGCGCGCATAAGCTTCGCGCTATTCCCGGGACGATCGTGCATGGGCGCTACGACATGCCCTGCCCCGCGCATTACGCATGGGCGCTGCACAAGGCCTGGCCCGAAGCCGACTTCCATCTGATCGAAGGCGCAGGTCATGCCTATTCCGAGCCGGGCATCCTGGACCGGCTGATCCGCACCACGGATCTGTACGCGAACAAGGCGAATGGCTGACCTCGGGTGCCCCCCATCTGAGCCGCCATCCTGGACGATGCGCGAAGCCCGCGTGTCGGCCAAAGATGATATTGGAAAAATCGGCAAACTCGCTTCAGGTCGCAGTTCGCCTGCCGATCCAGAACCGCGGCGGGGCGGCTATCGGGACGGTGACGTCCGTCAGTACGTCAACGCTGATCCGTCCGTGTAGGGAAAACCGGCCCGCGCACGGTCATCCGCGTCTCGTCATACGGCCGCTGCAGCGCCGCGATTTCAGCGTAGGATCCGCGCAGCCAGAAATCGATGTCCCCGGGTTCCAGGATGGTGATCATCGCCTTGGGATGGATCGGCCTGACCAGCGCATTGGCGTAGCAGGTGACCATCGCGAAGCTGCCCCCGATCTGCGTCCGTTGCCAAAACCCCGCAACCGCGAACACGGGCTGATCTTTCACAGAAAACCACATCTCGCCTTTGAGCGGCGGCTTGCCGTCGCCAAGATCATGCTTGTCCGGGGTAAACTCACAGAACTCGGTCAGCGGCACGACGCAGCGGTTCTTCGGATCTGCGGCAAGCCGCTGCCACTGCGGCAAGCCGAGATTACGCACATTCGTCATCGGCCAGGCGCCCTGACCGCCCAGAACGTCCCAGCTCATCACGTCCCACCCTCGGACGCCGCCCTGCTCGCGGATCACGTAGGCCCGTCCCTTCGGCCTCAGCTCCTGCGGATCGAAGCGATTGTCGCGCGGCCTCTCGTCAAAGAGCGCAGCTACCGATCCCCACAGCGTCTCCGGCTCTCCCTTGAAGCGGGCACGGTTGCACATGGCATGTCTCCTGATCGATCGCTCCAGCTCGAGCCGCCCGGCAAGCTTATACCTGGCGCTGCTTCCGGCAAATGGAACGGCCAAAGAATTGCTCCCACGCCGCGCTACGCCGGCCCGCTCTCTTCATACCGCCCGGCAAGCCGCAGCTGGCGGACAATCCCGTTGAAGGCGGCCGTCACTCCCTGCGCCCTGCCGATTTCATTGTCCTGGCTGGCAGCATCCCAGTAGAGCTCGAGCGGCCAGCGCTCGCGGCAATGCGGAAGCAGACATCTCAGCGCCAGGCGAACCTCTACTGTGTCGACGCGGCCGTCGCTGCAGCGCGTGACACCGCCGCGCAGGATATGCAGCGAGAGCGCGATGATCACGCGGTGGTGTTTGGGAAGCGCAGCCACGGGTTCAATGGAAATCGTGCGACCTGAACCGCACGACCTCTTCGGGGTCGCGACCTTCGGCATGAGGCGGCCAATAGCTGTTCATCGGTTTTGGGGCCCAGGCCCGGTCGCCGCGATCGGGGCTGCCGGCATGGCGCGCGCCGTCACCCCGGCCGGTCCGGTGCGGGAAAGACATCTCACCAACGCGGTGCAGGAGGTCGCCGTGATCGACGATCCTGTCACAGATGACGTGGATCACCTCGCCTTCCTTCTGGACCTGTCCCTTGAGCCCGACCATCGAAGCGGACATCACCGTGCGGCGCTGCGCTTCGAAGCGGTCGGGCCAAAGAATGCCGTTAGCGATGCCCGTCTCGTCCTCGATGGTGATGAACAGCACCCCCTTGGCCGATCCCGGCTTCTGGCGCACGAGGATGATCCCAGCAACTTCAACCCTGCGGCCGTCGCGGATGTTCACAAGATCCGCGCAGCGGGTCACGCCGCGCCGCGTGAGCTCATCGCGGACGAAGGTCAGTGGGTGCGCCCGCAACGACAGCTGCAGCGAGCGATAGTCCTCGATCACTTCACGCCCATCTGCCAGCGGGCGCAGGTCCACTGCCGGCTCTTGCGCCTCGGCGCTGATCGCCTGCGCGGCCCGGTCCGCAGCGACGAAGAGCGGCAAAGGCGCTTCGCCAAGCCCCCTCACCTTCCACAGCCCTTGACGGCGATCGGCGCCGAAGGCGTGAAAGGCATCGGCATCGGCGAGCTTCTCGATCGCAGCACGGGGCACGCCCGAACGGCGCCAGAGGTCTTCGACGGATTCGAAGGGTGCGAGGCCGCGGGATGCGACTATCGCCGCGCCGTCCGCATTGGAAAGCCCGCGCACCTGACGCAGACCTAGACGCACCGCATGGTACCGGCTGTCCGTAGCCTCCAAAGAGCAATCCCACCGGCTGGCATTGATGCAAACCGGCCGTACCTCCACCCTGTGCTGACGGGCATCGGTGATGATCTGTGCCGGGGCATAGAAGCCCATGGGCTGCGCATTCATCAGCGCGGCGCAGAAGACGTCGGGATGGTGATGCTTCATCCAGCTCGAGGCATAGGAGATCTTCGCGAAGCTCGCCGCATGGCTCTCGGGAAAACCATAGGAGCCGAAGCCTTCAAGCTGGCGGAAGGTGCGCTCGGCAAAATCGCGCGGATAACCGCGTCCAACCATGCCCTCGATCAGCTTCTCGGAAAAATGCGAGACGCCGCCGGTCAGCTTGAAGGTGGCCATCGCGCGGCGCAATTGGTCGGCCTCTGCCGGGGTGAAGCCGGCGCCGACAATGGCAACCTTCATCGCCTGCTCCTGGAACAGGGGTACGCCAAGGGTCTTCTCCAGCACTGCACGCAGCTCGGGACGCGGATACTCGGGCTGTTCCTCCCCGCTGCGGCGGCGGAGGTAGGGATGGACCATCTCACCCTGGATGGGGCCGGGCCGCACGATGGCGACCTGAATGACGAGGTCGTAGAAGCGCTGCGGCTTCATGCGCGGCAGCATCGACATCTGCGCGCGGCTCTCGATCTGAAAGGTGCCGAGCGTATCGCCCTTCTGGATCATGGCATAGACGTCCGGATCATCGCCCTGCAGATCGGCAAGGCCGATGTGGATCCCCTTGGCCTCGCCGAGCAAGTTGAAGGCGCGGTTCATGCAGCCGAGCATGCCAAGGCCGAGGACATCGACCTTCATCATCTTCAAGGCATCGATGTCGTCCTTGTCCCACTCGATGATCTGGCGATCGGCCATGGCCGCAGGCTCGATCGGCACCAGGTCGTCGAGCCGGTCATGGGTGAGAACGAACCCGCCGGGATGCTGGCTGGACTGGCGCGGCACGCCGATCAGCTGACGGGCGAGATCAAGCGTCAGCCGCAGCCGCCGGTCCGACATGTCGAGGTTGAGTTCCGCCGCCTGCTTCTCGCCGACGCCTTCGGCCGACCAGCCCCAGACCAGCCCTGCCAGCGAGGAGGTCAGATCCTCCGGCAGCCCCAGCGCCTTGCCGACATCGCGCACGGCGCCGCGCGCACGGAACCGAGTGACGACGGCCGTGAGCGCCGCGCGGTCGCGGCCGTAGGTCTCGAAGATCCACTGGATGATCTCCTCGCGCCGCTCGTGCTCGAAATCGACGTCGATGTCGGGCGGCTCGCGCCGCTCGCCTGAAACGAATCGTTCGAACAACAGCTCGTGCTTGATGGGGTCGATTGAGGTGACCCCCAGCACAAAGCAGACGCAGGAATTGGCGGCAGAGCCCCGGCCCTGGCAGAGTATCCCCCGCCGCCGGGCTTCGCTGACGATCGCATGGACCGTCAGGAAATAGGGCGCGTAGTTCAGGTCGGCAATGAGCTTCAGCTCATGAGCGATCTGGTCCCGGTAGGCGGAAGGCGGATCACCGCCGAACATGGCATGGAGCGCTTCGTACGCCATCTTCTCCAACGCCTGCTGCGCGGTCAGCCCGTCGATCAGGCGCTCCTGCGGGTAATTGTAGGTGAGTTCGCTCAGCGCAAAGGTGCAGGCCTCCGCGATCTCGACGCTGGCGCGCAGGGCTTCAGGATAAGCGGCAAAGCGGCGGACCATTTCTTCAGCGGACTTGAGGGCGCGGTCGGCGTTGACTTCCCGCCGATAGCCGAGTTCGTCGACGATGCAGCCGTGGCGGATCGCGGTAACCACGTCCTGCAGGAGGCGGGCGTCCGGCGCGTGGTAGAGGACATCGCCGGTAACCACCGCCCGGACGCCTGCTTCTGTGGCCTGCCGCGCAAGGGCATCGATGCGCAGCGCATCATCGGGCCGGCGGCGCTGGGACAGGGCCATGTAGCCGCGTTTGCCATAGACCTGGCGCAGATCGGCCAGCGCAGCGGCATTCTGCTCGCCGGCTTCATCTGGAAGCAGGATGGCGATCATCCCTTGCGACCAGGCTTCAAGGTCGTGCCAGTGCAGCTGGCATTTGCCCTTGCCCGCCCGGCGCTTGCCAATGGTGAGCAGGCGCGTCAGGCGCGACCAGGCGCGCTTGTCGGTCGGATAGAGCAGCAGGCTACGCCCGCAGCTCAGATCAATCCGGCTGCCGGCTATCAGCCGCACCCCGGTGACCTTCGCCGCTTCCCAGGCACGTACCACGCCCGCCACGCTGCCGAGATCGGCAACGCCCAAGGCCGGATAGCCGAGCATGGCCGCAGCAGAGAACAGCTCGTCCGGGCTTGAGGCTCCGCGCAGGAACGAAAAATGCGTGAGCACCTGAAGTTCGACATAGTCGCTCACGCGAAGACCCCGTGCATCCACCAGGTGAGATCGCCGGTATTGCTCTCCATGCCGTCGCCGCGGCGAAATACCCAGTAGCGCCCGCCATGCTCGTCCTCGACACGGTAGTAGTCACGCACGGCCCAGACTTCGGCATCGCGGCGCCACCACTCACCGTGGATCCGTTCGGGCCCGTCACCTGCCACGACCTTATAAGCGCGGCCGCGCCATTCGAAGCGGCGGGGCGGCTGATCGGGCATCAGCGCCATGACCCGGTGCAAAGGTTCTGGCCGCGCGAACAGGCGTACGGGCCGCTGCCAGGACGGCCAAGTTCCGGGTGCCTCGATGGGGTTTACCGCCCTCACCGCCCGCTCCGGGACATGGCTCTCGGCAGGCGCGAGCCGGAATACACTTGCCGGGCCGATCCGGCCCGACACCACGTCAACGAGCCGGGCCGGATCACGCAGCGTAGTCTCACCGGTAAGGATGGCGCCAAGGTTTTCCGCGTCGAGCGCTTCGGTATGCGGCGCAAGCAGCCTGAACTGTTCCAGGCCGAGCCCCGGATCGATGCGGTCAATCCTGAGCTTCAGTAAGCGCAGCAGATGGGCGGCTTCGCGCGTCGGCCGCGAGGTGCCGATGGCGACGGTCTCCTCGCCGCCGTCGATCCGCAGCGCGATCAGGCGCAGTGAACGGGCGCCAAGCCCCCTGCTTTGGAGCAGCTGGGCCATGTCGGCCAAGAGGTCCTGCATGACCTGCGCGATCGCCTCGGCAGTGCCGATAGGCTCGAGCAGGCGGCGCTCGACCACAGGAACAACGACATCCTCGCGCGGCGTGATCGGCTCCGCCTTGCCGCCCAGCGCCTGATCGAGCCGCTCGATCGCGGCCATGCCGAGGCGTCGCGCAAGCGGACCGCGCGCGACAGGGAGCAGGTCGGCGATCGTCTCGAACCCGAACTTGCGCGCTGCACCCAGCGCGGTTTCCTCGAGCCGCAGCGCCGCCACCGGCAGCGGTGATAAGGCGCGCAGCACGCCGCCCGGCGGGGAGATGACGATATCCTCGCGGCCGTAGCGCGCGAGCGCATGGGCAGCACCCAGGGTATCAGCGATCGCGATCCGCGCCGTGAACCCGGCGCGGCGGCAGAAGGCCTGAAGCCGGCGGCAAAAGCGCGCCTCGCCGCCATGCAAGTGCGCCGCGCCGGTTAGATCCAGACAGATGCCATCCGGCGGCGAGACGGCGACGATCGGCGACCACCGGCGGATCCCGAACAAGGCGAGCCGATCGAGCAGCGTTGCGTCGGCACCCGGCTCGGCAGGGCGGAAATCGAGATCGGAGACCAGGGCACGGGCATGGGTCGCAGCCATACCGACCCGGATCCCGAGCGCGCGCGCTGCCGGGCACGCCGCGACGATCTCGTCCCGGCGGCCGACCTTGCCGATGAGTGCCAGCGGCTCCGCTGCGCCATAAGGAACAATGACGGCTTCGCCGGACGACGGGGGCGCCGGGCGCTTGAAGGGATGCTCGGCGGCTTCCGAGCGCCGGCCAAGCTCGCGCATGGGGGGCTGCGCGTGCAGCGGCAACGCGGCGATCTCCCGCACGACATCGCCGCGCGTGCGTGACTGTCCGCCCTCCCCGCCCTGCCCTTCTGCCCGCGCCCAACGCGCACCGGGCCGCCACCCGCCGCCACGCGGGACAGAGCAAGCACCGGGGTTGTCATCGACGGGAAGCTGGAGCGCGCGGGGTTCAGGCCGCGGAGCGGCGAACCAGTCCTGCCGTCTCAGCCGTTCGATGGCCAGGTACGGCAGGAACAGCGAGACGGCCCGTCTCATCGCATCCCTCCAAGATCAGGGAAAAACCCTCGCCGCCGCGCTGGCGGGCGAGTTCGACAAGCCAGCGGCGCCGGCCGACGCCTGGGACACCGAGCCGCTCGGACGGCGCACTGGCAATGCGCCAGCGCGTCCAGGCTGCCGAAGGTTCGCCGAGCGGATCCCGGTTACGCCCGCGGTGACGCCGCAGCAGCAGCACCGGGATATCGGCTTCTGCCGCCGCCAGCTGCAGGCGGCGCGTCGCCACCATCGATACCTTGCTGGCCTCAGCAACCACCGCCGCCGGGGTGCCGTCCCGAACCGCGTCCTCGGCGACGGCAAGCAGCGCAGCTTCATCGCGCGGCTGCGCATGGATGACGTCAGCCGCGCGAAGTCCGGCCTGTTCCAGGCCGGGTGCATAAAGATCGTTACGGCAGCTGATCCACAGTACCGGCGCCGCTGCAGAGCGAGCCTCACGCGCTGCTATTCCCGCAAAAAACAAGGTGGCGGCAGCATCGTCGACAAGCGAGCAGGTGAGCGCTGCAGCTTCGTGCAGAGCGCCGGCGCGCAGGCCTGCGCCCATCAATCGGCCGTCGAGATCCTCGAGGCCGAACGGCACCGTGCGAAACTCCGCAAGCGGAGACGCCAGGGTGCGCAGATGCTCGAGGCTGGGCAAGGTCGATGGTGATACCGGCTGCATGGACAATCTCGAGAATCAGGCTGTGTTCCCACTATGTTCTCACTCGGCGGGCGGCAGGGTCAAGGCGTTTGCGATGCGAGGAACCTACCTGCTCCGGGACAAGCCTGTGGATAGAGCTGTGTAACGACGGCCAGGCAGATGCCTTGATGACCTACCAACCGATTCCTTTTGTTCGATATTTGTTCTGATCGTGATACGCTCGCACCATGGGCGATTCAGCCATCAGAAAAATTATCCACGTCGACATGGACGCATTTTTTGCATGGGCGGCCAGAAGCGCGAGCTACGCCCTAATAAGTATTCTATTTTAATAAGATTACCTGCGAATTCCACTTCACGGGAGTAACGTCACGCAAACCTGCGCAATCGCAGAGCAATCGCGGTGCGACTGCGACGCGCCACATGTCTCGGTTATTGGATGGCTAAAATTGCGCTTTCAACCATATAAGCCAGCCCAATCTGCTGCGACGATATCGGTACAAAGGCCATATTCTCTGGTTTGCGAATGTGCCGAATTTTGGCGGCGACATGGCTGTATCAGGCCTTGAAAGCTTAATTCCTCTATTGTGGCCCCCGAGTTGGAAGCCCCGAGCGCCTGCAAGGTTCACGCACGCCTGGAACGCCGCCCGGATCCCAAGCCCCGTCGAAACCGACTTTGTTTGAAAGCAGAGCGGACGGGGCTAACTGCGTCAGGTAGGTTCTGGCTGAGGGCAATCGTTATCGTCCATGGTTGCGCTGGCGGCCGCTTTGGCGCGAACGGCATCGGCGTGCCGGGTACGAGAACGACGGTAAAGGACCGTCCAGATTATCATGCCCCCTACCGCGACATAGCCGAGGATCGGTCCCACCACGAGGTACTGCTCGATCGTGAGCAGATAGATCAGAGCCACCGAGACGGCAAAGTCCGCCAGCAGGCCGATCCCCCAGACCAGCGTCATCACCATCACCGTGCGGCGCACCAATGCATCCTTACCCTTGGCATCGAATTCCGCCAGGGCCTGCTCCGATTGGCGCGCCATTGTCGCGCGGGCAAGCGGATAGATCAGGGGTTTGCCGATGGCCGCCGAGCCCAGGAAGGCAAGGGCGATTACGAGCGTCACCAGTTTCTCGCGCAGCTGCAGCATCTGTGCCGATCCGCCCCCAAAAAAGGCAAGGGTCGAAAGGGCGATGCCGGCCACTGCAAGCACTGAAAGGGCATCGACCCGGCGGCTGCGCAGGAAGCTGCCGATGCCCCATAGCAGCGGCGGTATCGAGGACACCAGCAAGGCATTGATTTCGCCCCAGGGGTCCCGTGTCTGATGATAGATCGCCAGCGGAGCCGCGATATTGACCGCGCAGTCGAGCGCGAATGCAGGCCCACGGCGGCGGATCCAGTCCGAAATTCTTGTGCGGTTCATGAGGCTCTGCTCGATCGATCTGGGGGACAGGCGGTGCTCACTGCGCAGCGCCTTCGCCAATCCAGTTACCGTGAAATCCTGGCGGTATCCGATGCGGAAGATGAATGCTGGCAACCGGCGGCTCGGCGAAACGGCGGGCATCGAGAATCACGAGATCCGTCTTCTCTTTAGGCAGATCGACGACCAGGCCGATGAGCCAGCCGTGTCCTTCAGGCGCCTCGGCACTCTGCGGAACGAAGACGAATTCGCCGGGGAAGCGGCCCGGGCCGAAGTCGTGGACCTCATGGTCACCGGTCAAGACATCGTGAGCGAGAATGCGGGTGGCGCCGATGAACTGTCTGTGCGGAATTTGCGGGGTTGCGATGCTCCAGGTGAAGCGGTGAGGCTGGCCGAAGAAACGCTCGTCGATCCGCGGAAACTCCTGCGCGGCGGTGTCCAGCGTCTGAACGTTGACGCTTCGGCTCGCCGGATCGACCGTCCAACGCTCCAAGCCGCGGCAGCGCGAACTCGGCCCTGCCGCGCCGTCATCGAACATGCTCTCGTAGACGCACAGGTCGATGACGACTTCACCACTGGGCGCGTCATACGCGTTGGCGACGTGAAATGCGTAGCCAGGGGCCACTGGACACCAGATGATATCGTCCTGGGTGCCGCTGCGAGGCATAAGCCCCACGCGGGCCTGATGACTGGAATTCCAACGGTATGGGAAGCCATGACCTTCGATTAGCGTCTTCATGGAGAAGGTGACCGGCAAGTCGAGGATTACCACAAAGCGCCTCGTAATCGCGCAGTCGTGGATCATCGGCCCATGCTGCACCGAAATCGGCTCTTCGCGAATGACCGTGCCGGCGTCACTGATCACGACATGGCGGATCGTGCCCGGGTCGCGGCCATCATAGCAGATCGCGTGGTTCTCGCCCGTGCAGGGATCGCGATGGGGATGAGCGGTGAAGCTGCCTTTCAAGGATCCGTCGAAGGGATTGTAGGTCTGGTCATCCAGATCCTCGCCTAGTTCGACGGGAAAACTGCCGCCCTCCACCAGCGCAAACGTTCGGCCGGCGATCTCGGTCACATTCGTGTTCACCGTATCGAACCGGTGCCGGGGTCCCGGCGCAGGTGTCGTCCCGAGCGCCTTGGCAACGGCGGTGGAACGGATCCAGCGATTGCGATACCACAGAGCCTTGCCGTCCTCGATGGCAAGACCATGCACCATGCCGTCACCGATGAACCAATGATAGGACGCCGGATCGGGTTCGACAGGATTGGGTCCGATGCGCAGGTAGCGACCGTTCAAACCCGACGGAATGGTACCCGTCACCGCCAGTTCGAGCAGCGTCAATTCCTCCTTCATCGGTGCGTGAATACCGGTGAGGAATGGATTGCCGTTAACCGGCGCAGCCAATCGCTTGCGGTTGAAGGCTGCGAGTGTTTCCACCCCTTTGGCGACGGTATCGCGGATCAAGGTTTCGATAGGGCTTCCCATGATCACCTCCAATGTTTACGCTGTTATCATGAGCAGAAATAGTAACAGTGTCAACATCGAAAAAAAGCCTTACCATCATGGTGATCTGCGCCAAAGCCTGATCTCGGAAGGGTTGCGGATGCTCGGCGAACGCGATGCCGATTCGCTGTCCCTTCGCGAACTCGCACGTGCGGTCGGGGTGAGCGCCACTTCGGTCTACCGCCACTTCCCGGACAAGGAAGCGCTGATGACGGCCCTGGCGCTTGAGGGCCTTGCGCAGCTGGGCGCGGCGCAGCGGACCGCCTCGGAGGCCGTCGGTGGCGGCGCCGCCGGTTTCAGGGAAACTGGCCGTGCCTATGTCCGCTTCGCGCTGGCCAATCCGGCACTCTTCCGCCTCATCTTTGCCTCACCAGCGCTTCTGGTCGGCGGCGTGAAGAGCGACCTTGGTTCCGAGGCGCACGATCTACTGCAGGCCAACGCCGCCGCTGCCGCTGCGCGCGGTGGCGGCAAGCCGGAGGTTCAGGCGGTACAGGCCTGGGCGCTTGTCCACGGTCTCGCCATGCTCATGCTCGATGGACAAGTGGCAGTCGACGATGAACTCATAGACAAGGCCATCTGCTGACGCCGGCCCACGGGGCTGAATTCAGTGCGGCCAAGGTTACCCCCCCGACAGCGGTTTGTCGGCGCGCTTCACTCGGCGATCCGTTCAAGAAAAGCTTCGCGGGCGAGCGCGTCATCGAGACCATCGATCGCCTTGGCGAGACTTCCTGTTTCATCACCGAACGCTCGCGCCGCTGATGCCAAAGAGGTCGTAGAGCCGTGACCAACGCCTTGCCGCTTGCAGTGAGGTAGATCGTTCGTCGCCGACGGTCAGCTTCGTCCGCTTCCAGTGAAACGAAGCCGGGCGATCCCGAGACACTTTTGCCTGAACGACAGCGGCGTGCGCGCTTCCCCGCGACGATGCGATTTCGCCGACCGAAAGTGGTCCGTAACGGTCGACAAGGTTAAGCGGGCCGAACCAGCGCTGTTCGAAGTCCACTCCGTGCCTTCGGTAAGAAAGTAGGACATCGCGATCGATGGCCTCGGAGAAGCGGCACGGCCACGCACCAAGCGCGGCACCTTTGCAGCTTCGCGCATAATTCCGAGGGAGACGGGGGGCCTGGCGGCAGCGGCACAACCGGAAGCGCCGCCACGTGAAATGGTGATAGACTTGGCAGGAGTGAAAGCCCTCCATCGCAGGCAGGTCGATACATGCCTCGCGCTGCTCGAGCCCAACCATACGCTGTTCCTCGGATCGTCGAATGCCCTGTGGAGCCTTGCGTCAGCCAAGGTCCTTGGCCGGAAGGAAGCGGCACGGTAATTCTATACGGCTTATCCCGTCAAAGAGCCGGGAGAGGCAAGCGCATTGCGAGCACTCTTGGAGCTGGGTTGATCCCTACTCCATGGTACGCCGCGCCCAAGCCGAAATGGCACATAGTCCCAATGCCGTTAGCCTTCTTGCCGTGAAGCCCTGAGGACACAGCTCCCGGGCACAGATCCCAAACGCATAGCGCAGGCGCCGCACGGGCCCATTCCCCGGAGCCATGAGGGCACAGCGCCGGGACGGCCTCTGGACGCGTGCGCCGAAGCCCAACGTCCCTCGCTGGGGCCCGCTGTTCGACGACGGTCGAAACTCAGGAAACCACAGCGCCCCCAAGGCATGAAGGCGATTGGTTCGTCGATCGCAAAACCGTGGTTCTCTAATCCACTTTTCGCCCGGTACCGCTAATCGGTCCGCGGCTCCTCATTGTCAAAAGGAACCGTCAGAGCCGCACCGCCCGGCTGCGTAGGCGAAGCGCCCAGCCGAGAGACGCCGCAGCCCTCCCCTGCCCTTCCGTTTTAACGCCTCTTAAATCACCCTCTCCCCAAGCCGCCCTGAAATCCTTGACGAGCGCAAGCAAACTACCCAAGCAATGGCTTCTGCTTCGCATCCGGCCGAACATGGTAGCCAGTCGAAAGCCGAAACCGTAGACCGGTCATGCGCCGATCTTACATTATGCAACACATATGATAGCATCTATCAGGTCCGCACGCCCGGATATCCGCCCGTCAGGTCCCGCACCTTTGCTCGGATAGCACTTCCAACATCAGCGATGGACGCCGGTCCCCCCGGTGGCTGAGCGATTACGGACGAAATCTCGAAATCCGTTCCGTCGATCCAGAACGCCGCCGGTCGAAGTTGAATTGCGCGAAGCGATACCCTTCCGCCAAGTCGGGCCGCGCAATCGGGAGGAAGAAATGGATCGTCGTCAAATTCTTGGCTTTGCCGGAGCGGCATTCTCCGCCGCGGCATTCGCGCCCGTACACGCCTTTGCCGAAGCCGCCAAAGGCGCGCAGGTTGCAACCGGAGGGTTGCTCATCGACGGCAACTTGATGCCTCCCCTTGATCCGGACGCCCCTCTCGACGATGCATATGCCGCGCTCGTCCGCTCCTCGGGTCTCACCGCCCTCAAGATGACGCTTGGAGGAAGCGGAAATCTCGACAAGGCACAGACCGATGTCGATATCGCCGATATCGCCAAGGCCATAGATAAAAACCCGCAGCTATTTACGCGCATTCGGTCTTTCTCCGACTTCGGTGAAGCCAAGCGGACCGGAAAAGTGGGCATCATCTTTTCCTTCGAGGCCGGAGAGATGCTCGAGGGCAAGATCGAAAACATCGACCACTTCCGGCAGGCCGGCGTGCTCGTGATGGGTCTAACCTACAACCGGGAGACCCCATTCGGCTCTGGGGTGCTGGCCAAGAACCCGAAGGGCCTGACGCGGCTCGGGCACGAGGCGGTCGCGAGGATGAACGCACTTGGCGTGTCGATCGACATCAGCCACTGCGACGAAGCGACCAGCTTCGCAGCCATCTCCGCATCCCGCGTCCCGGTACTCGTAACCCACGCAGCCTGCGCTGCAGTGCACAGTCACCCCCGCAATAAATCGGATGCTCTGCTTCGTACGCTAGCCAAGAATGGTGGAGTCGTCGGCATATACGAGCTGAGCTTTCTCGTTCCCTACCCCGAACAGCCCGATATCGCCGCGTACATCGCGCATCTCGACCACGCCTTGAGGGTCTGCGGGGAGGATCATGTCGGTATCGGCACCGATGGTTCGCTGACGCCGTTCGACACGTCCCCTGAAAGCATGGCTACCTGGAACGAGGAAATCGAGAGGCGCAAGAGATCAGGTGTATCCGCTCCGGGGGAAGGTCCGCCGCCTTTCGTAATTGGGCTCAACCGGCCAGACCGCTATTCGGTGATCGCGGATGCCATGGCAGCGCGTGGCTATCGCGCTCGCACGATCGAGAAAGTCCTGGGCGAGAACTTTGCGCGAGCTTTTGCAGATACGTGGAAGGCTGGTCCGCAAACCGTCTGACGAGGGGCGAGCGCGTCAATTTCATGAATTGCAACCAGATCGAGCAATACTGGTTGCACTCCTTGCATTTGCGAAAACGCGCCGCGACCGACATATGTGCAGTGCCTTTCAGGCATCCTCTCCTAAAGACTTTCCAAGCCGGCCCTTGTGGCCGGCTTTTTTTCAGCGTTCCGCCTAGCCGCCTGCTTGGCCGTATCGCCGCCGTGGGCCTTAGTGCCTGACTCCGAAGTTTCTCAAACGTAGCAATACCTTGCGGTTCTGGGTAAGCATGCGGATAGAGGCTATCGTCGCCCATGCCGTGAAGGATGCGATGGTGGTCTCCCAGTCTTTGGCAAGGCGGCGGCATCGGCCAAGCCATGCGAAGGTGCGTTCGACGACCCATCGGCGAGGGAGAACCTGAAAGCCCTTCGCCTTGTCCGAACATTTGATGATTTCGATCGTCCAGGCACCTGATCCGGTCAGGGCGGCACGAAGCTTGTCGCCGGCATAGCTTCCATCTGCAAAGACGTGGCGCAGCCAAGGGAAGCGTTTGCGCACGGCCTTGAGGACATCCACGGCACCGTCGCGGTCCTGAATGTCGGCGGTGTGGACGAGGATGAAGACGAGAAAGCCGCAGATGCCGTCATGATGTGGCGCTTGCGGCCTTTGATCTTCTTTCCAGCGTCATAGCCGCAAGGGCCGCCGCTTTCCGTTGTTTCACCGACTGACTGTCGATCACACCGGCGCTCGGAGAGGCTTCGCGTCCCTCGATCTGCCGCAGGTTCATCACCAGCACCGTGTTCATCGCCTCCATGAGGCCGGTGTTGCGCCAGGCATAGAAATAGCGCTGGACCCTAGAAACCGGAGGAAAGCATTTGGGAAGGAGCCTCCAGGCGTAGCCCCTTGCCGCAATGTACAGCAAGGCATTCACCACTTCGCGCATGTCCGTTGTGCGACGCCGACCGCCGCGCTTGGCTGGCGGGATAAACGGCGCCGCCAATTCCCACTCCCTGTCCGTCATATCGCTGGAATAGCGCAACCCTTTCCGGCTATGCTCCTGCCGGGCAATACCAGTCCATGCCATTGATCACCCCATCTCTCGCAGGACGGCGTGAATCACAACATGCTGGTATTGCTCAACAACTTTTAGGGCGGGCTCTAAACCATCATCTCGTTTTAGGGTTACTTTCAAACATAAACCCTTGATATAGTTCAATTTTCTTGATTGTCTTACGGCGAAATAATGTGTATATTAAAGATATAACTTGCCGAATTGATCAATTAGTAAGTAATGCGGCAATTTTTTGCCTTAACTTCCTCAATTACCGAAGCCGTAACAGTCCCCTTTTTCTTTTCCCCACGTACTTTCCAATCCAGACTTTTCACCTGATCAGACAGCACGGCACTCGCTGAAGACTGTGACACGATGACCTCAAACGGATAGCCCTTGATCTGGCTAGTCATCGGGCAGCAAATCATCATGCCCCGCATCTCGTTGTACGCCGATGGAGAGAGCACCAGTGCAGGGCGGTGCCCCGCCTGCTCATGACCTGCCTAAGGATTAAACTGAACCCAAACAATATCACCGGTATCGGGAACGTAGGCGCTCTGCATTAAAGAAGCTCGTTACCAACGGGGGGCCCAAAATCAACAATCTCGGGGAAGGTCTCTGGCTTCATTTCAGCAAGCAAGGCTTCCAGAGTGAAGACCGGCTTAGAGACAGGCTCGATGATGAGTTTCCCGTCTTCTCGCGCACTTCCACCTCCTGCCCGACACTTAGTGCGGCTGCCGCCATGATGGCTGAGGGAATTCGGATTGCTGCGCTATTCCCCCACTTTCTGACCTGAACTCCCATATCGAACTCCTGTGTATCTACAATGGTGATACACTATCAGAGCCACGACACGTGTCGACAAATGTATCTACGTCTCTGCGAGAAAGGGGTAACGCTGTTGAGTTTCACTGAAAACTGCCCGGATCCTGTCTGCGTAAGAATACATGAACTACCTCTATGGTGATGCAACATTTCATCCGCGTCCTCCGGGTCAGTTCTCAGTGAAACTCAACAGTAATATAATTAGCAGGTCGAGCGGACTTGCCGCGTTGAATGCGCAAGGCAGGAAACAGGCGTCGGAAGGCAGATCGTCTGAACAATTCGAGGGAATAATGACAGCCATATCGGCCTTCGCCCGTAACGACGCGCCAAGACGAGCGGCGACAGGCGTCTGCGCTCGAGAAACGTGCGCGCCGGCTTGGAGTTTCGGTCAGACAGGTCCAGCGGTTTTGGCAGATTCAGATTAGAAGAAGGATCGCGGGAACCGCGACACTGCTCAGGCACGCAATTGCCATGCACATGATGCAAAATTCACCGACACGACATACGGATTCCGTTCGTCCCATTCCCTTCTTCAATTTATCCGCTCTTTGGCGGCCGCGTGGAGGCAAACATATCGATGACCGGTAAAGCAAAGATCGCCGCTACGGCAGCCGGTTATCCAGACATCGAGCGCGCGATGGGCCAAGGATGCTTCGCCTATCTGTACCGGACGGCGGAAATCCGACCTCCAGAGCGGAAAAATATGGGTAAAGGCGCGCAAACGCCTGCCGATGCAAACGCCGCCGCACAGGCAGGAAAGCAAGCCGCGACTGAGGAGCCGCTATCGCGGGTGAACCTCGGAACCGGTGCCAAGGCAGGAACGCGACTGTCGCCATCTGGCAGGTGTCGTTCCCAATCGCTTGGCAAATGTCCGCGTAAGATGGCTTTGATCGCAGAACCCGCAGTCGAGCGCAATCTGGGCAAGCGACATGGATGATCCGTCGATCAAGTAACAAGCCATCTCAAGGCGCCGATCTATCAGCCAGGTGTAGGGCGTGATGCCGACCGTGCCGGTGAACGCCTTGATGAAGTAGCATGGCGAGAGACCGCAGGCACCGGCGATTTCGGCGATTGCGACAGGCTCGTTCAAGCGAGAGCGCAGGAGGCGTTTGGCAGTGTCCACTTGCCAGGATGCCAGAGTTCGGCGGTGCCGGCCGGTCACGGCACCTTTGCCCTGGGCAGAAGAAGACGCCCGTTCGCCGGTGCCGGGCATTTTCACTGTCGGCAGGCTTGTGCCGCAAAGGCCGGCATCTGCCAGTGCAACGCCGGACAGCCCATTGGCGCACGCGCCTGCATCGAAAAGGCTCGCGCCAGGCACATCTGCGCGTCGGCCCGCGTTCATGCGTTCCCAGCCGCTCAGGGCGACCTCCTATGGGTTGCGGGAACCCGGCCAATCGCTCGCAGGATCCGCTCTGCAAGCATCCGGCCCGGCACCCTGCGGCCACCACCTGCCGATGTCAGGCGATGATCACCCGAACCCGCTGAGGAGGAAGCCCTGTTGGTCCCACATCCAGACACCCGGGAAACGAAAAGGCGTCCCCTGCCTCAAAATAAATCTCAGCAGGCGTCGTCGCCCTGTGCTTCGCCGCCATTCTCCAACCGGCGACGAAGGAAATCAGCAGCGCGTGCCAATTCCTTCTGGACGGTACGGCGGCGCAGGCCGAGCCTTCCCGCGATCTCGCCGGTGGAGAGATCATCGACCCACCTCAGGAAAAATATGGTGCGCCTTTGCTCAGGCAAGTGCTGCGCGAATGCCAAGGCGCGGGCGAGTTCGTTGGCGGAAGCAGCCATGCGCTCAGGATCGGGGGCCTCGTCGGCCACAGTGTCCAGAATGAAGCGGTCTACAGGCACGCTGCGGGAGAGCGAGCGCCGCCTGTTCTGGCCAAGATTGAAGGCCATGCGCCGCAGATAGGCGCGCGGGTTATGGACCGCGCCGATGCGGGCGCCGGCGGCCAGTTTCGCGGAAGCATCCTGAAGCGCATCGAGAGCCGCGTCGCGCGAACCCCACGTCCGCTCAAGTCCAACCGCCAGTTCCCGGTAAATCGCGATCAGTGCCCGCTGCAGCGCGTGCGCCTCGTCAGTTCTGTCGTCTGCGGGAGCAGGCCCGGTATCTGCCTCTTGGGATCCGAAACTGCGACCGAGGTCCTCTTTCATCTGGCTTCAAATCCATGGATGCCGCATCCCGGATAGCCGCCTTTCCGCCCGGCAAACGTGGTTCTGATCCGCGTGATCCTGATTCCTTTCACGCGCGCGGCTTGTGGCCGTAGCGCAGCCATGAAGCAACACTGACGAAGACCGCCAGTCGTGTATATGCTTACTGGGTTAAAAATTTGTCATGGCGCCTACAAGGCCACAATTTTAAAGTAATTGCGCCAGAATGTCGCGAAAATACCAATCAAGGATAGAGGCTCTCCATATCGGGTTGAAGGGCACGATGAATACGCTCTTTCTGAAAGACCTCGCTGACAAGACCCGCAGAGGCCTCCGGAGACGCGTGGAGCAGGGTAAGTCCGGTGGAGGCAACCTCCTATGGCTACGAGGTCGTCAAAAACCTGGACGGGCGTGGAGAGCACATCCGTGGGAGCCGGACGATCAATCCGGTGGAAGCAGCGGTCGCTGAGCGTATCTTCAAGATGCTGGTGCAGGATGCCAGCTGGACCTGCAGGCTGCGCGGACTGAGGTTCGCCGAGCCCTGCATCAGCATGTCGACCTGGTGGAAGGTTTCGCGGCCCGGCAGTTCGTCGAGAAGCTGGAACAGGGCCCGTTCGGCGCTGGCGAGGCGCAGGCCCCATTTGGCTGTTCCGCCACTGATCAGAAAACCGCCCGGCAGGAAGTGAAGCGGCTAATCGCTCGACCGCTCTGTGCGTCATCGGATTGCGTGACGACCGGATTATCAGGAAACAGCCGCCGGCTGTTGTGCCAGACAAACTCGACCTCGAGGGGCAAGGCAGCAAGCCAGCCGGGCGGCCTTTGCGCGCCATAGAGGTGAACCTCCCTGCGCCGCCCCAGAGTGGCCGTACCCCAGTTTCTCCAGCGCGCTTCGCCCGCCCACGGTCACGTCGCTCTCGAGGAAGGTCTGGAGGGATATGATGGCCTCACGCCAGCCGAGCGGACTGTTTCCGCGGCGATATACGCGTGGAGCCGGCTGATGGAGCCATCCCGCCTTGACGTACTGGCTGCGACGCGAGGAGGAGTAGCCGCCGCGCTCCAGCCAGGCCGCATCGACAAGTGCGCCATCCGGCAGTTGCTGAAGCTGGTTCAGCTTTCCTCAGTTTCCGGCAGCCATACTAAGGCTTATAGCGCTAATTCAAACCAAAGGAAAGTTTGGAACTTCCTGTAAAACCCTAGCATGACTTAGCATAGTGACACCGCTTCAAACCCGGTGTTCGAAAGTAATGCGCCTTTGCAGGTACCACCAGCCGTCATGCAGCGATAACAGCCAGCAATCCTTTCCCGCCTTCGGGGCCAGCCTGATCCGTGACGAACCACCGCGCCCGGCCAGGCGCCAATCCATAGGCTATTGCTATGGGTTATTAAAAAATCGCGATTTGACGGAATGGTTTCGCAAATGCTTTCTTTGCTTGAAAAGGGGTGTGATATGCGGGAAAATTCGGCTTTGGCGCAAAAGGCACAGAGGAAAGCGACTTCCAGTCAGAAAGTACCGCTGACCATTATGGTTGCAATGCTGCTTACATCGGCAACGTTGCACGCGCGGCCTTCATTAGCCGACCAGATCGATGTCGCTTCGCTTCCGCTAGTTGGTAGGGTGGACGGCCGCTTTCAATCCTACAACATTGAAATGGCACAGGTGACCGGAGGCCAGTTTTGGAAGCCCTATCGGCCGGAATTTACCGGGGCAATAAAGGTCCGTGAAACCAGTCCGTTCGAGTATCGCGCTCCGATCGATTTATCCAATCCAAGGCTTCGTAAGCTGTCTCAGGCGTTAGGCCCATTCTATCTGCGTGTAAGCGGGACTTGGGCGAACACCGTATATTTTCCGGACGAACAGAATGATTATGTTTCGTCTCCCCCGCCGGGTTTCAAGAGCGTCCTTCATCGCTCGCAGTGGCGCGGTGTGATAGAGTTCGCACGTGCGATCGATGCGAAAATCGTGACGTCGTTTGCCATTGGAGATGGTGTGCGTGACAAGAGCGGCGTGTGGACGACGGATCAGGCGGAACGTTGGGCGAAATACACCCATTCGCTCGGCGGAAAGATCGCAGCTGCCGAGTTCATGAACGAGCCGTCGATGGCAGGGATTGGTGGGGCTCCTGCAGGTTACACGGCGGCAGACTATGGTCGTGACTTCCGGATCTTCGACAAATTCGCCAGGCTCAATTTACCGGAAATGAAAATTCTGGGCCCAGGCTCTGCCAGCGAAACTCCTACCTCTTGGGGAATGCCGCATGTTCCGGGCTCGCTTCCCACCGCCTCGCTGCTCGCGACCATGGGTGATGGAATTGACGCATTCTCTTACCATCACTACGGCGCCGCCTCGATGCGGTGCGCGGCAATGAAGATGCCGCAAACCAGCGCTGCGGATGCTCTCTCCGAGGAGTGGCTTTCCCGCACCAGTCTGACCAGGGCGTTCTATGAAGAATTGCGGGATCGATATGAGGGCGGCAAACCGTTGTGGATGACTGAGGGCGCGGATGCCGCCTGCGGCGGTAACCCGTGGGGAGGAACGTTCCTCGACAGCTTCCGCTACCTCGACCAATTGGGGCGATTGGCAAAGGAAGGTGTACATGTTTCTATCCATAACACCTTGGCCGCCGGTAGCTATGGCCTCCTCAATCAAGACGACCTCACACCTAAAGCAAATTATTGGTCAGCCTTGCTCTGGCACCGGCTGATGGGGCCGACAGTGCTTGACGCTGGTAATCCGCTGACAAGTGGAATCCACCTCTACGCACATTGTCTTCCTAATCGGGCTGGTGGAGTCACGATGCTTGCGATCAATAACGGCGCTTCAGCAAAGCAAATTCGCATAGGCAAGCAGAGCTTGCGATACACCCTGTCGTCTCCAGGCTCCAAATCTAGCAGTGTAAAACTGAACGGTCGGTTGCTTCGCCTGGGCGCTAACGACACGCTGCCGGACCTATCCGGCAGTGCCCAACTTGCCGGAGATGTTACTCTCTTGCCAGAGACGATCACCTTTCTCGCCATTCCCGGCGCTGGCAACGCGGCTTGCAATGAGATATCCGCCAATCCGACCCTACACTGAGTAACGGAGACAGCTTCAAATTTTTAACGTCAGCAAACTTGCACACGTGAGTTAGGACGCCGTGATCGGGTGCCAATTGATCTCGCGGTGACGTCATGCGATGGACGACCTCCGCAGCAGCGTAACTGTGCGATGATGTGGTGATTGTAGGTCCACGGCTAGCACTTGTTCCATGAAGCAAGAGATTGTCACCGTCGGATTGGATCTGGCGAAGAATGTGCTCCAGTTGCACGCCATCGCTGCTGATGGCGCGGTGCTGATCCGACATGAGCTACGCAGGGCCGAGGTCATTCGGTTCTTTGCGGAGTTGTCGCCTTGCCTGGTCTGTATGGAAGCCAGCGCGTCTGCGCATTATTGGGCGCGGGAACTCATCGCGATCGGCCATGAGGTACGCCTGATGCCGCCAGCCCATGTTGAGCCATATGTGAAACCGAGGTAAGACCGATGCGGCGGATGCAGAAGCGATCTGCGGAGCGGTCACCCGCCCGACGATGCGCTTCGTCGCTGTGAAGTCGGTTGAGCAGCAAGCGGTGCTGATGCTCCACAAAAGACGCGGCCTGATGGTCGGACAGCGCGCCATGCTGATTCATGCGCTCCGCAGCCGCTCAGTGGAGTATGGGATCGTGACGGGTCTGGGCGTTACTTCGGTGGGCCGGCATTCGGGTTGGCAAGCAATGATTCAAGACGATCCTCGGCGGGACGGTGTTGCAAAAGAGCACGACCAAAGGGATACGGAGACCGATACCTTTCTGGCCTTCCGGCAGCAAACAGCAGGCCCGAACCAAGACGCGACCTGACCAGAAGCGATGCCGAGATGGCAGCACTTCGCCCTACAGGTCGCAGCGCGCGAATGGCCCATCCAGACAACGCGTGGGCTAAACAGCGCGCGCGGCAATCGCATATGTGATGCCTCGCCTCTCCGCGGCCATGGAGAAGCGAGAAAACTCCAAAGCGTCAGGCGTTGATGGTAGCTGGATCATAGCACACGCCGGTGGGTTTTCCACCCGGAAGCGACTGATATCTGCACAATTGAGCGGTAAGGGGGCGTCTTGAGCAATGCCGCGATCAATTCGGACTAAAAGGCATCCAGTATCCTGGCGACACTGATCTGCTCCCTGCGCAAGAAGAACATCTTCAATCACGCCGAGTATCGAGGGCCTGCTCGTCGGGTTGAAAACGACTACCCGCTAGGCAGCAAGCCCAAACGCCCGAGCGAAGCAGCCGTCGCCGGCCAGGATTCCGGACCGGACGGCAATGCTGCTGGAGATTCGTCGCCGGGGGTAAGCCGTACAGGAAGCGTGAAGCTGGCAAGACTTGATGCGAGAACTGCGCTTTGCCTTGCTCCCTCATTGTGCGGGATTTTGACGAGGGTGGTACCGCGCCTCCTACGTCAAATGGGAGCCTGCCGGAAAAGAAGTGCAGCTGCGAAGTTTGCCTGGCATCGCAGGAAATTGGTCGCGCAGCGGCTGCGCTAGATGACGGCTGACCCTGCGGGAAATTCCTTATCCTGAAACGCTGACTGCCAATTTTTCCGAACAACTATTAGAAAAAAGCCCCGCTTTCCACTGGATTGGATCGCGGGGCATAGGTACGGGTTGATCGCATGCAGTTGCCCTCCCATGAGGGTAGGAGAGCAGCGACCGGAGAACAGCGACCGAGATGCCGTAAAGTTCCAGGTCTTTGCAAAAAAAAATCTTCTGCCAAAGCCGAAGACTGGCTTGCGCATGGAAACGTTCTGTCGCGCTACCTCAGCAGCCTTTTGCTCTATTCCACCTGGAACCTGATAAAGCCCGCGCTTGAGATAGCCCGCCGTTTTAAACTTATCCTCTAATGCACGCCCACGTGCTTGCCTGGGAGGTCGATATGTTTTGTAAATTGCCAGCCGCAGATAGCTTGTTCGCGGGCCAGACACGCGGTTCGCCATGAACGACAGCGCCTTCGGCATGGCGACTGTGACACGGCTGCTTCTCAAAAAGAACCGAAACGCATGTACGCGTTTCGGGCCAAGTCGATGGTTCGCGCCGCGTGGGAGCGCGGCAGCGAGCCAGTCGGACAAACAGGCCCTGTTGCTCACTAACGCAGCAAATGGGACAAAAGAAAATTCTCGCTAATAAAAAAATCTATACCGGCTTAAATTAGAACTTTGACAAATTTGTTGCTAAATCACTCTGCCTAGAGACAAGCCATTGAAATTTTGACTTTAATGCAGAAGCCGGGTTCTAAGCAAATAATACTCTAGCCTTCGCTAAGGGCTCAAACTTTCACACATATCGATAGCCCAATGGCCACAGCTGATTTCCGTACCCCAGGAAAATTTCGGCAATGGATCGCTCTGCGCGCTGGTATGCCCACCTGATCGCGCGCGTCGGTGCGCCGAAAAACAGCCACATGGCCGCTTTGCTGCGAGCGAAATACTCTCAAGCTTACCCGGGATCCTCGCCAAGATTTCTCCTGGCAGCGATGGCAAAGAACAAATAGCCGATCACCGCGGACAGCAGGGAGGCACCGCAAATGGCAAGACCCGCCATTTGGCTTTCCTCCGACTTGTCAAAAGCAAGGTCTGCAATGAAAATCGAGAGAGTGAATCCGATGCCCGCCACGCCGCCGATGCCCGCCATGGCAATCCACGTCAGCTCCTTGGGCAAAGCTGCCAGACGAAGCCGGATCGCCAACCAGCTGAAAAGCAAGAAGCCTACTGGCTTTCCAAGCACTAAGCCCACCACGATCCCGGCTGCCAGAGGGGAGTGCCAAGCTTCATAAAGCACGTGTTCCGAGAAATGGATGCGGATATTCGAGAGAGCAAAGAGCGGAAGAACCAGATAAGAGATCCAGGGCGTCAGGATACGAATTAGCCGAGCTGCAGCTTCATCGGTTGCAGCGGCCATTTCGTGAATATAGCCCAGGCTCCGCTGAGCCTCTGCACGATGTTTATCGGCTGCCTGGTCATCCTCGATCTGGCTTGCTGCTACCGCCGCACGCTTCACGTCCTTTATCGGATCTTGCACGCGCTGAACGAAACTTTCTTCCGATAGGCGAGACGCGGTGGGAAGTAGAAGGCCAATGGCCACGCCGGCAATGGTCGGATGGATGCCGGAACCAAGAATGCCTATCCATACGCCCAGGCCTAAAATCACATAAGGAGCCGAACTGACGGACTGCAGCTTTTGCAGTCCCAAGATACCCCCGTACGCAGCTCCAGCAAGCAACAGAAATCCCGGGTTGAAAGAAGGCGTATAGCCTGCCGCGATGACAAGGAGGCCAAACACATCGTCGATAGCCGCAAAGCCGAGCAGGATAGCCCGGACAGCCGAAGGTAATGTCCTTCCAAAAGTACCGACGACCGCCAGGCTGAACGCGGTATCCATCGCGGCGACAATTCCCCATCCGTGCCGCGTTGGCTCATCAAAATTCAGCGCGAAGAAGCATGCGATGGGAACGATGAGACCGCCGACCGCTCCCGCAAAGGGCAGGACCGCAGTCTCCCTGGAAGCCAGCGATCCCTTGGCAAATTCTCTTTTTACCTCGGTACCGATAATGAGAAAGAAAAGCGGCATTAAGCCATCGTTGATCCACTCCGCCAGCGGCTTGCCGATATCGAACCTGCCGTAACTGATCCTAAGCGGAGCCTCCCAGAGGCTCTCGTAAGTCGCGCTCCACGGAGAATTAACGGCCGCAAGCGCAATCAAAGATGCGAGCAGGAGCGGTCCGGCCGACACTTCGTCCAGCGCGAAAAGGTTGGAGAACCGCTGAAAAAACGCCGGTCCGGGCGCGTGATGAACACGCGCATCCGCCCGGCCGGATCTGCGCGACTTCAGCGACATTCCGGACGTCTCGCGCAATCTGGTGCCTGAAACTGGTTTTGCACGGTCATACTACGATCGAGAACGCCTTTCGTTGCCCTGGCAGGCAAGCGAATTCAGGATTACCAGCTAAGGCGCCTTTTATTTTAGCGGTCCGGCCGTAAATCGATCAACGGTCTGCCTACCTGGATCTGACAGGCATCCGGAGACTCCAGCGCTACGCTTTAAGCATACTCCCCGGGCTATTTTGCCAGCCCTGATCTTCGACATCGCGTTGCGCCGCTAAAAGAAAGCGCGGCTCGTTGCGACGTTAACGCCGGAGCGGAGGGGAACCAAGCTCGATAGCCGCTGTTCTCCAGAGCAAGTGCTGCAGTCGGTGGTCGTTGGAGGTAATTTTGAAGCAAAGCGACGACTGGCATCTCACAGACGCCTTGCATTATGACCAAGGCCGCGGCGATCCCTTCGCCGCGGCGGTTCGCGCTACCCGCATGCCCATGGTCATTACCGACCCGGCGCAATTCGATAACCCGATAGTGTTTTGCAACGAGGCGTTTCAGCAACTCACGGGGTACGACCGCGAGGAGATAATTGGTCGCAACTGCCGGTTTCTACAAGGACCTGATACTGATGAAGCCTCGATTTCTCGGGTTCGCGTGGCAATCCAGAGCGGTCATGACGTCGAAGCGGACTTGTTGAACTATCGGAAAGACGGTTCGACGTTCTGGAATGCGCTTTATCTCTCTCCTGTTCGCGACGAATCGGGGATCATCAGGTTCTTTTTCGCTTCGCAAATGGACGTTTCGGAGCGTGTCCTGACCCAGCAGGCCATAACTGACAAGAAGGTTATGGTCGAGCGCGAAGTCGATCGCCGTACCGCAGATCTTAGAGCTGCTCTGGAAGCCAAAACGCTTCTTCTGCACGAAGTCGATCACCGCGTGAAAAACAACCTCACCATGATCGGCTCGCTCCTGCGCCTCCAGGTACGCACCATCGACGATCCTGATGTCGCAGCGAAGCTCGATTCCATGCTGGAACGGGTCGATGCCTTGGCTGTTGTGCATCGACAATTATATCAGTCATCCGACCTGGCCCGCTTCGATCTGGGCACTTTCGTGCATAATCTGGCCATCGACGTCGTTGGAGCTAGCGGCCGTACGGACATACATTTGCATCTCGACACCCGGCAGCTCTATGTGGACGCGGCGCACGCTTCAGCGCTCGGGCTGATCCTCAACGAGATCCTCACGAATGCTATCAAGCATGCGTTTGATAATGGAAAATCCGGCCGTCTTAGCGTGGTTGTCGATGGCCAATCCAGCAGGGGCATTATCAGTATTTGCGACGACGGGCCTGGTATGCCTTCAACCAAACGAACCCGCAGTATCGGCACTTCACTGATTACCCGGCTCGCCCGCCAGGCTCGGGCTGAAGCGACCTGGAGTGACAATGCACCTGGCACGTGCGTGACAATTACATTTCCCCGCAGTGAGACGGAAACATGAATAACGCGATGAATGTGTTGATAGTTGAGGATGAAATCCTTCTTGCAATGGATATAGAAGCCATTGTGGAAGATAGCGGGCATCGCGTGCTGGCCGAAGCAGCAAGCCTAAGAGACGTAAAGGATCTGCCCGACGATCTTGATCCTCACCTCGCATTTGTAGATATTCACCTCGCGAACGGTTCGAATGGTCTCGATGTTTCCAGCATGATACAAGAGCGGTGGCCAAATGCCCTCGTGATATTTGTGACCGCAAATGTCGCGAAGATTCCGGCCGATTTTTCCGGCGCTCACGGGGTCATTGCCAAACCCTTTTCCCATGCTGGCATCACGCACGCGCTGAGATATCTCGCTGACGGTGTGTATGATCCCCCTCCGAGCCATCCCCGTCCCCCGAGCTTGATATCATCGCCGCACCTTGAGCAGCGCTGGGCGCGCGCGCAATAGCGGAACATGATCGGCATTGCTATCGTGAGTGCGCGCTTCGCGCCCTCCAACGGACTCCCGCACGAACAGGGGATTTTCATTCCCCGACGGGAGCCCTCAACGCGTACTGCGTTGGATGCTGGCAATCTGTCCTAGAGCAATCCGCTCAGTATAACGCCGTTTTCGAGCGATTTTTACTAGGGCGTGGATTTACGCAAATGATATTGCGCAATACCTCGATTCCGTAGGGACCATGTAATAGCGAAATTATCCCATTAGAGATTTTTATAATCTTTACTTTTCTTGTGAAGGAACCAATGCTGCGCAAACTCATTTCATGCTCGTCAAACTAATTATTTGGAGCATCTGAATGCGTTATATGATTTCTGCCGCAGCCGTGGCTGCTGCTCTTCTCTCGCCTCTTGCTATGGCTCAGACTGTTTCTGGGATTGCGCACACAAATGCGGCTGGAGAAACCACGACTGTCTTTTCTGTTCAGCCGCGGACACAGGTCTCTGCAACTGACTATGTAAAGATGAGTGCCGACGCCCTTAATTATCGTATGGCCGCATCGACTCTCGCAGCGCGCAAGGCCGAGCGCGGCGACGTCAAAGCCTATGCAAAAGCTGACATGGCTTCGGCAAAAAAAGAACGCGATGCACTTTATGCTGCCCTTTCGAACAAGGACCGTAAAATTGCTCGTCCGACGACGGCAGTGTCTTCGCAATACGCATCGTCACTTGAACTTCTGAAAAAGAGCGGCTCGAGCTTCGACAACCTTTATTTGACTCAGATGGCAGAAGCTGCACCCGCGATGTGGGCTCTTCAGAAGGGCTATGCGACGACAGGCAGTGATCCGGCGCTCAAGCAGGTCGCCATGCTCGCAGTTCCGTCTCTTGAGACGGGTTACACTGCTGCGCGCGGGCTGACGCCGACCGCAGTTGCTGCAAATTAAGCTCATCTAAAACCAAATGGCATGCTCGCTGCGCAAACGGCGGGCATGCCCGCACTAGCTCCTGTCCAAAGGTTTCCCATGCCTGGCCGAACACTCATTCAGTTTTTTCACTGGTACACTCCAGAGGGCGGCACATTATGGGACGAGGTTGCCGGAGAGGCCGAAAACCTTTCGCAGATGGGCGTTACCGATGTTTGGCTGCCGCCTTCATACAAGGGCGCCTCAGGGCCATCGTCAGTAGGCTATGACACTTACGACCTTTTCGACCTGGGTGAGTTTGACCAGAAAGGGTCCACCGCGACCAAATACGGAGACCTCTCCAGCCTTCAGACCGCGGCTAAGCGCCTTCAAGAAGCTGGGCTCGGGGTCATTCATGACGTGGTTTTCAACCACAAGATGGGCGCGGACGAAACGGAGCGCGTGTTCGTACGCCGAGTTAACGCTGATGATAGAAATCAGATAGACGATGAAATATTTGAAGCGTCGGCCTATACGCGTTTCACTTTTCCAGGACGAGACGGGCACCATTCCCAATTCATTTGGGACATGAAGTGCTTTAGCGGAGTTGATCACCTGCTAGATCCGGATGAGGACGGCCTTTTTCGAATTGCCAACGAATATGGCGATGGTGAATGGAATACTGAAGTCGACGAGGAGCTAGGTAATTTCGATTATCTAATGGGCTCTGACATTGAGTTTCGTAACACCGCGGTCTATGAGGAATTAAAATATTGGGGACGCTGGTTTCCCCAACAGGTAGGCTGCACTGGGTTTCGCCTCGATGCTGCCAAGCATATACCGGCCTGGTTTTTCAAGGATTGGGTCGGCCATGTCCGGGAGAACGTTAATCCGGACCTGTTTGTCGTGGCAGAGTACTGGCATCCTGACATGGAAGTCCTTCAAAGCTACCTCGATAAGGTCGACAGACAGCTGATGCTCTTCGACGTCGCATTGCACCATCGCTTTTTTGACGCTTCCAACGCAGGCGGCGCCTTCGATCTGCGCACTATCTTCGATGGGAGCCTTACCGCTTCCATCCCCGATCATGCCGTTACCCTGGTCGCGAACCATGATACCCAGCCTCTGCAGGCGATGGAAGCTTCGATACAACCATGGTTCAAGCCCCTCGCCTACGCGCTGATCCTCATGCGCGAACAGGGAACGCCATGCGTTTTCTATCCGGATCTCTACGGTGCCACGTATACCGACCGGGGCGGCGACGGCGAGCTGCATACAGTGCAAATGCCTGCTATCGCCGCGCTACCCAAACTCATCGAGGCTCGCAAGCGCTTCGCCCACGGCGCACAAACAGATATCTTCGATGACCCGCAGTGCATCGCCATCCTCCGGGAAGGTACTGCCGAGTTGCCGGGAAGCATAACTATCCTGTCCAACGCCGAGCAGTCGACGAAAAAGGTATTTGTTGGTGAAGTGCATGCCGGACTTGAGTTTCGCGATTATCTGGAGCACTGCAACGAGAAGCTCGTCTGCGATGAGGCGGGCTATCTCGATCTGCGGGTGAACGGCGGCAGCGTGAGCATATGGGTGCGCAGCGACGCTATCTGATTTTCGCACAGTCGCATTGCGGGAACCGAAACGGCGGCGATCTGCCTGCGAAATTCCTGGCATAATGCATCAGCTCGAAAAGGCGGAGCCGCCGCCCAGCGTCAGCAAACCGGTCACCCTTCATGACGACTTATTCTGGACCATAGCTTGAATGCTGCCCGTTCCGGCAATGGTTATGGTGCAAACGAATGGGCCGCCGAGGAAGAAATCCGATTTAGCCCGGATCCTCCGCCAAAAATTCCGGTGACACCGGGCACCTTTGGGCCCGCGACGCGGTTAATACCAATAGCGCATCCGAAAAACCGGTGTTGCATGTACTGTTGGAACGCCCAAGGCGCACTTGCACGGATGAAATCGAGGAGAGAATGGATGTCAGGTTCGACGCTCCCATCAGGTGCCGCATCGCGATTTTTACGAACGGCCATTTGCCGTTGCGTAGTCCAGACATACCTCTGATCTAGTGAACGCCCGCGCCCCGACGCTTTGCTCAAACATCTCAGCGATCGCACGACTGACGTAGTGGGCCGGTCCTAGAGTATCGAACCGGAGAACCAGCACGTGGCTTCCCTGCATTGGCCCTCTTCGCTTTTCGTCGTTCGCCATGGCCAGAGCGCCGGTAATGTCGCCCGCGACCTCGCCCATGAGGCAAAGGATGAACGGATTGCCTTGACATCCCGCGACGCCGATGTGCCGCTCAGCGACCTGGGATGTGAGCAGGCAAGGGCTTTGGGCCGATGGTTTGCCGACCAGCCGGTCTCTGGGCAGCCTGATGTCCTGCTCTCCTCGCCGTACTTGCGCGCATGTCAGACCGCAGAACTCTTTCGCGAGCAAGGCGGCTGCCCGGCGACCACGCCGATCTGCTTCGATGAACGGCTGCGCGAGAAGGAATTCGGCATTCTCGACGGACTGACAAGCCTGGGAATCGCATCTTCATATCCGGATCAGGCGGAATTCAGGCGCTTACTGGGGAAGTTTTATCATCGCCCCCCGGGCGGCGAGAGCTGGTGCGACGTGATTTTACGTCTCCGTTCCGTCATGGACACGATCTCGCTTCATTACGCCGGCAGGCGGGTGATGATCTTTTCGCACCAGGTGGTCGTGCTGTGTATTCGCTACATTGTCGAAACGATGGGAGAAACAGAAATCCTGGCGATCGATGCTTCTGGGGATGTCGCTAATTGCGCGATTACAGAGTACCGGTTCGACCCCTCCTGCGGAACCTCCGGAAGCCTGGTTCTTGAAAGATATAACGTGACCGCTCCTCTCGATGAGGAAGCGACGCCTGTAACTCATGCGCCTGACCAGATAGCAGGGGCGCGGGGATGATGGAAACGATCGATGAACGCTGGCTCGTGCGCAATCCCTTACCGACGCTTGATGGTACGGAAGACAAAAACGCGCGCGGCCGGGTGCTGGTCGTCGGCGGCGCGGAGTTCGTTCCCGGCGCGATCCGCCTGACCGGCGAGGCGGTGCTGAGAGCTGGCGCTGGCAAACTTCAACTGGCCACAGTGAGTTCGGCCGCTACAGCACTTGGTGTTCTAGTCCCCGAAGCCGCCATGATCGCGCTGCCAGCGGATCAGGATGGCGAAATAGCATTGGAAGCCGCTGCGCTTCTGAGCGAGCGCATACGCCGATGCGACACATTGGTCGTGGGGCCGGGAATGTCGGTTGGCCCCCGCACAGACCAGTTGGTGGCCAGTTTGCTGGCTGAGCCGGACAACTCCCGCACCGTCGTGCTCGATGCCGCGGCGCTGACCTCTGCACGCGATCTTCCTGATCTCATTGCCGGGCACGAGGGACGGGTCGTGCTGACGCCGCATCATGGCGAAATGGCTCACCTTGCAGGAATAACCGCAGAAGAGGTTGCCTCGGCGCCGGAAACCATCGCCTTGAAGACAGCGCGGCGTTTTGGCTGCATTATCCTCCTCAAAAGCCGCTCAACGCTACTTGCCGCCCCCAGCGGAGAGTTGCTCCGTTATGAAAGCGGATGCGTCGGGCTCGCCACCGGTGGTTCCGGTGATGTTCTGGCCGGAATTGTAGGGGGGTTATGTGCTCGGGGCGCCTCACCGCTCACCGCCGCAGCTTGGGCGTGCTGGGTCCATGGCAAAGCAGGACGCACCCTCTCCCAGCACGTCGGACGCGCCGGCTTCCTCGCGCGCGAACTGTTGCCCTTATTGCCGAAGCTCCTGGATGGAACGGCCCCAGAATAAAGCTAAGCGGCAAGATCGAAGCAGGATCCGGTTCCTTTAAGCGCCTTTTCCGGTTCATGACGCATACTTACCTATGACAACACGCACTCCTTACATTCGTGGTGCAGCCTGAATTATACCTTACGGGAGCGCGTCCTGGTCCTAGAGTAATTTCGCTTTCGATTGCACCGAAACCAATTTTCTAGGATTTTGACGTATCGCATCTCTGAAGATCACCGGACGATACCTCCGGATGGGAAAAATTCGCTAAGTACCAATTTATGCGCTCGTGAAAAATTCAATATCGGAGAGGTAACGCGCCACCTCACATGGCGCGGTACCGAAATCGCGTTTAGCCAAGGAAAGCCAGGAGATCTGCGTTCAGGCGGTCAGGCGCCGTCGCAAACAATCCATGTGGTTCTCCTTCATATTCGATGTATTGCGCTCCGGAAATTGCCGCAGCGGCGGCCCGCCCGGCCGGTTGGATCGGCACCGTCTTATCCGACGTTCCGTGAATTATCAGCGTTGGCACATCGAATGCAGCCAGATCGGGTCTAAAGTCAGTTCGCCCGAACGCGTCGACGCACTCTATGGTGGCTTTCGGGCTTGCCATGATTGCAAGCGCAAACGTCCAGTCCAGAAGGGCGCTGCTTACCGGCCGAGACACCAGCCCTATTCCGTAAAACGTCTTGGCGAATGTCTGAAGGAAGTCGAACCGATCTTCTCGAATCCCCGCTTTCATCGCGTCAAATACAGTCTGCTCCACACCTTCGGGGTTACTTTCATTTTTCAGAAGGTATGGGACAACCGATGAGATCAGGGCAACCCTGTCGATTTTGCCCGAACCATACCGCGACAAGTAGCGGGCAATCTCACCGCCTCCCATGGAGAAACCTACCAGCGAAACAGATGCATCACCGACATGATCGATGACGGCAGCCAGATCCTCGGCAAAAACATCATAATTATAGCCTGAAGAAGGGTGGCCGGACTGGCCAAAACCGCGCCGGTCGTAGGTTACGACGCGGTAGCCGGCCTCGAGCAGGGCGAGTGTCTGATATTCCCACATGTCACCGTTAAGCGGCCAGCCGTGGATCAAGATCACCGCCGGGCCTTCGCCCATCTCTTTTACATGGAGCGAATGGCCGCCCGCTGTCTCGATATGCATGAAATCATCTCCTTGGACGGCCCGGTTCTCGAATGGAGCGTGCACCAGAGCCTCTCAAGCAACTACGAGTGAAACGGTTTTGGGTTGCCTGTCGGACGCTGAAAAGATGCCGAGCGCGCGGATATTGAACTTCGCGCCGGTAGAATGATGTCCCGGATCTGCGCGATCAAAGCCGCGATCCGGTGACATGGCACTTGCGCAAGTCAGCTTGCTGCAGCGGCTGCGCTTGGCGTCGTGGCTTTTGAACTTGAGACTTTCGCCAAGTCTGCGCCGTCCTCGGGCTTTGCGACGTGGGAAACGGACGCAGATGCCTTATGTTGCGGCTGAGCGTACTTTCTCAATGATGCCGGGCCGCGCCACTCTTCAAGGCGCAGTGTTGGCAGAGCGCCTGGCACAACGAAGCCCCCAGGGTCAAAGCAGCACCGGCAAGCCGGCCGCGATCTTGCCGCCCGGGCCGGAGCCAAAGACACCCGAACCCGGCATGGTTGGCAGCGGCGAAGCGAAGGCTTCAGGCCCTCGCGGTCCGGTCTCGCCGCCCTTCCCCCAGAAGCTGGCCCGTCACTTAATCTCAGGCGGCCCTTTTCCTCAATTTTGGGAAGACGCGGAACAAATATCGGTCAAATTTGCGCCCGTTCGGACGTGGCGCCAGTCACTTTGAGCGGTGCAGTTAGGACCACTCGCAGTCCGTCAAGATAATCGTCATCCTCCAGGATACCCGATAGCTGACTGACCATAGCCTTCATTACCCGCGATCCAAACCCGACCCGCTCGCTTCGGCGCCCGACTCCCCGGTCGGAAACAATTAGCCGAAAACGCGAGCGATGCTCCTCCAGCCGCACCGAAATCGGTCCCGGGTCTCCGCCATATGCGTATTTTTGCGCGTTGATGACCAGCTCGACCAGAACCAGCCCGACATGGACGGCGCTATCCGCAGGGATCATAACCGGGGCCAGGTCGACGCTGAGATAGTCGGACCATTGATTGCCGATCGACGACTTCAGGTCGTCGATCAGCTCAGCAAGGTAGCGCGACAGGTCCACGAGTTCGACATTGTCGTCGGCATAAAGCCGGCGATGGACGAGAGCTACAGCAGCAAGGCGGCGCTGTGCTTCTTCAAGGCTTTCTCGCGCTGCGCCGTTTTCCGTCGCCCGGGACTGCATATTCAAGAAGGCCATGATCAGTTGTATGCTGTTCTGGACCCGGTGGTTGACTTCGCGCAGCAAGGTATCCTTTTGCGCGATCAGTCGATCCTTGTCAGCAACAGCGACGTGCAGGCTCTCGGATAGATCTCGAATTCGGGCATTCTGGCGGATCTCATAGAGTTTGGCCAGGAAACGCCGCGCCCCTTCAACTTCGGCCGCTTTCCAGGCTCTCGCTTTACCGCGAACAGTTTCGGTCCAGTCTTCGAATGAAGCACGCGGCGTCAGGCGTTCCCCCGCCTTCAAGGCTCGCGCCTCGTGCGGATTACCCGCCCAGGTCTGAACCTCGACTTCTTCTGCGCGGAACCACATCAGAACGGTGGGGACCTTGCTCGAAACCGTCACGGACAGGAGGCCTGAAGCCGCGGCGCAATACGCAAGAGCAGGTTCGTAAGCACCGGACAGCGTGTCCGTGACGTAAGGTCGCGGCCCCTGCCCTTGGACCCAATCGGCTAACGCCAGGATCCCGTGTGCTTCGGGTGAAGAACCCTCGGCGTAAACCTTGCCTCCATGAACGACGGCAAAGCCATCGGCGGAAAACAAGCGGCATATTGATGCGCTCGCGCCTTTCAGCATCTCGAAGAGATCTCCGCTTTCCGCGAGTTGCCCGTAGACCGCATCCTCTTCCGTTCGGATCTGAAGCCGCTCACGGTAGGACTGAGCTTCTTCCTTCGCTGCAATCTGCCGGGCAAGCCCTGCAGCGACAAGAACGGCTGCCCGCCGTTTCGTCATGTCCAGCAAGCGAGGTTCGCTGTGATGACAAGCAACCAGGCCCCAAAGCACACCGTCCCGCACAATCGACATCGATGCAGATGCTTGCACACCCATGTTCTGGAGATATTCGATGTGTACCGGCGATACGCTGCGCAGATCGATATCGGACATGTCGAAATTAGCGTGAGCGGCCGGCCGAACCGGCTGGGGCGTATAATTCACGTCCGGAATGACCCTTACGCGATTTCTGACATAAAGCGCGCGCGCCTGCCTTGGAATATCAGAGGCTGGAAAACGATGGTTCAGGAAACTCGCGGCGGCTGCGGAACGAGCTTCGGCAATGACTTCGCCTGCCTCCTCGTCCACGAACCGATAGATCATCACCCGATCGTAGCCCGTCAATTCCGCGAAGCTGTGAGCAGCCCGATCGCAGAGCTCCTTCAGATCAGCCGACCGCTCGAACTGCAGACCGACTTCATGCATCCATCCAAGCACGTCGCTTTCCGGCATTTCCTCAGCGGCCGGTTCAAGCTGCACCAGCCAATGCGCACCGCTACGAAAGGCAACACCCTCCATCGCCGCATGGGACAAGCGGCCCAGCTCGCATTGGCGCCGCGTGCAAGAGTTCAAACGTTCAGCGGCGGCCTCTCCAATAAGCAGGCCCACCGGCAATCCAAGCCAATCGCTGCGCAACCGGTTCTCGATTTCACCGGCGCCTCCGACTATTTCCCCGCTTTCGGCGGATACGATGAGAAGCAGCCCGTGGGGCTGGATCGATCCGGGAATGTGGATAGGCTCGTTGTCGCATGCATTCAGCTTCATGGCGTCCCGCTTACGCTCGTACGAGGCGCTGAGCCATATTTTTGTGCCAAAGCTCGCCTGCAAGCATCAGCGCCGGCTCACAAGCCGGCACCGGTTGCAACGTATAACATCGCCAGGGCCAATCGGTGCCGCTGAAAAAAATAGAAACTCTGATATGAAATGGCTTGTACGCAGCGTGGCTACAAGACTATCAATAATAAACATGATTCCTTCTGCTTACATCTGATACCGTCGCCAATAGAAATTCCGCGTCTTAAATGGCAAGGACTTGCCCCGATAAAGTCAAGTATAGAATATAATTATTTTTCACTTATCGTAGGCGGGCTTATAACACAATACATGAACCTATTGGTCACCTCAACAACACTCTGTTATGCAAGTTGATACTTCGGCAGGCATCGTTCGCAAGGGGTAGCAAAGGTCGAATCGGGTGCGAACCGCAATATCCGTTGCATATTCATGGAGCAGGTCCAAGGATGTCGCCATAGCCAGTCGCAAAAATTGGGTGAGCTACGCGCGATGCCAGATAAGTCACTCTTGCCCCTTGGTGCCGAAATCATCTCGGCTTATGTGAGCAACAACGCGATTTCCGCAGATGATTTGTCTCAACTGGTCACTGCGGTCTACGATTCCCTCGCCAACCTCAGTCAGATACCCGAGGCAAGCACGTTGCCGCGCAATCCGGCCGTACCCATCGGGGATTCGTCAAAATCAGATGGCATTGCCTGCCTTGAATGCGGCAAGAGCTTCAAAACGCTAAAGCGTCATTTGCTGACCAAGCATCAGCTGACACCAAGCGAATACCGCGAGCGCTGGAGATTGCCGGGCCATTACCCGCTGATTGCTCGCAATTGCCTAGAAAGCCGTGCGGACAGCGTCATAAAAGAGGCCAATATCTAAGTACATCGGGCCAGGTAGATACGGGGAAAGTCAGATCTGACCAGGCATAAGCCGGACATTGTTCGCACCTATTTTATTCCGCCACATCTCACCTATATCGATACAATGCATATTTTCACGATAGGTTATGAAGGGGCAACCCAATCAGCGCTCATTGACGCTCTGAAATCAGCGGCCGTTACGCTGCTGGCTGACGTCAGGGCAGTTCCGCTCTCCCGCCGACCAGGATTTTCAAAGAACGTTCTGGCGGCTGGATTGCGGGAAGCAGGGATTGACTATATCGGCCTAAAGGCCCTTGGCACGCCCCCCGAAGGCCGCGAAGCCGCGCGGAAGCATAATTTCCAGAAACTTGCCGACGTATACGCAGGCCAATTGGAACTGCCGGAAGCGCTGGCCCAGATGGCGCAGCTGCGTGCTTTGGCGGTGGAGAGACCCACCGTGCTCCTGTGCTTCGAGAGAGATCCAGCTTGCTGCCATCGCTCTCTTCTCGCCCACGCGGCCATGCCCGAAGCCAGGATCAGCCACCTATATGCTTGAGCGGGACTTTCAAATGTTGGGTCTCGGCAAGGTAGCTCCCGCGAGAGATCAAGCCACTATCGCTGGAGGAGCTTCCGACTGGGATAGGATGAGACGGCAGAAGATTTGACTAGCGGGCGCGGCAAGTTGGGGCTTTTTCAGAGGTTATCTTACCACCAAGCCCGTTTCTAGACTAGCGAGCCCCATTGTCTCATCCGCTGGAGCGCCTAGGTAGGTAGGCGCGGCAACGATGAAAACTTTGTAACAGAGTAGTGCCGTTGATCCATGATAACGATTGTTTAAACATATTTCCTGTAATTTTCAAAAAAACGTCGTGGTCGCAAATTGTGCAGTAATGTTCATACGGGCGGGATACGATAGATATGAATACGTATATGAATTCGCGAGTGGATAATCTGGAAAGGGCGGCGCTTGAATTTGAGGGTGCCCAGTTTGCTATCCGCCATATCCTGGCAAACTTGCTATCGCGGCTCGACCGGCACGACGCCGAGGAATGTTTGCGCGAGCTCCAATTCACGGGCCGCGAACATGGGATCGAACTCGGCGATGCGCGGCTTAAAGGCTATCTGTCGGAACTAGATGAGGTCAAGGCCTTTAGCGGGATCGCGAACGATCATGCCGTCAAGCAATTGAGGCTCGTCCGCTAACGGTGCGGCCATCAAGCAAGATAAGCGCTTTTCGTATGAAAATTTGCAAGGATGGGGATATCGAGGCCAAGACGGCGTCTTGTAACCAATAGGCAAGTCCGAAAAGGGCCGCGTCATGTGGATACCCGGACGAATTCGTACACTCGAGCAAAAGAAGCACCGGTCCGATGTCCGATTTCGCCACGGCAACGTTGATGTTAGCGCTTGTGCTGCGCGTAGCCGCAGCGCTGTACATGAGCGAGACCACGCGGGCACATATTCCAAGGGTCGCCGATGGCGTCGATTTGCACGCCAGCATGCCGCTCGATGCGCGCTGGCCACGATAAGCCCACCGTTCGCAGCGCCCTTGCAATAAATTTCGAAGGGCGCCTCGAAAGCCGCAAAGCCAAGCGATAAAATGGGCATAACCTAGCAACTCGCCGCGAACTCTCTTGTCCCATGCGGCCGATTGGCAAATAGCACGCGCCGTGCAGCGGCCCCCCAGCCGCTGCTCAGTGCGAGTCACCTTGGCGAGATTAAGAAATTTTGGCAGTGACATGCGCACGGCGAATTGTGATCCGCCGTAGAAAGGCCGAGAAGAGCGCCCCCCGTGATTCTCGGCCTTTTTCATATTGCTGATGAATGCATACTGTAACCTATCTGTCGGCGAATTTCATTGTCCATTAACGTGTTTGGGGCACTCGAAGCGTTCGGTAGGAACGCGTCGTTGGTAGTCTCCACCAGTGCAGTCCGACGCGCTCTAGCGAATGGGCCGCTTTCCGAAAGGAAGGCGGCCCTCCCAGACTGAACACTGCAAAAGGCTTTATTACCCGCTCGGCGGACTGTCACGCAGAGTCGGGAGATCGAGCGAGACGGCGACGCAGCTGTAGGTCTGCGCTTCGACGATGAACCGCACCTGCAGCGGCACCGGGATAGGGCAGAACTGCGGCCTGCGCACGGCGTTGATTATTTGAAAAGTCGCCAGTGCGGGACGGCTCCGCAGCGTCCAAATGTCGCATCATGGTTTGCAGTACATGCGAGCTGGGCTTCGGCCTCAGCTTCCGTACCTGGAGCGCAGCGCCGTGTTTCTAACAAGCTTACGGAGGAACCGATCGCGAACCCACGTCGTTGCTGATCTTGGATCTGGATGGATCAAGTTTCGCAGCATGGCTTTCTCCCGCGTTCGCGGTGCCGAGCGGTCAGGGGGCCGCTGCCTTTGAAGATCGGAGCGGCCCCCGCGGCTCCCAAAATGTCATCAAGGTCGTTTGAGATGTACAGGTTGCTGTTTTTCAATGATCACCAAGTCGTGGCCGAGGAGACCTGGGCCGGCCGCTCACTGGAAAGCGTGATAACCCATGCTCATAATGCCCTGATACGGGGGCCCGCGACCAGATTCGAGATTACCCGGCGAGCAGATGGCCACGTCGTCTTCAGGGGGCCGTCGATTTTTATCGCACCCGGCAACAGCAAACCCTCGGTAAATATATAGGCATCTGCGAAAGATGGCAAAGTCGGTTCAGACACGAAATCGCAGGGCCTCATAACGTTTGTGAGGTGCAGCGCGGCGATCCTGCGTACTTGTGAAACTTGAATGCCGTCAAAATCTCGTTCGATCAATCACGGCTTCTCGCCATTCGGTCGTTCGCAGGGGTCACGCGAGATCGCCGTCGTCAGCTGCGTAAATTCAGCCTATGCCCCAGATAGAATCACCTGTTCATCCCGGGATGCCGATCCATCTCAGGAACTGCAAAAATTAGCTGCGAGCGCAACCCAGAGGCTTACCTTGTCCGACCGCTTTAACCTATTGCTACAAAATCTCCTTCCTAAGCAGGCGATTACAAGTGCTGCGGGCCGCGTCGCGGGCGCAAGCGCCGGTCGGATCACGACCCGCTTGATCCGCTGGTTTGTAAAGAAATACGGCGTGGACATGACCGAAGCTGCAAATGCAGACATCGGAAGCTATAAAAGTTTCAATGACTTTTTCACCCGGCCACTGCGTCTCGGCGCCCGTCCGCTTGCGCTCGCGGATTTCGTCTGTCCGGTGGACGGCGCGATCAGCCAATTCGGAGCGATCGACGATCATCAAATCCTGCAGGCCAAGGGACATCGCTTTACGACTGCGGAGTTGGTTGGGGGAGACAAAGAGCTTGCAGCCAAATTTCGTCATGGCGCATTCGCCAACTTATATCTTTCGCCCAAGGACTATCACCGTCTTCACATGCCATGTGACGGGTGGTTGACTCGAATGATCTATGTGCCGGGAACACTTTTTTCGGTCAATCCGGCCACTGCAAGAAGCATTCCGAACCTGTTTGCGCGCAATGAGCGCGTGGTATGCGTTTTTGAATCGAGGCACCACGGTCCGTTTGTAATGGTGCTGGTAGGCGCAACAATCGTTGGCAGCATTGCGACAACCTGGCACGGGGTGGTGAACCCAAAACGCGTCCAAAACCCGTCTGAGTGGACCTATCCCGAGCCGCGTATCCTTATAAAGCAGGGTGACGAGATGGGCCGCTTTCTGCTTGGTTCCACTATCGTCATGCTGTTCGTTGAAGGCGCGATCGCCTTCAACGAGAATTGGGCCCCGCAGCGGCCGGTTCGCCTCGGCGAGGTGATGGGCAGCAGCAAGGCCTGATATACTAATCACCTACCGCTCCCGGATTTTACGACCCAAATGCACCCGCGTTCTTCGCCTTTGCCGACCGTCGTCACGAAGGCGCCGGGGCAGATAGCTGCTGGCCGCAAGATATCTTTATCCTATTCAGGTGACCTTCGCTGCGCGGATGTGCTTCTTCATGCTCGTCGGATCACTTTTTAAGGCATTCATCGGGCGACATGATGCAGTGTGCTAAGCTGGTTGAAATGCCTCGCCCTTCGACGGTGGGCTAGTGCTAAGAACATCCATTGTCATGACATACGCGAGATGCGACAGGCCTTGCGGCAAATTGCCGAGATAGGATCCGTCCTGAGGGTCGATCATCTCGGAAAGAATGCCTACACCTCGGTTCAATGTAGATTCCAATTTGGTTAGCATTTCATGCGCGCGGCCCTGCCGCCCCAGAAGAAGATGTGCCTCGATGATCCAGAAGGTACAGGCCAGGAAACATCCTTCTTCTTTTTCAGCCCCGCTGTAGCGGTAATGCCAACTGCCGCGGCCAAGTTCGCTCTCGATTGCGTCAATTGTTTTGGCCAGTCTTTTACGGCCTTCGAACCCAAACCGCACCATGAGGGCAAGCGAAGCATCGAGCCGTTCCGATCCAGGATGAAGGACATAGGCCTGACGCTTTTGAGACCAGCAATTCTCATCTATCCACGATGCTATCCGGTCCCGTTCGCGCGCCCACCGGTCCCGGCAGGTAGTAGGTAGCTGCCCCGCGTCAGCAAGGCATACTGCTCGAGTGAGGGCTTGCCAGCAGCTGACCTTCGACATTGTGTAATGCTCGAGGGTTTCGAGTTCCCAAATGCCGGAATCTTTTTGCCGCCAGCTATCAGCGCAGCGATCAGCGAGGTGAGAAAGGGTTTCCGCACTCGACGCATCGAGGATGTTACCGCACTCCACAAACCGCGCTGCGGTTTCGAAAATGTCTCCATAGACCCCGTGCTGAGCTTGATCGGTTGCAATGTTGCCAACCCTGACAGGGCGCGAACATCGATAGCCACTGACGTCAATTTCTCTCACATCGGGCACTATGCCTCCCGCAAGAGTATAACAGACGCGTTGGCCGTGTACTTCCAGCCGTTTAAGCAACCAGGTAAACGCCGCCTTGGCCTCCGGCTGAGCTCCGGCTGCGAGGAAAGCCTTTATCGTATAGCCGGCATCGCGCACCCAGGCGTAACGATAGTCGTAATTCTTCGCGCCGCCGATCCCTTCAGGCAGCGAGCTTGTCGCGGCCGCCGCAATCGCCCCGGAGGGCGAAAACAGCAGCAGCTTGAGGACGAGTACGCTACGGATGAAAGCTGGCCGGTTTTGTCCGCCATATGCGACGCGCTCCGCCCATGCTCGCCATTCGGCATCGGAAACATCTATTCGCTCGTCAATGTCTTCTACGGGCGGCACTACCAAGGGTTCACCTTCGCCTGCGATCACTGCAATGACCTCACGCTGGCCTGAGCGCACGGCAAATGAGCCTACTACCACCTCGTCGCTGCGATCTACTGCCACTCCGCCGGAATGAAGAAGAAGTCCCAAAACGTCGCCAACATGAAACACCGAGTGGCGCCCGATCTGCGACTGGTATGGACTCGCCGCCCGGCCCCTGCGGCCCGGCCTCATTTCCAGCTGGAAACGCACAGTGCCATTGATTCCTTCGATCCGGCGGGCAAGTTCTGCCCACGGCAACCGACCTGCGGTACCGCTGTTAATCGACTCCGTGAGTTTCGCGGATCCCGAGGCCGTCGTAAACACCGTCTCAAGTACGTTGCTGTCTGGAAGATACCGCCGTTCTGTCTCGTACGGCTCGTCGGGGGTAATCACAAAGCGGCCGCCCTCCTCGGCATCCAGCAGTCTGTCGAAGAGGGGCGGCGAATCCAGATTGGGAACGCACCACCAATCAATCGAACCATCAGCTCCGGACAGCGCAACCGTACGGCCATCGCCCAGCGCACCGTATGCTTCCAGCGGAAGATACCCATCTCGGCGCAGGCCTGCTCCCGAGCGAATGCCGGCTACCGATCGTACCTTTGTCAGCAAGCCCGTCACGGTCATGCAGATTGCGGTATCACGCTTATCAGCTCCTCTTCGCCAGGCTCTCTCGCCGGCTTCAACTGAAGAGCCTGATCCGGCGTTATTTGCCGGCTGCGACGCACCGGCTCAAGCATAACGACACTGCCGGTTTCCAGCGAGCGCTCGACAGCGTCGAGAACCCGCATATCCATGTATCCCTCCTCCGCGTCAGCTTCAGGCTGACGATCGTTCAAGATGCAATCAGAAAAGTACTGCGTCTCGTTGCCAAACTGCTCGACAGGTTCGAAAGCGTGAGTCTTGCTTCCTTGCGCCGTGGTTTCCTTATAGGAAATGCCCACTTTCGGGCCAAACATGAAGCATGGCGAGGCCTCGATCGTTGCCTTGGTTCCGATAAGGGTAAAGCTTTCGGCCGGTGCAGTGGCGTAGCTTACTGTGAACTGAGCCAAACGATCGCCCGGGAAAGTGAGCGTCACGGCAACAGTATCGTCGAAGTTAAAGCCGCGGCCCAGGGTTCTTGTCCCCACTGCATGTACCGAGGTGGGTTCATCACCAAACAAGTTGCGGACCGCATTGAGCGGGTAGGTTCCCATATCCGGCACCGGCCCCCCCCAATATCCATTGTGCCCACGTGAGTTCTCTTCCGCGACGTCTTGTGTGAAAATTGCTGTGAACGCGCGAAGATCGCCAAACTCACCCCTTCTGGCCCGCGCCACCATTTCCACGGTTCCAGGCTCGTGATGAAGCCTGTAGGCAATCATCAGCTTTGCCCCGGACCGCTTTTGCAAGGCCATGATTTTCTCGGCATCGGCAAGACTGGCCGCAGCGGGCTTTTCCAGAAGAACATGAATACCAGCTTCCAGAGCGGCAGTTACAAAATCGGTATGCAGCGCGTTTGGCGTCGCAATATAAACCGCATCTATCTCGCCCGAGCGAAGAAGCTCGCTGTATTGGTCATAAGACCAGGCCTTGATCTTGTATTTTCCAGCCAACCTCTCCGCTTTTATCGGATCGCCAGTTACCAGTGCGGCGAGCTTGGAATTGTCCGTGCGCCCGATCCCGGGCATGAAAGCCTGCTGGGATATCTGCCCGCCCCCGACGACGGCGTACCGCACCTTTTCCTTGCTCGCGAACATGCAGAACTCCTGTGCTGAAAGGGATTGCAAAGCTAACGTTTGCAATTCCGGATTGGTTGCGGTGCACAATAAGGTGCGTTCTCAAATCCAAACTCACACGCGAACGCTGACCCGGCACTTCCTGCCGCTCCAAAATGGCGCCCCGGAGTTGCTTCGAAAAAATAAAGTCCGGGGCTCGAACTGTCGGACGAGTCGCTGAAATCTCAATTGCAGAGCGCGCGATTGCGACGTTGCGTGCTGCGAGAGCGCCGACCACCTTACCTGCGGAAGTTCTATGGGAGCCAAGCGAGAGCCTGAGGTGTTTTCATGTCATATCTGCGTTCTTGAAAGCGCGGTCCCTCGCCTCGTTTTGATCATCCAGTGGAGTCCCCTTTATGGCTCTTGCGTCTCCTATCCCCTACTCGCCATCGCTCGAAACCTACCGGCCGGACGAAGATCAAACGATCGACAAAATTAATGAAACCTTCGACGAGATCATGGAGACCACCGCGCAGGACTATGGTCATGCAGTACGGTCGGTTCATGCTAAGGCACATGGGATTATCAAGGGTACGTTGACCGTCGTCGAAGGATTGCCGGGCGAACTTGCCCAAGGCCTGTTTGCAAATCCTGCCACACATGATGTTGTGATAAGGCTTTCGACAAACGCCGGCGACTTGCTGCCGGACAGTATCAGTCTGCCGCGCGGTATGGCGATCAAGGTCCTCGATGTTGAGGGCGAGCGGCTGCCTGATGCCGAAGGTACAACGCAGAATTTCGTATTGGTCAATGGGCCTGTATTCCAGACACCCACGGCCGACAAATTCCTCGGAAATCTAAGGCTACTGGCGAAGACCACTGACAAGCTGGAGGGAACCAAGGAAGGCCTCTCACGCGTCCTACGCAGCGTTAACGCAGCCTTGGAAGCCATTGGCATCGCGAGCCCCAAGGTGCAATCGCTCGGCGGGGCGCCGAATTCGGATCCACTGGGGGAGACATATTTCAGCATCACGCCATTTCGGTACGGCGATTACGTCGCCAAATTCAAGTTAGTGCCGGTCTCGCCGGGCCTCACGGCCAGGACAGGGATGACAATCGACGCCTCCCATAGCCCTGATGCGATCCGTGAGGCCGTACGCGCAGGGATGAGAACGCTGGAAGCTCAGTGGGAGCTACGCGTCCAGCTCTGCCGTGACCTCGAAAAACAACCTATCGAGGATCCGACAGTCGAATGGCAGGAATCCGAAAGTCCATTTGAGACGGTGGCTGTTCTTCGCGCCGACCCCCAAGACAGCTGGGATGAAACTTTGGTCTCAGCTGTCGACGAGCGGATGCGCTTTTCAGTTTGGGTAGGTCTTGAAGCACATCGCCCGCTTGGGAATATCAACCGGGCGCGTAAAGCGCCCTACGAGCATTCAGCCGCATTTCGCTCGCGCTTCAACGGATGCCCGATCCACGAGCCTTCCGGGCGAACATAAGTGAATTTCACCAAAGCCGACTTTGCGTCTGCTCGAGCTTGGAGGGTCGTTTAAAATGGCTGAGGATGAAAAAGGCACGGTCCACTACGAAGGGACCGAAGGTGGCTGGGGATCCCTTCGCGGGATGGCGGAGATCGCCTGGCGGGAGAAACCAACGCTGGCTGCCATCAATACTCTTCGGCGTCAGAACAAAGTCAAAGGGTTCATGTGCGTGTCCTGCGCATGGACCAAGCCGGCCAATGCCCACCCGCTAGAATTTTGCGAAAACGGCGCCAAGGCCACGCTATGGGAGCTGACCAGCAAACGCTGCACCCCGCAGGTTCTTGCAGGTCTTCGTGTAAGCGAGCTGAAGACCTGGAAAGACTACGATCTGGAGCAACTCGGGCGCCTAACCCATCCCATGCGCTACGATCGGGCCACCGACACTTACCTGCCCTGCGACTGGCAGGAGGCCTTTACCGCCATTGGCCGGGAGCTGAAGACGATAGATCCAGGCGCAGCAGTGTTCTACGCCTCCGGCCGCGCGAGTCTTGAAACCAGCTATCTTTACGCGCTCTTCGCACGGCTATACGGCCACAATAATCTGCCCGACAGCTCGAACATGTGCCACGAGACGACCTCGGTCGCATTGAAGAAATTGATAGGCTCCCCTGTGGGAACCTGCGTCTTGTCAGATTTCGAACTTTGCGATGCGATCTTTTTTTTCGGACAGAACACCGGTTCGAACAGCCCGCGCCTTCTTCACCCTTTGCAGGAGGCGGTCAAACGCGGGGTCAAGATCGTTACCTTTAACCCGATCCGCGAGAAGGGACTGGAGGTCTTCAAAAATCCGCAAAGTCCCGCTGAAATGTTGACACCCAAAAAAACCCAGATTTCCACGCTGTATCTGCAAGTAAAGGCGGGCGGGGACATCGCGGCGATAACTGGCCTGATCAAGCATGTTCTGGCGGCAGAAGAGAAGAAGTGGAACGAGGAAAAACTCCACGTTCTCGATATCGATTTCATTAAGCAGCATACCACTGGCTTTGAAGCGATGAAGGCGCATGTCGAAGAAACAAGCTGGCAGGAAATCGAGCGGGAGAGCGGTCTTGCCCGCGCTGATCTGGAGGAGGCTGCACAGATCTATGTCGAGGCAAAGCGTTCGATCGCCATGTACGGCATGGGGCTCACCCAGCATGTCCATGGCTTTGACAACCTCGCGGCTCTGACTAACTTGTGGCTCTTGAAGGGCAATATTGGCCGCGACGGCACCGGCATTTCACCGGTCCGCGGGCATTCCAACGTTCAGGGCCAGCGAACGGTGGGTATTTCCGAAAAGCCAGAGTTGGTGCCGCTCGACAAAATTGCCCAGCAGTTTGGGTTCGAGCCGCCGCGCGAAGAAGGCATGAATACCGTCAAGGCTTGCGAGAAAATCATATCGGGCGAAGTGAAGGCGTTCATCGGTCTCGGCGGCAACTTCATTCGCGCTATTCCCGAACGCGAGAAGATGGAAGCGGCCTGGCAAAAGATGCGCCTGACCGTGCAGATCGCCACCAAGCTCAACCGCAGCCATCTCATCAATGGTGAAATCGCCTACCTCTTGCCCTGTCTTGGCCGATCGGAGGAAGACGAGCAGGAAAGCGGCGCGCAGGCTGTGACGATGGAGGATTCGCTCTCTTGCATCCACGGTTCGCTTGGCAAGAACAAGCCGGCATCCGAGCATCTGTTGAGCGAGGTGGCGATTGTGGCAGGCATCGCAAAAGCAACCCTGCCCCCTAATCCCAAGGTCACGTGGGATGAATGGACGGCGAGCTATGCCACGATTCGTGACAATATCGAGGAAACCTACCCCGAGCAGTTTCACGATTTCAACGCCCGCGTCTTCACTCCCGGCGGCTTTTACCGCGGTAATTCCTCACGCGAGCGGGTCTGGAAAACAGAAAGCGGCAAGGCGGAATTTTCTGTTCCCAAGTCAATGACATCAATCGGGTTCACGCCGGCTGTCGGTCGTTACCGGCTCGTTACCTTGCGCTCGAACGATCAGTTCAACACGACGATCTACGGCTATTCAGACCGGCTGCGAGGCATTGAAGGCACCCGCGACGTCGTACTCATGAACCCCGAGGACATCGCGGCCTCGGGCCTCACCAATGGTCAAGTCGTTTCACTTGCGAGTGACGCCGGTGACGGCGTGCATCGTCAGGTCGACGGGCTTACCATCACTCCGTTTCTACTGCCTCGCGGCTGCATCGCTGCCTATTATCCAGAGATGAATCCGCTCATTCCGCTCTGGTATCACGACGAGCACTCGAAAACGCCGGCTGCCAAAGGGGTCCCGGTCCGCATAGTGCTTGAGCCCTGACGCGCGCGCAGCACTCCTAGCATAGAGGCAGTTTTTCGCGTGCCGAAATCAAAACGCGGGACTTTGGAAAGACTTGCCGCAAACGCTGCCGGCGGGAAACTAAGATCAGGACTGATCATTTCAGGCTGCGGAACGGCAGGTGACATGCACTACACTTATGAGTTCCAGTAAATATATTATTTTCTCCTGAAGCAAATCAGTCTTCTGGTCGTTTAGCTGTCGTCCCGTCTCTGCTCGTGCGAGTTTACGGGTTTCATATCCGATAGGAACTACTATGTCCGACAATAGTCACGATATTTCGACACTGAATAGCCTGATTGCAACGACGATCGACAGCGTTGACGGCTATACAGAGGCTGTCAAAGATAGTGAAAATGCACGTTTCACGTCGCTTTTCACTAGCCGAGCTGGTGAACGCCGCGAAATCGCCTCGCGCTTACAGCAGGAAGTCAACAAACTGGGTGGCAAGGCCGAAGACGATGGCACCGTTTTGGCAGGGGCCCACCGCATGTTCTTGAATCTCAAATCTGCCGTAACCGGACGTGATGACAAAGCTATCATCAATGAGGTCGAAGCAGGCGAAGATCACATCAAGGCCAAGTTCGAGGATGCCCTGGCCGACCGCGAGCTTTCCCCCCCAGTGCGTCAGCTTATTGAAACCTGCTTCGTCTCCGTCAAAGCAGGGCATGACGAGATGCGCGACATCAAGCACTCGATGGAACGTTAAAAGCCTTATTGCGGGGGGCTAGCTGCCCCCCGCGCCGCTTCGCAGCTGGTTGGTTCCCTATAGAAGGCATGCCAATGAGCGCCGTGCCAGCTTCGCCAAATCGTTCCCGGTGATTGTCACAAGTTTCCTGACTTTCGCCGCGGATACGCAAGGCACGCTTCTCTCTCACGGCCCGGCCGATTAGACCCGCGCAATGCTGGGCGAAGCGGGGCCAGATGGTGGAACGCCCCTTGGTGTAGGCGCTACGCTTTAGCTGAGCCATCGCCTCGGGAAAAGTGAGAATGGCATCGATCGCCTCGGCAATAGCCGCCGGCTCTCCGACGGGCACCAGTTCGCCTACTCCGCCGGCAAGAAGTTCGCGCGCATGGATGTACGGCGTCGAAACAACAGCCTTGCCGAGTGCGACTGCGTAGCTAAGCGTCCCGGAGGTCGATTGCTGCAGATTGGGATAAGGCGTCAGATAGATGTCGCAGGCTTCTATCTGGTCGAGTAGCTCCTCCGTCTCGAGGAATTTGTCATCCCAAGATACATTGGCTGTTACGCCCAGCTCCCCGATGCGCGCTTGTAGCCGTTCGCGGTAAGCCTCTCCCTGCTCCTGCACAAGATTGGGGTGGGTCGCGCCCACGATCCGATAAACGACCCCCGGATGCCGTGCAGCAATCGCAGGGAGCGCTTCGATTGCATGTTCCAGCCCCTTGCCCGGCCCTAAAAGCCCGAATGTCATAAGGACAGGCCGGCCTGTCAGTCCGAGCTTCGCCTTGAACGTCCCTTCCCGACCGAACGGGCGATCAGGGGCTCCATGGGCAATGACAGATATACGTTCAGGGTCGGCGTCGTACAGTTTTACGAGAAGGTCGCGGCCGTCCTGGGACATCACCATAATCTGCTCGGCCCGCTGCAGAATGCGCTGAAGCACCGCCCGCTGATTGGGCGAGGGCGACGACAGAATCGTATGGAAAGTAACAACGAGAGGCACCTCGAGGCGGTCGACCAGTTCGCATATCAGCTCGCCGTCCGGTCCTCCGAAGATGCCATATTCGTGCTGAAGCCAGACCGCGTCTGGTTTCGATAGGTTGATAAGTTCTGCCGCCGCGCAGTAAGCGTCCCGTTCACCCGCAGGTATGACGCGAATGTCCGGATCGTAAAGCGCCAGTGCGTTACGGTGGTCGAGCGCAAAGACATCAAAGGAAATGTTCGGGTAATGCGCAGCGACATGCGTTTTCAAGTCCTCGGTAAACGTCGCTATGCCACATTTTCGCGGAGCGAACGTCCCGATGAGCGCAACCTTGAATGTATCCGTGAAAGATGGGCTTTTGTACCTCTTGTTGTCCGTGAACGAAGCCGCATGTCTGGAGAAGGCGTTTTGCGCGTGAAACATGCCGGCACGGATCCTATGAGGGGTTTAATTTAATAACGATAGTCCAGCATGGTCGTTCCCCATTGATCGTACAACTTCATAGATTCATTGGGGCACCACGTCATAACAAAACGGCAGGGTAATCAAAAAAACTCTAACCCACTATGGTTAAACCTGATCTTTACTTTCAACCTCATCAGCCCGTACGCGTTATTTTGGGCAGCTGGTTTCTCAAAAAAGCGTTGATTTAGATATCTGCAAAATGGCTTCGAAATGCCTGTCTTTGTTGAGTGGTCCCTTGCCATGGCTACTTTCGGTCGCCACGAATCTTCATTTTCCAAGAGGAATTTATTCACAGAGATTTCCATGACACGCGCCCTGCTCGCTATTGCGGTTACAAATAGGAGCGCAGCAGTACGCTGCGCAGTCCCTTGGCCCTATGGTTGTCCGTCCAGCCAAGGGAAGCACACGGAAAGGTCTCCGCTGCTTGTCGACGATTTTTTTAGCGGGTGTTCAATTTTTCTTTCGCTGCGCCGCTGACACTTGGTGCCGAAGTTTCATCCGGGGCTTCCGGCCGCTTCTTCGGCATAAGCTGGGCGCGGCGTTCGTACCGGGGCACCCTGCGCCGGCTTGCGAAGCATCGCGAATTTCTGCAATTTAATATGCTTTAGTTTGGCACGGCAAGTCGCAGGAAAAGATTGATAATGGCACTTTTTCCCGTCTGGCACGACTGAACTTATCTCCGGGCGGTCCAGAGCCCTCATCGCTCAGTTTTGGCCAATTTCCGGATTACCTCCGCTTTGCTCGAACAATCCGGGATGATCCTCGCGAAGCGATTGCAGGACTGAGACGTTGATAACGAACTCGCTTTGCCCCCGATCGCCCGCAAGCCAGATCCTGTGCGCAGCTGGAAGGATAATACCCTTATTTTCGTCGAATATATGCTCAGCGCTGTCTTCGATCGATACACCGATTTCGCCAAGCGATCGCAGCGCATCAAAAGTCACGTAAAATCGGTAAGTTTTTGCTTCCCACTGCCCGATGAACTCGACGGCTTGTCGGCGCGGCACCCAATTTCGCACAGCTGACGTGAAGGTTAGGTCAAGCATGCCGACGCCTCCTGATGGGCCTTAAGTTTAAACGCCCGGTGAGCAGAAGGTTCCCGCAGCCCTGGGGCAGCAAGCGGCCGGGCACGGCGGCTTGTGCCTCACCTCGGGCAGGGTCTTTTTCGGCGTTCTCGCGCGCAAGGATGATGCCGGGCGAGCCAACGCGCAAACGGGTTCACAGATTGGCACGTTCCGGCGGGCGCTACAGTTTATAAATTGTTGATTTTTTGTGCTTCCTTTTTCGCCTCACCAAATCCGCTCTTCGTATGTCTGGCACGGCCTGCCTTCCTCGCCGAAACATTGCTGGCTGATGCAAATTTCACCGTGCGGGCCGCGACTTAGTGTCCAGATTATCGAGAAGGAATGGAAATGAAGCACCTTGCAAGCGCTCTGGGAATTATCGCTGTGAGCGTTTCAGTGGCCGCGATGCCGGTAGAGGCGCAGCCCTACCGTGGCGGCGACCATGGCCGAACCGGGTCCAGCCACACGCAACGACCTGACAATCGGCAGTGGCGCGGCGACCGGGACAAAAATTGGAATCCGGCAGCAAGCTACCATCAGGGCAATTACAAGGAGCGGCGTCTTGGCCGCAATGATCGCATCTACCGCGGGAAGGACGGACGCGCTTATTGCCGCCGATCGGACGGCACGACGGGCTTGGTGGTCGGTGCGCTGGGCGGAGCGGTTCTTGCCAAATTGGTCGGCGGCAATACCCTAGGCGCGCTGGCGGGTGGTGCCGGAGGCGCCCTGGTTGGCCGTGAGATCGATCGCGGCGGGGTAAAATGCCGTTGACGGCAAAGTATCCATTGAATTGTTAATTTCGGGAGGGGCGCCGCTAGCGCCCCTCCCTATCCTGCATTGTCATTGGCTGTAATAGGCGAGCAAGTACTCGATCCAAGCTTGCTGCAGAAGTAGCGATTTGCTGGGGCGGGTCCGGTCAAGCAGCCTTCGGATTAAAATCGTGCGAATTGGCCATTCCAGTTCGGTAGGTCGGCTGCGCGCCGCCTATAACCGGGATTTTTTGGGAAGTGGTCGTTCCGTCCGCACACCGTATTTTCTTCGACAACCCCAGACCGCACGAAGGCTTCTCGCACCTGTGCTTCATCTTCGGATTGTCGCCGAATACGAAGGTCAGAGCTAAAAACTTATACGCTTCGCGCAATCGAGCAATACCGTCTTTGTCGAAGGCTGACATTTCCGCATCGTCAATCACACCGAGGAGGCTATTCAAGAAAGCAGCGTAGTCCCAGAGCGAAGTAGCCATAACCGGACCCTATGAACGTCCGCGAATGACCGCAAGGGGCGGTTTCTGCGGCTTTTTGGTCGGGTACCAAGCGTGCGATGTCGACCACTAGGTTTCAGATCGCAGATCACTTTCTCGATCTTTCTCATAATGTTTGACGAGCGGAAACGCCGGCAGCCATTGCTCCCGCCGGACCATCCAGTTCTCATATGTCGGGATGAACTGGTCCGGCGCATCGAGCGAACCCAGATGTACTTCAACCTCATCCTCGTGGCGCGCGAAAACCGATGATCCGCAGCATGGGCAGAAGTGTCTGCCTGCATATTCGCTTGTTGCACCCTCTATGGTGACGGCGCTGCTAGGGAAGATGGCAGCCGCGAAGAACAGGGCTCCGTGATGCTTACGGCAATCAAGGCAATGGCAGACGCCCACACGATAGGGCTGGCCATGAGCCATGATCCTTACGGCTCCGCACAGACATCCGCCGCTTACCCGCTCCACGCAGCTCAGTCCCGACCCAGCGCCGCCTTCAGCGCGTCGATCCGCTGCGAGGCTTCAGCTTTACTGAGGCTTTCGGGCGGCAAGTCCTCGCCTGCTTCCTCGCAAAGCGTCGTGAGATAGGACGCCTGTGCGCCGGTCATCGGATCATCGCCCGAGACCCAGTTGGACGGATCTTTTTCGGTGTTCGATCCCGGATGATCCTCAAGCTTGGGATTGTGCATTTCCTCGGACATGCGCCTGCTCCTTGTTCGCTGTTCGTTCCTGAAACAATCGAATCGCCGGCTTGGTTCCCCGCATCAGCGCAGCGCGAAGGATGTTATCGCTCGGCTCAATGAATTCTGCCAGCTCACCTTCCGGACAGTTTGTCGGCAGGACACAGCATCGCGTCCTTGTCCGGCTGCCATCCCAGAAATCGCGCGCCATTCCGAAAACGGCCAGCCGTGACCTGATCATAAACGGCCTCAACTCCAAGTCCGTCCGCTAGCGCCACGTAGTCGCCGCTCTGGTTGGCCTGCCATCAGCCCGAGCCGCTTGGTGCGCGGCCGGTGAACCCTGGCCCGCCTCATAGGGTTTGAGTGTTTTTGCCAGCGCGGCCCATTCGCCTGCAGGGCATGCCGAAACGAAGCCGACGAGGCCCAAGGACCCATCGGCCCCATAGAAATCCAGAAGCAACAAAGCCACACCTCCGTCGCTCTTGCGTATCCTCCCACCACACAATCGGCGGTCCTCTGTTGCTTGACCGGTCCGCCTGAGGATCGAGCAAAGTCTCGAGCGCTCGAGATTTTAACTCCGTTTCCAGATAATCTGGTACATGCCTGCCGCGTCATTTGATACTCGAGGCAATATGAAGTGGGGGCAGCGTGGGAGGCTGAACGCATTTGACCGGCATGGGAGCCGCCGCGAAGGGAAGACGCCGGCCAGCGACCCTGCTAAGAGGCCGGCGATTCATATCTTCAAGTCGTTCAGCTCTTTCGAAGGAATTTTCAGTGACGCAGCAGCTGCCTCGGCTATCGACGGGGGTGCCAGGCCTCGATCCCATCCTCGGCGGCGGCTTTGTCGAGGGCGCGTCGTATATTGTGCAAGGGCAGCCAGGTGCCGGCAAGACGATCCTGGGCAATCAGGTGGCGTTTGCGACCGCCTCGTCGGGCAGGAAGGTTCTGTACGTCACGCTTTTGGCCGAGACACACGATCGGCTGTTTCAGTCGCTTTCAACCCTCTCGTTTTTTGACAAGGCTCAGCTGGGCAGCCGTATTTCCTACGTCAGCGTGTTCCAAACGCTCAACAAGGAAGGCCTCGGCGCCGTGGTCGATCTCTTGCGAAAAGAGACCAAAAGACAGGGCGCCTCGCTGATCGTATTTGATGGACTCCTCAACGCAAGAGACCGCGCCGAGACCGATCTCGACGTCAAGACTTTCGTTGCCGAAGTGCAAAGCCAGGCGGCGTTCGTCGGATGCACGGTGATGTTCCTAACCAGCGCCCGCACGCATGACGACAGCCCCGAACATACCATGGTGGACGGCGTAATCGAAATGCATGAGGAGCTCGTAGGTCTCAGGACGGTCAGGCGCCTGCGCGTGCGAAAATCCCGCGGAAGCGCCTCGCTTGGCGGTTTTCATCAATATGAGATCGCCGAGCCGGGTATCAGCGTCTTTCCCCGCATAGAAGCAGCGCTTCGCCTTCCCTCCGTGAGCGACCAGCCCGATCTGACACCGCTGACCTCGGGGATCGAAGGTCTCGATGTGCTCACAGGCGGAGGCCTTCCAAGGGGATCCACGACTTTGGTAGTCGGGCCCTCGGGCAGCGGCAAGACGTCATTCGGGATAAACTTTCTGGCAGCCGGCTCCCACAAGGAACCCGGTCTTCACTTTGGCTTTTATGAATCGCCGGACCGTCTTCTTTCGAAGGCCTCGGCGCTTGGCCTCGATTTGCGGCGAGCTGTCGATAAGGGAGAGCTCGAAATTTTGTGGCACCCTCTGACGGAAAATCTTATCGACAAGCTGGCATACCGCCTGCTGGACGCTGTAGCCGCACGAGGTGTCAAACGGCTCTTTATCGACTCGTTGGGAGGATTCGAGCGCGCCGCGGTCCACGGCTCGCGCATGGTTGAGTTTTTTGCCGCGCTGACGAACGAACTTCGTGCACGCGGGGTCACGACGGTTGCCACCTGGGAACTTCGGGACCTCTTCTCCTCGCAGGTTTCAGCCCCAGGTCCTGAAATATCAAGCGCCCTCGATAATCTTATCCTGATGCGTCAGGTAGAGATCGGTGCGCACTACAAACGCCTGCTGTCCGTTCTCAAGGTCAGGGACCAATCCTACGCCGCAGCGCCCCAGGAAGTCATAATAGACGGTCACGGGCTCGCCATTTCGGGCCCGTTTGAAGAAGCTGTCGGTATATCGACAGGCCTCGCCCGGCCTCTTGGTGCCTGAAGCTCATGAAGCGTGATCTCCTAAAGGGCGCCTCATGAACATAGTCGTGGCTGAAGACGAGTTCCTGATCGCGGATATGCTGGTGGTTAGTCTTGAAGAGGCGGGCCACAGAGTTCGCGATGCGCCCCACGGTGCCGGAGCACTCAGGCTGATCCAGGAAGAACGGCCGGATCTGCTCATAACGGACTTCATGATGCCGCTGATGACTGGCCTCGAGCTCGCGGAAGCCCTGCGCGCTGACGACGGTTTGCGCGACATACCGATCGTGCTAGTCAGCGGAGCCCAAGGTTTGATCGCGCGCGAACGAAGTGATCTCTTCGACATTGTCATCGACAAACCGTATCGTATCGAGAGGATACTCGAGGCCCTTGCTCGATTGATCGCGAAGCCCATCGATTAAACCAGAGCCGCCGTCGTTGGCCCTGTCTTTCTAGCAATTTTGCGGCGTGACCTGCCTCTCGAAGTCGCCTAGCTTTCAGCTATGAAAAACGAGAAGGGCATATCAGGGGCGAACATGCAGCGAGAAGACGGCAACGGCGGAGCGATGGGGCAGCTTGTCGCCGGCTTGCCACAGCTTGCAGGTGATCCAGCGATCCTGGGACAAATCATCGAACACCTTCCTCTTCCTGTTTATACCGTTTCGTGCGAGGGCCTGATCACCGCCTGCAATCGCGCGGCCGCAAAGCTCTGGGGCCCAGCTGCCGAGGCGGAAAAGGTCATGTGGTGCGGGTCGGTGCACCTCTACACGCCTGAGGGACGCTGCATTGCCCACGAGCAAAGCGCCGTTGCGATCGCGGTAAGGAACGGCAAGCCGCAGACCGGGATCAAGGCAATTGGCGAGCGCCGAGACGGCAGCCGGTTCAGCTTTACCGCTCATGCAATGCCTCTCCTCGACGGCACGGGTGCGGTGGTCGGAGGCGTGAACGTCTTGTTTGACGTTATTGACGGCGAGAATAGCGATATCACTGCTCACCGCCTCGCCGCGATTGTCGAATCTTCAGACGACGCTATCATCAGCAAGACGCTCGACGGAACGATCACCAGTTGGAACGCGGGCGCGGAGCGAATCTTTGGTTATGCGGCTGGCGAAATTATTGGCAAGTCGATCCTGAGTCTCATTCCGCCCGAACGCCACAGCGAGGAAGACGAAATCATTCGCCGCCTGAAGAACGGCGAGCGGCTTCAGCACTTCGAGACCGTGCGCCTGCGCAAGGACGGCGAGTTTATTCCTGTATCGCTTACCGTTTCACCCATACGCCGGGCCGACGGCGTTATTGTAGGCGCATCGAAGATCGCCCGTGACATCACCGAGCGCAAAGTCAAGGACGACCTGCTCGCCCGCCAGACCGCAGTGCTCGAAACGCTGAACCAGGTCGCTGCCGTCATCTCGCTCGATCTTGATCTTGACAGGATCGTCCAGTCGGTCACTGACATCGCCACCGAATTGACCGGCGCCAGGTTTGGCGCTTTCTTCTACAACGTCACTGCCCCGGACGGCGAGTCCTACCAGCTTTTCACGCTCTCCGGAGCACCACGCGATGCTTTCGAGAGCTTTGGCATGCCGCGCAATACAGCCGTCTTCGCACCGACCTTTGCTGGAGAAGGCGTAGTACGCTCGGACGATATCCGGTCCGATACCCGTTATGGCCGTAACTCGCCTCACCGCGGCATGCCGCAGGGCCATCTTCCGGTGGTCAGCTATCTTGCTGTGCCTGTTAAATCGACGTCAGGCGATGTGCTGGGCGGACTGTTTTTCGCCCATGACGAGCCAGGGAAATTTTCTGAAGATACCGAGGCTTTGATTTCGGCCATCGCGTCTCAGACTGCCGTTGCCATGGATAACGCGCGACTGCACAAAGCGGCGCAGGCAGAGGTGGAGCAGCGACGCCGGGCGGAAGGCGCCAAGGAATTGCTTCTCCATGAACTGAAGCACCGCGTGAAGAATACGCTTGCAACGATCCAGGCTATCGCCTCTCAGACATTTCGCCAAGCACCGAAGGAAGAGCTGAGCGCGTTCATTTCCCGTCTGCTGGCGCTCTCGACCGCCCACGATCTCCTGACTGAAAAGGACTGCGAAGCAGTCGGCGTCGCCCATATCGTCGCGCGGGCTCTCGGTCCTTTCCTCGATAGGGATCGTGAACGTGTGGAAATTGCTGGGCCGGCCGCCGCTGTCCCTTCGGCAAAAGCGCTCACGTTGGCGATGATACTTCACGAGCTTGCAACGAATGCTGTTAAGTACGGAGCATGGTCGAACGAAAGTGGCATCGTTACGATCAGATGGCATATCACTGAAAACGAAGCAAAAACGGTTTTGGGGCTTGAATGGTCAGAAGCGGGCGGCCCTCGTGTTTTTTCGCCTAAAGAAAAGGGTTTTGGGTCACGAATGATCCAGCGAGCCCTACGAGGCGAAGGCGATCAGGCGCAGTTCGATTTTCGGGCAGATGGCTTGGTGTTCTCGATGAATATCGAGTTAGTGGATTAAGTGGCCGGATCCTACTGGCGGCACCTGCCGTACGCTCCCTGCGTACAAATGTGCGCCGCTAACCCGCAGCGAAGCGTACTCCCCAAACGTTTCGGCAGAAAATACGTTTGCCAAAGCAGCAACTATAATCTGATATCATACGCGCTTGCATTTTAGCTGCTTGGCTATGTCGACGGCCTGACGCTCAACGCTATCTCAGGCTTCGAGAGGCTTTTCCTGACCTTTATGAATTTGGGTTAATATCGACATTCTGTCATGCCGAATTCCGGGAGGCGTCGGTGATGTAGGCGCTATTAGAAACTGAGCCAGCTTTGCGGAGAGACGCTGCTCGGCCTCGATGCGATGCCGCGCTAAAGCCTGACAAAGCGGTCCATCGTCGTCGATACGGTGCCAAAACCCGCTATTATCCGCAAGGGTCACGCGCAGTTCCTTTGCGGCTTCTCGATCGGCTGCGGTAATCCCATTCATCGCGACAACGCTTTTCCCTGCATGCTTTTGCTGGATCCGAAACCGCCAATGTCCTGCCTTGGTTCCGTACAAAAAATTGGCAAAGGTCTTATCCGTCTTGGTCCGGGCGCCTTTCCCAAGCCTTTGACCAAAATGCACAGACCCGGCCGGACTTAGACACCCTCATCGCGATCGTGGAGCGAGAAAATGGCGAGGTGCAGAGGTCATCGGCGGCATTGAGGCCGCAAACCACCGCCTAACCTCAATGCCCAATCGGTGAAAAAAATTAGCTTATGAGCTCTCACCCGCTTTGTACGTTCGGCTGGCCCACCTTCTCAGCAAATCTCCCTTTTTCGATATCGGTTCTACTGATAGCCCTAAGGGCGGCTAGTGATGGGCAATCCGTTCACCTTATTTGGCTACTTTTGAACATATCGAACACAATTGTTTATGGCTGGATCAAGCTGCAGTTAAAACCAAAATTTAATTGATATGTCGCATAACGCCGAGATATGTCGCTATCGCTCTTTCCCGCTATCCGACTCTTGTGCAGGACCGTCAACGCCAGGCATTTCTGGCCGGTGGTTGTTCTGCTGTTGGCATGCTTCGGCGCTGTTCTTGTTGTCCTTGCCGTCACCACCAGGGCTCAGGATGACCTTCAAGCTGCGCAAGAAACGCAAGCCCTCCAAAATGCCGTTCAGTCCCTGAAATACAACATCCGTCATGACCTGCAAGACTATGCGAAGTGGGATGACGCAGTCCGCCATATCAGCAAAAATCTCGATGCTGATTGGGTCGATGACAATGTCGTCGCTTACTTGGGACGCCAACAGGGATACGAGCAGATTTTAGTTCTTGATGCGCGAAATCGTGCAATATTTGAATTCGCGAGAAATCCAGCAGAAGTTTCGGAAGCCAAAATTGTCTCCGACCCCGAATTGCTACGGTCCGCCAAACGCGTGCGCAATATGCCCCGAACCGGAAGTCCAATCGAAGCAGGCTTCAGCCGGGTCAACGGCAAATTGATAAATTACGCAGTCGCGGCGGTTGTCCCACTCACGTCAAAAGTGACTATTCCTGCTAATCTTCCTTCCCACATCCTGATCTTGGCTGACACCGTCGACAATGGCAAGCTTGCACACCTTAACGAAAACCTCAGACTTTCAGACTTTCGTTTAACGCTTGGCCATCCCAATGCCGCCCTGCGGTCACTCGCGCTGACGGACACCGACGGGAGCGTGTTAGGCTGGCTGCAATGGACTCCGAGGCGGCCTGGAACCGACCTTTTGAGGCGGGTCGCCCCGATCATCATCGGCCTTGCAATTTGTTCGGTCCTGGCGGCATTGCTCATTCTCCAGAACGGGCTTCGAGCAGTTGAAGCTGTCCGGCAAAGCGAACTTCGCGCACGGCATCACGCTGATCACGATGCTCTGACCGGCCTTCCCAATCGCCGTGCGTTGCTATCCAGGATCTCCGCGCAGCTTGCGCTGGGTGATGACCCTACATTGCTGTTCATGGACATGGACGGCTTCAAGGATGCCAATGATGTCTATGGCCATGCCGCAGGCGACTTGCTGCTCAAAGAGGCAGCAGCACGGCTCTTGCTTTGCACCCAGGGCGCATTTGTTGCACGCGCCGGCGGCGATGAGTTCGCTGTCTTGCTTAGCGGCGACAAGTCCCACGAGGCAGACACCATCTGCGAACGCATCATCGACGCCGTTCGCTTACCCTTTTCCATCGGGCACTACACGGTGACACTTGGGATCAGCATCGGTTGCGCAAGGGGTGAAATGCTCGGCGCCGAGGGCCAGGATGAACTGATCCGCCGCGCGGACGTAGCGATGTATTGCGCTAAAAACGATGGCAAAAATTGTAAGCGCACATACGCACCAGCACTCGATGAAGGTCATCTATTGAGGATGAAACTGGAATCGGATCTTCGGGCCGCGATCGAGCGCGATGAACTATATGTTCATTTTCAACCCATCGTGTCCGCCGCGCATAACATTATGGTGGGAGTTGAAGCGCTTGTGCGCTGGCGTCATCCTGAGCACGGTGATGTCCCACCTGACGTTTTCATTCCGATAGCCGAGCTAAGCGGCTTGATTAACGCGGTCGGCAAGCACGTTCTTCGGCATGCCTGCCTCTCAGTACGAGAGACGGCGTTGGAACTGGCCGTTAACATTTCACCGGTGCAGTTCTGGGACCGCAACCTCCTGGACGATGTTCGCGATGTCCTGCAAGAAACAGGGTTTCCGCCTGAGCGACTCGAACTGGAAATAACGGAAAGTCTTCTTTTGAGACGTCCTGATAAGGCTGCAGAAGTTATCAGCGGCTTGCGGAGCTTAGGCATCCGGATTGCCTTGGACGACTTCGGGACCGGTTACGCCAGCATCGGCTACCTCCAGCGCCTTAAGCTGGATCGTATCAAGATCGATAAGGCCTTCGTTGCCCCTTTGGGCAACGAAGAACGGGCCTGCGAAATGATATTGTCCATTGTAGCGCTCGCCAATGCTTTCGACGCTCAGGTTACTGCCGAAGGCGTCGAGACAGAAAGCCAAGCGCAAATTGCCAAAGTAGCCGGATGTAGCAGGATGCAAGGTTGGTACTTCGGGAAGCCTGTCGCGGCCGGCAAGCTCATGACCCTGCTCGATCCTCGTTTGATATCCAATGTTGCGTGATCGCGTAAGTTACGACGATTTAAAATTGAGCGCCGGGCGCTGAAATCTGCCGCCGCCCACCGCCAGTTCGGCGAACCCGGTAAAGTTCCCTGACAAGCTTGGCGAGACAATTGCACGGCGCGGCCGCCTCTGCAGAGTATATAGGCACTCTAATCTGCGCGGTGAGCAGACTGATAGCGGCCGTCCGAAACCCTTTAACGACCCTTGCTTCTACCTGGTCTCAGGCGGCGCCTTTGTCGTCTCATCCTGCGCTTTGTCAGCCAAACGACGAGAACATGTTACAACCCTGGCCCATTCATACGAAAAGCGGTGTGTGCTTACAGATCGACGGCTCCGGGTCGGGGCCGGTCGATCCACTGTTAACGCGGTCGAAACAATGTCGCTGCGTCCGAAGGATCACTCTCACCGGCGCCTGGCGTCCAGGCTGCTGCGTTCATGGACAAAACCGGATGGCACATGAGCGACAAGCTCGAGTTTCCCTCCCGCATCGATTTTGGGGGGAACGCGCGGGATAGCCGCAGGTTAGGCTTGCAGACAGGGAGCATTGGCATGGACGAGCGGATTTCGGATGCGGTGGGGGCAGGGGCTGCACGCCCAAGTGAAATTCCGGCCAAAGGTTGGAAACAAGTTATCTTGCGGGCTTGGAGCGAAGCGAGCGCCGACAATCTGGGGCTTATTGCATCGGGGGTGGCATTTTGCGCCGTCCTCGCCCTCGTGCCCACTCTTGGCGCGATCGTTTTGACCTATGGTCTTCTAGCCTCTCCGGAAACAGTAGCCGCCAACATCTCCTCCCTGACTTCGATGATGCCCGAAGACGCCGCCCGGCTCATTGGCGAGCAACTCGCCAATGTTGTTAAGACCTCGGACGGCAAGAAGGGGTTTGGCCTGCTCATTGCCCTGGTGATTGCACTCTACGGTGTGATGAAGGGTGCAACCGCTCTGATAACTGCGCTCAATATCGCTTACGACGAGGAGGAGACGCGGTCCTTCATCAAGATCAACCTGACCGCGCTCAACATAGCTGCCGGAAGCGTCCTTGTCGCAATATTGGCAATTTTGGCGATTGCCGCGATGGCGAGCCTGGGCAAGCTCTTGCCCTATGCACCGGCCTATCTGGCGCCGCTGGTTACTGTGTTTACCTATCTCGTTGTCGGCGTCACCGGAACCGGTCTTGCTGCTGCAGTCTATCGCTTCGGTCCCAACCGCGCACACGCCAAATGGGTTTGGCTAAGCCCAGGGTCGATTTTCACATCCGTTTCCTGGATGGTGATCACGCTGGGATTCGGCCTTTACGTTGCAAACTTTGGAAATTACGATGCGACTTATGGTTCCCTCGGCGCAGCGATGGTGCTTTTGACATGGCTTTATCTCTCGGCATTCGCATTGCTGCTCGGCGCTGAGCTTAATTGCGAGCTGGAACGACAGACAACCCGCGATTCCACAACCGGGGATGAGCGTCCGCTAGGGAAACGCGGCGCTTATGCCGCCGATACCGTTGCTTATGAAGCTCCCCTCGTACGCAAAGATGTATGATTTTAAGCGCCAGCTGGAGGCTCTGATATCCAGCGCGAAAACGAGTTAAGCAGCGCCGCGCAAGCGAACCAAGCTGCGAGGGTAATCCTGCTGGACCTGCCTGCGCCTTGGCAAGAAATACGTATCGAAGCTCTCGCTTTTGGCCCGCCACCTTCTCACTATATATTGAGCTTTTTATATATTGAGCTTTTTTTCGAACTTCGCGGCAAGATTTCGTCGATCATCCATCATCTGAAAGCATTTCATTGTCAGGAGCAGCCCCTCCAAGCGCCACCGTGACTGAGCGACTGTTTGCTGGATCAGGTGAGATCCGCCGCCTCGCTCGCGCGGTCGATTGGGCAGAAACGCCGCCTGGTAGGATCTATAGCTGGTCTCAGAGCCTAAGAGCGACAGTTCGTCTTTCGGTCACACTGTCTGAAGCAGGCTCTCGAAAACGCAATGGGTCTGAGCTTACCGACGAGCCCGTCTTGAGATAGTGGTAGTTTAGACGCGTTGAAGGGTGAGCCGCAGTGCTGATCCAAGCCAACGTTTTTGGCAGTTGCGCGCAGAGCCTAATAAGCTGGTAATCGCTTCCTTCTGCCAAAGCAGGATTTAGCCGGAACGCCGTTCTGCTTGTTTTTGACCCCAAATAGAACCGCACGCGGTACGAGGGCCCAAGTTGTCAGCGCGACGCCGAACCGAAGATCCTCGCCGGCCCGGCGGGTAGCGTTCAGCTAAATCCCTTGTCCCTGTCCTGATTGACAAAGGCGCCGCGAAGCTCCTGCACATTCGGTTTGCGCTTCAATGCGATCTTTCCATTCTGCCATTCGATCAGACCCAGGTCTTCGAAAGCAGACAGCCAACCGTCCATGGGCCACTGTCCCCATCGCTTGTAGAAGACTTCGGCATTTCGCACGACGTCTGAAAAATGCTGCAGGGGAGGATCGAAAGTGTCGTGGTATTGATGGAACGCCCCAACCCCGGCGCCGCCCATGAACAGCATCGAGATCCCTGCCGCTTTGCTGCGGAAGCCGAAATCCGTATCCTCGGCGCCATATCCAGTGTACGCCTCGTCAAAGCCGCCCAAGCAGAAAAAGCGCTTGCGGCGAATTGCGAAGACAAGAGACCAGAACAGTCCAGCGTTGTCTTCCTCGCGGAGACCTTCTGCCGGAAAATCGCGAACCGGATGGGGAGAAGCTGTTCTCTTGAGATCAGCCTCGCTCCACTCCCCCCTTGCGTCTTCCGGTTTCAGGTAGAAGACCTCCGCGCAAATGAGCGCATCGCGTTGAACCAAGAGCTTTTCGGTTAGTCCCAAAAGCCTGCGCATGGGAATGCAGTCGACATCGAGGAACAGCAATGTCTCTTCTCTTGCGGCCCGTGCTGCCGCATTGCGGGCAGCGGCGAGCGGCAGGCCCTCAGCTTCCAGCCGCAAGACCCGTGCGGGAAACGGCAGCGCAGGGAGGACGACGGGGGGCTGGCTCCCCATGTCGGCAATTATCAATTCGCCGGGCACTGCCTCGCTGCGGCGTAGACCCTCGATGAGCTGCGCCAGATGATCCGGACGGTCCTTGACCAACGTAAGGACGCTGAGGCTCATAGCGTTCCTCGCCATAAATCGAGACGGTAATGAGGGCAGCGTTCCTCCAGGACTATCTCGGTTTTGTCTCGAAGCGCGGCCTGAAGCTTGGCGACCGCTTCGTCCCCTGTCTGGGGATAGTCTGTCTCACCCGTCCAGTGAACAAGCAGGAGGTCTCCGCCCGGCAGCAAATGGCCATCGATCCAGCGAGCAGCGCGCTCAAGATCGCCGTCGTCCCAGTAATAGGCCACTTCGGACAATACGGCGAGATCGAATGTCTCCTCCGGCGCGCTGCCGGGAAAGGCCATTTGCGCAAAGGATACCTGCGGCGCCGTGGCGCAGCGCTTCCGCGCAGCCCGTAAAGCTGTGGCACTGACATCAATCGCCAGCAAGGCTTCGCACGCAGCTGCAAGCTTGCTTGTAAGAACGCCCTTGGCACAGCCGACCTCGAAGCCGCGGCGATAGGACCTTCCTCCCAGAGCACGGACCGTATGGTCAAACTTGGAACGTTCATAGGCGCTTGTCTCGAGGTCCCAAGGATCTTCGTCGCCCTGGAACATCCGTTCGAAATAATCGGGCTCCAAACTCGACGACCGGCGGTTCATGGTTTTCTCCGCACATAAAGAGTATCATAGGCTGGCATGCGCAGCCGTTCTTTGGCCAACCGAAACCCGGTGCCGTGCGAACCTGTCAGCTGGCTGCGGTGAGCGCGAAGCGCATGACGCCGTCTTCCCCCCGGCAGCTTGGCTGTCCGCAGGACCTGGTTTTTATTGCGCGCTGGCGCGTCTGCCCAAACAACGTATTCAGCAACGATCAAACGCCGTCTCGCTCTTGATTGAACAGCGTAGGCAAGGCGCGCAGCTGCGGCGTGGTCGCAGTGGGGTTCACCGAGCGCTGTCACTGCTATTGCATCGACCCTGCAGCGACGGCAGAGCGCGGACAGAACGCTCGCCGATCGATCAAAAATGGGCTCACCGGGAGCGGCGGGCGAAGCGTCTTTCCAGTCAAGGTGAAACCGGTTCAGCGCGCGGCTAGCTGTAAGGCGAAACAGAGCATGCCCCGCCTCGGCCTTTCTTCTTGCGGCCAGACGCAGAGGGGTGATGCTGTCCGCCTCGTGGGAGCCCGATCCGTCGGTAAGGTAAGCGATCCCTGCCAGAGTTCCTGCCGCCCAGGCCTGCGCGATAAGCGCACCTGTCCCGAGCGTCTCGTCGTCAGGATGAGGGGCCAGTACGAGCCATCGTCGGCGCCGCCACGGGTCTGCGTTTAGAAACATGCTTACCATAAACCGTCCCCATCACCCCACGCATCTCGCTCCAGCCAGGCTATCGCTGCCTGATCGCGTGCGTAGTCCGGACCCGCCTGGCGTAGATAAAGCGAAAGATCGCGTATGATCTTGTCGATCCGCTGCCCGTCCATCGCACTGCGCGTTCCCACGATCCGGGCGGTTAGCTCCATCACATCAAGCGCGGCGCGTTCCACGATACCCCGGGTCATGCGTGCAAAAGCCGGACCATCCGGGTCGTTTCTGGCAGCCCGCATGGCGCACTCGCGAACCCAAAGGTAGGCCGTGCGCGTGGCCGCGACGCTATGCGCGAACTTGGCGCGCTGAAGCGGATCTTCGCGAGCGGTTTGGGACATGGCGGTACGGGTCTCTGTCAATAGGGCTTCGATTCCGCCTAGCTGCACCGCGGTGAAGCGCCATGCCCCTGTCGTGAACCGGGGGTCCCGATCATAGTCGCCAGGCCCGCCCAGCAGGGCGGCAGGATCAGGTTCCAGCCCGGTCACGTCGTAGCAGCCGCTTACGCTCGCACGCATCCCGCGTACGCGCCACTGTGACAAGTCGGCCCGCGCAGCTTCGTTGGCTCGAACCACTACCATTCTACGCTCGCTTTCATGGCCCTGCACAGTGATGACACAGTGAGCCAGTCCCCCTGCCCCGCTGGCAAAAGTCTTGCTGCCTTCAAGGCAAAGCCGACCTTCCCCATCGCTATTCAGATGCACGCCGGGCAAAGGTTCGGTGGCCCATACGCCGTAGAAGGCTCCGGTTCGCAGCTCCTGGCAAAGCCAGCTATGCTGGCCAGCTGTACCATACCAGTCGAACAAGGCCATGGCATTGACATGTCCCTCGTAGAGCCGCCCGACGCTCAAATCCGCCCGGCCAACAGCGCGAAGGACATCGAACATCTCGCGGTGCCGCTCCTCCTCACTGGCAAAGATCATGCCGCCACTCGCCTGCGGAGCGAAATCCTGATGAAGCCCGGCGGATGCAAGTTCCTGCATGCTTTCCGACGGAAACATGGGTTCTGCATCGTACCCCGCACCAAGATGCTCAAGCCGCGCCGAGATAGCCGCTACACGCCGCGCGGGGCCTTCATCCGATGCCGGTGAGAATATTCTCTCCATCACTTTTTACATTCCTGCTGCTGCATGACGTTGGCGGCACATTGCGCAAGCCACGTTGCCGCCTTGCGGGCGCCTTCCACGTCGCTCAGCAGCGCGCGCGCAGCCGGCCTCAGTGCCACCCCCTCTTCCAAAAGCTCGGGCCAGCTGGCCGGGTGAGGCCATTGCTGCAATACAAGCGCAGCACCAAGGGCGGAAAGGCCCTGAGCGGTCACGCGCTGCTCTTCGTAGGGCCTGGTCTGCGGTATGCAGATGAAAGGTTTGTCCGCAGCCATGACCGCTCCCACGACACCGTCACCGGCAGCGCCCACGACAATCGACGACTGCGCTATTTCGCGTTCAGGTGCTTGCACCCAGCCTGCAAGAACGAGATTGGGCGGGCATTGCAACGGTGCAGTGACGGGGCCAATGGCGCGCCATTCCCAGTCCGGACAAGCTGCCGCCGCTTCTGAGAGGAGTTGCCCGTCGCCGGGCGCCCCACCCTTACCGAAAATTACCAAAACCCGCCGAGCATCCTGGCTGTTGGCGGGACCGGGGGATGTTACCGGCGGCGCAGCGATCCCAGGGCAATAGAAGCTTTTGTTGCGAACCCAGCTTGGTATCCCGCTCGGCTCCAAGGATTGGTGAAAGGGTGTCAGCAAGCCCGTGGCACCGCGAAATGCATCCAGGTGAGCAACATCGTTTCGCCTGCCGTTCAAGCGCACGTAAATTGTCGGGACCGATGCGAGCCGCGCCAGCATCGCCACTTCAGCCGAAACATCGATGATCATCATGACAGGCCTTTGCGCAGCAATCCAGGAAGTCATCCTCGCTACGCGTTCGCGCACTCCCCGATGATCGATGGGTGCGTAATGAAGTGCATCCGGCCTGGATACGGCGTCGTCGGCCCCGTCGAACTGCTTGGAGCGGGGCCGGTCGTCAGGTAGGTCGATCCCGGCACCGCCGATCCCTGTTCCCAGCAAAACCACCGGCCAGTCGATGGCGCTGGCTATGGCATCAGCGCGGGCACGGTGGCCGGCGCCGTGATGGTGGACATAATAGCCAATCGGGCGCAGCCTCATGGAGATAACTCCAATACCATGTCGTGAGGCATTGGCGCCAGGAACGGCTCCTCGGCAGCGATCCTTTCAGCGCCGCCTGGCATAGCCCGCAGGTGACGGCGCCATAATGCCCGTTCACGCCAGTGCTCGAAAGCCGGCGCGAGCGGCTTTTCTCCTTTGCCTGCCAGCTCGAACAGCTCATTCATGGCAGCTGCCATTCCCCCGCTTGCCCTGCCCTCACGCCGCGGCGAAACGAAAGTATAGACATTCAACGGGTGCGCGAGCCTGGCGCCCTTGGAAAGGGCGGCATTGACCAGTGCCTGGTCTTCGCCTGTCTTCAGCAAATGCACACCGCCGCACCGGACGTAAAGATCCGCGCGAATAGCCAGTGATGCTCCTGTGTGATCGCCGTGGCGGGGAGGTGCATCCCAGGCGACCGGGTCCAAGGCATCTTCTATCTTGCGCACGGTCTCCCAGTAGCGATCCCAGGCGCTGCGAAGCCTGCTTACGGGGCCTGGAAGGGCCTCATTGTCCTCGATGATGATCTTTCCGCCAACCATATCGGCACCTCGCCGGAGGGCTGCTACGATATTGGCGAGCCATCGCGGCGGCGGCCGGGTGTCCGCGTCGGTGCTGACCAGGACACCGCGTGAAGGGTCCCCGAGCAGCGCAAGCCCGGCATCCATCGCGCATCGACGCGCAGAGCCTGCGTGTGCCAGCTCTTCTGGAAATGTGACGTCAAGCGTATGAACGTCGATCCGGCCCTCATGAAGGCGCTGCGCCTGGGCAATCGCCTCAAGGCTTGCGTCCTGCGAATTGTTGACGGCGATTACTATCCGCACCGGCACCGCCCAGTCTTGTGCCGCCAAAGCAGAAAGCAGGATGGGAAGTCGCTTCGCCTCATTGCGAGCCGGTACGCAGACGCACAGTTGCAGGTTTTGAGACTCTTCCCCCATCCCGGTCCATTCAGGCATGACGAGCAGCAGGCGCGGTCGGCTGGCAAGCGGCGAAAACTTCAGCCGGTCCCGGATGACGCAGCGAAATGCGGTGACGATAAAGCGCCTCATACCCATCGACCATCCTGGCCGCGTCGCATGTTCGCTCCGCGCGCTGCCGACAAGCGCTCCGTTCCAGCCGAAGAGCTGCCAGTCCAGCCTCGGCGAGCGATGCCACATTGTCAGGCTCGGCCAGGGCGCCGCAGCTTGCATCCAGGATTTCAGGGATGGCGCCGCGCGCGAACGCGGCGACAGGCACACCGCAGGCCAAGGCTTCGGCCACTACCAGGCCATAAGGCTCGTCCCACAACGGTGTGCAGAGGAACGCCCGCGCGCCGCCCACCAGACGTGCAAGCTCGGTATGGTCAAGATGGCCGACGTGGATGATATTGGCGTCAAGCTGGGGCGCAATGTGCATCCGGTAATATTCGCGGTCAAGAATGGGTCCTGCAATCCGCAGCGGTAATCCGATCTGGCGGGCCGCCTCAATCGCAAAATGCAGACCTTTTTCAGGCACAATCCGGCCGTACCAGACCAGATAGGCGTTAGGGTCAGGCTGACGTTGATACGAGAATTTGTCGAGATCGATACCGTTGAGAATAACTTCTTCGGCTTTCGCGACATGTTCCCATAACTGACCAACGGACTTTGATACGGCAACGAATGCATGATCGTTTGCCTTGCATAGCCGGATGCCGCTTTCCAGCCAACAGAACGGCGGCGTGTGCAAGGTGGTAACCATCGGCATAGGCAGCGTATCAGCCAAGGTAACGGGCAGATAATGCAGTGAATTATTATGGATGATGTCGAAATCGCGATCACGTAGCCCATTCATGAGGCTGAGATAGGCATGGTGCTCCTTGAAAAAGGCAACATCCGTTGCCTCGGCGGTACCCACATCGTCCAGCGACGTCTCGGTGCAGATTGCTTCCAGTCCGAGACCAAATTCCGAGCGAACCGATGCAAATACTGTGACCGCGTGCCCGCGGTCACGCAAAGTTCTCGCCAGAAGGTGTGTGTGCATCTCCAATCCGCCCGCGAAAGGTTCTGCTATCGGATACTTGAGATGGGCGATGATGCCGATCCGCAGGGGCGAGTTGTTCGCCCCTGCCAGACCGATCGGCACGGCGACCGCACGTCGTCCCAAGCAAGGCCCCAGTAGGGCGTCAGGTTGCGGGCCGTGCATCCAGGTCGACCTCCATTTCGCGCGGCCAGTGACGCAGCGCGCGGCAGGCCTTGAGGAAGGCGCCGGCATCCTTTGCACCGTCCAGTTTCAGGCAGGCCTCGTCGAGATCGCCGGCGATCCCGGCCTTGGCGAAGATCGCCTCCGCCGCGCCGGTGTAACCGATGAACTTGCAATGCGCGAAGGCGTCAGTGACGAAATCCTTCGCCGCCGCATCCATCGCGAGCAGCCCCGCGCCCTCCCCGGACACCACCAGAGCCACGGCATCGAACAGCACCGAGGGGCCGCCGTCGATCTTGTGCTTGGCGGCCAGACGGGTCCCGTCCGACAGCGTCACGCCGCCGACTTTGGGTGCAACCACCTCATAGACGGCGCCCTCGGCCTCCACCGCTTCGAGCAGGGCAGAGAGCACCGCCGCGTCGGCGCCGTCACTCACGAGGATGCCCAGCTTGCGGCCCTTGAAGTCCGCTGGACCGTTCTTGACGATGCTCAGCTTGTCCGAAGCGGGAAGGTTCGCGATCGGCTCGCGCGCCGCGACCGCGGGATCGGGCAACGGCAGGCCCAGCCCATCGGCCACGGTGCCTGCCAGCCCGGGGTCGATGCGGATCAGGTGGGAGACGGTACGCGCGCGAATGTCCGGGCGCTCCACTTTCGACAGCTCGAACACGAGGGCATCAGCAATGTGCTTCTGCTCGACGGGCGTCTGGCTCACGAAGAACTGCCGTGCCTGGCTATAGTGATCGGCGAAGGTTTCCGACCGCACCCGCTGCTTCGGGCCATCTGCCGTCTCGGCATAGCTGGTGAAACCGCGCACGGGATCCTCGCGCGGGCCGCCCTGCTCGGCGCCCCAGCTGTTCGGTTCGTAATTCGCCCGACCCTTGGGATTGCGCATGGCCATGTGCCCGTCCTGCTGGAAATGAGCCATGGGGCACTTGGGCGCGTTGATCGGAATATGCGTGAAGTTGGGTCCGCCCAGCCGCTTGATCTGGGTGTCGAGGTAGGAGAAATTGCGGCCCTGAAGCAGCGGGTCGTTCGAGAAATCGATCCCCGGGGGCACGTTCTGGGTGCAGAAGGCCACTTGCTCGGTCTCGGCGAAGAAGTTGTCCACCACCCGGTCGAGCACCAGGCGGCCGACGACGCGGATCGGCACGAGTTCCTCGGGGATGAGCTTGGTGGCGTCGAGCACGTCGAAGTCGAAGCTGTCGGCAAAGGCATCGTCGAACAACTGGACGCCCAGTTCCCATTCGGGGAAGTCACCCGCGTTGATGGCGTCCCACAAGTCGCGGCGATGGAAGTCCGGATCGGCGCCGTTGATCTTGACCGCCTCGTTCCAGACCACCGATTGCAGCCCCTGCTTCGGCTTCCAGTGGAACTTGACGAACGTGGACTTGCCCTCGGCGTCCAGCAACCGGAAGGTGTGCACGCCGAAGCCTTCCATGGTGCGGAAAGAGCGCGGAATGGCGCGGTCCGACATGGTCCACATGATCATGTGGAAGCTTTCCGGCGTCAGGCTGACGAAGTCCCAGAAATTGTCGTGCGCGGTCTGGGCCTGCGGGAAATTGCGATCCGGTTCGGGCTTGGCGGCATGGACGAGATCGGGGAACTTCATCGCGTCCTGGATGAAGAAGACCGGGATGTTGTTGCCTACCAGGTCCCAGTTGCCCTCCTGGGTGTAGATCTTGACCGCAAAGCCGCGCACGTCCCGCGCGAGGTCGAACGAACCCTTCGATCCGGCCACGGTGGAAAAGCGGACGAAGGCGGGCGTGCGCTCGCCGACGCGCTGGAACACGTCGGCCCGGCTGACATCGGCCAGGCTATCCGTCAATTCGAAGTAGCCGTGAGCGCCGTAGCCGCGCGCGTGGACGACACGCTCGGGGATGCGCTCATGGTCGAAGTGGAAGATCTTCTCGCGGAAATGGAAGTCTTCCAGAAGCGTCGGCCCGCGCGCGCCCTGCTTCAGGCTGTTCTGGTCGTCCGAAACCGGCACGCCCTGCTGGGTCGTCAGCGCCGCAACGCCCTCCCCGGCGCTCTGGCGGGTTTCTCCGCCGGATCCTTGCGTCTCGGCGTAGCTATGGGAGATCGCGGCGTCAGCCGGAACCGGGTCGGCCTTGGCGGGCGTTTCGCCGCCGATATCGGCGGCGGTGACGTCGGATGGGGCCTTCTTCGATGGCGTCTTCGACGGGCTCTTCTGGGCAGGTGCACGCTTCGCGGAAGCTTTCGTGGGGGTCTTGGCCATGGGTTATCCTGTCGATTGAATCGAAAGTGCAACTCGAAGCCGAAGGGCAAGTTGCATAACAAATTCGTTCGTTAACCTATGTAAATCACTTTATCGCTTCGATGACCCGCCATTATCGCGGCATTTGTAGCCGGCATGCGTGAAATAGCCCGCGCCAAGAACCACCAGAAAAATGAGTGCGAACTTTCGGGTTATTAATCCAGCGCCCCTAAGCCCTATTGCTTCAAACTCCTCGTTTTGGAGCGTTCGGCGTGGCGCGAAAGCATCTGCCAAGCCGAACGCCCCGACCTCATACGATACGCAAGGCGCGGCGTACGTCATTCCCGCGGTTCTCGTCGTTGATGTCGACCGATACGCGAATACCCCCGCCCAGCTTCGTATCAGAACGTCCTGCTTCCAGCTTCGTGGCATAGTCGCCGCCGCTTGCCGCGCGCCCCGAACTGTTGGTTTCGCCTTCTGTCTCGACAAAAATGTCAGTCCGTTCGATGCCATGCTCCTGCACCAGGTGTTCGATGGCGAGGTCAGCTTCCTCCCGGGTGGCGAAGATTTGCTCGATAGTTTGTGACATGATTATTCCTCCGATGTCATGCGCTGGCGATAAGCGGCGGAGTTTGCTGGTGCTGGACCACGCGCCATTGCTCGTGTCCAAGGCGCCGCAGCGTCGAGGAGCAATTTGCCTCGTAATCATCCCCATCCGATCGAACTGCCTTGGCTTTGTAGCCGATGACGATGAGCCCTTCTTCGGGCCGCGCTACATGCTTTTCTGAAAACTCGACTGCAGACCAGCGCGGCGTCTGGGCCATGGCTTCAACAGCTTGGCGTCCTATATGGATGAAAGGGGGCGAGGGAACGACGAGAATTGCCTCATCATCTATGAGCTCAGCATAAGTTTCCGTCGAACCCGTCCAAAGCTGCGCTTCGAACTTCCAGATACGTTCATCGTCCATACCGATCTCCAAACTGTCCAATATCGACGTCTCACCGCGACACATGGTTCCCGTCTCTTCACTTGATGCCGGAATAAAGCTGCCGAAAGCGTGATCATTTGCGCTGGAGCGTTATGCTTGATACCTGCCCTCCATAATTCGTTTAAACCTATGTTATAAATGCGTCGTTGTATATGTCGCCTTACGCAAGACGTCCTTAAGAATTTTTTGCAAAAGGCACCTAACTTCGCCTCATTTGTTCAATCCGGATGGCAAGTCTTGCTGATCAAAGTTTAGTCCCGCATCCCGCGCCCGCCGGTGCTAGGCGACGCGCTCTTATCAATAAGGCGTTGGCCGGCGCCTGGAAGAATGGCCGCCTTTCCAAACCGAAGCTCGAACCTGGCAGCCTCGTGGCAACCGCCCGGGAAATCTCGCAGCTGGATGACTTCGGCGCGGAGATGGGATGGAGAATACGTCTTGAGCAGCTTTGCCGTGCACTGCACGATACTGCGTCGCTCAATCCTTTAGGTATAACCCTTGCCTATGGCCAAATTATTTCGGCTCTGCTGCATCGCCTGAGAGCCAACGCCCTTTGGATGCGATACCCGCAAATCCTGTCTCTGCGAATCCCGCCGCCAATCTTGATAATCGGCCAGATGCGGTCCGGTAGTACTCGAATGCAGCGATTGCTCGCCTGCGATCCCGCCTTTGCACACACTCGTTTTTTCGAAAGCTGGAATCCAATTCCCGCCAAGCCACACTCCTTTCCGGACGAGCGTATTTTAAAGAGCTGGATAGCCCTCCAAGTCGCCCATTTCCTTAATCCCGAGTTCAAGGCTATCCATCCCGCAAGCGCTTGCCTCGCGGACGAGGAGATCGGCTTTCACAATTACTCCTTTTACGGCTCGGCGCTGGAGGCGCAGTGGCGCATACCCGCATTTGCCCGCCACTGTGAAAATGCGGGCAATGAAGACGTCTATCGGGAATTCAAACAACTTTTGCAGACGATCCTCTGGCTGCGCGGTTCCGCTCCTGAAAAATCCTGGGTGCTCAAGGTGCCTCAGTTTTCTCAAGATCTCGGCGCCCTTCTATCAGTGTTCCCCAGAGCCAAGGTCATCATTCTCGATCGAGATCCGGCCGACGTTGTCGGCTCATCCGCTTCGCTCGTCTACAACCAGATGTTGCTTCAATCCGGCGCTGCGGATCGCGCCTGGATTGGGCGGGAATGGCTGCGTAAGAGCCTGCTTCGCCAAAGGATCATGGACGGCTTCCGGCAACAGGCGGGCTCCTCTTGCATTGTGATAGATTATCGCACGATGCAGGACGATTGGCGCACGGGCATGAAAGCCGTCTATGGATTTTTCGGCCTCCCGCTTACAGACAAAGTGCAACGACGCATGACCGATTTCATCGGCAGGTCCTCGCGCCTTGCGCTGCATCGGCATCGGTACGACCTGACTGATTATGGCCTGACCGCCACGCAGATTCGCGAAGCCTTTGCATGAACTGAACAAAGTCCTGCCATTGCCCGCTTGGCGGATCTTCCTGAATGGGCATTTCCTTTTGCGAGACGAAAGCGATGGCCATGCAGCTGCCCGGGCAGTGCCCGGGTGACCGCGCGGCGCCCGCGCTCCGTCGCTTCACGGGAACGTTAAAGTCACCCTGAGCCTTTCATAGACAGCGGCATTGGCCCACGTGATCCAGCCGAACGGAGCCTCGCTGCTTTTCACCTAGGAGGTATCTATGGCAGAAAATGATCCGGAAAATCCGACAGGACCTTTGGGAGATGCGAGACCGGACAAGGCGGATCCGCACAAGCAGAACGAAAGCGGTCAAAAGCCGGAAAAGCTTGAGGATCGGCCCATGGTCAGTACAGTTACACCCGAAGACTACCCGGAAGATCAGCGCGCCAAAGGCTGAGCGCGGCTCATGCTAAAAAAGGGGCGGCCTTAACGGCCGCCCCCAAAGACATTCACCAATGGACAGACTCAGTTGTCAGAGCCAGGCTCCGCCATTTTGCGGTGCTGTTCGGCAAGCATGCTGGCAGGCGTGACATGGGCAAGCGTCGCCTGAAGCTTGTTCTTCCAACCCGACACGACGTGCGCCTCGCCTGCCATGAGCGCCTTCCACCCGTCACGGGCAACGTCTGCAGGGTCGCTTTTATGCTGCGAGGTACCCACGCTAGTATCGAGCATGTCTGCCCGCGCGAAGAATTCAGTCTCGACCGGCCCAGGCATCAAAGTCGTGATGGTAACACCGCTTACTTCCTTTATCTCGTTTCGGATCGCATCTGTGAAGCTGTCGACGAAGGCTTTGGTGCCGTTGTACACGGCCTGGAAGCTGCCAGGTATGAACCCGGCGATCGAGCCGGTGACAAGCACTTTCCCGTCATTGCGAGAGACCATGTCTTTCAGAACCCTTTGAAGCAGATAAAGGGTGCCTGTGATGTTGGTATCGATCACGTGCCGCCAGTCAGTCACCGCCTGGTCGAGAAACCCGTGCCCGAGCCCGCGTCCGGCGTTCGCGCATAACAGATCTATCGTCCTGCCATTTGCCTTGGCCAAGACCTGATCGACACCTTCCAGCGTCGAAAGATCCGCATCGAGGAAGGTGATCGTTGTACCAAATTGTAGGAGATCTGCAGCAGCGGCTTCTATCAGCGGTTCATCGGCGACGACAAGCACGTCATAACCGGATTGGGCGGCCAATGTCGCCAATTCGAAACCGATGCCTGTCGAAGCGCCAGTGACCACTGCGAATTTTTCAGCCATGGGGCTACCTCCTATTGCGCCGCGACGGCAAGATCGGGCTTCAGCACGACCTTCGTCACTTCGTTCTGATTATCGTGGAACATCTTGTAACCTTCGGGCGCCTGCTCAAGCGGCAGGGTATGCGAGATCAGGAACGTAGTATCGATCTTGCCTTCCACGATGGCATTGAGCAGCGCAGGCATGTAGTGCTGCACATGGGTCTGCCCTGTCTTCAGTGTGAGGCCTTTTTCCATGAAAGCTCCGAGTGGGAACTTGTCGACAACGCCGCCGTAAACCGCAGGCATCGACACCCGTCCACCTTTACGGCAAGCTACGATAGCTTGCCGGATGGAGTGCGTCCGGTCGGTTCCCATGAAGGTCGAGGCCTTGATCTGGTCGATCACATTGTCGACAAAGAAACCGTGCGCCTCAAGACCGACTGCATCGATGACCGCGTCCGGTCCTATGCCGCCTGTCATCTCCATCAGTGCTTCGTAAGTCTTCGACTCTTCGAAATTGATCGTCTCCGCACCGAACCGTTTCGCCAGTTCCAGCCGCCGAGGGAAATGATCAATAGCAATGACACGGGAAGCGCCCAACAGGAACGCTGACTGCACTGCGAACAATCCTACCGGACCGCATCCCCAGACAGCCACCGTATCGCCTGGCTCGATTTCCGCGTTCTCCGCGGCCATCCAGCCGGTCGGCAATATGTCCGACAGGAACAGAACCTTTTCGTCCTCGATATGCTCCGGTATGACAATTGGCCCGACATCGCTGAAAGGCACACGGACATATTCTGCCTGGCCGCCTGCATATCCCCCGGTAAGGTGGCTGTAGCCGAATAGCCCCGACATGGGTTGACCGTAAAGTTCTCGTCCTATGTCCTGATTTTCTGCGGGATTACCGTTGTCGCAGGCCGAATATTGATGCTTGCCGCAGTGATAGCAGCTGCCGCACGCGATGGTGAATGGCACCACCACCTTCTGGCCTCGCTGGAGCGTGCTCCGGCTGCCAGTTTCCACGACTTCGCCCATAAATTCATGGCCGAGGATGTCACCTTTCTGCATAGTCGGGATATAACCGTCATACAGATGCAGATCAGAGCCGCAGATGGCCGTTGCCGTGATCTTGATGATCGCATCGCGCGGATTGAGGATCTCCGGATCGTCGACCGTATCAACCCGAACGTCGTGCTTGCCATGCCAAGTGAGCGCGCGCATCAGCCGTTATCCTTTTCCAGTTGAGCCTTTGTCCGGGCGGCCGTGGCTATTTCGCCGGTTTCCATCAGCTGTTTGAAACGCCGCAAATCGCGGCGAGTTTGAATGCGCGGTTCGCGTTGAAACAGCTTTGCTATAAGTTGACCCACCAGACCTGCGGGTGGGTCATAGGCAATTACCGCCCGCACGACCGTTCCGCGCGCGCCGGCATCGCGGAATTCGATCCGGCCGCTGTTTGCAACATCCGCGCCTTCGGCAGATTGCCAGGTGATCTGCTCGCCCGGCACTTCATTGGTGATCACAGCTTCCCAGCTGACTTCGCGACCCGCAGGTGCCTTGACCGTCCAGCGCGAACGCACCTCGTCAATAGGTTCAATGCTGGCGATATTTTCCATGAAACCGGCAAGGTTGGCCGTGTCGCGCCAAAAATCGTAAAGTTCGCGCGAAGGCCTATTGATCGTGACCGCCTCTGCTACCAGGGTCCGATCGGATCGGAATTTTTTTGAAGTCGTGACCGGTGCATCGTCGTGCTGCGGCCCATCCGGATCTACTTCCGTAGCCATCTTGTCGCTCCTGCTAATATGCTGATCGAACTCGTCTGGTGTTCGGCTAGTTCCGGCATATTGTGCAAAGGCAAAAATCGCTTGGATGAAACGAGATTTAAACGCGCCCGGCCGGCCCCTTGCGGGCGATCGGGTCCAATATTCCGAAACCGACTTATCTACTACATAGAACAGCTCTCTTTAGAGAAAATATTAATCCACGTTAATTCAAGAACCATCGTCCGACCACGTGATGATCAGCCGCCCCTGAGCAGGGACATTGAAGTCGACGCGCGCGTTGTCATGGGAATGGCCCCGCGGCATATCGCCGCCTGCGGTGGCGACTTTGATCCGGGGGAGTCTGCGACGCTCCTCGCGCACGAAGTTGAGAGCGGCCATACACGTCTCGCCGCCGTCGAGGACAATACTGAGCGAGCGATCGCCGGTCCTTTCCCAGCCCCGGATGAAATGGTCGCAGAAAATTTTGAAGGGCGCACCCTCTACGACATGAAAGCTGAGGGCCGCGAATACAAGCGCGGCCCCGGCGCCGTAGACCTCCTGACCTACTTGGCCCGGCGCCTGGCCGTCTGGATACAAGTCTTCAAGAGGGAACGATAAAGAACGATCAATGTGCCCGTTCCTGTTCTGCGTCGCCAGAATCTCTTTGGGCAAGGCGTCCGGATAGTAATACCAGGCCCGATCAAGAGCATATTTGCAATATTCCGCTACCAGCATTTTGACCGCCGGCTCCAGATCGGGTCCGCTGTCGTCGAGGTAGGCAGCAAAGGCCGTAAAGGCGTCGAAGCATTCGTAAATGGCCATATACGGCGCATCCTGCAGGCAGGTCGCTCCCAGGAAATTCTTGTAGTGAACCGCGTGCTCGAGCCCGCTCTCCCAAATCTCACAGTTGTGGAAGAAGCTGGCAAGATAGACGTAGCTTTGCTCCGCATAGACGATATCGTTCGTTATGCGATAAAGCCTCATGCAGGCGGCGGCGCCCCAGGCGGTAAGATTGGCCTGATAATTGAGGTTGAAGCGCATGCCCATCGCGGCGTCGATGGCCGCACGCGCTTCGTTCAAAAAGCGTGGATCATCGGTCAACTCGTGGGCCTGGAGCATGACTTGCGCATAAAGACCGCCAACGTCGGTCTGCCCTCTCTCGTCATTTGCTGTCGCAGTTATTACCGAAAAATCGGTTATATCATACTGTATAGGCCATCTGTATGAAAAATGATGAGCGGCTTCTATACAAAATTCGATACATTCCATGAAAAGTTGTTTGGAGGAATTGTCTCCCTTCAGCGCCATTCGTGCCAAGTTTAGCATGGGATGGTACAAGTACCAGCTGTCGACCGCATTGGCATTCTTGTCTTTGCCTACGTTCGGCAAATAACGCCTGAGCGCCTTCATCTTTGGGTCATAAAATCGGCGCAGGCCCGCCCGGAGCGCTGCTTCCAGTGAGTGAGGCTGACCTCTCCAGCGTCCCCAGTCGAACACGGCTGCCAGTATCGAAATCTGGACCATTGAATCCGGATATTCGCTGGCCGTGTAGGGATGCACATAATGATGGCCGTATGCCTGGACCTTCGCCTCGGGAGCATTCTCAAGATCTGCCAGCGTCCTATCGGCCCGCTCGACCCAGTCCCGATACTCGGTCCGGGGCAAATCGAGAAGCTTATAGGCTTCTCCCAGCATCTGCAGGAACTGCCTCGCCGACTCTCGCTCATGCGGCGGAGCGTGATGGCGCACTACGAGGATGCCATCTGACAAGGTTATTTCTTCCCCTGCGCGAAGCGGGTGGGATGGCGGCGTTCCCGACTGCGCGGGCGTGGGCGGCAAGTACCCAAGCTCTGGCCACAAGCCACCAACCGCGCCGTCCGGACTGGTTTTGGTAGCCCGGTAGTAATCGTTTATCGCCGTCAGATTCTGGAAATACAGGACGTTCCCGAACATGGGGTCATCTATTCGAAAATAGAGTACTCCGCTGTTAAGTCCCCGCTGCGCAGCCTCGACATGGCCGTGAGCCCCAAGCGGGTTGTCCTTGGCATCGAGTGGATAGAGATCGCGCGGCAGGAACGGGATAAGCATGGGAGACAGGGGTACGAACCTTACCGTCAATCGAAGATGCTCAAGCGCGTCACCTCCGGCTGCAAGCGTAATTACGTGCTTGCCGAGCACGCTGTCGAGCCGCAGCTTGATCTGACCCTTCTTGGTAGCTTCAAGCCGGCATTCGTAAGGCACCGCAAGGTATGCGGCTCGCCAGGCAAGGCCGCCCGCACCCGGTCGGCGGATCAAGACCCACAACGAATCTTCGGCCGCAAGAATTTCTCCGGTCAACTCGCCGAATGTGAACCTCTTTACGCTGCGGCCCGCTTTCACGCTCAAAGCGTACTGGAGAGCAATGACCTGCCCGCTGGCCGGCAGTGTTTGGCCTAAGCGTTCATGGCGCGCCGCTCGCTGCTTCGATTTGGCGATCTCGGTCATCCTGGATCTCCCTCGTTGTTCGGCAACGGGCTAACTGCTATTCAACGACGGGGCCTGCCGCCCGTTCCTGGAAGAGATTTTCGCGTCAAATAACCCTTCCCGATCTGCTTTCGCGAATTCTTGGCAAAGGCTAGACGTCACGCATGACCGACTGCTGCCTCGATGATCATGCCGCTGCTGCGCTTTCGCTCGCGCGTCATCCCGATTACAGAGTTCTACGCCGCCTGGAGCCGGTCGAGCGTTTTCAAGCCCCGTTACCTATAGGAAACACCCGGATAGGCGTCGTGCTTGACGTAGAGACGACCGGCCTAGATCAGGAGAACGACCGCATCATCGAGCTTGCAGTGCAGCGCTTCCGGTTCGACGACGCTGGCCGGATTGTGCAGGTTGGGCAGCCAAGGGTCTGGCGCGAAGATCCCGGCACCCTGCTCGATCCGCGCATCGTCAAGCTCACTGGACTTACGAATGAAATGCTCGAGGATCAGGTGATCGACGAAAGTCTCGCATTTGATATCCTGTCATCGGCGGATCTGATCATCGCCCACAACGCCGCGTTCGATCGTCCGTTCGTCGACCGCAGGCTACCCGCCGTGCGCGGAAAGCCTTGGGCGTGCTCAATGGCTGAGCCAGACTGGCTCGAGCTGGGTTTTGACGGGCGCGCCCTTGCTCACCTCGTGTATCAGTGCGGTTGGTTCTACGAAGGGCATCGCGCCGAGAATGATATTCTGGCGCTGCTCTACCTGCTGGCACATGGCCTCCCCGGCGGCGTCACAGTGCTTGCAAAACTCCTCGAGTGCTCGCAGCGCCCCAGCTACCAGGTCAACGCCATCGATGCCCCTTTCGAAGCAAAGGACCTGCTGAAAGCACGAGGCTATCGCTGGAACGCGGCGATGCGGTTCTGGTCCCGCGAAATTGCGCAAGCGGATCGGACGGGCGAGACCGCTTGGCTTATGAGCGAGGTCTATGCGGGATACGGTGAACCTGCCCTGATCCCCGTCAGCGCATGCGAGCGGTACGTCCGCGCCTGAGCGCCAACGCCCGCTAGTCCGTAAGGTCTGCTCGCGGCCTGTCCGATGTGCACGGCGCCATGATCGTTGCGGCCCGCAGCGAGGCGCCTCACGAGAGCCTCGAAGCCATCTGGCGGCGTGCCGGCGTCCCGCCGGCCGCGATCGAGAAGCTGGCCGATGTGGACGCTTTTCACAGTCTGGCCCAGACCGCCGCCAGGCAATCTGGCGGGTCAAGGGTCTCGGCGACAACCCCCTGCCCCTTTTTGCCGCTGCGGATGTGCGCGATGGAGAGTCCAGTTCGGAAGCTGCCGAACCGCTGGTTACCTTGGAGCCGCTGAGCGAGGGGCGCGAGGTGGTGGAGGATTACCGCACCATCCAGCTTTCGCTACGTGCCCATCCACTGCAGTTTTCTGCGCGCCGATCTCCAGCGCCGCGGCATGAAGTCGGCGGTCGAGCTCGATCAAGCAAAGGACGGAAGGCATGTCGAGGTGGCCGGAATCATTCTTGTACGGCAGAAGCCAGGCTCGCCCAAGGGTGTGCTGTTCATCACCATCGACGATGAGACCGGCACTGTGAACGGTGTCCTCTGGCCCGGCCGCTTCGAAGCGCAGCGTCGCTCCGTGCTATCGGCGGCCATGGTCGGTCAAGGGAAGGTTGCAGCGCGAGGGGATCGTCACGCACATCATTATCGATAAAGTTATCGACTATATGCCCCTGTTTCGTTCAATCGGCGAGCGAGAGTTTCCCTCGCTGCCTTCACCGGCCGATGCGGCCCGAAACGGCGGCGGTCCGGACCCTCGCGGCAAAGTTGGTTACACACCTGACAGCAATTCCCATGGCCTGGCTGTTCGCTCCCGTGACTTTCGATAGCCTGCGTGCGCGTTCGAGAACCGCTCGAGCGATCAGGTATCCGCTTAGAGGCGACGCTAAAGCCCTCTCGGGTCACACCCTTTTTGAGAGTGAGCGCAATTCATTTCGAGGCGGCGCACGCGAGCACGCGCGCTGACTCTTGGAGTGCTGTTCAAGGCTGCCTATCTTGGGTCATACGGAAAGGAATTTCGCAATCTGCAATCTCTATCGGCTTACTACGCCTTTCGACGCCGTCGCCGCGTTGTTCGGTGTCAAGACGAAGGGGCGGCCCAATCACTCCGAAATCGTATCTCCTACCGGCTCCGGTCTGGTCGTAGTGAAAGACGAAGTCCGCGCTATGCATTGGGGTTTCCCCCGCGTCGTCGTCAGTCACATGAGCGGGGAGGCTTTGAAACCCAAAGCAGTGACAAATACCCGAAGTGACAGGATTGGCTCACCGTTCTGGCTCAAGAGCTTCAAAAGCAGGCGATGCCTGGTTCCTGTTTCAGCCTGGGCGGAAGCGGCCGGTGAAAGAGGCCGCATGACGCGAACATGGTTTTCCCTTCCTGACCAAAGCGCCTTTGCCATCGCCGGAATCTGGCTCAATTCACCAGAATGGGGACACGTCTTTTCGATGCTCACCGTGGAGGGGCATGCCCAGATGGATGCTCTGAACGACCGGATGCCTGTAATCTTGCGCCAGGAAGACTGGAGAACCTGGACCGACGGCTCACCTACAGCAGCCCATGCGCTGTGTCGCACCTGGAGGGCTTCTCTGATGGTTACCCCTACTGACCAACCCTGGTCCGACCGGATCTCGCCTGCAGCGGCGCAAACGCAGCTTTCCTGGCCTCTGTAACTGGAAGCTCCCGAGCCTTTGACGGGGGTTTTCGGCGCGATACTGGAACTGCGGAAATTGTCGGCTTAAGGCCGGCCACTTCGCGATAGCCACGCAGCCGAATTTGCCGCCAAGGTCTGGGAAAGAACCTCGCGCCGGTTGTTGACAACGCCTCTTTCGCGAATGCGCCAATGGCTTCCTCTTCAAGCCTCTTCGATCCGCCCTCTTCAGGATCATTCGGATCACCGAGGTGTTAGTCAGCCAAGCTGCTGGAGCAATCGATGCCCGAAGAGATATTTCCGTTTGCCGTCGTTGCCGACGATGATGCCCTTGCGCGTATCAGTTCGGCCGATATTCTCGAAAATGCTGGCTTTCATGTTCTCGAAGCGGCCGATGTGAACCAGGCCCTTCAGATCCTGGAGTCGAACGGTCAGGACGTGACCTTGCTCCTTACCGATGTACGGATGCCGCCCAACGACCGTACCGGCTTCGAACTGGCCCGCGAATGCGCAGCCTCTTGGCCCCACATCAGCATTCTCGTAGCCTCGGGCGTTGCAGAGCCCTCCCCCGGCGATCTTCCCGACGGCGCCATCTTTATCAGAAAGCCCCTCAGCTCACAGCGCATTTACGATCGGCTGCAGGAGTTGTTACCTCTTAGCGCCCAGCCCGCGCTTTTAAAGGCGGCCGTATAGTCTGCCACGCCGCACACTTGGTGGGTTTCTATATACTGGATGCAAACGCCTTGCGTTCGTGGGACTTCGCGGTTGGCAAGGCCCATGCCTGACAGTCAGCTTTGGTTTTTCGGCAACGGTGCGCATGCTGCATCAAGGGCCACGGTCAACTTCTTTCCGACCTGTCACGCCGCGGTTCGCCGGGTTCCTTTGCATGTTCAAATGTAGCGGGAGCTGGCAGCGCACAAACCTCGCCGAAATCTTGGGAACCGGCACTGCCGATAGGAGTTTGCTTCCGATCGGCCGGAACATTTCGGCCGATTGCCTGCCCATGCCGCCTCGATTGAGCCTGCCGTGCGCTACAACCTGGAAGATAAATGACTGCTGGAATCGAAAAGGCCGCGACCGGAATAGAGGGCTTTGACGACGTTACAATGGGCGGACTCCCGCGCGGCCGGCCCACGTTGGTCTGCGGCTCGGCAGGCTGCGGTAAAACACTTTTCGCCTCGACATTTCTGGTAAACGGCGCTCGTGCGGGTGAACCGGGCGTTTTCGTGACCTTCGAGGAAAGACCTGCGGACATCATCGACAATGTCGCCTCCCTGGGTTTCGAACTCGATGCCCTTGTCGAAAAAGGTCAGGTGGCCATCGAGCACATTGCCATTGATCCATCCGAGCTGGCGGAAGTTGGTGATTACGATCTGGAAGGATTGTTCCTTCGGCTCGAGCTTGCGGTCGAAGAGGTCGGCGCGAAGCGGATAGTACTCGACACGATCGAAAGCCTGTTTTCTGCCTTCCAGAACCCGGCGATCCTGCGAGCGGAAATTAGGCGGTTGTTCGACTGGTTAAAGGAAAAGGGCCTCACGGCCGTGATCACAGGCGAGCGCGGTGACGGCACTTTGACACGGCAGGGGCTTGAGGAATACGTTTCCGATTGCGTGATCCTTCTTGACCACCGCGTCCATAATCAGATTTCGACGCGCCGCATGCGGATTGTGAAATATCGAGGCACCGCTCACGGTACCAACGAATACCCATTCCTCATCGGCGAGGATGGATTCAGCGTGCTTCCCGTCAGTTCTCTTGGCCTTGCGCACAAGGTCTTCGAAGAGTGCGTGTCGAGCGGCATTCCAGATCTTGACGAAATGCTCTCCGGTGGAGGCTTTCACCGCGCGAGCAGTGTGCTTCTCTCCGGGATCGCAGGTTCCGGTAAAAGCTCGATCTCGATGAGCTTTGTCGATGCCGCCTGTCGCCGCGGCGAAAGAGCACTTTGTTTCTCCTTCGAGGAGTCCTCCGATCAGATAGTCAGGAACATGCGCTCGATCGGCCTCGACGTGGCGCAGTGGTTGGACAACGGGTTGCTGCGCTGCGTATCGGCACGCCCTACCTTCTACAGTCTCGAGATGCACTTGGCGATCATGGTGCGCGAGATTAGCCGCTTCAAGCCCTCTCTCGTTGTCCTGGACCCGATCTCGGCGTTCCTTGACAGCGGCGAGCAGCTCGAAGTCCAGTCGATGCTGCTGCGCATGGTCGATTACCTGAAATCGCAGGGAATCACCGGCATCTTCACGCACCTTGCGCACGACCAGACGAAAGCAAAGACGGACGCGGGGCTCTCGTCACTGATGGATGCCTGGCTGCTGCTCTTGAACCGCGAAGTCAACGGCGAGTTCAACCGCGAGCTTTATCTGCTCAAGGCACGCGGCATGGCCCACTCCAACCAGGTGCGCGAATTTGTCATGAGCGACCAGGGCATCCGGCTGATTGCTCCGTATCTTGGCGATGACGGCGCTCTGACCGGATCAGCGCGGCGCTTTGCCGAGGCAAGGGATCGCCGGGAAGAAGTCGCCCGCCGCGCCGAAGTTTCTGCGCTGGAGACAAGACTGGTCCAGCGGCGCCGCAAGACCGAGGCCGAAATTGCGATATTGCAATCTGAACTGGCTGCGGACGAGGCTGATCTTGCGCGGCTGGCAAGTTCGGAACGTATGTACCGCGACCAAGCTGCGGCCGATCTTGCGGAACTTGCGGCGAGCCGAAGCGCTAAAGGGGCATGTGCATGACGAAGCCCACCGAGCTTACTCTATACGTGGCCGGACAAACGCCAAAATCGGTGGCGGCGATACGAAATCTAGAGCGTATTTGCGAAGAGCACGCCGAGGCGAACTTCGTGGTGAAAGTCGTTGACCTCAAGGAAAACCCACGGCTTGCCCGGGAGCATAACATCGTCGCGATACCGACATTGGTCCGCCAGCTTCCCGTGCCGATCCAGAAAATCATCGGCGATCTTTCAGACACCGACAAGGTTCTTGTCCATCTCCAGCTCGGTGATGCTGCGTGAATGACGAAGCGGCGCTATCTGCCCTTCCCTCGGAGGAATTGCGCCGCCGCCTGTATGAGGCAGAAGAGATTCTTCGCGCCATCCGCGAAGGCGAGGCAGACGCCCTCGTTGTACGCGCGGCCGACGAAGAAACGATCTTTGCCCTGGCCGGCGGCCAGGACAGCTATCGTGCGATCATGGAGGCGTTGGACATCGGCGCCGTGGCGCTTGATGACCAGGAGCGGGTCTTGTACGCCAATGCCGCGTTCTGTGCCTTGCTCGGCTGCACGCCTGGTACCTTGCAACGTGAAGGCATGTTTGCAAAGCTCACGCCTGGCTCGGCCGACATCGTGCGCAGCACCATTAATCAGGCCCGCCGCGGCCGGCACCAGACGCAATTCGTAGAGATCCATAACGGTGCCGACAGGCACCTGATGGTGACCGCCGCGCCGTTACCGCTTGCGTTTGGAAATGGCAGTGCGCTGACTTTTACCGACGTCACGGCGCGCGTGGAAGCTGCAACAGTCGAGCAATCCGAGCGCATAGGCCAGGCGGTCATCGCCTCGGCCAACGAAGCTGTGGTGGTGTGCGATCCTTGCGGGGTCGTTCTTCATGCAAACGCAGCTGCAGCCGCAATCGCCGGCAAGGATCCGGCGTGCTTGGCGTTCAAGGACGCTTTCCCCCTCGCTTTCCCGATGGGCGGAGCCGTGCTCTACCCGGAAGACCTAGTAATGATGGCCTGCGACGGAGCGGCAATCAAAGGTCTTGAGGCATCCGCCGCGTTCTCTGATCCACCAAAGGACCTGCTTGTAAGTGTTGCGCCTCTTCGCCTCGCCGGCGAAACGGTTGGTGGCTGCGTCATCACGCTGGTGGACCTTTCGGAACGCAAGGCGGTGGAGAAACGCCAGACCCTGTTAATGCACGAGCTCGACCACCGGGTGAAGAATACGCTTACGATGGTTCTATCCATCGCGGGTCGTACGCTTTCCAGTGCCGAAAGCCTTGCCGATTTTAGGGACCGTTTCACGCGCCGGATCCAGGCGCTGGCCGCCACCCATAACCTGCTCGCTGACGCGGCATGGACCGGGGTCGACCTCGCCGCGCTGATCAAATCCGAGGTAGCGCCCTATGTCTCGCCAACCGGTCCCAAGCTTGAGGTAAGCCATCTGGACCATACTGTCACACCGGACGTTGCCATCGCCTTTGGTCTCGTCGTACACGAACTCGCCACTAACGCTGTGAAATACGGCGCGCTTTCATGCGAGACCGGCCGGGTCGTGGTGAAGGGGCGAACCCTTGAGACCGGTAACTACGAAGTAGTCTGGAGCGAAAGCGGCGGTCCGCCTGTCGAGATGCCCACCCGGAAAGGTTTTGGCCAGACGCTGATCACCCGCAGCCTAGCCCGCGGTGCTGGAACCGGCGCAATTGTAAATTTCGCACCTGGCGGCCTTATTTGCCGGATGGTTATCCCGCTCTAGCGAACAATCGCGGAAAAGGCGCTGTGCCGGAATTCGCTGTTGAACAGTTGGGCCGCTTGGCGACCTGCCGAGGCGCGGAATATCTTACCGAGGTCAGACCGGATCAAGCGTAAAGGCTCGCGCAAATGTCCAGCTCATAATGGCGAAAGCCGCAGTCAGGCAGCATTTTCAACAAATTTGGGATGCTTGAGAGCGATGGTGTATCGGCAAGCTAAACGCGTTTTTTTGCATCGGTGCGTATTTGCAATCCCGAAAGCGAAAGCTAGGGTACCGATCTGAGCGAGCCCACGGGCAAACAGGTCGTATCAGAGTGTCCTTGCTACACTCGTAAAGTTGTAAAATGGCGCGCGGATCTTCGACGTCTCATGCGCTGGAGAAAATACGTGCAGGAATTGAATGTGCCAGACGACCTTAAGATCTTCATCGAAGGGTCGCCAGTGGCATTAGCGTTGGCACTTCCCGACGGCGACCACCCGCTCGCCTTGGTAAACCCGCGTTTTTCGGAACTGACAGGCTATTCTCATGCCGAACTCGTCGGGCGCAATTGTCGACTGCTCCAGCGCGATGCCGATGACCGTGATGCCCGGGCAAAGCTCCGGGCTTTCCTGGAAGACGACGCAGCGCCAAGCGTGCGCACCCCCATCCTCAATTTCAAGAAAGATGGCACGCCTTTCGTCAATCTTCTTTACATGTCCCGCCTGCGGTCGTTGTCGGGGCCGACGCGTTTCATCTTCGCTTCACAGTACGACGTGAGCCGGGCACAGCCGGAACGACTACAAGATTATGATCAGGCACTTGGGCAAACTTTGACCCGTCTTACCCCCATTGCCGCCGAAAGCGGCATAATTGTTGAAGGCACGCTCACCACGATCGCACATTCGGCAACGACGATCGCCCAAGCGAAACTAACGCTTGCCGATCTCGATGAAGGGTCGATGCTTTGACCGGCGAAACGGACGCTGCCGGACTTTCCTCGGCCGCTATGCCCGTCATCGGCATCGGAGCTTCGGCCGGCGGCCTTGAGGCTTTGCGAGAAATGCTTTCCGCAGCCCGCATGCCCACGAACATGGCTTTCGTGATCGTCCAGCATCTTGATCCGAACTACGAAAGTATGCTTGCCCAGCTCCTCGACAGAGCGTGCCCTCTCGATGTCCTGCAATGCGAAGGCGGGGAAGAGCTTCTCCCGGAACGGGTTTACATCATCCCTCCGGGGCGCGGCCTGGCTCTACAAGATGGCAGACTGCAACTGACCGATTTTGCGCAGCCTCGGGGTCTCAGACGGCCGATTGACGACTTTTTCATATCCCTGGCAGCCGATCAGCAAGCAAACGCGGCTTGCGTCATTCTGTCCGGAACGGGCGCGGACGGATCTACAGGGCTACGCGCCATAAAGGAACATGGCGGAGTTTGCGTCGTCCAGCAGCCGCAGAGCGCGCGCTATGACGGAATGCCAGTGGCGGCGGTGAACACCGGCCTTGTCGATTACGTGAAGCATCCAGGCGAAATCATCGACTGTTTAGCCGCATTCTTCGATCGTCGTTCCGGCAGTCCCCGCGAAGACGAAGCTGAGGTAGTGGCCGACCATCTCGACGATTTGTGCGGAACATTGCGCACCGCAGTGGGACACGATTTTTCAGGGTACAAGCGCTCGACGCTAGTGCGCCGGGTTGAGCGGCGAATGCACGTGCTCAGTATCGCTTCTGCGCGAACTTACCTTAATCGCGTACGCAGCGATCCCGCGGAATGCGAGGCACTTTTTCGCGACTTGCTTATCAATGTTACCCGCTTTTTCCGCGACCCGGATATGTTCGAGGCGCTGCGCATCAAAGTTATCTCTGCGCTGCTGGAAAACCGCGAAAACGATGACGATATTCGCGTCTGGGTGCCGGGTTGCTCCAGCGGAGAGGAAGCATATTCCATCGCGATGCTCTTCGAGGAAGCGGCACGTGAAACCGGAGTCGCAAACCCTGTCCAGATTTTCGCTACCGATATCGATGAGCAAATGCTCCAGATCGCCCGCGAGGGAAGCTATCCGGCTTCCGCCCTGGCGGATATCCCGGCTCCCTTGCGAGAGCGTTGGACCAATCCTCACGGTGAACGGTTTACGATTGCGAACCAGATACGCGACCTCATCCGTTTCTCGAACCACAGCGTGGTCAAGGACCCACCGTTCTCCAGGATTGATCTGGTTTCCTGCCGCAACCTCCTGATCTACTTTGATGACCGGCTGCAACAGTCGGTCATGCCGATCCTGCATTATGCAATCCGGCCAGGCGGATACCTCTTCCTCGGACCGTCCGAAAGCATTGGCCGCTTCGACCACTTATTCCCCCCTGTTGATCACCACGCTCGCATATTCGAGAGGGGAGCGGGAACCCCCGCCTACCCTATTGACCTTCCTGCCAGCGACCGAAGCGGACAACGGCCGCGATCGAACTTGGAAAAATCTGAACGCGGGCGAAGACCAAGCGAGAGCGACGTCGCCTTACAGCGCCTGACCGAAATCTATGCGCCTCCTTCCATGATCATCAATCAGGATGGAGCTGTACTGACCGCTTACGGCAAATTGAGCCGCTATTTTGACTTCCCGGTAAGCCGCTCCGGTGGGACCAACGCCATCTCGCTGGCCAAGCCTGGTCTACGGGACGTTCTTGGTCCTCTCGTTCGCCAAGCGCGCGACGGCAAGAAGCGGACGGTTGCCCGTGAAGTCGAGGTGAAGTCCGATTACGGGGTGCAACCGGTTGAAGCCGTCTGCGAGCCATTGCCCGACGCGACCCTGCTACTCGTGTTCCGGGACCGGGGACCGTTCCGGCCGTTCGACGAGCCCGACGCTGCGGAAATCGCTGACGGCAACGATCATATGGAGTTGCTGGAGGAAGAACTGCGGCTGACCCGACACAAACTGAGAACAGCTGTCGAGGAGCTGGAAACGGCTAATGAGGAACTCAAGAGTTCCAACGAAGAAATGATGTCGATGAATGAGGAGCTCCAGTCGACCAATGAAGAGCTCTCGACGGTCAACGACGAGTTGAAAAGCAAGGTCGATCAGCTCACGGTTGCCAATTCCGATCTCAGAAACTTCTTCGAATCCACCGAACTGGCGGTAATCGTCCTCGACGGCGGTCTCCGCATCCGTAGCTTCACCGAAGCGGCAACCACGATCTTTCCATTGCAGACAGGCGATCGCGGCCGTCTTCTCGCCGACGTTGCGACCCAACTGGAGGATAATGCCTATCTCGCGGATGCCCGCCAGGTTGCAGAAACCGGAGAGCCACTGCAGCGGCGCGTTCATACGCGTGAACGAGGACGCACATTCTCGCTGCGCGTGCTCCCCTATCGCACCCAGCACGGCTTGGTCGACGGCGCTACCCTGGTCCTGACCGACATAACGGCGGCGCTGGTGATGGAACATGATCTGGCAGCAGAGCGCGAGCGACTGGATCTTGCCATCACCGCTGGAGGAATCGGCGTCTGGGAATATTGCGAGGCGAACGGGCGATTGATGCCCGACAGCATCAATCGCAAGCAGTTGGGATTACCGCCAGCAGGGGAGATCACCGTCTCGGATGTTCTGGCGTGCATTCATACCGACGATCGCGGCGCCGTCGCGCGGGCTTTGAACCGAGCGGCGAAGGGCCAGGACGATTTTGCAATTACGTTCAGGGTTCCGCACAGTGATGTCAAAGGCCAGATCTCCGATCGCTACTTGAAAAGCTTCGCGCGCACCATCCACGGCTCCAGTCCCAAACGAATGGTCGGGGCAGCTATCGACATGACTGCCGAATATGCGCTCGCGGATGCCCGCGGCCTGATGCTGCGCGAAATGAACCATCGGGTCAAAAATCTCTTCGCGGTAGTGAGCGGCATGATAACGGCTGCCGGCCGCTCGCATGATGATGTATCCAGCCTCGCTTTCGATCTTAGGGAACGAATAGCAGCGCTGGGAAGCGCGCATTCCCTGGCGGCCCCATCGGGAGAACCTCAGGCGATCATGCTGCGCGATTTGATCGAGGTGACAGCTGCACCTTACATCGGTCAAGCCAATATTACCTTGAAGGGTCCCGAGATAGTGATCGAGCGCAGCTGCCTTTCTTCGCTGGCGCTGATCCTTCATGAATGGACGACAAACGCAGCGAAGTACGGGGTGCTGGGTCCGCGTGCTGGAAACCTTTCTTTGCGATGGTCGTTTAGCGGCGAGGCCATCGTGCTTGAATGGATCGAAACCGGAAGCGAAGAGATAGACGTGACCGATAGTACAGGATTTGGAACATTGCTTGTCGCCACCGCGGCACGGCAACTTGGCGCCGAGATTACCCGCCAGGTCTTCGGTACCAGGCTGGAGCAACGCATTACGCTCCCCTCTTCAGTGCATGTCGGATGACAGGCACGGTTATGATCGTCGAAGACGAGCTTTTCATTGCCCTCGATCTTGAAGATACGGTCAAGGCGGCGGGTTGCACAGTTTCCGCCACTTGCGGAAGCTTGTCAGCCGCAATGGAAGCAATTGAAAATCAACTGCCGACCTGCGCCATACTGGACGTTCGTCTTCCCGACGGAGAAGTGTTTCCGGCAGCAGATCGCCTGCGGAACGCCGGCGTAGCCCTCATTTTCCATTCAGGACACGCCGATGAAAGGCAATTGAAGGAACGCTATCCGGAGGCGGATGTCTACTCCAAGCCGTGTTCACCTTCTCGCCTTCGCGATGCTGTGATGCGCGCTGTCGCCTGAACTTTCCCACAAATTGTCACCGCCTGTTTCTGGTCGAACCCCGGGCCGTCAAGCTGCAAGCGGGCGGTAAGGAATTCGAACGGCTTGAATTCGCCTGCATTTGGACAGGGCCTGTGCAGGTTCTCAGGCTATCCTGAACGGTAGAGCGGGAGCAGAATGTAGCTGCTTCCACCAAACTACCTTCGCTAAAGCCCACCCAAAGTCAGCCTCGCGTTGCTTCAATAAAAGCGGCTGCATCAAGGTCGATTTTAAGCTCGCGGTTCCAGACGCGCACGGCCGCGCAGGCATCGAGGAAAGCCTCGATGTTTGCTGGCTCCGTGATTTGAACCACGCCCTCGTCATGGTCGCTTTCCAAAAGACCCGATCTTTCAAACAGCGGTAAAGCTTCCGCATTGTAGGCTATGAATTTCCCATGCCCGAAGGCATCGCTGACGAAATCCTTGGCGGTCTTGTCTTCGGCCAACATGGCAGCGCCCGCCTTCGAGACTACGACCGCCACCGCGTCGTACAGCACCGAGGGACCGCCGTCGATTTTTTGCTTGCCTTCCGCGAATGTGCCATCGTCAAGAACGACGCCGCCCACTTGAGGAGTGACGAACTCGTAGATGGCCGGCAAGGCTCCGAGAGCATGTACGAGCGCTTCCACCACGTTACCCGGCGCACCATCGGTTACCAGGATCCCGAGCTTGCGTCCCGCAAACGATACGGGTCCGCGCTTCACAATACTCAGCGCATCTGACGGCGGCAAATCCGTTCGTGTGGGAACGGCGGCGGGATGTGGTGGTGGCAACTCCCGTAACCCCAGACCGCCCGCTACAACGGCTGCCAGACCCTCGTCGATATTTCTAAGATGTGCAACCATACGTTCGCGAATTTCGAGACGCTCGCATTTTGACAGTTCAAATACAAGCGCATCTCCGATGTGCTTCTGTTCAATCGGGAGTTGACTGACAAAGAACTGGCGGGCCTGACTGTAATGATCGGAGAACGACCCCGATCTGATTTGAGCCTTGCGACCCATCTCTTCCGCCGCGTGGTGTCGATATCCGCGAACCGGATCTTCGCGCGGCCCTCCCCAGCTGTTAGGCTCATAATTTACCCGGCCGCTTGGATTGCGCATCGCCATATGCCCATCCTGCTGGAAGTTGTTCACAGGACACTTGGGTGCATTTATCGGTATCTGAGTGAAATTAGGGCTACCCAGTCTTTTCAACTGCGTGTCAAGATACGAGAAGTTGCGGCCCTGCAGCAAAGGGTCGTTGCTGAAGCCGATACCCGGCACGACACTTTGCGTACAAAACGCGACTTGCTCGGTCTCGGCAAAAAAGTTGTCGACGACCCGGTCGAGAACGAAACTGCCGATGCGGCGTACTGGGATCTGTTCCTCCGGAATGATCTTGGTTGCATCGAGCACGTCGAATTCGAACGCATCTGCAAATTCGTCGTCGAACAATTGAACACCGAGCTCCCATTCGGGAGGTGTTCCCATCGTGATCGCGTCCCACAAGTCGCGCCTATGGAAGTCGGGATCAGCGCCATTGATTTTTACAGCCTCGTTCCACATGACCGACTGAAGCCCCATCGTCGGCTTGAAGTGGAATTTGACGAATGTGCCTTTGCCTGTTTCGTCGATAAGCCGGAACGTATGGACGCCAAAACCATCCATGAAGCGGAAGGAGCGAGGAATTGCCCGATCCGACATCACCCACATGATCATGTGCATGGATTCCGGGGTGAGGCTTATGAAATCCCAAAAATTGTCATGCGCCGTCTGGGCCTGGGGAAATCCGCGATCGGGTTCCTGCTTGGCGGCATGTATGAGGTCAGGAAACTTTATAGCGTCCTGAATGAAGAAGACAGGGATATTGTTTGCAACCACATCCCAATTACCTTCTTTGGTGTAGAACTTGACCGCGAAGCCTCGTACGTCGCGCGCAAGATCGGCAGACCCCTTGTTGCCCGCCACAGTCGAAAAACGGACGAACATGGGGGTCTGCTCGCCGACTTCGGTCAACATTTTCGCAGTGGTATAATCGGCGAGACTTTCATCGAGCCTGAAAGTTCCATGCACGCCGAAGCCTCGTGCGTGTACGACACGCTCCGGGATGCGCTCATGGTCGAAATGAAAGATTTTCTCGCGAAAATGAAAATCCTCGAGGAGCGTTGGGCCCCGTTCACCGATCTTCAGACTGTTCTGGTCGTCCGCGATCGGAACGCCCTGCTGCGATGTTAGCGTACCCGTTGCTGATGAAGCCAGTTGGTGGAGTTCTCCGCCGGGTCCGGTTTCGGTCTCGAAGCCGGCGGCGTGGGATTGGGCGCCAATGTCCTTGCCGATTGGGGTGTTCATGTTGTCCTCCGCTACAACTGATATTGCCCGCCGCATGCATCGGGCATGGTCCGCAGCCCGAAGCGCGGATTGCACACCTAACATCGCTTGCTTTGGGATAGTTCCGGTTGGGGTTCGCCGGCTTTCAGCCTTGCCAAAACGGCAAATACCTGAATGCATGAGGCTCAAGCGGGCGTCCAATTCGGTCCGGGGTCTGGAGATGAAGGAAATTTCAAAAGCATTTCTGATCGTTCACCGTACTATCGCATGCCGCAATGCAGTGATCCGGATAAAATTGCCTATCGGATTGCGCTGTTTTTACTTGTCGGATCGGTGAAAATCTTACTGACTGATCAGCGGAACTGCGCTTAAAAACTTTTCTCCCTCCCGCAAGCTTGATCAGGGTTATAAGCGGTCGGCGGCTTTCAGGGCATCGCGCCGCCTCATGCGCTTTCGTTCTTCCTTCAGAGGGTAGATGCCTGGGAAACGAAAGAACCGAATGGGCAGACCGGCACGCCCCAAAGAACTGAGGGGCCCTGCCAGTTCAACGATCTCGGCCCTATATCGGCCGAAGATAATGCGGGACGGTTCGGCGACATCGGGACCTCGATGGCCCATTAATCAGTGACAAGTCTCTGCTTACTTGCATAAAGCGGATGGCGTCGCGGCGGCCTTTTATCCCCGCCAGGCGCTTCCACGCAACTTCGCCGGCGAATTTCCGGAGAGGTATTAGCGGCCAACTCGAGCAGCCCTGCCAAATCCTGATCCTCGAGACGCCAGCGAGCACTCCGTATGAACCCGGTCTAATCCAAGCTGCTCATGGTCCTGTTCCATTGCACGGTCGATAGCCCGAGCAGATCGCCCATATGTTGCCGAGCGAGGGAGAATTCGAAGCTGTTGAAATTACAATCCGGCCGCCTTTAATCGCTTTTGAAGATCCAGCAGGAATGCTGGCATGCGCTCATCGCCGATGTCGCTCCGATCCACGATAATTTCTCGATACGGCGACCCGACTTTTTCTGCGTGCCTGGAGATCCGGAACCCATGCGGATGACATCGTCCGTCCACCATTTACATGGGTTAAAACGGGTATAGGCCGACAATTGTACCTTTTCGGCCTTAGCAGAACTTCCTTCGCCGAGGCTTCCTATAGCCTTAACTTCGAGCCGGGCAGCTCCTTAGCGCCCGCCCCAAAAGTTGTTGAGCAATACCAACATGTTGTGATTCACGTCGTCCTGCGAGAGATGGAGTGATCAATGGCATGGACTGGTATTGCCCGGCAGGAGCATAGCCGGAAAGGGTTGCGCTATTCCAGCGATATGACGGACAGGGAGTGGGAATTGGCGGCGCCGTTTATCCCGCCAGCCAAGCGTGGAGGTCGACGTCGCACAACGGACATGCGCGAAGTGGTGAATGCGTTGCTGTACATTGCGGCAAGCGGCTGCGCCTGGAGGCTCCTTCCCAAATGCTTTCCTTCCGGTTTCTACGGTCCAGCGCTATTTCTATGCCTGGCGCAACACCGGCCTCATGGAGGCGAACAACACGGTGCTGGTGATGAACCTGCGGGAGATCGAGGGACGCGAAGCCTCTCCGAGCGCTGGTGTGATCGACAGTCAGTCGGTGAAAACAACGGAAAGCCGCGGCCCTTGCGGCTATGACGCGGGAAAGAAGATCAAAAGGCCGCAAGCGCCACATCCTGACGGACACCTGCAGCTTTCTCATCTTCATCCTCGTCCACAGCGCCGACATTCAGGACCGCGACGGTGCCGTGGATGTCCTCAAGGCCGTGCGCAAACGCTTCCCTTGGCTGCGCCACGTCTTTGCAGATGGAGGCTATGCCGGCGACAAGCTTCGTGCCGCCCTGACCGGATCAGGTGCCTGGACGATCGAAATCATCAAACGTTCGGACAAGGCGAAGGGCTTTCAGGTTCTCCCTCGGCGATGGGTCGTCGAACGCACCTTCGCATGGCTTGGCCGATGCCGCCGCCCAAGGACTGGGAAACCACCATCGCATCCTCCACGGCATGGGCGACGATAGCCTCTATCCGCATGCTTACCCGCAGAACTGCAAGGCATTGCTACGGTTGAGAAACTTCCGAGCCAGGCACTTAGACATTGAAGCGGCCTTTGACATAGATAGGAGATACGGCCTCTGCATCCCTTTGTTTGCACAGCGAGCCAAGCGAACTTACTCTGCGAGCTAGGCTAAATTCGGAAACCACAACCCGTTTAATCAAGCACCACGAAACTGCGTGGAAGCAGATTGAAAGTTATGCGTCGCGCAGTTCGATCAAATCATTCTGGAAGCTTGCGTCGGCAAGATGCCTCAAGCGTTGGCCGGACTGTTATCCTGAACTCGGAACGCTAACTCATGTGAATGAGCCGCCAGCACCAGAGTGAAAGGTTGTTAACATCCAGCACACGATTCGGTGTCCTGGCTCCGGAGACCCTGTCATGTGGTCCGAGCCGCAAAACGATATCGCTTCTCCGCCAGCCTATCTGCCGCTGAGGAAGAGCTTATTGGGTTTCGCTTCCCAACTGAGGCAACGCACTTACCTGCCTCGACAGACTGTTTTAAGTCAAGGAGATCGCACCGCCCATATTGTAATTATCGTCGGTGGTTGGGCTGAACAGGCGATCCATATTCCCGATGGTCGTCGCCAAATCGTCGGATTTGGAATGGCGGGTGACGTCTGTTGCAGCGACCTGACGAGCCACTCAACAGTCGGGCAATCAATTACCGCACTGACGTCTCTTACAGTTGCCATCATCGGTAAGCTGGAGTTTAGCGCGGTGTTGATGCGCAGTGCGGGCCTCTCGCGTGCTTTCTGGCGCAGCCAAATGCAAGCTTTGGCCATCCAACGCCGCTGGACTTCTGTCATTGGACTGCTCGGTGCTAGAGAGCGGGTTGCCCATCTGCTTTGTGAACTTTACCTGCGACAGCAGCAAATTTCCGCAATGCCCGATGGCATTTGCGCATTCCCCCTAACGCAGACGCAGGTCGCCGAAGCGTGCGGTCTCACACAGGTCCACACCAACCGCGTGATCCAGGATTTAAGGCGAAGCAATCTGATCGAGCAATCTGGCAAACGCCTTACCATTCCTTCCCTCCAAAAGCTTATGACTATGGCCCAATTCGAGGGTTCTTATCTGGGCCTGGAGGAACTCGACAGCAACCCGGCCGATGTTCAACCACTTGTAACAGCATAGTTTTTTATGCGTGCTTATAGTCATGAAGGCTACCATGAAAATTATGCTATTCTAAATGAACATATCTTTAGAGGTATGCCGGAACCCCGGTCAGCGACAGACGCTTTCCTCCAACCTTGGACGATCCGCGACCCACGTCTCAATGAAGAGGCGCGTCCGGGGCAGCAAATGGACCGCCCGACAAGGGCGGTCTGTCTATGTCGGCTAGACCATTATGCTGAACCTGGACCCTGCAGCCGACTCCGCTCTGCAGGGTCTTTTTTTCTCGTGATAGGTGGCCCGAGGGGAGACTTGACCTGGAACCCGGGTCATGGCGCTAAACGTAACAACTTTCTGATACGAAAAAAAAGTGCTCCCCGGTGCCTCGATTGCGGCCGAGGCCCAATTTAACATCGCTTCTTTAGCAGCGCACCCAAGGCTTTTTCGATTGAGCCGCGCGAAACTGGATACGAGCCTCTTGCCAGACGTTCAAACAATAACCGCTCTCGTTACCTTTGCGCCGACGAAACAGAATCGCAGGTCACGGTGGCGAACCGTCAAATGCAGAAATGATTTGTCACGGGGGCTGTTCAAGAAACAGGAGCAAGCAGATGTCAATTATTCTCGATGTGACTTCACCCAGTACGCACCATCAGGAAATCGAAGAGGGCCGATCTGCTGACATCCGCTTCGCCCCTACTGACGATAGCGTGATTATCGACATACGCTTTGTCGACCGAGCGCATGAGGCAAACAGCGTCATTGTCTGCGAGGTCGTCTTCCACGATTCCATGCGGGTTCCTTTGAAATCCGTCAAACTGTGGAGCGATGGGGGGAATGGCGTAGATGCAATCACGGAAATATCAGAACAGTCCTCTGTCGTTCAGTTTTCACCGCAAGAGATGTTGGCAGTTAAAACCGCGGAACTGAATTTCTCCTTTGAGTGATTTATACAATGCCGCGTGAACAAATTGCCTAAGCGGAGTTTACCCGGAGGTCGCGCGTTTCGCACGTATCCACCTGAAGGAAAGCCAGCCAAAATCTATAATCATCCGCACTAAGCCCAGCAGAAGAATTCAGCTGGAAATGTCGATGTTTTTGAGCAGACGGTGGCTTGCGACGAAAAACCCGATGCACAGAATCACCGAACCGAGCGCTATCAATGACTGTCTAGCATCTTCCGTCATTTCATCGAAAGAAGCAGGTGAAAACGCTCTGTTGGAGCATCGGAAGCAGTCATCCCAGTATCCATGCACCGACGTCGGGACCTCTCCTTGATTCAAGGCTGCTCTTTGGAGGCGGGCTTGAGCAGGCGCGATCTCTCCGAAGCAGAATGGCGCGTTTTCAAGGGCTTGTTGCCAATCGAGCCTGAGAACCGGGGCCGAGGTAGGCTGCCCGAGCAAAACCGCTCAATCATCAGCCGCATTCTGTGGCGGCTCCGCTGTGGAGCTCCGTGGCGAGACGCACCACCCAAATATGGCAATTGGAACTTCAACTATCGTCGGTTCCGGCGATGGAGTGAAGCCGGGATCTGGGAGTCCGTTGCCGTGACGCTGGCCGAAGTCATGGCAAACAGCGCCTACTGCAGCATCAGTGGCACCACAGTTCGCGTCCATGTCTCGGCAGAGCGCGGAAAAGGGGAACTCATCGACGTGCTCTTGGCCGCTCGCGGGGCGGGTTCAGCAGTAAGCTTCGCTAGCCGGCTGACGCCCTCGGCCGACCACTCGCCGTCTATCTGACGGTGCGCGAGACGGCAGATTGCAGGGCCTATGACGTCTTGATTCGACCTGCCTGAACGCGCACCCGACGCTTTGCCCGAAGAAAAGGGCTGCGACGCAGATGCAAAATCTTCTGGTCGGTTGGCTTAACTGTTCCTTGCTCTGTCCGTGGTCACCGTTAACGGTGCGGCCTTGTCCACTTTTCCAGAAAGTCCGGGAACCTCATTCAATTGGCGTATATCTGTAAAGGATCCTCGCTCCTCACGGTAACGAATGATTTCGAATCCGTGGCCTTTAAGACAGTCGACAGTATCCAGTTCGTGCGCTGTGGCAGTATTGATATCGATCATATCGCTCATGAATGTTCCAGTTCGAGTCGGGATTTTGCTCTAAACGAGCTAAGCGGTTAAAGGTTCTGCTCCTGCAGCAGCGCATTTCAAAAACGTCGGCGTATAATTTGGCTTGTAACATAGGTGGAGGCGGCCGGCTGGTTGAGCAGTGATCCCATCGAAGGCATTCAAAGGGGCTTTGAATAAAAAGACTTTTCCGGGGTTTTCCATACGGTTGATCCCGCTTTCCTTGGCTTCGCCGCGCGAGGTGCACGGACCTGTCATGAAAAAACCATCACTTGAGTCATTTGCGTCTCAAACGGGTCCCCCAGACCATATGCGCCGTAAAATCCTTTCCAACACAGGCAACAATGGCCAGCGCACCTCGGAACGAGAGGTCAAAACACAGCCCGACGCGGCGCGGCGCGGCAAACGCTTTCTCGGCAGGAAGCTCTGAATTTGGGCGACAATAGTGGATTGACGCGCGAACTGAACCGCCCTGCATCGGAAAGCCAGGGACTTTGGCTGAAATTGCTATCAATCAGAGGAGTTGAATGGTCGCAGATGGTCGATCTGACCTTGGCACGAGGCCTTATGGCCTTAACCCGTCCTGCCATAATCCGAACTCTAACCGCCGCAGAGGAGATGGCAAAGCAGGCGGCGAAAAATAGAATCAAAAGAGGCTCTGTCTGATTTAACCGCAGTGGAATATTTGATCTTATCCGACATACGGGACCACTCCGCCAACTATTTTTGATAAGATTTTTATTCAACCTTGTTGGGTTATATTTCAAATTTCTCCGCCAGCAAGCTCCACTAAACATCATTCGGTACATTTTTTGAAATGGTCGGGCGCATCAAGTGAGTGCGAAAGCGTGGCCTCACTGGCAACTAATCGAGCCGAGAAGCGTTTCTCCCTAGCTGCGAGGAAGACGTGGCCGATTAGAACTCTTGTCCTTTTGGAGCATTCAAGTGGATATCCGCACAAAGCGCAGCGACCGGGTTTCCGGTGACCAAGCCGGAAAGTCTCTCAAGGTGCATCTGCTCTGCGATTCCGTCCGCGCCGCTGGTCAATTCCAACGGTCTGCGCTTGGACATCTGGATCATGACCATTGGCTTTCGCGGGTAAGGTCGGATGGACAAAAGCTGATGGACCTCTTGTCGCAGATGGGATTTGAACCAAATTCCACTCCGAGATCTGCTCAAGGCGCCGTCCACCAGCCACAAGCAGCGGCCCGCTGCTTCGCAACTTCGTCGCAAAAAAACTGATGCCAGATTCGGAAGAAATCTACGATCCAGCGGGCGCACTGACGTTTTCAGGCGTATTTGCGGATCAAGTTGTGAAATAAATCTACTTTTGTCAGCACAGCATCACTCAGAATGAATGGGAGCGTGAAATGGGCAGGCTGCTTAAACTAGGAATTATCGCAGGGCTGGGCTACCTCTGGTATTCCAGGTCGAAACCAGTTCCAGTGCCTAGCGCCGAAGACGACCATGGGCCGGTAGGGTCTTCAGGGATTGTCCGCAACGCCGGCCCGGAGAGCCAGTCCGGAATAAAAAATTCCGATTGGGATCAAGTCGACGAGCAAGTTGATGAGAGCTTTCCGGCGAGCGATCCGCCGGGCAGTTATTAAATTCCTGTCCAGTTAGACCAGTTGGACCAGCAAATCGACCTGCCCGCTAGGGTTTTCCTAATTGCCTAAAGCTTGAACGATCGGCCTTATTTGGGGCTTCGGGGCTGGTTCGGCTAACAGAACATTTCCTCACGCAGCGGCTATTGATGTGTGCCGGGTCCAAAGGCCATAGGCAAGATTCAATGCAAAAGAACGCTTTTCCCGCTGTGGTCGACGAGAGGACGCGCGTCGTCATTCTAGGGAGCTTACCGGGCGATCGGTCGTTGATCGAGCAAAAGTATTATGCCCATCCTTCGAACGCATTTTGGTGGCTGATTGGCGAAACGATCGGAATCCCTTCCTTTGCGTCAACCCCGTATTCTGAAAGAGTCGAGCAGATTTTGCGAAGAGGGGTCGGCTTATGGGACGTCGTCGAAAGCGCAAGCCGCCACGGCAGCTTGGATAGCGCAATTCGCGATGCACGTCACCGGGACTTGCTGAGTTTTTCGAATGGTTTTCCCGAATTGAGAGCTTTTGCGTTCAATGGCGGTGCCGCGGCTCGCCGGGCGCGGGCGCAGCTTTATGGGCAAAAGCATATCAAACTGATCGATCTTCCTTCATCCAGTTCAGCATTCGCGAGGGTAAGCCGGGAAACCAAGCTTACGCTATGGCGCGATCGGCTTTCACCTTTCATTTACATTGACCGAGTTTGAATTCACCAACTTCTTATGAATAGCAGCGATGTCTGCTCGCCGTACTCGGAGCGTTCAGTCTGTTTCGATTGATTTGGAATGGCCATAAGCCAGGACGGTGATCATGAGGCTGCCTGCCGGATGCCAATCGAAAGAGATTGGCTTCGCCTCCAGCACACCCCGTCTGGCTATCGACCTGACCAGCCTTCTGCCCTTAAGTCTCTTCGGTCGGGTCGTTCGACTTTTTTTTCCAAGCTTAGCTGGCTTCTGATCCATGCCGCATCTCCTTGTAGCCTGAACTGGAAGCGTACTGATTTCGCTTCAGACGCCGATGAGGATGTATGAAGACGCGGATATAGGAGCAATGAAAGGTCCACGTCACTCTAAGTCCGTGATGGCGACTTAAACACGGAACATATCCCCCCTGCCCGCCCGATGACCGCCGCGTCGATTAAGTTTTGAGCGAGGTCCAAAACAGCAAAATTATTCCGGCCAGGGCTATCGTCATCCGTGAAGGACGCAGCTGAGCAAAATGATGGGCCGCCGAGTGCGGATTGCGACAATCGCGCGCAGGCATTCCGATTTGATGCCGCGCAGCGTTCCGATACGATCGCGCGCAGTTGAAGGCCTGATCGTTGGTCGTGGATGTCACCTATGTTGGCGCCTTGGTCAAGCGGCGGCAGCTGCGGGTCGACGCATGGATTCACCCTCGAGTTCGAGCCGGTGTGCGTTGTGCACGAGGCGGTCCAGGATGGCGTCGGCGTAGGTTGGATCGTTTATGGTCTGATGCCAGCGGGCCACGGGAAGCTGCCTGGTGACGAGCGTTGAGCGCTGACCGTAGCGGTCTTCGAGGATTTCGAGCAGATGGTTCCGGGCGTTGCCGTCGAGTGGCTGACGCCCCCAATCGTCCAAGATCAAGGTCAGCAGATCGACCCGGGCAAGGCTTTTCATGCGGGCAGCGATACGGCCGTCACCTTCGGCCAGCGTCAGTTCGTCGATCAGGCGCGGCAACCGGGTGTAGAGAACCGAACGGTTATCGCGGCAGGCCTTGTGGCCGATCGCACAGGCCAACCAACTTTTCCCGATGCCCGTAGGTTCGATGATGGCCAAGTTTTCGTGCCTGGAGATCCATTCGCCGGCCAGCAGCGTCTCGAAGAGCCGGCGGTCAAGACTGCGGCGCGTTCGGTAATCAACGTCCTCGGGCACGGCGCGGTGGCGCAGCTTGGCATGTCGCAGGCGCAGAGCGAGGCGTTTGTCATTTCGGTATGTGGCGTCATGGTCGAGCAGCAGCGCCAGCCATTCGGCATGGCTGAGGCTCGCCGCGTCATCGTTGCCTTCCATCTCGGCGAAGGCCTTGGCCATGCCGGCCAGGCCGAGCTGGCCCATGAGGTCCAGAGTGGGATGCTTCAGCATTCTTGCTCCTTCAGTTGTAGTAGCTTGAGCCGCGGATGTTGGAGTGGATGATCGGCTCTTGCTCGGGGGTTTGGGGAACGGGCACCTGATCGAGGCCCTTTTCGAGGTTCGATTTGACCGACGGAAAATTGCGCGCCTGGATCTCCAGCGCGCGCAGCGCCGCGGCTTCGAGCCGCTGGGCACCGAAGCGTTTCTCGAGCCCGATGATGCCCAGACAGGATCGGTAGCCCTGTTCGGGATGGGGTTTTGCCTCGATGACCTTCTCGACCAGGAGAGATAGCATTGGCCCGATCCGGCTTGCCTCTTCGCGGATCTTGGCCGGCGTCCATTCGCCGTAGCGCCGATGGCTGGAGGGCATGTGCTCGGGGACGGTGGTGTGCCGGCCATTGCCGCTGCCGCGCATGTGCACAGCGATGCGCTCGCCTCCCAGGAAGATCTCTACCGTGCTGGCAGTGAACCGAGCTTCGACCTCGCGGCGGGCGAAGCGATGCGGGACGGAGTAATGATGCCGATCGATCGCGATATGATAATCGAGCCTGACGCGGCAGCGGCGCCATTCGGCATGAACCCACGGCTCTGCCGGCAGCGGCTTGAGGTTTGGAACATCGACTTCGTTGAACAGCTGGCGGCGTGTCTTGCCGAACTGGCGCAGCACCCGCCGATCATTGAGATCGGCAAGGCATTCGGCGATCGCTGCGTTCACCTCGGCGAGGCTGTAGAAGATCCGATTACGTAAGCGGCCCAATAGCCAGCGCTCGACGATACCGACGCAGGCCTCGACCTTGGCCTTGTCCCGCGGCCTGCGCGGCCGGGTCGGCAGGATCGCCGTGCCGTAATGCCGGGCCATGTCCGTGTAACTGCGGTTCACCTGAGGATCGAAGTGACAGGCCTTGATCACCGCCACCTTGGCATTGTCGGGTACCAGCAACTGGGGCACGCCGCGGAAGAAGGCGAAGGCAGCATTGTTACCCGCGATCCAGTCAGGAAACTGCTCGGTCCACGTCGCCAGCGCAAACGACAGGCTCGATCCGCCCATCACGGCGACGAAGATGTGGGCACCGCGGACTTCTCCGGTCCGCCGGTCCACCACGACCGGCACCGTATCGCCAGCGTAATCAAGGAAAAGCTTCTCGCCCCCGGCATGGCTCTGGCGCATGACCAGCGGCAAGCGGCCTTCCCAGCGGCGGAACAGATCGCAGAATCTCGAGTAGCGATACCCGTCCGGACGCTCGGCCCGATACTCCTCCCAGAGCACCTGCAGCGCCACGTGTTTGCGCTTCAGTTCGCGCGCTACCACCGGCCAGTCCGGCTCGGGCAGCTTACGCCGCCCCGGTTTGGCGCCGGGAACCCCGTACAGCCGCTCCTCCAGATCCGCGTCGCCAATCTCGGGTGGAAGCGGCCAAGATAGCCCGGATCGAGTAAACCGCCTGAGCGTGTCGCGAACCGTGGTCGCCCCGGTTCGAACATGCTGCGACATTGCGCGGGTCGATAGCCTGGCATCCAGGCTCAGCCTCAGTATCTCGCGCACATGACGCATCATTACCCTCCTTGTCGGCATCCAATCCTCCTAGCTGCTCAGCCAGGGAATGGTCCCAACGATCAGGCTTCCGTCATCCCAAACTGCGCGCGATCATCTCGGAATGCTGCGCGGGTAATTCGCGGAACGGTGCGCGCGATGCCCCCGGAATCCGAACGCCGAGCCGGTCTGCACGGCCGAAGGGTAATAAGAATCGAGCGAACGTATCCAGCGGCCGTGACTGCGGACGGTCTTGGCAGCGGCAATACAAATGCGCTTGCGCCGGAGAGGAAACGCCACGCTATTATGCTGATTTGCGAAAACGGCGCCCGTCCCGGTATGGAGCTGTAAGCAGCGGCAGGAACGCCAGAGCCTCCACCGCGTTGAGAACATGCCACCATAACGAGAGTGGTATGAAGGCCCTCCGTCCCCCTCCCCCGTCTCGGATGGGCCAAAACTAAAGGCCGCCCCGGCGGCCTTTTTTATGGCTGGCCGCGCTGCTATGAATGATTTTGATGGCTAGCTGACACAGCTGCAAGCCCATTGTCTCGCAGCAGCACCCCCTCGGCCCGCTTTTAAGATGAAGAACAGCGCCGATTCGCCCATCAATCAAAACGTCCTTGCTGCCCCGATACGGAAGCCCCCTTGCGAGCGGCAAACAATCGGAATTTGCCACGATAGCCCGTTTGGAACGGTGCCGGCCAGGATTAGGGGGAGATGTAGGAAAGCGCTCGATTCTAAGCAAACGGGATGCGCCGGATACTATCCTGCCATGTTCACCGCCCGCTATTGAACCGAAACGTTTTACCTCTAAAACTTGCACGAGCCATTGCTATGCAGGTTGCTGCCGGCTTCGTTCCACACGAGGTGGAGTCATCCACCGCCGGAACGCCCTCGTCGGATCAAAAAGCCGTGTGCTGGCTCTTTCAATGTGAAAACGATAAGCCGTTCGACTTAGAGGAGCGCTTTGCAGTCGAGGCACTTGTTCGCGAACTATACAGCGAATTTATGCCTTCTCAATTCCAACGTCCCTGACGTTGTCGAGCTTCGCCCGAGGCTGATCTGCGGTTTCTAATGATGCCAGATGGGACGCGGATGCAAGGAGAGCATCATGCTCGGCAAATACACGCTCGATTTCCGCCCTCTTGTCGAAGATCATCCGGGCCACCCCGCTTGTCATCCCGCCTTCCTCGCCCACCCTGCCAAGCACATTAGCGAGATCTTCGAGCGTCGCTTTCTCGAGGCTGCTGTGAAGAGCACCTTTGGAATCACGATAAGCAACGCATTCGACCGCCATTACCACCTCCGCTTGAACCATCCTCGTATTCTTATTGCCACTAATCTTGAACCCGCACGATTTTGGAATTCACTGACCCCGTGGTTGCACGTCGCTCCCGGTCAATCACCTTTCTCGGCAAACAAAAGTCCTTTTCACCTGACAGGGAAAGTCATCGCGGCGCCCGAGATATCTCATTCGCCAGATGGTACCGGCGGCTTCTTGATGAAACCACCACACCATTCGATCCCTCCCGCATCGGGTGCGTCTTGCTCGGTCTTAGAAACTATCTCGAGATCCTCGCTTTTGGCCGTCGTCACGCCTCGGACGCCGCCGGTGCTTTCGCTGATATTTTTGTCCGCGCTAAAATGGAGCCATCCAGCTCAAAATCGAGAGCATTTCTTTCATCGGGCATCGTCGGTCTCCATACTCACGAAAACAATCCTGCACGTCAGCCGTTCCTCAACTCGCCAAAGTTCGGCGCGGACCTCCCTGGGAGGCAACCGCGCGGCTTCTTGCGAGCAAGCATATCGCTTAAGCGTGGCTGGATGTGTTTCTTGAAGACGGAACTTTGCCGCAGATAGCTTCAAGGCCCCTTCCTGGAGCGACAATTGGCCTGAGATCTCGAAAATCTTGTCTTTCAAGTTAACAAAAATCACACGGCCTAGGCCCCCCGGAACCACCAGCGGTTTGTCCTCATTACCATCGAAGCGGCTTATTCCTCACCAGGATACGTTGAGCCATCAAAAGCGGAGAGCGATTTGCCCATTTATCATTTTGACACCTTCAACGGTGAAGAAATTCATGACCTAAAAGGCATAGACATCGAAAACATTGGCGATGCGAAGACGATGGCTGTACGGTATCTGGGTGAGCTACTGAGGGAAAAGGCGGAAGGGTTCGGTGATGCCGGTGACTGGCGAGTAGAGGTCAAAGACGATACCGGATTGATACTTTTCTGTGTCAATCTTTCATTGAAGATAGTTCCCCCCGTGTCCTCGAGGCAATAGTGCAGTCCCATCGCGGTGGAGCCAGCAGCGCGATTCCCTACGGGATTTTGTGCCAGGACGTGGTGTAGGTAAAGGCTGAGGTGGTCACCGTGATTTTCGGGTAGGTTTGGGTTGCGAAGCTCAAACCTGACGGAAGGAATCACGATGACCGATCCGATTATGCACTTGCGCTCGCTGTTAGAGAAGGCCTCGGGTGCAGACATTCTGCGCGAGATGATCTCGTTTGCCACCGAGCGGTTGATGGAGATGGAAGTCGGCGACCTGACCGGAGCCGCCCATGGCGAGAAATCCGCGGCAAGGCTGGTCCAGCGCAACGGCTACCGCGAGCGCAACTCGCACACGCGAGCGGCGACGGTCGAACTGCGCATCCCCGAGCTCAGGAAGGGAAGCTACTCCCCCGGGCTTCCTCGAACCCCGCCGCATGGCTGAGCGGGCGAGGAGCGGTGATCCAGGAAGATCCCATGGCGAGAGGTGGATAGCGGCTGGCGCTCTGGCAGAGTGCGGTTGCTGACCCTAACTCCGTGGAGGCAACCATGCTTGCAGCTACAACTGATCGACCCCATGCGCCGGCCGCTATCCGTATTGATCTTGGCGCCATCTTCGTTTCGATGGAACTGAGTAAATCGACGTGGCTAATCACGTCGCTGTCACCAGGTGCTAGCGAGCGGATGTCGAAACATGTCGTGCGCGCTGGCGACATCGCCGGCCTGATGGACCGGTTCACGCAGCTTCGCACGAAGGCGGCCCAGAGGACTGGCCAGGATTTTGGCGTAATCGTCATCCAAGAGGCCGGTCTCGACGGATTCTGGATTCACCGCGTACTCGAACGGGAGGGCATCGAAAGCCATGTCGTCGATCCCGCATCAATCGCGACGTCACGGCGACGGCGGAGAGCGAAGACCGACAAGATCGACGGCGAAGCGCTGGTGCGCGCCTTGCTCGCGTATAAGAGAGGCGAACCACGGGTGTGCGCGATGGTTCGGCCGCCGAGTGTGGAAGAGGAGGACCGGCGCCGCGTCTGTCGTGAGCGCAAGGTTCTGATCAACGAGCGCACCTGCCACGTCAATCGGATCAAAGGTCTGCTCTTTACGCAAGGCATCACGGGTTACGAGCCGATGCGTCGCGATCGACGCGATCGGCTCAAGGATATGCAAACGGGCGATGGCCGGCCCCTCGCTCGGCATGTCGAAGGGCAGATTCACCGCGAACTCGATCGCCTCGAGCTGATCATGCAACAGATCAAAGCCGTCGAGGTGGAACGCGATGCTTTGATCAAAGAGGAAGCAACCGACACTCCGGTCACGATGCTCATGCACGTCAAGGGCATCGGACCGGAGTTCGCCGCCGTTCTGTGTTCGGAAGGTCTATTCCGGCATTTTGACAATCGACGACAGCTTGCTGCCTATGCTGGCTTGGCGCCCACACCATGGCAGAGCGGATCAATCCGACGCGAGCAGGGCGTCTCCAAGACCGGGAATGCTCGGCTGCGATCGACCATGGTCGAGTTGTCTTGGCTCTGGCTGCGATACCAGCCGGACTCCGCGCTTGCGCGCTGGTTCCATGAACGCGTGCAACACAACGGCGGCCGTCTCAAAAAGCCGACGATTGTAGCACTCGCCCGCAAGCTCCTCGTCGCCTTGTGGAAATATGCGACTGCGGGCGTGGTGATCGAGGGAGCCATAGTGAAGGCCGCCTGACGCAACACCCTACACCAATCCCTGGAGCCTGATCAGCTCCGCGGATCCAGGAAGCGAACCGAGATATAAGTTGGCGTTCACCGCCGCCAGGAAGACTGGTCTCGCTTACCTCAGCCCGTCCCGCCGTAAGCGGGATAATGGTGCAGCCGTTCCGGACGGCGACCGCATGTGAGCTGGATATGGGTCGATTCGTCGGTCCGCGTCATACAACGGGCAAAGCCTGGATCCGATTGCCAAGGAGACGGCCAATGCTGTCACGACATTAAACCTTGACCGACGTCCTCGTCATGTGAGCGTATATTCAAGGCATCTCCACCCGCTCGGTAGATGACTTGGTAAAGTCACTGGGTATGGATGGGATCTCGAAGGGTCAGATCAGTCAGCTGTGCGAGGAACTCGACAAGAACGTCGGTGCTTCCTCGAGCGCGCAATCGAAGACGACTGGGAGTACCTATGGATCGACGTCACCCACGTGAAAGCCAGTTGGATAATTACAGAATTCAGCTGGCTGTAACTCTCCTTCCGATATTAAGTTATAAGTTTCCAAACTTCGTTCAATTTTGCAAACCTGCCGGCGACTGAATTAAGCCGCTCTCCCCCTCGTCGCTATTATGTTGCAAATGCACGATGGCGTCTCATCGTTTTCTTAGCGGCTTAAAAGTCAGACTAGTCGTGGTCTATGGATGTAACCCTGACATGGCACGCCGCCGAGCCGGCTACACCTTCACCCATATTTTGTAAGATTATCGATAGTGCGCGCAAAAGCCATTCCGGTAGGTGTAAACTTAAGTCAGATTAGCTTTTTCACCACCTAACCCTCTGCGCTAAAAAGGTTTTTTTAGGACGCGATGTTTGGCTATTTGATGATGCGCGCGTTCATTCGCTTGATCAACGAAAAATGGGCTAATTCGGAACCACCACTTTACGGGATAGGACGGTCGCGCTCTTCGATGCGCTGCTAGAATCTGAGAAAATGGGAGGCATTTTCGCCGTAAAAAAAGTCCCCTCAGAAGCTTTCTCAGCGGAGAAAAGCACCATCAACGAGCCAAACCCCGCAATATTGGCGCTTGCGCTGTAAGGGCTGCTCTAGGCGATAATTGAGCGGTTTCCCGCTTTGTTCTATCTTGGGGTGTTATGAGTTTTCGAATATTTCGTCGATGAGGATTGCAAAAGCATCCTCAACCTCTTTTCGCTTTGCAGACAGCTTTACCGGGAGAGTGACAGTCATCCCGCGCTTTTTTGAAGCTCGCGTATAGGTGAGAATTTGGCTGCCGTCGGCAGCGCACAACGTGTAGGAAGTATTTTCGACTATCTGAGGCCGGGGGGGTTTTGCAGCCTCTTTGAACCTGCTCAAAACTTCCGCTGGCGCGAGCAGCGGCTGACCTTCTCGACGCAGGCGCGCCTGCTCTTCCGCAACCCTCGAAGCCTCAACCCTAACTCGTTCCGCCGGTTCACCACCCTCCTTGATCAGCGTAGCGATAGTCCTTGGATGCGATACTGTGATTGCCTTCGAATCGCCGAACGCGGCGATAAAGTCCTGATCAAGATCGGCCAGCGCAAGATAACGGTAGACGGTGGCGCGCGCCATTCCCAGCCTCTCGGACATCGATGTGACATCGCCCTTGTAATGTGTCTTCAAGGCCATCGCGTAGCTACGCGCCCTCTCAAGGTCGGAGACATCCTCCCGGGCGCGGTTTTCAAGGTCGCTGAGACGAAACGCGGCTTCGTCGTCGAGCTTTTGAACGTCGACGAGATACCGGAATTCGGGATAGTTGTTTGCTCGCAGCCAGGAGATTGCAAAATGCCGCCTGGATCCAGCTACAATTTCATAAGGTACCGCAGGATCGTCGGTGCGGCGCACTACCGCCGCCATGCGCTGGCGTCCCTCCGATTTTATCGACTCGATGAGGTCAGCACATTCGCTATACGTTAGATCATCGTAATGCCGAGCGTTTTGTTTGGACGGTCGGCAAAGAGCGGGATCAATCCACTCAAACTGCTCATACAGGACGTCGGCGCCAAGGCGTGATATAGCTTTTCCGCGGCTCGCGAGAACGTCCCCAGACGGAAGTTCCGGCGTTTCCCCGCTATCGAAAGCATCCACGACTTCCGATGCTATCGAGGCGCCGAAGCCAGGTTTACGAGCCATCAAAGTTCACCTTTTTCTGAACTTGGTTGCCTATCGATGCGAACCAAGACGCTTGTTTGCAGATTCCCACAAACTTACTTGAGCATGCTGTGTGATTGCAACCGTTCGCCTAGCGCTATGCGCAGGGCAATCGCAAAGGCTTTCGAAAACGGGCTGGGCTCGCCAGGACAGCGGGCAAGCAAAATGTCGAATATTCCTGTTTGCCAGGCGATCTCATCTTGCTGATGTATGCCTTCTCCGCCCTTTGCCCTACCTTACCCTACCCTACCCTACCCTACCCTACCCTACCCTACCCTACCCTGCCCTGCCCTGCCCTGCGTGGCTGGGCACGCCGAGTCCGAAATGGTCGGCTTGGTCTCGCTCCGCTGGCTTCTGCCCGCCCGCGCCGGCTCGCCTGTTTAACGCAGCTTTGGGGTCCGATCCCTTGTGAACGCCCGGTCCACTTGTCTTTCGAGCCCTGCTTTAATCGTACCCCTTACGCGTTCATCCTACCTGAATGAGCAATCCGATCGCTGATGCCGCTTTCCTTAGCTCACCAGCACCTTCTTTCCCGCGCTGCGGGTTGAAGCGCATCCTCTTTCCTAATTAGCGGGAGCGGGCCGAGTTCATTTTAGGCATGCCAACACCAAACCTGACAGGTGGATCGGTTGCGAATATATTCACAAGCGGCGCTTGGGATCTTGCCAATCGAGCGGGTTTATCAAAGCTGCGGTCATCAAATCTTAGCTCACCGGAAAAGGGTTTCGAGACGGGCACGCCTTAGAGGAATTCAGCCTAAATTTTTGAGCCTCGGCGCAAGTCTAGGCCCCATGCACCATCAAACTGAACGCATTACGAAACCGAGTGAGCCGTTTGCGCAGTTGAGATTAAGTGTGGTGCTTGCCGTGCGCGTCGACCTTCCAGCACCGCCGGCCCGCCATCGGTCTGCAGAGACTACAGGCGCCCAGCCAAGCTTGTCTCCATTGGAGACTTTCCGCAGATCGCTGCGGCGTCATGATAAGACGCGGGTCCTCTACACGACAGGTTGTCTTTGTCTCCACTGGAGACTCATGGAATTCGCGCATTCCTTAAGGCTTCTCGAGCAGACTAAAAAAACGCCTGTTGGCAAGAAGATTGCGGGCGACCGGAGTTGCATAATCTTGTCTCCACTGGAGACAGCCAGTCCATGCGGGTGGAATCGATGGAAAGGGATGGCGCATCGCCTTGCTTAGGCTCTGGATATGGCCATGAACCGGGGCGCATAGAGCGCGCTGCATATTACGCACAACGTTGTCTCCAGTGGAGACGGCCATAAATCGGAAAAGATTTGTGCGCGAAAGCCCTTGGTTGCCGTTCGGACGAGGCGCAAAAAATGGACCAGATTGACTTGGAAGGCCATGCTTAATCTTGTGGAATGCGTCATGGGTTTGTCGGTGCTACGGGCTTTAGAGACATTAATAAAATTGGTGCCAAGCCTTCCGACATGACCAAGCCTGTTATTGCTTTTTGCTCAGCGGCATGCCGGCCGATGTGCTGACCAAGCCTTTGCCCCCATAACCGCAGGACTTCAAACATGGATAGCGACAATTCGACGGGTCGGTGCGTACCAGTATGCAGCGCCTAAACGTCTCTACTAGACCTGCAGGGATCGGTCCCTCGGTGCAGCGATCGAGTTTTGCAAGATCCTCATCCCAACTTTAATCGGCGCGTTTTTTAGCGAGAGCGAGCAGGGCAGGGCAGGGCAGGGCAGGGCAGGGCAGGGCAGGGCAGGGCAGGGCAGGGCAGGGCAGGGCAGGGCAGGGCAGGGCAGGGCAGGGCAGGGCAGGGCAGGGCAGGGCAGGGCAGGGCAGGGCAGGGCAGGGCAGGGCAGGGCAGGGCAGGGTTGCCCGATTGTCAATCCCCGGCAAGAGTTGTTCCCGATGGCAGGATCGAAAAACTACATCTTGGTTTGCAAGCGGAGCTGATCCGACCAAAAAAAAGCCCCGATCTTTCGATCAGGGCTAATTCAACGGTAGGAACTACAGGCTTCCTAAATCTCATCCGCTTTGGAGGGCCAAAGCTTCCTAATATTCTGCTCGAGCTCGCGGCCGAGGTTGTTAAGCTGATTCAAACAACGCGTACGTACCGCATGGTTCGTGGTCGATGATGTCATGTCAAAAACGGTCTTGAGCTGGCTTGCCGCATTGTTGAATTCAGCGGACGTTTTCAGTTCCTGAGCGAACACGCTTCTGCCGAAAACCGTATTGGTAATATCCACGATCTGCCGCTGCGATTCAATATTCGCATCGCTCTTTGAGATGACCATTCCGACGAAGCCATACTCCGGCTGAATGTTATGTTCGTTGAGAGCGCCCATCGTCTCATCGAGCATGCTGAGAAAGGCCGTAGTCGAAGCAAAATCTACAATGCTGGGTGGTACTGGTATCAACAGCGCGTTGGCGGCATACATAACCGATAGCGACACCATGCCGAGGGCTGGTGGAGGGTCCATTATGATGACATCATAATTGTCAGCGATTTTATGAATGTCACGCGCGAGCGTCGTGAGGACGCTGAAACCATGGACACTTATGCGTGCCGCTACCTCATATTCCGCATTATAAAGCTTCAGGTTGGCCGGGATGAGGTCGAGATTGTGGAAATGTGTCTTGCGAACGATCTGTGCTATTCCGCGCTCCGGCTTACCTTGGAGCAAAGCGTAGATGCTGTCGAATTCATCGAGATCCTGATCGGGTATGTAACCAAATTGCATAGTAGCGGAAGCTTGGGCATCTGCGTCCACGAGCAAGACGCGATACCCGTGAATAGCCAAATATTGCGCCATATGGACTGCAATCGTCGATTTTCCCACGCCGCCTTTGAAGTTTTGGCAAGCGATCACTGCTGGCGGATCACCTTCTTGCCGCCACGGACGGGTATCGAAAACCTGCCGCATGGTGTCGAGGTCTCTAAGGGTATAACCTTTTCGGCGCCCCGCCATGTTTCGCTCTTGATGAGGCAGGCGGCCCTCTGCTTCGGCTATTCGAATAGCCGAGGCCGAGCGGCCAACTAATGCGGCTGCCTGCGATATAGTGAACATAGGTCCCGTACGTGGCGGCGTGTGCTGTATGTTGCGCTCTTGCAGTTTCCTCAGGACCATGCTCGCCATTTGATAATAGCGTGTGATCAGATCCTTGGTGCTACTGCCCAGCTCGGATGGGAGGGACGCCATGATAGTCCTTCTACCTGTCAGTTTGCTGCCTCAGTTGGCAGACTTGTCAATTTTCCTTAGATAGAACGCGAAAACTCGACAACCAAAAATTCACCTGTCTCATCGATTGGCGACTTTCTGCCCGTCGATTTCTGGCATCGATACCGCAATCAGCGACCGGTTGGCGGTATTTTGCTGCATACTACGGAAAATCCGACAGGCTGGGCGAGTCGATTTCGCGTGTCGCTGATTAAAGTACGGAGCTCAGCGATGGAAGGGATCGCACCGCTGCTGTGTAAGAGGTTTTTTTCACATATACCTTTATCAGCGAGCCATTCGCGAAATCTCGACGCGCGAACGAGAAAAAGCGAAAGGAATATTTCCGATCGCACTGTCCTGCATCTCGGAGGTTCGATGATAACCTGGAGGCGCTGCTTAAGGTACGGGTTGTCGCTGATAACGGTACGAAAGGTCGCTGGCGAAGGTATGTTCGGTCGCTGATTAAGGTAGGCGATCTAACCTACTAAAGAATCCTACTCCCTCTGGGAGAACCTTCCTTCGGTAAGGATGGGTCAAAAAAATGATTTTAGAACACCAGAATTTGCGATGTGTACCTTTACCAGCGACTGGTTGGCACTTTTAGCACTCGTCGAGCCAAAAAATCGCCAATGTCTTGCTTTCCGGTTCAAATTCGCCACAATCCTCGGCGGACGATATCAACCAGGGGTGATTCTGTGGCCAGGCGGAAAACAGGAGATGCAGACGCTCAGATAGCGTTGCCGCTTGGCGCTCGCTTCGTCGATGCTCTCACAGCGAGCCCTGCGGAGGAAGTTCGCGCGCTGGCCGAAACCGCCGAAGCAAAGCGCATCTTTGACGCTGTGCGTTACGTGATGGAAGAGGAATCTCTCCCCAACTTCATGCATTCGGCTTTGTGTGCCATGTCTTTGCCGGTTAAAGCACCCAAGGACCCTACAGCGCCCGTCATTCGGCGAGACGGCAATATCTCCTTGATCATTCAGCCAATGGAGAGACAGGAGCCGAATGGCCCGGGCGGCGAATTTGTGTCCGTTAACCGGGGTGTGCCGTATGGCAGACATGCGCGTCTTATCATGATCTATATCATGACAGAGGCTGTCCGGACGAGAACACGCGAGATCTATCTAGGAAGTTCTTTCTCGAGCTGGCTGCGGCGAATGGGCATCACGAATACCTCGTCTGGCGGTAAGCGTGGTACCCGTACGAGCGTTCAGGATCAGATTGATCGAATCTTGAACTGCCAGTGGACAATCCGTTGGGACGATGACGTGGCCGACGGGCGGGGCAAGCGAAACGATGGCCGAAAAGCGGCCGTTCAAAAGGATCAAATGCGGGCATTCGCTGTCAATGACATGCGCATTGTGAACCAATATGCTGGCTTAAGAACCGGCGAGGGATCCTTTGTCTCGCATTTTGTTTTGTCCGAAGAATTCTACAATGAACTCCTCAAACATTCGGTGCCGTTCAATGAACGGGCCATCGTCGCCCTTAAAGACAGTGCTACCAAGCTGGATCTCTACACTTGGCTGGCCTACCGTCTGCCTCGAATACCTCAGGGAACGGAGGTCAGGCTCAGCTGGCAGGATCTCGCCAAGCACCTCGGCAATCAGTCCAGCACAATGACAAAGTTCAGGCAATCTGTGCGCGCTGCATGGGAGGAAGTATCAGGCGTTTATCAGCAGGCACGTCACTCAGTTGATCTCAGCGATCTCATCATCAAGCTGCGGCATGCTGAAAAGCCTATAAAGGGAATGCTTCTTGTCCAAGCTGAACAGGAAAAGGCAAAAAAGACCGTGCCAAGCTTGATCGAAGAAGCCGGAATGCTCCGCTTATACAGTTCAGGAAAAACTGGCGAATCCAGCAAGCCAATCAGGTTCCCGGCAACGGGTTCTTTGGAATTTTCTGAGCCTGAACTCTATCGCATCGGCCGTGACTATGGTTCGAACAACTCGGTGAGCATAATGGCCGATGCTTTCAGGCGAGCTTTGGGAGGTCAGATCGACACCCTGGAAGGCGATGTGCTTAAGGATCGCTGGAAAAAGTACGTCGAGCGTTGGAAAGCGCCGTCTTAAGTGGACTGTCTCCATTGGAGACTCGGTTAATGTTCATCTTGAGGGTGCCTTCGGACCGGCAGGATCGCTAACGCCTCCCTGGACGCCTTGGCGTACCTTAATCAGCGACAATGCATATCCCGCTCCGTGCTCAATCAACCGTCAGTAGGCCGCTTCGCAAGCCCCGCGCCAACCCTGAGTGAGACCTCTCGGCTTCGCTGATTGAGGTACGATAGTTGGGCGGGGGGAAGCTGCTGCTTCAGTCTGATGTCACGGAGATGTCTAGACAGCGTACCTTAAACAGCGATGATGTCGGATGTCCTGACTGCGGTCATTGGGACCTCGCTGTTTACGGTACGCCAGGTATTAGCCGCGATAGCGAATGCGCTATTCTTCAAGTTTGCGGGCGGTGGCGTACCTTTAACAGCGATAAGGATTACGAGGTTTTTGCGCGATCGCGCGATCCGCCTGCGCTGAGATGCAAAAAAATTCCGCAGGTGGTAAAAAAGGTCGGTCCCGCCCTGTTAAGCAAAGCACCAGCCTTAAGGGATCACACGGGGGCAGTGATCTGAATTTGAGGGAGAAAGCCCTGGACGTGCGTATCAGTGTGCCACGTGACACCGCTCCGGGCTCGCGGCGTTCGTGTGGGATTGCGTGCACGGTAGTTCTAAACCGTAATTATCCACGAGTTTGGACGGGACACGGTATTTGTGCGGGGGCAGGCGAACTCGCCCGACATTAGCTTGCCTTTCGACGACACCGAGCATTCGACTTCCATGCCATAGTTCAACACGCCGGCTACCTGCTTCGCGATGAGCGATTACGAGAGCAGAACTCATATCTCGCGCTTTGAATTCTAAGCGGCGCGCAACGCCAAACGCGTCGTCGGAGAATCGCAACGTGTAAACTTCCATCTTGGTCCTCCAGGCGGGATATGTCTCGGTAACGAGTCGGCCCGGTCATCTGTCCTTATCCTGGAAACTAAGGCAAATTCTTGGCAATTTGTTCCCGGCGCTACCTCTTGTTGAGCGAAATCAATCTGCAATCGATGTGGGAAACAAGAAAGCCACGCCGCAGGCGAAGCATCTTTTCGAATCCAGCCACGCAGAGCACGCCGGCTTGGCAGAGTAAAATCGCGGCTTTGGGCAGGGAATAAAAGCGGTGGCTTTAGTCGGTCCGGCTCTGACGTCGCTGAACGGTGGCTACTCGATGAGCCGCTACCGGCTCATGAGAAGATAGCTGTCGTCGAAATTCGCGTAAGACGCCATTACATTCCAGTCCCTGACCATGACACGCCCCTTTTCGATGGAAAGGCCGCAGGCTGCTCGAAGCACTGCCATCGTCCGATTGACATGCACAGTGGTCAAACCGACGGCATCGGCGATCTGCGCCTGGGTGAATGCGAGGGGGAAATCGTCTTTGGCGGCCATCCCTTGAAAAGCCATGCGAACGCCCAGTTCGCAAAAAAGGTGCGCTATGCGCGTCGTCGCATCAGCTCGTCCAATGTAAGCTGTCCACTTCGCGAGTATGGAGGCGTCGACCACTGTGTCGCGCCAGAAGGCGATGGCAACGTCCGGATGTGAGTCAAGCACACGGCGCAATCGCTCGTGAGGAATCTGGAGAGTTGTAGACGGTACAAGTGATTGGATACCCCATGACGGGGTTGGTATGGGCAGCGAATGAAGATCAGCCATGTCGCCGGGAATGTGAAGGGCGGTTATCTGACGTTTGCCGTCCAGCATCTGATCGAAGCGACCCAGAACGCCGCGAACTACTAGAGTTGAATATGAGACTGGGTGCCCAGGTAGAATTAGGTCCTCGCCTCGCTGGACAGGCACCAAGCGGCCGTCGAGGTCCAGAAGAGCAGAGATGGAGGGCCTCTCCAATTTCGACCGTGAGGTAAGGCGCCGAACGAACAATTCAACGGCTGAAAGGTATTCCATTGTAATGCCTTAACCGGAATGGCTTAGGTAAATATAAGTCGGCTTCGGATATCTAACTAATTGCAAGGCTAGGAGTATTTTCTGCCTAACCTGGTTGTGTTTATGTTTGCGGTCACAAGCAACGAGCGCTGTTCGGGGCGCCCATATGGCGCCCATATTGCGTAGCACATTGCCAGCCAGATTGCGAATGCGTCACTGACGGCGGCCGGAGCACTTCGGCGAGGATACCCTGCCGAAGTGCGCTCACTGGCTGCTGGTTAACGCAGGCGACTACGCTGAAAGAAATTGACGATCGCCAGCAGTACGACAGCACCGACAAAAGCAATGATCAGGCCAGTGACCGAAAATTCCTGAACGCTGCCACGGATACCAAATAAGGGTCCGGAAAGGGCATTGCCGATAACGGAACCGATGCAGCCGACTACAATGTTGAGGAAAATGCCCATAGATGCATCTCGGTTCATCACCAAACTGGCCAACCAGCCAGCGATGCCGCCGACGATAAGCGCGACGATCCAACCCATATTCTGTCTCCGTGTAATTTAAGGGGGCGTGTTCACGCGTTACAATTCATCAATCGGTCAAAAGATCCTCTTGTTGAAATTGACGGGCCAGCGATGAAGAACGGCGGCAGGATACCCCCGACATGGCTACCAGATCTGTGCTTGAGCAAAGGCTTTATCATGACCAGGACTGGTTGTGAGACCAGACCGGCCGACGGGGGCATATGTCTCCCGATCTGATCTCATAACCCCTTTCACGATATCAGGGTTATGACGCAAAGGCTCTTTGGGGCATTGCGGATACGTTCGAGATAATCCACTCGGGAAAGACGGACATGTTAGCGTCCACTCGAGACCTTCTCTCCGTCGCAAATTGGAACCGGATGGTACCGATTGTCTTGTGCTTAACATGACAGCACCTCTTGATTGCCTTGTGATTGGAGCGGTCCCTGCGGGACTTACCGCGGCTATCTATCTTGCCCGGTTTCACCTCACGGTTGAAGTTGTCCACGGCAATGACAGCCGTGCTGCACTGATCCCGCGCACACGAAATCATGCAGGCTTTCCTGGTGGGATCGCCGGCTCAGATTTGCTTGAACGAATGCAGGCGCAGGCGAGTGAATTCGGGACTCACTTCGTCAAAGGCATTGTCGAGGATTTGCGCCGAGAGAAGGATCTCTTTGTCGCACGGAGCAGCGATAACCGTTGGAGCGCACGATCTGTTCTCTTGGCAACAGGCGTGGTAAATAACTGCCCCAATATGCCCAAGAAGCTTCACGACGAGGCTCTGGCTCTAGGACTGCTTCGTTATTGTCCCATATGCGATGGTTATGAAGTTACAGACCGGAGAATAGCCGTAATCGGTACGGGGGAACGCGGCGTGAAGGAAGCAGTTTTCCTCCGGATGTACTCTAGCGATGTCAGCCTGATCTCCTTAGATGGCGCGCATGATCTGACCGCAGAGCAGCGTAAAACGCTGGAGAATGCCAATATCGCTCTTCATGAAGGGCCGTGCTTGGCATTCGGCATAAGAAATCAGCAGCTTGCCGTTTCTATACCCGAAGGTGATTTCGCTTTTGATGCTGTCTACCCGGCGCTTGGCTCCGTCATCAGATCCGAGCTCGCTGTTCTTCTGGGCGCGAAACGAGTCCGGAAGGTTGCATCATCGTGGATCCTCATCAGCGAACGACTATACCTGGTCTTTATGCTGCTGGAGATGTTGCAAAGGGGCTGGATCAAATCAGTCATGCGATGGGGGAGGCCGGCGTCGCGGCGACGGCTATGCGCAACGATCTGGCATGCACCCGCCCTTTGCTTCGGCCTTCATAGCCATTGCGACCCAAGCGCCCCAGCAAGCCATTCATCCACAAGCCGGTAAATGGCATCATCTGATACATGACTCTGAGAGAGACACAGCATCCCAGCGCCTGGTAATCCTTCTTTCTCAAGTCACCTTGCATTTCCCAGCCGCGGTGCATTCACCGCGTCAAATCGAACGCCTTGACGCGCATAGGGTAAAATGATGGCAAGCGAGAGTGCTTATCATAAAAGACTGTCTTTTCGGAGGCAAACGCGTCGATCGCGGACGGGTGGTAAGCGCGAACTTTAACATCGCCCAGTGGCCATAACCTTCGACTGAAGGGCTGGACCGGTCCAAATCCCTGCTTTCGGCTTTTTCTGCGAAACTTGCGACCCCGTCATGCGTATTCCCACGGTCTGCGGCAGTTTCCGCGGGACCTCATCCTCATGCCATATGGACACCAAGCACAGATGAAAGCACCGATATTCGATCTATCCTGGGGCCTGGCGCAAATTCAAATGGTAATGCCGCATAGGGAACCTGCATTCACCTACCGCGTTATAGACGGCCCTGGGGCCGGAACAAATCTCGAAGCGCTTCCTGGTCTGCCGGTTTCCATGACCATGGAGCAGGTCCGGCCATGTGATGGATCGGTGGTAACCTGACCCCGTTTAACCGGGTCGAGAACTTACACCCGTGGGGCCCGCGTGGATCGTGTCCCAGGACGTGGTGTAGGTGAAGGCTGAGGTGGTCACCGTGATTTTCGGGTAGGTTTGGGTTGTGAAGCTCAAACCTGACGGAAGGAATCACGATGACCGATCCGATGATGCACTTGCGTTCGCTGGTAGAGAAGGCCCCTGATGCAGATATTCTGCGCGAGATGATTTCGTTTGCCGCCGAGCGGCTGATGGAGATGGAAGTCGGCAACCTGACCGGAGCCGGCCACGGCGAGAAATCTGCGGCGAGGCTGGTCCAGCGCAACGGCTACCGCGAGCGCGACTGGCAGACGCGAGCGGGGACGGTCGAACTACGCATCCCCAAGCTCAGGAAGGGAAGCTACTTCCCCGGCTTCCTCGAACCCCGTCGCATGGCCGAGCGGGCGCTGACCGCAGTGATCCAGGAAGATCCCATGGCGAGAGGTGGATAGCGGCTGGCGCTCTGGCAGAGTGCGGTTGCTGACCCTAACTCCGTGGAGGCAACCATGCTTGCAGCTACAACTGATCGACCCCATGCGCCGGCCGCTATCCGTATTGATCTTGGCGCCATCTTCGTTTCGATGGAACTGAGTAAATCGACGTGGCTAATCACGTCGCTGTCACCAGGTGCTAGCGAGCGGATGTCGAAACATGTCGTGCGCGCTGGCGACATCGCCGGCCTGATGGACCGGTTCACGCAGCTTCGCACGAAGGCGGCCCAGAGGACTGGCCAGGATTTTGGCGTAATCGTCATCCAAGAGGCCGGTCTCGACGGATTCTGGATTCACCGCGTACTCGAACGGGAGGGCATCGAAAGCCATGTCGTCGATCCCGCATCAATCGCGACGTCACGGCGACGGCGGAGAGCGAAGACCGACAAGATCGACGGCGAAGCGCTGGTGCGCGCCTTGCTCGCGTATAAGAGAGGCGAACCACGGGTGTGCGCGATGGTTCGGCCGCCGAGTGTGGAAGAGGAGGACCGGCGCCGCGTCTGTCGTGAGCGCAAGGTTCTGATCAACGAGCGCACCTGCCACGTCAATCGGATCAAAGGTCTGCTCTTTACGCAAGGCATCACGGGTTACGAGCCGATGCGTCGCGATCGACGCGATCGGCTCAAGGATATGCAAACGGGCGATGGCCGGCCCCTCGCTCGGCATGTCGAAGGGCAGATTCACCGCGAACTCGATCGCCTCGAGCTGATCATGCAACAGATCAAAGCCGTCGAGGTGGAACGCGATGCTTTGATCAAAGAGGAAGCAACCGACACTCCGGTCACGATGCTCATGCACGTCAAGGGCATCGGACCGGAGTTCGCCGCCGTTCTGTGTTCGGAAGGTCTATTCCGGCATTTTGACAATCGACGACAGCTTGCTGCCTATGCTGGCTTGGCGCCCACACCATGGCAGAGCGGATCAATCCGACGCGAGCAGGGCGTCTCCAAGACCGGGAATGCTCGGCTGCGATCGACCATGGTCGAGTTGTCTTGGCTCTGGCTGCGATACCAGCCGGACTCCGCGCTTGCGCGCTGGTTCCATGAACGCGTGCAACACAACGGCGGCCGTCTCAAAAAGCCGACGATTGTAGCACTCGCCCGCAAGCTCCTCGTCGCCTTGTGGAAATATGCGACTGCGGGCGTGGTGATCGAGGGAGCCATAGTGAAGGCCGCCTGACGCAACACCCTACACCAATCCCTGGAGCCTGATCAGCTCCGCGGATCCAGGAAGCGAACCGAGATATAAGTTGGCGTTCACCGCCGCCAGGAAGACTGGTCTCGCTTACCTCAGCCCGTCCCGCCGTAAGCGGGATAATGGTGCAGCCGTTCCGGACGGCGACCGCATGTGAGCTGGATATGGGTCGATTCGTCGGTCCGCGTCATACAACGGGCAAAGCCTGGATCCGATTGCCAAGGAGACGGCCAATGCTGTCACGACATTAAACCTTGACCGACGTCCTCGTCATGTGAGCGTATATCCAGGGCATCTCCACCCGCTCGGTAGATGACCTGGTAAAGGCGCTGGGTATGGATGGGATCTCGAAGAGCCAGGTCAGCCGGCTGTGCGAGGAACTCGACGAGAAGGTCGGTGCCTTCCTCGAGCGCCCAATCGAAGGCGACTGGCCGTACCTATAGATCGACGCCACCTACGTGAAAGTCCGGCAGAACGGGCGTATCGTCTCGGTGGCGGTGATCGTCGCGGTGGGCGTCAACAGCGATGGCCGCCGCGAGGTGCTAGGCATGGATATCGGTCCTTCCGAGGCCGAGCCGTTCTGGACCGCCTTCCTGCGCAAACTGACGCGCCGAGGACTGCGCGGTGTTAAGCTGGTCATCTCCGATGCGCACGAAGGCATTAAGGCGGCGGTCTCCAAACTGCTGTGCGCGACCTGGCAGCGCTGCCGCGTCCACTTCATGCGCAATGCACTCGCCCATGCCGGCAAGAGCGGCAGGCGCGTCGTCTCCGCCTTCATCGCCACCGCCTTCGCCCAGGAAACTCCAGAAGCTGCGAGCCAGCAGTGGCGTTCGATCGCCGACCAAGTGCGGCCCAAACTGCCCAAGCTAGCCACGCTGATGGACGACGCTGAGCCCGATGTGTTGGCCTACATGACATTCCCGCGCGAGCATCGCGCCAAACTACACAGCACAAACCCCATCGAGCGCCTTAATGGCGAAATCAAACGGCGGACCGAGGTCGTTGGGATCTTCCCGAACGAAGCCGCCATCACCCGCCTCGTCGGAGCCATCCTCATGGAACAGTCCGACGAATGGGCCGTCCAGCGCGCGCGGTACATGACGCTTGAAACGATGGCCCCGCTCAGCGACAATCCCATTGTCATGCTGTCGGCAGTACCCGGCTCATGATCGGCTCAGGCTGAGGCCGAAAAGCAAGGTGGTCCAGAAAAGCTACACCACCTCTCGGGACACGACCCCCGCGTGAGATCGCATTGCGAGACAAAGCCCGAGAGAGTGTTACAGATCCGGGCGTCTCGCTTCGGACAATGATCTGTGGGGTGCGCCGCTTGTTACCCGGATTTGTCAGTTCCCTTACGGCAGACAAATGTGGCGGATCAGGCCTATCGCTTTGCTTCCGCTGGTCTATGGCCGATCATTAGCAATCGCGGCGATAGGAACTTGGCAGGCCAGACCGCCGTTCTATAACATAAGTTATTGCTGGACCCGGGTATTCTTGCAGTTTCTGCGTAATGGACCCAGCAACGTCTCAGCCGCTTGTCACCCTGCTTATAAGCGGCTTTTTGCTGGTCATCGCCAGCATATTATCGGACGGTTTATTCTATAGATGGATCCGAATTATCGGCGGACTTGTGGGTTTCGCGATTATCGGAGCGGGCCTCCTTTTCTTTTAGAGCACGCGCTGTCGCTTGATCCATGCCGCTGACTGCCATTATGCCGCGGGATCCGGGAACTCAGGTGATCCTGCTTACCTGCGGATGCCGTGTAGTGATCGGAAGCTGCCCCCGCGACCCTCCAGGAGAGTGGACACAATCGAGCCCTTGTGAATGCGAGATGGGTCGCCTCATGTCGAAAATCGACTATGTACGTCGGGACCGCGCTTGCAATCGGCTGTTCTGTCCCCAGCCTCTAAAAAAATGAACGGGCTCCAATTGTAGAGCCTGAGACCTGGCAAGCTGACGGGGGAGTACCGGGCGGTGTCTTACATCTATAACTGAACTATAGAGTTAGGGGCATGTGCGACTATTGCACCATGGCGCCGTTCTCTCAGGTATCAGCTAACCAAAAAACAGAGGAGCAGGCATCCTATCGAAGGGGTCACCTTGTATCTGAGGCCAGGGGAGATCCAACTGACGAAAACGATAATCAGGATCATGATCCCGAGCGGGCAGGGGTAGACGAACGTTCCCGTTGCGGAGCAGGGTCTCCACTGCGGTGCGGCACAAGTCCAAGATACGAAGGAGGCAAACCTACCCCAAAGATCGCCGGATTTTCGCGGATGCCGTGGAGATAACTGCGCGAGCTGTCTTTCAGGGCCGGACGCTTCTATTTGCGATGAGGGCGCATGCATTAATCTTTGCTGCGGAAGCAGCGAAGCCGATGGTGGACTGGAAGAATAAAGGAGCCGCTGACCGCGATAGGGCATTTCACTCCACACCACATTGTGCGTGGACAGCGATGCTGCGGCCGCAGGTTTAAAATGCCAAGCCCTGCTCCACGCTGAGAAGAGACCTTCTTCGCGGAAACAGGGCGGCATTTCGAAAGACCGAGAAACCCGATCAAACGTTCAATTCAATTTAGAAATGCATGATCACGCCGGCCATAGGGCGAATGCTGTCGAAGTCGTAGGTGTCTACCTCGAGGCGAAGGCGCACACCGCTGTTTCCAGTGACGCCGCCCAAGCCGATGTCCTTGGGGCCAACTTCCACACCTACGCCGTAAATCCAGTCGCTGTGATCTGCATAGGCCCTGCGGCCATTGACCCATTCGTATCCGGCCGACGCGTAGACCATGCCGCTGTCGCCCGCACGGGCGCCAAGGCGGCCCTTCACGCCGTACTCCCAGTCAATGTCGTTGAAGCCCTTCGCAACGTTACCTTCAGCGCCCACGAAGACGGGACCCAAGGGCACGTTGATACCTGCAACACCCTGAACCAGTCCGCCGTTCATTTTGCCCCCACGCGGGGAGCCGAATTCGCTTCGGCGATCGTAGCTATCGTAACCGCCCATCACACCGATATACGGTTCAATACCGAAAGCCGGAGTTCCATCTGGGGCAGTCGCGGTTTCAGACGACGTAGTGGTGTCCTGAGCGTGTGCAATCGCCGGCATGCCTGCAACAAGCGCTACAGCAAAGATGGCTTTCTTAATCATTTGGTTTTGTCCTGTAAAAGAAATATCTATAAAAAATAATACTACAATGGTATAATCTTCAGCGCCGATATCGCCCGTTTCATCAAGATTTATTTACATATCGAATTTGGGCGCTTGTCTGAAGTTCTGTCCATTTCGCGTTCAAAAGTGATTTGCTGGCAGGAGAGTTCCAGCGTCAAAGCGATCATAAAATCTATGTGGCATTCATGTGACACTTGGGTTCGGGGGACGAGCGAAATCAAAAGCATCCGTTTGACGCGTTGGGGCAGGATGAATGATGGGCGATTGGACATCGCGTATTGCGAAATCAGCTTGAGCTTTTGCCGCTACGGCCATCCAAACCATGAACCGCGGGAAGATTGTGTGCAGATGCGTGCAGGGTGCTGTGATTTGCGCGGCAGGTCTTCGCTTTACCAAAAGGATGCCACCGCTTGCTTTGCTGGGGGTGATGCCTTCAGGGTCCTGCGAGAGAATTTGGCAAACTCTGGCGAAGGGCGATATGCGAAAAAGGCAAGATGCCGCCGCCTTAGATCTAGCACACGATTAAGGCGTAACGGCTGAGGGAAGTTCATCGTACAAGGAGATGAACCAAACATCGGCGCGTGTTTTGCCGGCTTGTCCGATGGCAGTCACCACTGCGTATCGTTCAAGGAATTACGCTCGGCCAACGGAGCCGGGCGGCGCGGGTATCGAGAGACAATCCGCCTCCTAGCCTAGCCTTGGCCTGATAAGGTGACGAAGAGGGTAACTTCAGACGGGTCAGTCTCCAATCAGGCCTTTGCGCTGTTGAGCGCCAGTCTTTTCCTTGTTCATCTCGTCGACATGGGAAATGTTGTACCCCACGAATATAGCCACAATCATCGTTACGACTGCGGCCACCACGACCAATCCGGCTTTGCTCTTCCGCTTGGTGCTTGGCTCATCCGGTCCTGTTTGGCTTTGCGGCATCGTCCTATTCCTTTCCTCTGCCACGGCGCACGAACTGCAGCGTGCTGCGTCTTGTTCAATCGTGAAGGCTGTGATCGGCTGATTGTTCCCTGCGACGAGCGTGCCGCCCTGCGATCCTCAAGCATGGAGGAATGCGAACGGGAGAAGTGGCGGCAGCCGAGCCGCCGTGTGCGTTCGGTCAAAGCGAAACTTGATTGTTTGGCGGCAAGAGATCGCTAGCCCATGCTCATGCGCGCAATCGAATGCATAGCCTGCCGTGCGGATGGTACATCTCGACATGCCCGGCTCTTGAAAACCGTTAGGCGCAGGAGGGAGTGAACAACTGGGAAGTGCGGCAATATGGCCAAGACCATCAAATTCATACAATATCTTAACAATGATCAGCTATTGAGCTCGAAAGCGTTTTGACGACCCCGCCTGCTTAGAGATTGAGATGATAATCACCGAATTGAAAAATGGTCGCCCGGAAAGTGTTATCGGACCGTTAGGTGAACCTCTGACCCTTAATACGCTTCCTCCCAAGAATGCCCGTTGGGTTGTCCGCCGGAAAGCGGAAGTCGTAGCTGCAGTCGACGGAGGATTGCTAACTATGCCCGAGGCATGCGAGCGGTACAGTCTTACGATCGAAGAATTCGTGACGTGGCAGCGCAGCGTTGAGCGATCCGGTCTCAGGGGCTTGCTCGTATCTAGGATACAATTCTACCGAGATAAGTACGGCCAATCTCAGCGGCGCCATGGTTAATGGGTGCGTCGCCTAGCAGTGGCGGTTCAAACCGAGCAGCCTCCGATCGAGAGCTCGGCGCCATTGTCTCAAGCGACATCGGAAAGAGCCCCCTTTGCGCCAACGGAAACTGCCCCAATCGCTCCTAAGTATTTTCCTGTTCCAACGGGGCAGCGGACTTTTACAAAAGTCCGCCGTGCCGTTTCTCGCGTAGTCTGTAGAGCGCAGCCGGCCGTGGGTAGCGCGTTCGCAGCTGCCGGAAGACGCTCGCAAGACTTCGAATTGGTTGCCCGTTTGTGATCCGAGGATGACCCCATACTTGGATTTGTGGTACGGATCCGAATGCTTGGCGTTGCTAGGCCCAGACGTTTGTGGAATTGCCCGGACCAAGAGCAATTCAGCGGAATCGGGAACGGCCCACGCGTACGACCAATCGGCGGAGGAGGCCGGCTGGCAGGCCGAACCACACCGGATCAATCTCGCACTTGAACCGGTTGACTTTCTGAAAGGCATCCACCGGCGAAAAATCGAACAAGCCGAGCAAAGCGAGGCGCATTTCCGCAAACAAGCGGCACGCGTTCAATCTCGAGAGGCGTAGGCGCTGGCGGCGCAATCTGCTTTTTTCGGATCAGTAGTTTGGTTCTTGTCGAGACCATTGTTTTGTCTTGGGTGAAAAACTGCCGCGTTTGAGAAGCGGCTTTTTGCGATTTTGCTGATCTCCAGTGATGCGGCGTGGAGGCGCTTATCAGTGAATATGACCTATGGCGAACTTATCGAACATGCGCAGCTGCTGCACCGGCTGGCAATTTTCCGTGGCGGCACTCCCGCAGACCATGTGCTCGTCCGCGACCTAGTGCCTCAGTTGATCGAGGCTGTGCGCCATCTTTCGGAAGAGGGCACCTGCGATGAAAAGCGAAAAACCGCGCGGTAACCGGCGACACAAAAGCGCCGGGATTCACTGAGAACCGGTGGGTACGAAAGACCGGCGGCAGCAGGCAAGAGCCGAACTGCCGCCGGCCAGCGGAACATCTTTTGCATGCTCAGCTCCACCCCCGTGAAGCCGGCAGTCTATCGAAAATGAAGTGTCGTCACAATAAATAACAATAGGTAGTCCTGTGATCGAGACAACTTCCCAAATAGCTTGGCACGATCCCAAGGTCATCGTTGCTCATCATACAGCCAAACGAACACGAAGTAGGCGCTGTCCGGCCAGTCGTCCTCAAGCGGTCATTCACTCGTGGGATTACTCCCGGCTGCGCGGCAGGCCCCCAATTTTGATTCTCGCGTTGTTTTGTTTGCCTTGTACGACCTGCCCAGCCTGGCAAGGCAGGGACAAGCCAGCGTACAGGCAGGCAATAAACGGCAGAGAGCGCGGGGCGGCGGGCAAAAGGACCGCGTCTTTTCAGCGAATCCTTATCTTCTGGGTACGTCGCGCCGATGGCTCAATCTTCCATGGGTTTCGTTTTCCAACCATTTTACTTTCAAACCGGTGGTATGATTGATAGGGGGTCTTTGAGTGCGGCGTATCTTTCAACGCTTTTGCGACCGTTTTTTGGAATCGCCGTACTCACTTTTCCGAAACCCACAAAGATAGACTGCTTGCTTCCGGCAAGGCCAAGGCCTGTGCTTTTAAGCGCTGAGGCGCGGGGTTCTTGTTCCATCCGCTCATTGAGTTCTTCGTGACCGAGCCCTCGTCATTACCTACCGGCTTTAGCTCACGCGAACCGACCCACCTGGTTGGCCGCCATGGCACTGCCATGCTCCATCTTCTGGCTCACCATGTCGTCCTGGAAACGGCGAAGTAGCCTGCCGTTCCAATAGCTCCGCAATGCTCGGTAGAACTTGCGGAGATAAGCCGGCCAGACTCGCAGTTGCCAAAAGATTTGCCCGCGCAGCGTGTGGTTGTTCGACGGAAATTTCGGCGAGCCTGGCAGTGGCAGCTGCAAATCTGCGCGATAAGAAATGTATGAAAGTGAGAGGGGACGCCAGGGGGCGGCAAGTGCTCACGTGCCTGATTCCATAAATTACGCCTCAGAGCCTTATTTCGTTCTGTCCAAGGAACGGGCGAGGCCATGAGATGTTCATCATTCATGAAAACGATGTACCTTACGACCGTCCTCGTGGTGGCGCTGGCCTGCGCTGCATGCGATGGTCCGCAAAAAAAGGCCGGGGCTACAAAAGATGAGCAGGCTGCCAAAGCTGCTGGGCAAGTGTACGAGGGGGATGGCCCGGCTGAGCGCGCCGGAGCGGCGGAAGACCGTATAAATCGCGCGGAGAGCAAGGCCAGGAAATCCCAGGCGGATGCTCTTGAAGATCAGGGCCGCGCTCTGCGGGCCAAGGCGGACGCGGATGCCAAAAAACTAGAGCACCAGGCGGATGAACTCCGGGCTGCCGCAAAGACGCAGGCAGATGCTCTAAAACAGCAGGCGGACAAGCTTAAGTCGGGCGCGCGTCAGTAGCTGCAGCTTTGCTTCAGTGTTACGGTCCTGCCACCTTGCTCAAAGCGACGGGCATAGAGGTCACGCAGCTTGCCCGATCAATGGAACAGTCTCGGCAGCTTGTCGATCGTTTGCCGGCGATTGAGACACGAAGTCATGGGTGGTCGACGATGAAGACCTTGTGAGGGCAAGCTCGGCCAACATGTTGATCGAGCTTGGGTACCGCGTCGTGGATGCGGCATCGGGCGAAGATGCCGTGCGGATGCTGAACGAAGATCAGAGTATCGACTTGCAGGCACGGATCATCTCATGCCAAGCATTACGGGTACCGATCTTGCCGATAGAATAAGGGACGCGCTGTCCCACATCCGCATTCTCGTTATTTCCGGCTACGCCAATAGCATCGGCCTTCCGCCGGACGTTGCGCGGTTGACCAAACCTTTCAAACAAAGCGACCTGGCCTCGAGCCTCGCCCGGCTTTGAATGATCGTTCTGAAGAACCCAGGGCAGCGCAAGGCGACCGGCATCGGTCCATCTGTACTGGATGGATTCAAAATGATTTTCAGGCACAAGAGTGCCAAATTTGCGCAGCACCGAGTTTTCAAGCGCCAAAGTGGCGTCCGCAGGTTTCCCCTAATCATTGCTTGAAGAGCCCGCGATCAGGGAACCCGGCCTTGCTACCCGGCTTTACGTTCCTGATCGCACCGGTCAGACAGGACACGATTTTGCCGCCCGCGAAGATCGAAAAGGTTCACGTTTGTCTCTGCATTGGCGGTGCGGCGTGAGCGCAAAAAGAGCCGCCGCCTCGCTGAATGCCGGCAAATACGAGGACGTGCTGGTCTCAAACGCCCGGCCAGACGAACTGAACCCTTGTCTCGCATTCTATTAGCTTGAGCGTTGCAGCGGTAATCGCGGAAAGGACGAAGCTGTGAAAATGTTGTCGTACCTTCTCTTTGCCGCCGCCACCTTCGTGGCAGGCTGCGCAGTCTTGGGTTACGGTTTTCTGACCAGTCTTGCGTGCGGCTACGCGCCGAGCGCCGATGGTTGCCATGGCTACCCCTGGCAGCTTAATAGCGACGATCAGCTATGGCTGGTAAAAATTCCGGCTATTCTTATCATTTGTCTCGTTGCCGGCGGTGTCATTGCTCGGCGCCAAGCTCGGCGCGGCGCCGACAACGACCGATAGGCGCCGGATACCGTGGCAGCCGGCCTGGCGAATTTGAAATTTCCTGTTGACCTGCGGCCTGCAGGCGTCGCCGCCGATCTTTGTTAAGCGTGAGGGCATCGCGGCAGCCTCGCTTCGAGCAGGATTTCGCGTGGAGGCTATAGCCGGGCAACTGTCCGCTATTGTTCTCTCGAACAAAGCATCGTCGGTTTCATTTTGTGGGTCATGATAATGTCCCAGGGACCAAGGCAATTTCAGCCAGTTTAAAACCTATTGGCTAGCTGGGAGATCGCCGCCGTGGGTTCGGCGCTTAGGTTCATAGCCGCGCTGCCGTTCTGGGCGGTAGCGGTCTTGCTGTCCATCCCGTACTGCGTGTGCATGTACACGACGGCTTTCATTCACAAGGAACAATGATCATGCCTTGGCTTTTTCGCCCAGGGCTTCCTCGGACGAAAGGCCGCCCGCGAGCCGCTTTGTAGGCCGAATTGATAGCTGGCGGTGAACAGGCATGGTAAGCGGACCCGCTGTCGCTCCAGCGAGAAAGCGTATTTGCCTACTCGGCTGCGCGGTTCGCTTCGGCATCCGAAGCACGGTCTTCCAGGGCTCTGGCGATCATCGCGGCAAGCGTTTCTTCAGCGCGAATACGAATTGCAGGGTCTTTCGCCTCGAGATCGTGACGGATCCATTGGGGTGTCCGTTCCAAGACCTGCGAAATGATCAATGTTATATCGTTGTCCATGCCGCGCCTATGGCGAAGTCAGAATCGCATGTCCAGATTTGGTGCTTTTTCGGGCGGCGCCCGGCGGCCAGCCTGGTCCAATAAATCTCGGCTTTTGTTGCCGCAGCTCCCAGCGCCAGGACCGGCAAGTGGAGACGTCTCGCATTTTTTTCAAGGCCTGCAGGGATATCCGCGAGCCAACGGGAGGGCCTCGAAGCAAGACGGTTCGCATCCATGCCCACGATCGCGTCCGCAAGAAGAGGGCCGGCGCGGCGGGCGAATTGGCAAAAGTTAACCTGGATCGAGGTCCGCCAGAAACCGGCTGGCTTGTTCGATGGTGGCGGCTTGGTCTTCAACAGTCTGGCGGTCCCATGTCGCGCAAGGCATTGCGAGGCGATGATTGTTTCGCAGCTTTTCGCGATGGCGTAGGGACAAGGATCTTCCTAGGAAATCCGAGGGAAACTGCAGGTCTTCTTCTAGGTTTCCCTGATGCCCATTGCGATATGGCCTAATGTGAAGCGAAAGATGTTGCCCGAGGCTATGGATCCGAATTTTCTTATATCGAACAGCCGGGTGGCGGCAGTGGTCAGTGATCCCCGCCTGACGGACAATCCGATCGTGGCTTGCAATGCGGCTTTCCTGGATTTGACGGGCTATGGCCGCCAGGAGGTTGTGGGCCGCAACTGCCGCTTTTTGAGGGGCGCTGGCACCGAGGCTGAACAAACCCAGCGCTTGCGTGATGCGATAGCGGCCCACCGCCCGGTAATGGTCGAACTCACGAACTATCGGAAGGATGGGTCTGCCTTCTGCAATGCGGTCATGGTTGCGCCGCTATTCGATGCATCGGGAAATTTGCAGTACTTCCTGGGCTCTCAGATGGCCATCGACGGTACAAGTGGCAGCCGATTGGAGCGAGCGCGGGACCTGATGGAAAGCTTGTCGCCTCGCCAGCGGCAGATCTTGGAAGCTTTGGCGCGAGGCCAACTCAACAAGCAGATAGCGTTTGATCTGCAATTGACGGAGCGTACAATCAAGATGCACCGCGCCGCCATGTTGCGAGCGCTAGACGTTCGCACTGCCGCCGAAGCTATCCGCATCGCTGTGGAGGCAGGCTGCTAGAGCATCTTCCCGTCCGGTAAAATTACCTGCCGGCTCGAAAAAATTGCGATCAATCGGAACGCTTGAGCAGGGGATCCCCCGCAATCGGATAGTTAAGTGAGCTAGTGATCGCGCCGCGCGGCAAATCGGGCAATTTCAAGAAGCGGCGCTGCCGCGGGGCCAAATGGAGCCAAAGCCTCCGCGCATTGTGTTAGCAACCGTTCGGCTTCGCAGGCGGCCCCCTCCAAACCCATTACCGACATGGCATTTTGCCGTCCCCTTGCCGCATCCTTGTGCAAGGCCTTTCCGGCAACAGCAGGTTCGCCGGTCTCATCGAGAATATCGTCCTGCAACTGGAACAAAACTCCCAGGTTTTGCGCGAATGAGTCGAGGCGTCGACGCTCCTCCTCCCCGCAGCCCGCCAGAGCCGTTCCTGCCTCTACTGCAAACCGAAAGAGGGCGCCGGTCTTGCGGGACTGGCACTCGGTAAGCTGCTTCCGGCTGATCGTCCCGCCAGGATAGAGATCCATCATCTGGCCTCCGGCTAGGCCATCCTGCCCGATGGCGCGGCTGAGTGAGAGGACCAGACCGGCGCGCACGGCGCCATCTTCGTGCGTTCTTGGATCGGCCAATGTCTCGAAGGCAAGCGCAAGCAGGGCATCGCCGGCCAGAACGGCGGTAGCCTCGTCGAAGCGGCGGTGCAGGGTCGGCCGTCCTCTTCGAAAATCGTCGTCGTCCATGCAGGGAAGATCGTCGTGAACCAGTGACTGCGCATGGACGCATTCGATAGCGGCACCGGCGCGCAGTGCCTGCTCGCGCGATCCGCCTAGCATTTGCGTAACCGTCAGAATGAGCATGGCTCGAAAACGCTTGCCGCCTCCCATCGCCGCCAGCCGCATGGCCTCAGCGAGCCTGGGGCTGCGCCCGGGAGCGCGGCCTATCGCATCCTCGAGGACCGCGTCGATTTGCTTTCGCGCCGCGGCGAATGCGCCAGCGAAAGATTTGGTCACGTCCGTCTCCAGCGAAGCCAGGGAGACAGGCTTGAAGCGTATATGCTCCTCAACGCCGGGCGTTTCCACCAGCGAGAAGCCCTTTGCCTCAAGCCAACTGCAGACCTGCGTGATGGCCTCCTCAGGCGCCGAAGCGGCCGCGCTCAGCCCCACCACAGTAGCAGCATCGATCATCTGACCGGTGAGATCGGCTGCGTCTTCGATTAGATAGGATTGTTTTGCGCCAGCCCCTCTGGCTGTCTCGGTAAGACGCCGGGCATTCGAAGAGGTCCGGTCTCCCACGATGAGCATGATATCGCAGCGCGATGCGATTTGCACGACGGCGGCTTGCCGGTTGGTCGTGGCATAGCAAATGTCGCTCGACCGCGGGCCTTGGCAGTCGGCAAAGCGCAGTTTGATGGCACCGACAATTTCCGCGGCATCCGAGACCGAGAAGGTAGTCTGGATAGCGTAAGCGATTGCAGTATCCTTCTCCAGCAACAAGGCTTCGACTTCCTGCGGTGTCGCCACGACCGATATCGACCCTGCCGGCACTTGCCCCAAGGTTCCGGTTATTTCAGGATGTCCAAGATGGCCGACAAGAACGATATGCCGTCCCAGGCGGTGCCAGAGCGCTACTTCGGAATGGATTTTGGCGACCAGCGGACAAACAGCATCGACAACGCGCAGCCTGCGCCTTTGCGCTTCATCCTTGACGCCCTGAGCACTGCCGTGCGCGGAAAGGACAGTCACCGCACCTTCCGGGATGGCGCTGATGCCCTGCACGAAGATGGCGCCCCTTCGCTCCAGTCGCTCCACGACCTGCCGGTTGTGAACGATGGCGCGGCGAACGTAAACAGGCGGTCCGTATGTTGCGATTGCATCTTCTACAGCTGCGATCGCTCGCCTAACGCCCGCGCAGAAGCCGCGGGGATTTGCAAGCAGCACGGTACGCGGAGCGCCGGCGAGGCCTTTCGAGATCTCGTCGTGCTGGTCAGCTGGCATTTTTCGATCCTATCACAATTTATGATCCCTGCTTTTTCAAAGTGTTTCCACCCTCCCTTTTGGACAGGTTGCCGAATGCATGCAGCTGCGTAGCGCTGCCTGGCAATCGAAAAGAATACGGCGGATTCATTAATGCCTGCTGCGACTTCAGCTATTGTCATAGGATCCGGTTTCGGCGGCTTGGCGCTGGCGATCCGGCTTCAGAGTGCCGGCATCGCAACCACAATCGTGGAAGCGCGGGACCGGCCAGGGGGCAGGGCTTACTGCTGGAAACAGGATGGGTACACCTTCGATGCAGGCCCCACTGTCATAACCGATCCGTCGTGCCTGGCCGAATTATGGGCGTTGTCGGGCCGCTCAATGAGCGATGACGTGGTCCTGCGGCCCGTCGACCCGTTCTACCGGTTGATCTGGAACGATGGGACCTGCTTCGACTATTCCAGCGATCAAGCTGCTCTAGATGCCGAAATAGCCAAGCTGAATCCCAATGACGTTGCAGGATACCAGCACTTTCTTGCCTATTCGCGCGCCGTTTACGACGAAGCTTACGTAAAGCTTGGAACGGTCCCGTTCCTGAGTTTCAAGAGCATGATTGAGGCAGCCCCCGCACTTGCCCGTTATCAGGCGTGGCGTTCGGTATATTCGGCAGTTTCCAGCTTGGTTCATGACGAAAAGCTGCGCCAGGCCCTTTCGTTTCATACCCTTCTCGTCGGCGGCAATCCCATGACGACAAGCAGCGTTTATGCCCTCATCCATCACCTGGAAAAGCTGGGGGGCGTCTGGTGCGCGCAGGGAGGTACCAATGCGCTTATCGACGCGCTCGCAGTGCTCTTTGAAAAGCTAGGGGGGAGGCTGGTGCTGAACGAGAAGGTGGACACCATCACGCATTCGGGCGGCCGCGTCACCGGTGTAGTTACCAAGTCCGGGCGCTGCTTCGAAGCAGACCAGATCGCCAGCAACGGCGATGTGGTGGGCACTTACGCATTGATCGCAGATTCCAGCTACGCCGCTCGCCGGGTGAAATCCCTCAAGCGCAAGCGTTTTTCGCCGAGCCTCTTTGTCGTCCACCTGGGGCTAAAAGGAACGTTTCCCCACATTGCGCACCATTCGATCCTGTTCTCGGATCGCTACGGCCCCTTGCTGAAGGACATTTACTGCCAGGGCAAAGTTCCGCAGGACCCATCGATCTATCTGCACAATCCGGGGGCCAGTGACGAAAGTCTTGCTCCTGCCGGCAAATCCGCGCTGTACGCGCTTGCGCCGGTGCCGCATCTGGGATCCGCGCCAATCGACTGGAGTCTTGAAGGAGACGAGTACCGCCGTATCATCATCGATCGCTTGCGGGCCACTCTCATTCCCGACATCGATCAGCGGATTGAGCTCTGCTTCCATTATACCCCCTGCGACTTCCGCGATGACTTGGGAGCGCATATGGGAAGTGCTTTCAGCTTGGAACCGATCCTGACCCAAAGCGCCTGGTTTCGCGGTCACAACCGGGACGATCACTTTCCCAACCTCTATCTGGTGGGAGCTGGCACCCACCCCGGTGCCGGCATTCCAGGGGTCGTGGGAAGCGCTAAGGCCACGGCCTCCTTGATGGTGTAAGTTTTTGCCAAGACATATTTGACACAGGGGCTGCCCTGCAGACGGCGAACATCGAATAGCTTGAAGCAGTCTGAGTAGCTCCATACTGCAGAAACAATGGGCGAGGATGGGCACGCAGGAAGTTTTGGGACACAGGAACAGCGGATACCGCGCCGCCGATAGGCCAGGATGGGCTTTGTCAGCGCCGCTGGAAGATGACGTGCATGATAGTGACAGCTGACCGCGAACCGCTTTCGAGCTTGATGCGCCAGTGCCTGCTGAGAACAAAAAGGATCGCGAATAATGAAAGCCCTATTTTCAGTCCTGATCATGGGAGCAGCACTGACACCATTGCCGGGGCTCGCCGCCGAAATTTCGACGCACATTCTGGACTTGACCCGCGGGGCAGGGGGCGCGGATGTACCAGTCGTGCTCTATCGCTCCGATCGGCAGGGGACATGGGTCGAAGCTTGTAAGGCAAAAACGGACAGCGATGGCAGGGTGCGTTCCTTTGGCGACAAAGAGCAGTTCGCACCGGGCGTCTACAAGCTCCAGTTCGATATGCGGGGCTATAGGACCGCAGGCGCAGAGCCGTTCTTTCCGGAAATCGACGTCGTGTTTCGCGTTACGGATGCAGCCGCCCACTATCATGTGCCAGTGGCGGTGAGCCCTTATGGGTATTCGACCTACCGGGGGAACTGACCGTTCCTAGAAGCGGCTCTAACATTAGGGCGCTGTTCCGAGAATAAAGCGCGCCGATGCTGAGCTGCCGCCAGTGCCTACGAAACCGGGCCTGTTGGCCATAGTCAGCGGTGCACGGCGAAGAGCCCGGTTCCATTCCCAGAAACCAGGTTGGGCGAGAGTTCGAGGCCGCAGCCCTCTTCCGTCCGCCGCACAGGCAGTGCGTTTGAGCGGCCGCACGATTGTTTGTCGCAGAAGCGGCCTTACCAGACGCCCGTGCGGCCTGATGCCCCCCTATCTGTCGGTGCCGCTAAAAACGGAAAAGGATCATGCCGCTTGCGGCATGATCCTTTTCTATAGAAGAAACCTCCGCCGAAGCGGAGATTGTCTTTAATTTCCAGTGCCGGGCTGCGAGCCCTTGGGAGCCTTGCCGTCCTCGATGCGCCCTTCGTTGCGAAGATCGCGGCCTTCCTGCGCCTTCTTCTGGCTCTCAGGGGACTTGCCATGCTCGTTGAGCTCTTCCTTGACGTAACCGGCGGCTTCTTTTGCCTTGCCTTCGATGCTCATGATCCTCTCCTTTGCTGATTTGATGATACGGTTCTATCCTTGAATATCGCACCAGCCTCAACAACGGTTCCCGTAAAGCTATGATCCGGGCACCGGAACCGATTTGAAATGCGCAGTTCGAGGCAAGCCTCTGCCCGGAATATTGCGTGGAAGGCCGAACGATCAAGGGGTTAAACGGAGCGCGCAAGTCAATAGACGGCGAGCGCAGGGTAGACCCTTCTGCAGTTCCCTGATGTTTCTATCGGACCCAATCCTCCGGCAGATTTCATGCAGGAAGGTTTCGAAGAGCCGGCAATTGCATGGCCCTGTGCCTGAACATTTGCCCTACGGCCGTGCCATTCCGCCCCGCTTCCCCGGCCCCTTCGGTTTCTCTGCCAAACAGGCGCAAAATTGCCGATGATCAGCTCATTGACTTCTTCGCCTCGCTCGAGATCGTCCTCGTCGTCTAAATGTCCCTGATCTCGAATGCCGAGAAGATCTCGCGCACCGCCAACGTATTTGAATCGAGAGAAGGAAGTTACCGCGCGCGCCGGCCAAGATCGCCGCCAGGCGCTCGAAGTCACCTCTATCGAACGCGCCGGCGCCGTAGCCGGTCGGCCACCCTCAGTGGCCGGATCGAGTTAGAACAGTATGCCCGCCCAGCCAAAGCGTTCGATGACCAAGAGCAGATGCTGCAGATGTTAACTAATATTCGAGAAATCAGTCGATGAAGATATTGGCGTTTTGACTGTTCTCTTTTAGAAATTTCACTGCTGTTAGACACTCTGTTTCAGTCCGAAAGCCAGACCCTTGGGCTATCAATACGCCGTTACTCGCCCGGAGGTTCCATCGCCAATCACCCCCAGCGAGCCGGGTAGAAGTTAGCATGACGCGTTCAGCTCGGAAAATACTGAAACAGGCCTTTCTTGGGGGCGTCAAAGAAAGAGTGAAGGAGCCGCCCTCATTCTCCCACCGCTCCCACTGATTGCCATCCGAAGGTATTTGTAGCGCGCCGTGATTGTTCAAGCGGGCGACGTTATGTGACTTCGAAGCTGAGACGACGTCAGGTACGGACATACGTCGCGCCGCATGACGCTGTTCGATACTACGGAGGAAATGTTCGCAGTAGTGGCCTGTTGTTACGTGATCTTGCTCGTAAGTTCCAAGATCATGTCCATTTCCGAAGCGAGCGTTTAATCGCTCGAAGATTGCAGGGTCATCGTCAGCCAAGTCGCAGATAAGCGCTTGTAGGATTCGTTCATGAGCAAGTACGCGACGCTCCAGTGTGGTTTCTTCACTTGGCTGGGCATTAGCGCCGCAAACAGGCGATTTCACTAACTCAGCGTCCTTCTCTCGGGGAGCGCGTACGAATTGCTCAGCCTCATCGCTTGCCGAAAAAAAAGCTGAAAAGGGGCTGCTTTGGTTTCTAGATTTGCTGGTCATTGGAGTCACCGCTTGAGCGGGAGCACTCAACTCTCGGTCGCCTCTTGCTCAAAAAAGGAAATGGCGATGTTTCGGATATGGGGGTTTTGGAACGATTTTCAAGATGAGTCGTAAATACTAGGCCGCTAAAAAAAAGAATATATAAATCATTATCCAGTAATTTTATTCATGACAAAATTTCAACATTTTAACATCATACTGTTCGATGTAAGTTCAAAATGTTGTGCTTTTCGCAAAGGTGGAGATCTAGCATTACGGCTGCGGCGCGCCATCGCCAACCCCCTGGCTGGTGCTTAGCTTATGCGGCTGGCGACATAAGTCTCCCCCAACGGGTAAAGGGTTTATGGACCGCTTTCCATTAGGGCGAATCTGCGGATTCATTTCCAGCGCGGTGCTGCCCACAGGGACATGTGCGTAACATGCTCCCTCGACGGCGGTTTCGACGGCAACGCTCGGTACCGCGACCCGAGAGACCGGGTGCTTCCCCAAACCCCCTTTCCAAGCATCTGCGCGCGAACTTCCGACCGCTCATGACGGCGAGCTTCGCCAGAAGCGCGATGGAGGCGCCGGTGCAACCCCTTTCGCCGGTCGCCCGGCACGAAACGAGCGTTTTTTTTGGATGTTGGCAGGACCTGTGACGAGCTCTCGGCTTGAATTTGAGATTTCTGGTTGAGCTTTAAGGCTGGCGTTGCAACTGCGCCAAAGGAGCTAGTGCGGTACAAAAATACGTTGGAAATTCAAGGCGCAAGAGATGCAGAGTTCTCAAATGCCGCGGTGCGCCGGCACCGGCGTTCGGGAGCTTGCGAAGAATATCGGATGCCAGCCTCGCCTCGGGAACTGGAGGTCGGCTCACCGGAGGCGAGTTTTCCACCAACACGCCTTATTGCCAGATGCCTGAAACAATCTCGCTTTCGAGGTGTTGAAACTTAGACTGTGTGTCCCCACGGTAGCTTGGCAACCGGTGCCCTCCGGTTCTTGAGGCCGCTCCTTCTTGTGGGGGCGGCCTCTTTAGTTTGGCAAAAGCGCAAATTTTCGTTTCCAGCTGGAACTATTCACAAAGGCTTACGATTAGTTGGGCAGGTGTCGGCGCTTTGCGCACTTTCGCGAGGAGTCGATGAAAACCGGTGCCGAGCGCCGGATTCACGAAAGAGACGAGGCCCTGCAGCGATGAAGCTGCAGGGCCTCTTTGCTGGCCGTGACACCGTTCGAAGCAGAAATTATCCGGCCGCTGCGCATAACAATCGGGGGAAGGGTCGCATGACCCTGCAGGGACCTGAAACTATTGCGTCAAGCCATAACAGCCGAGGCTGGGTGAGAACCGTCGCAAGAGTTTCTGGAGGACGGGTTGAATAACCGGCGGGATAAGGCTTTTCAGCTGGCGGAACTTTGGCTTGGCGGGGACCGTTTCCTTTTAAAGGAGACCGAACGTGAAGGTTCAAACACCGAGCGAAGCTTCGCAACCCAAGGCGGCGGCTGGCGAAGACCAACAGGATAAACACGCCGCGAGCGTCCCAGAAGCCCGTGGCGCGGACCAGTCGGACGATGGCGGCCGGCCCGATCGCAGCAGCGGCGAACCGTTGCAGCGCGACGCGGACGCGGATTCCAATCTCCAGGCCAAACCGTCCGTGAAACAACGCGGCAATATCGCCGTGTCATCGCAGCCTGCAGACGATCCCAATCAAAAAGATCCGAATGAGCGAAGTGACATGATCTCCGAGCGCCGAAATCCTGGCCAGCATGGCGGCGGGGGCGACCCCGGCTGGAAACCGAGCGGGCGTCCATAGTTGGCCGCGGCACGCAGGGCAGGAATTTGCTAGCCCAAAGCAGGGTTCGAGTACGGAAGCAGCGCCGCCGGCCGTCGCTCCCATGATGCTCCCGAAACCGCTGCCAGCCCAGCGCGCAAGGTAACCCTGTTTTAAGAGGGCGGCGGAGAAGACAATTGGTGAGCTACTCGCCCCGCGCGCGGTCGTGCTGCGTTCGAAGAATGCATATTGTCAGCCGAACTGCCGCCGCAAGACTTTACGCCTCAGCCGCTGCGGGTAGCTGCGCGTCGGTTTTTTCACAATTCAACGCGCGTAGGCGAAAACGAAACGATTGCCGGAGAACCAACTTTGCTTGCCGCATTTTGATGGGCGAATATTGCTCTTGATCCGCTAAGCAATTGGTGCACCTCGATAGCACGGCTGACTGCAAGGCTGAATTCAAGAGTAGCTGGGGCGCTGAAGTAAGCCGGCTGCATCAAGACGCCTGAAACGATGCACCTGCTTGATGCAACCTATGAGCCCTGGCGCAACCGATGTGGAAGTCATTAGCCGTTTGCATGCGGTCGATAGGGCCTTGGGTGACCTTGCCTACGGCAAGATCGCCAAGATGCAAATTGCGGCCCCTATGAATGCCTGTGCTTCGATTTGCACGGCGGCCCACGGTGTCCGTGTCGTTTGCATTCTCGGCTCGCACCTATTCCCCTGAAGGTTCCTGTCGGCGGATATAAAAGACATAAGGCGGCTTTATCGCGAAAACACCAGATTCAGGCATGGCCGGCCCAATTCTCCATTATTCCCTCTAGCGCCGGCGTCTCGTGCTCGTCTATCCGGTGATAGCTAGCTGAAGTTCCTCAGCTCCGGCCAGAGCTGTTCGAGCGGAGGCCTCACTCCCTCGCACAGTGCAATAACTTTACCGTTTTCGTAGGCCATCGCATATCGTGACCAGGTCCTGTCAAGCAGCGTTACCTTTTCGCAATACGGTTCCAGTCCCGCCAGATCGTCCTGAACGACTACCAGATGGCGAGGGCGCTGGCCGCGCATTCCCCATAGGAAATATTGATTATGACCGCTGAGAACGGGCGGCAAATGCCTGCCGTATAGGTCGAGCGCTGCAGCTTCGCCGTAATTGTCGACTTTAATGCCCGTTTGCGCGCGCAGCGGGGCGGGAAGGTGGTGCCACGCTGTCTCGACCTGATCGGTGAAATCGTGCCAGCCTAACTGGTCCGCGAAAACCTGCGGCAGAACGGTGCCTTTAAAGCTGCGTTCCTGCTGCTGAGGGGCGATGCCGATTCTGCCCATGTAAGCCGCGAGTGCGGCTGGCGAAAGGATTGGGAGCGCCATCGGCGCCAGAGCGGCGGAAATGATGACTGCTGTTAAGATCCCGAGGCCTGCGATGACCTTGCCCGGCCCGCCTTTTGCAAGAGGCGCCAGGCTGACTGCGCCGATAATGAAAAGCGAAGGGTAGAGGGGGGCCAGGTAGTAGTCCTTCCCGTGGCCAAGCCTGACGATGATGAACACGGTGACTGCCGCTATGGTAACGAAACGCAGGTCCCTGACCCGGCCCAGCACGAAGGGTGCGACAAGCCCGGCGGCGCATAAGGGTGCTAGCAGCAGGTTCATCACCAAAACCTGGTTTGCCAGGAACGGAAGAAGGGCCACATCTGCGTTTTTGCCTCTGGCAGCCGCGCCCAGCTCAAGGAAGGGAAAGCCGTGCGCCAGTTGCCAGACGAAGGAGGGTGCTGCGATCGCTGCTGCAAGAGCCAGGCCCTTCCATAACGCCGGGCGCAGCAAAATGCGCCGCTCTCGTGTCAGGAGCACGCCAAGGGTCAATCCTACCAACCAGAACGCCATGGCGTATTTGATCTCGAGCGCCGAACCGGCGACCAGCCCGGCAAGCAAGAGCGCCCGGTCGTCCCCGGATCGAAGCGCTTTCGTGAGCAAGTAGGCGATAGCGGTCCATCCCAAAGGATCGAAAGCCGATGTGTTGAGAGTGGCGGTAAGACCCATCAGCATAGGCGAAAGCGCACAGGCAACCGCCGCAAGCGCCATGGCGAGGGAATTTCCACCCAGGAGCCGAACAAACCGCACGGAAAGCCACACGAGCAGCCCGGCCGCGATCATGGCAGGAAGCCGCACCCCCCAGGCGCCAAGTCCCAATTTGAACAGCCCTGCGGCCATCAGGGGCACCCCCGGTGGCTGGTCGACATAACCCAGTGCTGGGTGCTGACCGCAGACGATGAAGTAAAGTTCGTCACGGAACAGATCGTATCTTGCGCCAAGAGCGGCATGTGCAAAGAACACTAGCAGCGCCGGTACGCAGGCCGCCAGGTCGACAGGCGCCCGATCAGGTTTAGTCGTTATTGCCATGTCCTCGGGCACTGCCTTTTCCGAAACAACCTATATCCCGGAATTGCATAGAAAAGCAGCTTATCTCAAGAGCCAGGCAAGGAGCACGGCGAACATAGCTTCGGGTAATGCATTGCATCTACGCCAGCTTCCCCTCAGGAGGCCTGCCGATGGTTCGGACGTGAACGCAATTGCGTTGTTCTGCTTGCGAATGCGTCGAAAGGGTGCGGCGGGTTTGGGTGCAACGCGCGCCGCTGCAAAATTCGGCCCGAGCTGCGAGCGTTCTTGAGTATTCATGAAGATCGTGATCGTCGCGGGGATATTATGCCCGGACTGGTCCCCGCTGCCGAGACACTCAATTCAATCCCGGGCCGTGCGCCAGCGGCAAGCGGGGATCATCCGTCATGTTCGCTCAGGCTCTCGGTAGCTGTGCTGTCTTAAGGTCGGTGTGCACCGCGCGGGAACATTTCGCGCTACCACTCGTCCACAGACGATGACCCGCGGCTCTGTAAAACGCATCGCTTTCAAGATCTCCCTCGCAGCATTGGCCGCGTTGATCGCACTGCTTGTGTTGGTTGCATCATTTCCGGTCTCGTGGCTCAAGAACCCGGTCGAGCACTTGCTCAGCGACAAGATAGGGAGGCCGGTCACAATCGCGTCGATGGACCGAGAAAACTATTTCTCCCTGAACCCGGTAATGCGAATGGCAGACATTCGCGTGCCGCAGGCCCAATGGGCAGGTTCTGGAGAAATGGCGACGATCGGCCTCCTGCGGCTTAGGCTGCATGCCATGTCACTGCTGACCGGGAAGATCGACGCTGACATTCTCTCGGCGCGAGGCGTCAGGATGAACCTGGTGCGCCGCGAGGATGGGCGAAAGAATTGGGAGCAGCCGGGGTCGGGCGCTAAGGCGGGAAATAGCACGGGAATGACCGTATCGAACGTCGAGGATGGGCTAATTACCTACCGCGATGGTCTTCAAAAGCGCAGCTTTTCCATTTCGGTTCAAGTCACACCAGAGAAGGGGCTCGCGGCAAAAGGCACCGGGCAAGTGGACGGCGCGCCGGTGCGGGTGGCGATCCAGGGCGGGGTAATGGATACCGCGCAGCCATGGCCCTTCGATGCGAGGATCGAGGGCACGGCGCTGGCTATCCATGCTTCAGGCAAGATGGCCGGGCCGCTTCGCTTCGATGACATGGATTTTCGAATGACGGCGCGGGCGGACGATCTGAAGCGGATCGACCGGATCATTGAGGCGGGTCTGTTCGGTACTCAAGCGGTCGATCTCGCCGCGGACGTTACTCATAGAAACAAGACCTGGTCTGTCCGTTCCCTGCGGGGAACTATCGGAACGAGCACGCTCACCGGATCTGTGACCGCGCTCAAGCAAGACGAGCGAACCAAGCTCGATGGTCGCTTGCGCTTCGCCCGCCTCGACTTTGACGATCTGGCAAGCAATGAAGGTCATGCCAGGGCCCTGCAACTTGAACAGGCGCAGGGTTTGCGGCTGGTTCCGAACACGCGGGTCAATATCCGGAAAATTGACAAAACCGATGGCCGTATTGCGGTCAACATCGATCGTGTGGTCGGCGGACGACGCCCATCCTCAATCACCGATCTCTCGGCCGTCCTGACCTTGGACAACCGGTTGTTGACAGTCGAGCCGCTACGTATCGGCATGAAAACCGGGGAGATCACCGGCAAGGCGATCGTCGATCAGAGAGACGGCAGGCCAGTCCCGCGCGTGACGCTCTCCCTCGACTTGAAGCACAGCGACGTTTCCGCGCTCGCAGGCGGGGGAAGCGCGGAGGTGACCGGACGAATAGACGGGCGGGTTCGGTTGGAGGGAAGTGGCAGCACGATCCGGGAAGTGGTGGGAAATGCCGATGGCTCGATCGGGTTGGCGGCACAATCGGGATCGCTTCCCTCCAAGATCGCCGCTTTGATCGGCTTCGATATCGGCAAAGGAATACTGGGCAGCGATGCCGGCCGTTCGTCCTTGCGCTGCGGCATTCTCAAGCTGGATATGCGCGGCGGGCGAGGAACTGCCAATCCCTTGCTGATCGATACCAGCGTAAGCCAATCGCGTGGAACCGGCACGGTTACGTTCCCCGACGAGCGCCTTGCCCTCACCTTGGAGGGCACACCCAAGACCGATGCCGGGCTGCGTTTTCCAGGCCCGATCAATGTGAGCGGAACGATCCGTGATTCTGAGATCATCGTGCCCAAGCAGTCCAAATCGGTGGGGGCAATCGTCAAGATGATCGGGCGCGCGATCAGCGGAAAATCCGGGCCTATAGCGCCCGATGCCGATTGTAGCAGCCTGATCCGCGCGGCACTGGCAAAGTAGACGGCCAACTGTATCGCGGACCTGGGAGTGGCCCTTCAGTTGGCCAAAGCGTAGACCCGGCAATGCTCAAGGTAACCTGCCTCATGGCGGGCGGCGAGTTCGACAACGGAACGCCAGAGCCAAGACGGCGCATCAAGACCCGAAAAACGACCTTTTCTCAAAACATGCAGCCAATCGCTGCGCACCCCATCGTCCATCTGGCGCGCATGGGCCTTGCCCACGACATGCGCGAGATAGCGTGCCGCCTTCTGCGCCTCGGTCCGCGAGAACTGCTCGACCTCGATCTTGAGGTCTTGCGGCATCAACTCCCTGACGAACATCGAATGACCAAGCAGCCGCGCCGTGGCCATACGCTCACCGAGATGGGGTGAAAGCGCAAGAGCAGCCGCAAGCACGCGCTGGGCCGGTTCGCTTGGCATCGTTGCACCGGGCGCCGCGGGAGCGATAGGATCGACTGCTTCCTTGAGATCGATCAGCGAATAATCGATAGTATCGCGCCCCTTGAGCCCGACAATTGCGGCGAACCGAAGCAGCCCGAGCGAACTACATCCTTTCATCCAGTAAGCCGCATCCGCCATGAACGGCTTACGGTCCTCTCCCTTGCGGTCGAGCGAGAGTATCATGCGGCTGACTGGCGGGTGGATCACGATCTCGCGCAAAGCGTCCCGCTCATTGTCGTCTAGCGGCCAGAAACGCTTGCCGATCGGAATGGCCGGCTCGACATCCTCCAGGCGCTCCTTCGCGAGATGCCGCCACTTGCGACTGATGGCACGGCGGCGGACCGTGCGGACGACTTCCGGCTCCTCCTCGCACACCATTCCTTCATCGTCAGGGGATACAAAGGCGCGTTCATAGCCTTCGATCATCTCTTCCATCATTCGCGCCGTGATCACGCCTGGGAGGTCCGAACCGCGCGCAGCGGTTGCCAGCGAAAGACCCAGACGGATCAGATCGTGGGCGGGATTGCCGATCACCGCTTGATCGAGGTCGCGGATCTGGATGGCGACCTTGCCTTTGCCGTCAGCGATCGGGCCCAGATTGCCGAGGTGGCAGTCGCCGCAGATCCACACCGGTGGCCCTTCGGGAATGACCCGTGCAGACGCTGTGTCCGCCAGCCATTCATAGAACCGCAGCGTGTTTCCTCGAACGTATGCATGTGCAGAGCGGGCCATCTTCAGATCCCTGCGGGCGTGCAGGATGGAAAGGCGTTGTGCTGGGTCAAAATTCTTCATCGCGCAATGAACGAGCAACAAAACCGCTAGTTCCGCTCGCCTCAGAGCCGGCTGGAGAACCTGGGATATTTAGCTCATCCCCGGCTGACTCAAGGCGGCAGTCCGAACGCACGCCGCCGATCGCAGGTAATCACGGAGACCTCGGCCCCTGGCAACAGCATAACCGAGCGCCCCTTGAACGAGAGCAGCGTTCGATCCATCTGGCGCGGGCAAGTCTTAAACATGCGAGCTAAGGATACGATGACCACAGATTCAGCTATCGCCCCTGAAACCCGCGCCTTTGAGGCGGACGTTTCCAAGCTCCTGCACATGATGGTTCATTCGGTTTACTCGGACCGGGACGTTTTCCTGCGCGAGCTGATCTCGAACGCTGCCGATGCGTGCGAGAAGCTGCGCTACGAAGCGATCGCGGAGCCATTGCTTCTTGGAGAAGATCCGCAGCCGCGGATCACCGTGACGCTCGACAAGGAAGCAGGCACGCTGACGATTGCGGACAACGGCATCGGCATGACCGCCGCCGACATGGGCGAGACGCTCGGCACCATCGCGCGCTCCGGTACCAAGGCTTTCATGGACCGACTTTCTGCAGAAAAGGGCGCTGAAGGGCAGCAACTCATCGGCCAGTTCGGTGTCGGTTTCTACTCTGCCTTCATGGTGGCAGACAAGGTCGAGGTGGTATCACGCCGAGCGGGTGAAACCCAAGCGGCCACTTGGTCTTCCGATGGCCTTGGCACTTACACTATCGCACCGGCAGATCCTGCACAGGCTCCGACGCGAGGGACGCGGGTGACGCTGCATCTTCTCGAGGACGCAGCGACCTATGCAGAGCGTTACAACATCGAGCGGATCGTCAAGGCCCAGTCCGGCCACGTTCCGGTTCCCATCTTCATCGAAGAAGCCGGGAGCGAGGAGGAAGCAGCCCAGGTCGCGGATGGTGTAGCGCTATGGACGAAGTCCAGGTCGGAGATCAGCGAGGAAGACTACATCGATTTCTACCGCAGCGCGGCGGGTCAGTTCGACAAGCCGGCTTTGACACTTCACTACCGTGCCGAAGGCCGGCACGAATATTCAGTGTTGACCTTCATTCCGGAGAGCAAGCCGTTCGATCTGTTCGACGCCGATCGAGGCGGACGCATCAAACTTTACGTGCGCCGGGTGTTCATTACGGACGAGGCGGAGATCCTGCCCCGCTATCTTCGCTTCGTGCGAGGACTTGTTGATTCCGCCGATCTTCCCCTCAATATGTCGCGCGAGATGATTCAGGACAGTCCGGTCCTGGCTGCAATCCAGAAGGGGGTAAGCAATCGAGTCCTGTCCGAACTCGAAAAGCTCGCCGCTGCCGAGCCCGAGCGCTACCAGGCAATCTGGGACAATTTCGGATCCGTGCTGAAGGAAGGGCTGTACGAGGATTTCGCGCGGCGCGAGACGCTGCTTGGTCTCGCCCGTTTCAAGACTACCGCCTCGGAGGGCCAATGGCGTTCGCTGGAGGACTACGTCGGTTCGCTGAAGGAAAACCAGACAGCGATTTTCTACGCGGTGGGCAATGATATTGAGCGGATCGCGAATTCCCCGCAGCTCGAAGGCTTCAAGGCGCGCGGCATCGAAGTCCTGCTTTTGCCCGACCAGGTCGACAGCTTCTGGACAACGATGGGCGCGGACTACAAGGGTAAGCCGTTCAAGTCAGTTACCCAGGGCGCGGCCGATCTTAGCCTCATTCCCCTGGCGCAGGGCAGCAGCGAGCCTGAGGATATTGGCGAAGACCTTGCCGGTTTCATTGCCTTTGCGAAGGAAGCTTTGGGAGACCAGGTGTCCGATGTGCGCGTTTCGGACCGCCTCACCACCAGTGCCGTCTGCATAGTTGCACCTGACAACGCGATGGATCTCCAGCTTGAGAAGATGTTGGCCTCGGCAGGCCGGGCACCCGAGAGGGCGAAGCCCGTGCTCGAGGTTAACGCAGGTCATGCCTTGATCGCGAAACTCGCGCGGACGGACGCTGGCGCCGATGAACGGCGTGACCTTGCGTTTCTCCTGCTGGACGAAGCACGGATCGCGGAAGGCGAGGCGCCGGCCGATCCGCGAGCGTTCGCGCAGCGACTCGAGCGCCTGATGACCAGAACCCTGGGCTAACGAGGGAGGGGAGCCGTCTGGCTCCCCTCGTTTGTCCGCCTGGCGTTCGGCGCACGTAAAATGGCAGCCGGCAACGCGAGAAGACGCAAAGCGGATCCTGGCCATGGCCGGATGTAACACTCGGGCGCCCGGCGCCCGGGCGAAGTGAATATGGTGCTGCAGGAAATTGCCTCACATCCGGCCTCGCTCGGATGCACACCCCCGGAAAGAAACTTGCCTCGACACGTTTTGAGCGCTGCCCCTGCGCGAAATCGGGCCAGATCTCCGGCGCGTGCCCGGCGCACGGATCTAGGCCTTTCCGGCAAATGGCAGCATCTTCACGGGCGATCTGCGAGCTGAGACATAGCCTATGCGAGCGTGAAACCGCCGTGGCCTTGATCGCATGCGCCGCCGGATGGATAGAGCGCCAATAGCTTCGGGGTACCGACGACAAACACAGGCCGCGACCCTTGTGGCTGTGCAAAGATGCATCCTCCCGCACCATGAGGAGCTAGCCCGGTTCCTGCCGCTTGCTGCGACCAGCAAAAGCTCTGCATTTGCGCGAAGCCAGTCCATCCTATATCGGTGCGGGGGCCTTCGAGACACTAGCCAATCAGGCATCTCAATCTCGAGCATAAAGCGCGGAACAATTATAAGTGCAGCAGGACGTAAAAACAGCGATAGTCGAGGGGTTTGCAAATCCGGCAGATGCATTGAAAGGGTCGATGCAAACGATTGCCCATATTCTGGCAGTCGATGATGTCCCCGCCAATCTGGTCGCCCTAGAGGCAATGCTGAAGCGAGACGATGTTGTAATCCGCAAGGCCAGTAGCGGGGAAGAAGCTTTGGAGCTGCTGCTGGAACATGAATTTGCCTTGGCACTGCTGGACGTGCAGATGCCAGGAATGAATGGCTTTGAACTGGCCGAGCTCATGCGAGGCACCGAGCGTACGCGCCAGGTGCCGATTATTTTCTTGACCGCTGGTGACGCCGACAGTCGGCGTCAGTTTCGCGGGTATGAGGCAGGCGCAGTCGACTTCATCCTCAAACCCGTTCAGCCCGATGTACTGCGGAGCAAAGTACAGGTCTTTGTCGATCTCTTCCTTCAACGCCGCAACGTTGCGGCTGAGCGCGACGGACTGGCTGATATCGCCGTGGCTTTGGCCGAGGCCGACGACGCCAAAGATCAGTTCCTCGCTATTCTCGCGCATGAACTGCGCAATCCGGTAGCCGCTTTAATGAGCGGCCTCGATCTGCTCGACCGGCCGCGCACCGAGGAAGGCTCGCGCGAGATCCGTTCGCAGATGCGGCGCATGGTCTCTCACCTTGGACGTCTGGTCGAGGACCTGCTCGATGTCTCTCGGATCAAGGAGGGTAAGTTTGCCCTGCGATTGGCTCCGCTAGATCTGCGAGATGTCGCCGCACTCGCGCTCGAGGGCAGCGGGCATGCCGTGAGGGCTGGAGGCCACCGCCTGATGCTCGATATTCCGGATCGGCCGCTGGAGATGACAGGGGACTTTTCAAGACTAGCCCAGGTGCTGGCAAACCTCCTCGTCAACGCAGCCAAGTACACGCCGACCGGCGGCAACCTTTCGCTGAGTATCCAGGATGCCGGCGAAGCTTACAGCATCTCGGTAAGTGACGACGGTGTGGGCATTCCTCCAGCCATGCAGTCGCGCATCTTTGAAAAATTCGCGCAAATCGAACGCGCTGGCTCTAGCTTGCAGGGAGGCTTGGGCCTCGGATTGGCGCTGGTGAGGCACTTGGTGGATCAGCATGGCGGAACGATTTCGGTTATAAGCGAGGGGGAGGGCAAGGGTGCCAACTTCATTCTGACCTTGCCCAAGCATCCCTTGATTGCGGTCGATCCTGCGGCGTAAGTATTTGCCAGCTTCGGAGCCAGGCCTGGTATATCTCTGGCGGTTCCGTCAGTGGATGATTGCTGGGCAGGGGGGATGAAGCTGAGTTGCGCCAGGCGCCAGGATCGCTCTTTTTCCCGGGGCCTTTAGCCGCGTGGATGCCGGCGTTCCGCCGGGGGCGAACGCCGTGTCCCTCTGCCCTGATCAGGCGCCCGGTTTCACTGAGCCGAACGTTGGCTTGCGGCAAGTCGCTGCAAAGCCGCTCCTCCAGCTTCAATGCATCTGGCGAAAGTTTGGGGCTCGACAAGGCCCTCGGCGAGCCCTCGACCAGTTCGGCGCTCGACGAGCGAAGCCCCGTCACGCCGTCGCTGATAATGTCGGTCGAGATAACGGCAGAAGCAATGGAATCCTCCCGCCACTACCCGAGCCCGACAATACCGGCAAGGCCGGCAGCGCCGGTCAAGCCCCGGTCAGTAAATTGGCCTCGTTTCCGGGCTCATCGGTGTGCAGAAGCTATCATTCAGCTTTTCCGCGAGCGGCAGCTCCTTGCGGCGGGCCAGCATGGGCGGGACAAGGAAATAGAGCTGGGCGGCGATCATCAGCCAACCGCGCCAGACTTAATGGCTATACGGCAGGCAGGGACACGAGAGATGCCAAAACTATTCGAAAGTCGTACGGCGACTGTGTAATGATCCGGGAATATGGCTACTTTCTATCTGCAGAATGGCGGCCAGATACGGATTGAAGGGTGAAGCTGAACGCTTACCACTCACCACTCACGGGCTCCCAATATGAGACTATAACGTGAGTGGTGCCAATTCCGTTAGGCGGCGTGGAATTTGTTCACGCCTCCTAACGGAATTGGTCGGCATAGTTATCAGTCGGCTGAAGGGGTTATCCATTCCTACCGCGAGGTGGTGTTCTTCGCCTGTCACCTAATTTGTACGTGTAAAGCGACAGGCGCCTCTTTTTTAGAAACTGTATTTTGCCGTACCAAGGACCGTGCGGGGATTGGCCATTATGCGGGGGTTGATCACTGAAAAGCCGAAGCCGGTCGTCCAGTAGGTCTGGTTGAACAAGTTTTTACCGGCGATCTGGAAGTTCCACGGTCCCACGTCGTATCCCGCATAGGCGTTGAACAGCTGGGTCGCCTTTACATGGCCGACCTCCAGATTGTCCGGCGTCGAGAAGTACTGGCCGCGGAAGGCGGCGTCGGCGCCGAGTTTGGCAGTACCCGGACCGACCTGCAGGGAGTAGTCCACGCCGATGGTGCCTTGGTATTTGGGCAGCGAAGGCGGGTTCTTGCCGATCAGCGAACCGACGGTGGAGTCGGTGGAGAGGTATTTGCCCCGGTTGATCGAGCCGTTGCCCCATATCTGGAAACCAGTGAGCGGGCGCCAGGCCAGTTCGGCCTCAATGCCGGAAATCCTTACGTTGTAGTTCTCGACAAGGAAGCCGCCGTCATTGAGGTTCACAGTTTCCTGACGGTCCGTGATCTTGTTGACGAAGCCGGCAATGGAGCCGCGAATGGTGCGGCCGATATCGGCCTTTACTCCTGCCTCCCAGGCTTTCGTGGTCTCCGGGCGATAGGCGGTCGCCAGTTGCACGGCGGTGGAGGCGAGGCCGTTATAGCCGCCCGACTTGAAGCCGACGGTGTAGGAGGCATAGAGCAGCATGTCGGGCGAAAGCTTGAAGTTGACGCCGAGTTTGGGCGTGAACTTCTCGTAGTGGTCGCGGCTTATCGCTGGCGTGCCGGCCAGCGTCGCGTCCAGGCTCTTGTCTTCCAGTGTATACCGGCCGCCAGCCACCAGCGCGAGCTTGTCCGTCACGTTGAAAGTGAACTGACCGTAGCCTGCCCAGGCATTCGTTTCGGCATGGAACCGGGTGGTCGAGGGGGCGAAAAAGATCGTGGAGTTCATGTCCTGATCGCCCTGCTCGTGGAAGTAGTAGAGTCCGACGACATAGTTCACCAGATCGTCCGCCACCGAACCGGCGAACTGTGTTTCCTGGCTGGCCTGCCATGACTTGGAGCGGCTCTCGCGTTCGAACAGCGAGATCGGCGTGTCACCGTTGCTGCCGATCATCGAAGGATAGACGCCGCCGGAAAAGTCCTCTCCCCAGCTGTCGTTCAGGCGCGAATAGGCGGTGATCGAGGTGATGGTGCCGCCCGGATAATCGGCGGAAAGGCGCAGCGATCCCCCCTTCTGTGTGACGGTGGTATAGGACGGGAAGGGCGAGAGCACGGTGCGGTATGAGCCGGAGAGCGGCACGATCGTGCCGTTTTCGCCAGTGACGGTGTTGCTGGCCCACTGGCCGTCGCTGTTGAGATGAACATAGAACAGATTGAGCCGGCCTTTGACGACGTCCCCCTTGTAGGCGAGATCGAACTGACCGCCCTGGAAGTCTTCCTTGCCGACCTCCCGGTCCAGCGTGGCATTGTACTGGCGGCCGCCGTCGCGCGCGCGGACGATGCCGTTGAGTGAGAAGGCCCACTTGCCGTCCTTGCTGAGGGGAACGGAAAGGTAGCCCTTCACGCGGCGTTCGTTCCAGGTGCCGTAGCCGACCTGCACATTGCCGGTCAGCGTATCGGCGGGCTGCTTGGTAATGATGTTGATCGCGCCCGCCGCCGCATTGCGGCCATATAGCACGCCTTGCGGGCCGCGCAGCACCTCGATCCGCTCGATCTCGGCGAAGTCGAGAAGGGCGGCCTGCATGCGGGCATTGTAGACGTCGTTCACGTAAAGTGCGACTTCCGGTTCCGACATGATGTAGCCGCCGTCCGTCACGCCGCCACCGCGGATATAGGCAGTGAGGCCGGCGCTGCCGCCGGTCACCGAACTCAGGTTCACGTTGGGGGCGAGTCGGCCGATATCGGTAGGGGAGAGCACCTGACGCGTCTCGATCTCCTCTGCGGTGATGGCGGTTACCGAGACCGGAACGTCCTGAAGCCGCTGGTCGATACGCTGGGCGCTGACCACGATGTCTCCGAAGCCCTGTTGGGGAGCGTCATGATCCGGCCCTGTTTGCGGTGCCTGCTGCGCCATGGATACGGCAGGAAGCGTTGTGAGTGCCGTTGCGACTAGCAGCACCCGCATGACAGACTTCTTCATTTGAAAAACTCCGATTTGAACCCTGAACCTTGCTTTGCGTCACCGGACCGCTCTGCGTCGGCTTGGTGCGGCACCTACTTCCCGGGCCGCGGGCGGGTGTTCCCCTGCCTGCGATGTCTTCCTGCAATTCCCGACAGGGCCGGGATGCAGCAGGAATGCCCTGCGACGATCGCTATCCATGCGGATCACCGATGGTCGGACATGAAGCGGTGCAGCACCTGAATGTCGCGATTGATCGTCAAGGTCCATGACGATCCGCGCATGAGTTCATGGTGGGACAAATTTTTTTCACCCCCTCATCCGACAGGCGAACAGGGTGCAGAATCAGCGCCGATGCGACGGTGAAAAAGTAAACCTCATGGGCATGGACAAGCGCTCGATCGTTACGACGAAGCAGCTTGCGAAGCGGTTCACCCCGCAGCCGGATACGCAAGTACTCCGACCTTTGAAGACTGGGACATGCCAAGGAGGGTTTCCTCCCAGCGGTTCCGTTCTTTTTTCGATGGAAGCTCGTCTGGAACGAAACTCCTGACCTGTTCGGGTCAGTCCCTCCCGCATGTCGATGTTCGACAGGGAACTTCTTCGGGTACGCGCCGTGAGAGCGCGCGGTCCGGACAACATCGAGGGGCTACCATGATCAGAAACAGTCACATTTTACGATTCACGACGGCGATTTCCACTGCGCTCGCATGTGGGGCTATTCCGGGCTTTGCCCAGTCGGCCCTCGCCCAGTCGGCATCCGGGCAGTCCGCACCGGCGCAGGCCACCTCGGGGGCCGGGGAAATGGCTCCTGGCGACATCGTCGTCACTGCACGCAAACGGGAGGAGAGCCTGCTAAAAACGCCGGTCACGGTGACCGCGATGACTTCGGAAACGCTGGAGGCCAAGGGCATCGTCTCGATGCAGTCGCTGGCGAGTTCGACGCCGGGCATCAACATCAACAACAGCTCTTCCGGTCATGCCGACCGCTCCTTCCAGCAGATCTCGCTGCGCGGCTTCACCCCGGTGACGACCAATGCGACGACGACCTCGATGTTCATCGACGGGGTTCCGGTCGCCTCGCCTTCGCCGTTCACTTCGATTAGCGATCCCGAACGGATCGAGATCCTCAAGGGGCCGCAAAGTGCCTATTTCGGCCGCAATACCTTTGCCGGTGCGATCAACTTCGTGAACAAGGAGCCGGGTGGCGAGTGGCACGGGCAAATGACGGGAATGATCGGCACGCGCGACAATTGGCGCCTGCGCGGCTCGGTCGAAGGCCCGATCATCGGCGACGTGCTGACATTCCGGATAACCGCGGATGCGTTCGACAAGGGCGGATCGTGGAAGAACAGCTATGACGGCGGCACGCTGGGCGATGAATCGACGCGCAGCGCGAGCCTCCTGCTCGTCGCCAAACCGAGCGACCGGCTCACCGTCAAGGCGTTCGGTATGTGGACGCGCGACGAGGACGGCCCCTCAGCGCAGACCCGGCTCGTGGCGACGGACATCAAGACGCCGGGCGGCACCCTGATCCAGAGCAGCCAGAGCAATTGCACGACGCCGGGCGGCGATGCCTTCATCTGCGGCACCGCGCCAGGACTTGTTAATCCGGTGAGCGCCAACACCAGCTTCACCAGCCAGCTCAGCAATTGGCTCGAAAATCCCACCGGACGCCTGCTTTCAAGCGGCGAAACGGTCGATCACTATGGTCTGCTGCGCAATTCCATCCACGCGCACCTTACCGCCGACTACGAGATCGACGACCATTTCTCGATCTCGCTGCTGGCTGGGCACAACGAGGAGAAATGGAGCACTCTGGTCGATCTCGACGGGTTCGACAGTTCGTCCTTCACCGGCACGAGCTACTGGAACACCGCCTATTACGACTTTCCCTACCTGATTGAGCGCGAGATGCATGACTACTCGGCGGAAGGCCGGGTGAATTACGATTTCGGCGCCGTTCACGGCGTGGCCGGGGTGAGCTATCTCGAAGCGTGGAACCGGGTGGGCAGCGGCACGCCTATCTACGGCGGCCGCCCCGGCACCACCGGACGCAACGAGAGCGAGACCCTGGGTATTTTCGCAGGCCTCACTTACGACATCACCGATCGCTTCTCGATAAGCGCGGAGGGCCGCTACCAGAGCGACCGGATCGCCACTTACGCCAACAGTAACCTGTCTATCGCTGATTCTATCTATGTTCCGGCGGGCACTTATACGGCGGGTAGCAAGCTGGCTTCGGACAAGTTCCGCAACTTCACGCCGCGCGTGATCGCCAACTTCCAGATCGACCCGGACTTGATGGTCTACGCCTCCTATTCGCGCGGGGTGAACCCGTCGCAGTTCAACGCCTTCTTGCTGGCCTCGACGACGGACTCGGGGGATCGGGCGCTGGCGGCGCAGCAGGGCGTACCGCTCACGGTGCAGCCGGAGAAGCTGACCAACTACGAACTGGGCGTGAAGGGCAAGGCGCTGAACGGCAGGCTGACTTATACGGCGGCTGGCTATTACGCGAAATGGCGCAAGCAGATCACGTCCTATTCGTTCCTGCTCGACGACGGCACCCTGTTCACCGGCGTTGCCAACTCCGGTTCCACCAATCTTTTCGGGCTTGAGGGGGAGACGCATCTGCGGCTGGGCGATCTCGTCACCATCGATGCGGCGGGCGCCTATACGGGCACGGACATAAACAGCTTCGTCAATCCTTCCGTAACCGCCTATTCCGGTATCACCGACTTCAGCGGCAAGGACATGGCGCGTACCTCCAAGTGGTCTGCGAACCTGGGCGTGCAGTTTGGCGGGGACCTGCGCGGGATTGACGATGCCGGCTGGTTCGCGCGGGCGGACTACAGCTTCAAGTCGGGCGTTTGGTCCGACCAGGCGAACCTCATCAAGACGCAGGACCGCCATCTGGTAAACCTGCGCACCGGCCTTTCGCGTGGGAAGGCCTCGATCGAGCTATTCGTGAACAACGCCTTCAACAACAAGGCCTATACCAGCATCGACGATAACTGGGCGATCGCGCCGGGCTATTCGCTGGCTCGCTACAACGCCGTACTTGTCGGCCTGCCCGATCTGCGGACCGCAGGCGTGCAGCTCAAGCTGGGCTTCTGATGACAGGCAGCCGTTGCCGGATGGCTGGTCCGTCCGGCAACGGCCGTTCCGAACTTCCTTTTCAGACTGGAGACAGTTTTCATGTTCACTCGCCGTAAGATTCTGGGCGCGGGCGCTCTGGGCGCTGCCACGCTGGCGCTTCCGCGCATGGCCTTCGCTGCGGAGAAGGCCGATGTCGTCATTATCGGCGCGGGCCTTTCCGGCCTGCATTCGGCCGAGCTACTGCGCGAGATGGGGATGAACGTGCTCATCCTCGAAGCGTCCGACCGGGTTGGCGGGCGCGTACAGACCGTGCAGACGGTGGACGGCCCCATCGACGTGGGTGCCAGCCAGATCGGCCGCAGCTATGCCCGTGTGCTGGACGCCTGCCAGCGCTACGGGCTCAAGCTTGTTTCGGAAGACCGCGACCTGCTTTCGTTCGGCGGTCATATCCAGGACACCTGGATCGACCCCAAGACGTGGGACTCGAACCCGCTCAACCGCACCGTCGGAGATGAGCGCAAGATCAACCCGATCCTGATGGGACAGGCCGTCACCGCGAAGTTCAACCCGCTCAAGGAAGTGGACGACTGGCTCGATCCGCGCTTTTCCAAGTACGACATCTCGCTGCGCGAACTGATGAAGCGTAACGGCTACAGCGAGGCGGCGATCGAACTCGCAAGGTTTTCGGCGCCTGGCATCGGCATTGACGAAACCTCGATGCTGCGCATGTGGCAGGAGGAGACGCGGGGGGGCGTCGATCGCCGGACGGGCCAGTCGCCGGCCCCGCAGGCGCGGGACCATCCTTTCGGGGAGGCCAACGACCACAACATGATCGACGGCCTTGCCTCCACCAACAACATCGTGGGTGGCTGCCAGCAGCTGCCGCTGGCCATGGCGGCGAAGCTGGGTGACGCCATCCGCCTCGGACGCAAGGTGGCGCGGATCGAGATGACGGACAGCGGCGCTACCGTGACTTGCGCGGATGGCAGCGCCCTTTCGGCGCGGTTCGTGATTTCCGCCGTTCCGTTCTCGGTGCTGCGCCGTGTCGAAATCGTGGCGAGGAAGGACAATCCCCTGCAAAGGCAGGCGATTTCTGCGATGCCCTATGCCAATACCGCCCGCATGTACCTCACGGCCGAGAAGCCGTTCTGGAAGGAAGACGGACTGCCGCCCTCGTTTTCCACCGATGGTCCGATCGGGATGTTCTGGGCGATTGATAATCATAGCGGAGAGGGGCGCCACCGGGCGATGGTGGTCATGGTTGGCCTTGTCGCGCAGGCCATCGCGAAGATGGAGCATGCCGAGGCGGAAGCCTTCATCCAGAACGAGATCGTCCGCCTCCGACCAGCTGCGAAAGGGCTCCTGCGGTTGGCCGCCTACAAGGACTGGATGCGCGATACCAACCAACTCGGCTGCGGGTTCAGCCTAGCGCCAGGCCAAGTCAACGGCTTTGCCCGCAAGATGACCGATCCCTGGCAGGTCATGCACTTTGCGGGCGAGCATACGCGGAGGCTCGATTTTGGCATGGAATCCGCGATGGAAAGCGGTGAACGCGTTGCCGTGGAGATCGGCGCGCGGGACTGATTTTCGCGCGTGACGAAACGGCAAAAGGCCCGGCAGGCGATGTGCCTGCCGGGCCTTTTTGTTGTGGGCCGGATTAGAAGCGTAGGATGGCTTCCATGCCCCATTCGGCCGGACGGGGCACCGAGGCATAGAGGCACTGCTGGTTGGAGCCATAGGTGGCGGTGTCGCGTTCCACGAAAATGCAGGTCGCGGTGGCCCCGGCGAGGCCGGAGCCGGTCGGGCGCTGGTTGTTGAGAATGTTGCGACCGAACAGCGAGAAGTCGATGGCATCGCTGGCGAAGTTGATCCGTCCGTCCACGGTCCAGGCCGAGCGGCCTTTCACGGTATTTGCAAGATTGGCATACCAGCTGCCGCGATAGGCGCCGTCCAGGCGAAAGCTGGGCGAAAAACCGCCCATTTCCGGTAACTTGTATTCGCCGCCGATGAAGCCGTTCCAGTCCGGCACGTTGGCCTGAGTGAGCCCGTCGAGCACGATCGAGTTGTCTGCGCTGGCGGGGAAGCCGTAAGTTGAACTGGTGCTGATAATGAGCGGGGTCTTGGTCGTGAACTCCTGGTGAGCATAGCCGACCGAGCCGCGCAGAGTCAGGCGCGGCGTTAACCGGAGGCTCGCCTCGCCTTCGAAACCGAGTATCTTCGAGGCGCCGACATTGCCCACCGTGGCGATGTTGACGATGTTGCCGTTGACCGTGCGTTCTTGCGTGGAGACGAGCTGCTGGTCCTTCACTTCGTCATAGAACGCGGCGAGGTTGAGGTTCAGGCGGCCGCCGAAGAAGGTGTTCTTGCTGCCGATTTCGTAGTTGAACAATTTCTCCGGTTCTGCGGCGAGCCCGACATAGTCTCCGCCGACATTCACGAAGCTGTACCGCGCGCTTTTTACGCCTTTGGAGAACAGCGCATAGACCATGTTCTCACCTGTGACCTTGTAGCTCAAGGTGATCCGCGGGCTGAAGTCTTTCGAGATGTTGTTGTAATCGACCGTGGTCGGATAAAACACGCAAGTCGGGCAGGCGGGGGAGGACACTTTCTCGCGGGCGTAGCGTCCTTCGCCGCTTAGAGTCAGCGCCTCGGTGATGTCCCAGTCGAACCCGCCCAGCACCGCCATGTTGGTGAGGTGGTCGTTGCGGGTCATGCCCTTGGGATTGGCGGTGGTGCCGTAGCCAGAGAAGGCCGAGAGATCATTCTCCCAGAAGTAATAGAGCCCCGCACGCCAGCGGAACGGGTTACTTCCGGGCGAGAGTAACATGAACTGGTGGCTTGTGTTCTCGAAAGTCTCGGTCGAGGGGAAGGTGCCGAGCACCGAGGTGCGCACGGTCACGGTGCCGTTGGTTATCAAGTCGCCGAACACCGGGTCCTGTCCGGGCTGTACCGCGCGGGGAACGGTGGCGACATTGGCCCAGCGCGATTCCTTGAAGTAACCGCCGCGGTAGCTCAGCTCGTAGTCGCCGAAGGTCTTGGCGATGACGGCGCTGGCGAAGTAGCGGTCGCGTCCGTAGCCGGTGGCGCCCTGCGTACCGATGGTGTCAAGGTCGCCGTTCGGCAGGGAGGCGGGGAAGAACGCGCCGTTGCCGCGCGCGAAAGGCGCCACCGCGACGCCGGCCGCCAGCCATTCGCGCGGGTGCTGCACCGCTTGTGCGGGCGGGGAATCGCGGTCGTGCTGGTACATGCCGCGCAGCTTGATCGAGAAGCTGTCGCCCGGCTTGAAGAACAAAGTGCCCGAGGCGACTTGCGTGCGCTCGCGCCCTATCGGGGTGCTGTCGTCAACCGACTTCCCGAAGGCGCCGTTTTGCATCAGCGAGCCGGAAACGGAGAACCACAGCGCATCCTTGACGATCGGGGCGGCGAGGGTGCCGCCGAAGTAGTAGCTGGCGTCCGGCGCGTTGTTGGTGAGGCTGCCACGTGCCTTGGCGAAACCGGTCACGGCGTCGCCCGAGGGATCAGCGGTGACGTAGTTGATCGCGCCGCTATAAGTCGCGCGGCCGAAGGTGGCGCTCTGTGGACCCTTGATGATCTCGACGCGTTGGAGGTTCTCCAGATCGAGTGAGGCGAGCTGCCCGGACAAGGCCACGCCGTCGATAAAGATCGAGATGCCCTGATAGCGCTCGTCCGAAGTATTGGGAGCGAGGCCGCGCAGTGAATAGGCTGAGGGGTCATTCCGCCCTGAGCCGGCGAAAAGGCTGAGGTTCGGCGTGATCTTCTGAAGGTCGCGCGCGTCGCGGATCTGGGCACCGGCGAGATCCTGATCGCTTAGCGCGGTGATCGCCAGCGGGACGTCCTGAAGGCTTTCCTTGCGGTTCTTGGCGGTGACGACGATGGTATTGCCGCTCTCTGCGTCATTGGCCTGCTGGGCCTGCGCGGGGAGCGTCGCCAGCATGGCGGCGGTGGCGATCAGGCTGGTCGTCAATACTTTTCGTTTCAAATCGCTGGTCATGGACACTTTCCCTCATGTTTTCTGTTCTTGAGGGGGCATGCTGTCGCAGTCAGATGAGTATTCGTCTGAAGTATTTATCCTATCCGATGTACGGATAAATAGAATATCGCGGAGACGACTTCAGGTGGTGGGGCTAGGCGCGCCCACTCTCCAAGGTATTGGAACTTGTATTATTACTTTCAGCCTGCAGTGTTTTTCAGGACAATTAATTTGGATGCTTCGGGCGTCTGCGCGGCGTTCGGGAACTGTTCGGATGCAGCCTCGCCGGGGAGCCGATAGCGCAGCATGATGAGGCCTGCGGCTACCGCGGCGAGCGAGGGTACGACGGAGAGCGCCACGATGATCCCAAGCCGCACGCTGGGGGACTGCGTATCCGCGCCGTTGCCGTTGGAGGACACGAACCCGACCCAGGCCATGGTCATGCTGAACACGAAGGTTCCGAAGGCTGCAGTGCCTTTCTCGACCATGACGAAGACGCCTGCGAGCATCCCGGCGCGGCTGTCTCCCTGTGCCTGGCGCGAATAGTCCATCGTGTCGGTCAGCACGGTGTAGAGGCCGAGGAAGATGCCGCCGGTGGCCATGCCGGAAACCAGCGCGCAGAGATGGACGAAGGGTTCGGGCCGGGCAGCGGGAACAAAGAGCCAGCTGAAATAGGCCAGGGCGCAAAGCGCGCTTGCGCCGAGCAGCGCGTTGCGGCGGCCGTGGCGCGCGGCAAGGCGTACCCACAGGTATTGGGAGCCCATCATCGCCAGCGTCTGCACGAGGAAGATGGAACCCAGCGTGCTGTCGGCCACGCCCAGGACGTGGCGCGTGTAGAAGGGGATCGCCGCCATGTGAACGGTAAGGCCCGAGAACAGCACGAGCTTAAAGCCGATCAGGCAGAGGAACGGCCGGTTGCGGCGCAGGGCATCTACGGCCTCGCGCAGGGAGCCGTTGCCCGAAGGCGTGCTGTGCGCCGCTTCGCCTTCGCGCAGCAGCGCGAAGGAGGCCGCCCCGCCAAGGGCGATGAGCACGCCCAGCACGATCGCCACTATGCCGTGTCCGGCACGGTCGCTGCCAATGCGCGAAAGCAGGAACGGCGCCGCGGCGGTCGCGGCCATGTTGCCGAGCGAGGAGCCGTAGACGCTGAAGGTCATCAGCTTCGAGCGTTCCTGAAAGTTGGAGGTGATCGCCCGTCCCAGCGCCAGATAGGGAATGCGGAACAAGGTATAGGCGGTGGAGAAGAACAGCAGCGTCATGCCCACCCAAACCCAGAGCCCCGTGCCCGAAAGCGCCGCAGGCACGTTGAACAGCATGACCATGGAAAGCCCGGCCATCAGCCCGCCGCCCAGCAAATAGGGGCGGTACTTGCCGAAACGGGTGTGGGTGCGGTCGCCGATGTGGCCCATCAGCGGGTCGCAAGCGGCATCGTAGATCTTGGAAAGGACGGTTAGCATTCCCGCCAGCCCGATGGCGAGGCCGAGCGAATCCGTCATGAACCGCAAGTGCAGCAAGCCCACGGCGCTGACCAGCGCCGAGGAGGTGAAGGAGCCGATCGCCCAGCCGAGATATGCAGTCTTCTTCACGCGTCTTCCTTCAAGCGAGGGGCTATGGGCTCAGCGGGCTTGGTCGGACCAGATTTTCTTCATGTCGGAACTGCCGGACAGGGGGCAGCCATCGCCAGGAAGCTGCACCGCGACCATGAACGAGCCATCCGGCCCGGCTTTCGAAATATGGCCTTTGCCGCTGCAGTCCTCGGCATAGGCGAGGTCGCCGTGGCGCAATTCGTATTCTGTGCCGTCATGAAGGCCGATCGTCATCGACCCGAAGATCGGGATCAGCAGGGTCGGCTGGCTGGCGACGTGGAAGCCGAAACCGGCACCGGGCTGCGATCCGCCCAGGGTGACGCGCGCGGCGGTGCGGCGCAGCAGAGTAGCGATGGCCTGGCCGCGCGGCTCCACCACTTCAAGTTGTTCGGCCCGGGTCAGCCCGTCAGGGCCGGAATAGAGGTGAAAAACCCGCTTCAGCCAAGGAACCGTACCGCCGCTGCCGGGAAATTCCATCGGCAGGTTCGGGCCCGGGATAGGCTCGACCAGAATACTGGGAGTCTTGCCCGCCACCGCCGGTCCGGCGATCCCCAGCGCCGCGAACAGCGCCGCGCCGCCAAGGAATTCGCGCTTGCCGGGATCGAAGGTCATGCTGCCCGTGCCGCTGGGGCGGGGCGCGGCGTAAAGGCGCGGGGTTCGTCGTCCGGGCGGTGCCAGATGAGCGGCAGCAGTTCGCCGGGCTCGGGATGAACACCGTCGGGCTGGCTCATCAGGTCCATGCCGTGGACCGGCATCAGCCCTTCGCGCGGGCACCAGTAGCAGTCGTCGCCGATCATCCGCATGGCAAGGCCGGTGCGGGCGAGCGTATCGGAATCGTTGCCCTTGGAAAAGTGCGGGATATCTACATGGAACAGCACAGCGTCGCCCGGCTGGAGATCCCAGGTGACGAAACGGAACGGGAAATCCGGATTGCCGCGCTCGGCTTCGAAGTCTGGGAAGCGGAAGGTGCCGTCTCCGGCCGGGCCAAAGCGAGAGCCCGTGTCGATGCAGAAGCGGTGATAGCCCGCGACGAATTCGATCCGGCCGTTCTCCTCGTTCACCGGCGACAATGCAACCCACAGGTTGGGGATCATGGTGCCGGTGAAGGGCCAGAGGTGATCGGCATGCCACTGCATGATCGCGGGGGATTGCGGTGGCTTGCGGAACAGGTGATCGTGAAACATCTGTACGTTGTCCGCCTCGATCACGCGGCCCACGATCTCCCCCGCGGGCGAGTTGAAGGCGAAGTCGCGGAATGTGCCTGGCTTGTGCCAGAGGTGCGAAACCGAGATCATGGCGCCGTGCGAGGGGCCGGTAAGGCCGTGAGCTGCGGGATCAGCTGAGACTTCGAGCGCGGCTTGCTGGAGACGCTCGATCCATTCCGCGTCGAACATCTGGCGCAGGCAGACCACGCCGTCGCGGCGATAGGTCTCGATATGCTCGGGCGTGATGGGGTTGAGGGGATGCTTGTTCATCGCCGGACTCGCAGAGAGGAAAAAAGGGGCCACGGTGAGCGACTGGAACCCAGCGCAGCCAGTGGCGGCATGTTGCTTGGGCTTGTCAAAGCGAAACAGAGAACTAATTTTGACCTGTGATAGAGCACCTCTATCACCCGGGCAGTAGCGGCCATCATGCCGCGATCTTTGGGGCGGGCAGCGCCTTGGGATGATCGGGAACTTGCATCGTGCGCAGCAGTGATTTCAGCCGGCGCATGGCCAGTGTCTCGTAGCAGCCATCAATCCACAGCAGGCCGAGCGGCGGACCCTCGATGTTGGAGCCGGGCACCTGACGCACGGTGCCGCCCTGCAATTCAGTGGCGAACTGGCTTTCAGGGACCATGCCCAGCAGGCCGCCGTCAATGACCATCCGGCGGATCAGGTGCATCGAGGCGGAACGGATCGCCACCATGTTCTCGGTCATTCCGAAGCGCGCGAGCAGTTCCAGCACTATGTTGGTATTGCGATCGCCGCTGCTGGCGGTCACCTGCCGCGCGCCGACATTGGGCGCGTCTGCCTGCGCCCAAGCGTGTTCGGTGATCGGCCCGCCGCTTTCGATCTGTGCGAAGATCGCGTGATCGGGGCGGGCGAAGATCGAATAATACTGGCGCAGCAGCGGCTCGAAGGCGATTTCGTCGGCCTCCTCGTCCTCGGGGGGCGCGGCAGAGAAGGCTAGGTCCAGTTCGCCGCGTTGCAGGCGGGCGATGAGGTCGGCGCTATAGGCTTCCACCACGCGCAGGGTAACGGCGGGCTCGCGCTCGCGAAAAGCGGCGATGGTGTGGGCGAACTGGCTGTTGAGCAGCACCGGGTGGACGCCGATTACGATCACCTGCTGGCGATTCTTGCGCTCCACTTCGGCGAGCAGGCGGGCATGTTCGCTGACGATCAGACGTGCGCGCACGATCAGCGTCTCGCAGGCCTCGGTAGGGCGGATGCCGGAAGGTCCGCGTACAAACAGCGAGAGGCCGAGGCTCTCCTCCAGCTGCCGGATGCTCCAGGTGAGCGCGGGCTGCGACATGCCGAAACGGCGCGCCGCCTTGCGGAAGCTGCCTGCCTCGTAGACGGCGATCATGCGTTCGAGCTTGACGATGTTCATCGGCAGGGGGCCTTCCTGGTTGCCGTTGCCCGCGAAAGTTCGATCAAGCTTCTCTCGCAGGGTAATAGATTTCTTGGATTATTCGCCTCTCGGTCACCTGCCAGTTTTTCGGGGTCAGAATTGTAGCCGGCACGCATCGTGGTCCGGCCTTGGGGAGGGCCGTCATGTCGCTCGAAATCCTGGGAGTCCTGCTCCACCGCAATGCTTCGGAAGTGTCGCCGCCGGACGGGCCGAGCTTCGATGTGGAGACGATCGGCACGCTGGCCCGCGCCTTCGACGAGAACGGCTTCGACCGGGTGCTGATCCTCCAGAACTCCTACGCGCCGGACCCTTTCGCCATCGCCAGTTACGCGGCCGCGATCACCCGGCGGCTATCCTTCATGGTGGCGCATCGGCCTGGCTTCATCGCGCCGACCATGGCCGCGCGCATGTTCGCCACGCTCGACCGGCTGAGCGGCGGGCGTGCCGGGGTCCATGTCATAACCGGCGCCAACGACCTCGAACTGGCCTGCGACGGGGATTACCACACCAAGGACGAGCGCTACCGGCGCAGCGGCGAATATGTGAAGATCATGCGCAGGGTCTGGGCTGCGCGCGAACCGGTGAGCCATGTGGGCGACTGGTATCGGTTCGACCGGGCGCTGGCGGAAATTCGGCCGGAAGGCGGCGCCATCCCGGTCTATTGGGGCGGGGCATCGCCGCTGGCGCTGGACGTGGGCGCGCAAGTGGCGGATGTCTACGCGATCGGAGGTCTCAAGCCGCTGGAGCAGATGAAGGAGACAGCGGCGCAGGTCAAGGCGGCCTGGGCGGCGACCGGCCGTCCTCTGCGTCTGCAGACATCGGCGCGGGTCATCCTCGGCGATACCGAGGAACAGGCCTGGCAGGCGGCGCGCGCAGTGATCGAGCAGCTTCGCGAGACTGCAGCGGTCCAGCAGGCGAAAATCTCCGAGGCCGATGCCGGAAAGGGGGATGCGACCGGCACCGCCATGCGGCTCGACCCCAGGCTGGCCACCACGCGCGGCAGCTCGGGGCGCAAGGAACTTGAGGCGCTGGCCGGCGGCAGCGAACTGATCGACAAGCGCCTCTGGACCGGGATAACCCGCGCCTCGATCGATTTCTCGACGCCGATGCTGCCGCCTGCGCTGGTGGGTACGGCCGAGCAGGTGGCGGATGCGTTAATGGACTATTATGCCATGGGCATCGGAGGGTTCCTGCTGCGCGGGTTCGACCTGCTGGGCGATATCGCGGTCCACGGGCGCGAACTAATCCCTCGCCTGCGCGAACTGTCCGCCCGTCATGACCAGAAGTCCGGCGCCGTCTTCGCCGCCGCCGGTTCCCACGTCAGTGCCTGAAGGAGAACAAGGGGCATGAGACTGTTTGTTTCGTTCGCCGCCGTGCTGGCTTTTGCGGCGCCCTCGCTGGCCGATCCGGTGCCCGTCACCCCGCTTTCGGCTGCCGGCAAGGCCATGCGGATGATGCACATGTACGGCGGGGAGGACGGCGAATCCCATCTCGAGATCATCGACCTGCCGCTCACGGGCGGGGGGGACGGGCGTTCGGTTCAGTCGCGGCTGCGCGCCACCGATGTGGAAATCGGCGATACGCTGCCCGGCGGCTTCATCGATTTCCACGGCGTTTCCACCCCGCGTTTCCTGATCGTCCTGTCCGGCCAGCTCGAAGTGGGGCTGGGCGACGGTTCGAAGCACATCCTTTCCAAGGGTGACATCGTTCTGGCGGACGACGTGACCGGGCGCGGCCATACCTCGCGCATGATCGGCACCGAGGCGGTGCGCATCCTTACCGTTCGTCTGCCGAAGGACAGCGCTCTCGTGCCCAAGACCGAGAGCTGCCCCGATGGCATGCCCGCCGACCAGTGCGTAGCGGCGCGGCTGGGTAAGCAGGTCGAAGCGCGCAAGTGAAAGCGGCCCCGGGCAGTTCCGGTAAGAGCGTGCTCACCGCTCCGCCAGTCGGATAGACGCGATGGCGGCGTTCGTTCCCCGACCGGCAACAACGACCTTTCGTGGCAGCAGCGCTCGCTGTGTCCGCGAAAGGATTTCTGCATGCTTCGCCGCAAGATAGCCTCCTCCGCTGCGCTGCTGGCGGTCTTATCCGCCTTCGCGGCGGCGCTGCCGGCGACGGCGCAGATGCAGTCGCCCAGGCTCGATCCCTCCACTTGTGTGATGCCGCCGTTCTACTCCGGCCCCGCGCCCTACAAGTCGGTGGAGCAGCTTCCCGATCGGCGCGTGACCTTCCGCCTCTGCGCGCCAAATGCGTCGGAAGTGCTGTTGACCAGCACCGATATCGCGACGGTCATTCCCATTGGCTTCCCGACCGGTACGCCGCAGGGTCTTGCCATGGCGAGAGAAGCGACCGGCCTTTGGACCGTCACCACCCCCGGGCCGGTGCCAGCGGACACTTATCGCTTCGCGTTCCGCGTGGACGGAGTAAAGATCGTCGATCCTCTCGGCAGGACCTTCTCCGAGGAGCTCAAGGGCATCAATTCGACTTTTGAGGTGCGCGGCCCCGAAGGCGATTTCCAGACGACGAACCCGCAAATCGCGCATGGCGCGGTATCAACTATCGAATACTGGTCGAAATCGCTGGGAATTGCCCGCCGCGCCCATGTCTATACGCCGCCCGGCTACATGAAGAACGGCCGCAAGTATCCCGTACTCTATCTTGTTCACGGTGCGGGCGACAGTGACGACAGCTGGACCAGCGTGGGCCGGGCCAACGCGATCCTGGACAACCTGATCGCCGCCGGAAAAGTCTTGCCGATGATCGTTGTCATGCCGGACGGGCATACCCCGCTGCGCGAAGGGGTGATGACGCTCGACAACCCCGACTTCGGCGCCGACCTGATGGGCGACCTGATCCCCTATGTCGATTCCGGTTACCGCAGCGACGCCCGTCCCGAGGCGCGGGCCATGGCGGGTTTGTCGATGGGCGGATCGCATACCCTGCGAAACGGGCTGACGCACCCGGACCAGTTCCGCTGGATCGGCATATTTTCAATGGGGCTGAGCAAGGGCGGCGCCTTCAACGGCGCGGAGACTTTCGCTGCCAAATACGATGCCGAACTGAAACGCAGCGCGAAGGAACTCAAGCTTGTTTACTTTGCGATGGGCAAAGAGGATTTCCTTCACGAAACAGTCGCGCCGACGCGCGCGCTGTTTGTTCGGTACCACATCGCGCACGTCTATCACGAAACCGGCGGCGGCCACGAATGGGTGAACTGGCGGCGCTATCTTGCCGATTTCGCCCCGCGCCTGTTCCGCTAAAGGCCAGCCCCGCCGCCTTTGCGCTACAGAGCCCGCCTTCGGGCCAAAACCTTCAGTCCTTCCAACGGCGTGCCTTCATCATCACCGTCACCGGCGCACCCAGGTGCTCGGCATCCGTGCCCACCGCAAAAGCGTAGCGGCCCGCCGGGATCGTCCAGCTGCCATCCTTCCAGTCCGCCAGCAGGCGCGGGTCGATTGTCATCGCCACTTCGCCGGCGGCGCCCGGCGCCAGTTCCACGCGGCCGAAGCCGACGAGGCGGCTTTTTATCTCTCCCGCGCGGTCGGTCAGGTAGAGCTGGACCACATCCGCGCCGGCCCTCGCGCCGGTATTGGTCACGGTCACGCGCACAGCGGAACCCCTGATAACCGGCTTGCCTTGCGCGAACGAGGTATAGCTGAGGCCGTGGCCGAAGGGGAACAGCGGCCTCTCCGCCTTGCGCGCGAACCAGCGATAGCCGAGGTCCGAACCTTCGATGTCGTAGTCTGCCGGCAGCTTGTCCTTGCCGCCCTTGGGATTTCCGCCGAAGTCCGGTTCCACCCAGTCGCTGCCGTCCAGGCGGGGGCGGGGAAGCTGGCTCTCGTCGGACGGGAAAGTGATTGGCAGGCGGCCCGAGGGGTTGGTTTCGCCGAACAGCACCGAAGCGATCGCCTCGCCGCCGCGCGCGCCGGGATACCAGGCCTCGATCACGCCGCTGACCTTGCTCAGCCAGGGCATCTTCACCGGGCCGCCGGTTTCAAGTACGACGATGGTATTTGGATTGGCGGCGGCGACTGCCTCGATCAGCGCATCCTGTCCGCGCGGCAACGACAGGTCAGGTACATCCAGCCCTTCGGTCATCCACTGGGTGGCGAACACGATGGCCACTTCCGAGCGAGCGGCAAGTTCGGCCGCATCCTTGATGTACTGGCCCTGGCGGTAGAGCACGGTGGCGCCCGGCGCCTGTGCCTTAATCGCCGCCATTGGGCTGGAGCGATGGTAGGATTCCGAGATGAACCCGGCCCAGACGCCGGAACCCGCCACGGGCAGCTTCACGGCCGGGCCGCCTTCGCCCATGACTTGGCTCGACCCGGCGCCGGAAAGCACGCCGCCGTCGGCATAGCCGCCGATGACCGCGATGGACTTCGCGTTCCTGGCCAGCGGCAGCACATGACCGTCGTTTTTCAGCAGGACGATGCCCTGCTTCGCCACGTCCTCGGCGATCGCGGCATGTGCGGCCCAATCTATCGCGCCCCCGGGCTCGGCGGGATGGCTGTCCAGCCCGGTGGCGTAGACGGCGGTCAGGATACGGGTGTTCATGTCGTCGAGCCGTGCGGCCCATGCCGGCTCAGATGCGGCCTTTTCGGCCAGCTTCGCACCAAAGAACACGCCTGGATCGAGTTGGTCGCCTGACTGCTGGTCGAGCCCGTTTATCGCCGCGTCGATCGAGGGCACGGCCCCCCAGTCCGACATGACGAAGCCCTTGTAGCCCCATTCTTGCTTCAGCACATTGTTAAGCAGCCAATCGCTGGCGCAGGCCTGCGCCCCGTGAACGCGGTTGTAGGCGCACATGACTGAGCCCGGCTGGCCCTGTTCGATGCCGATCTGGAAGGCCAGCAGGTCGCTTTCATGTGCGGCAGCGGGCGCGATCTTCACGTCCACGTACTTGCGGCCGGTTTCCTGCCCATTGAGCGCGAAGTGTTTGATGGTGGAGATGATATGGTTGGATTGCACGCCCCGGATCGCCGCGCCCGCCAGCACGCCGGACAGGAGCGGGTCTTCCGAGAAGTATTCGAAAGTCCGGCCGTTGCGCGGATCGCGGACAAGGTTCACGCCGCCGGCAAGGAGGACGTTGAAGCCCTTGGCCCGCGCTTCCGCGCCGATCATCGCGCCGCCGCGCTCGACCAGTGCAGGGTTCCAGCTTGCCGCCTGCGCCACGGCCGAGGGCAGGGCGGTGGACCAGTCCTTGCGCGCGCCCATCACCCAGCTCACGCCGAGGCTGGCGTCGGTTTCCCGCAAGGGCGGAATGCCGAGCCGGCCGACGCCGGGAATGTAGCCCGCGCCAATGATCGCTTCGGGCGGGATATCCACTTTCGGGCCGCCGCCGGGCAGGGGCATGATGCCGTGCGTGATGACCACCTTTTCCTGAGCGGACATCCGGGAGACCGTTTCGGCCGCGCGCTTCCGTGCGGCCGCAAGGTGGATGGCGCGGCTGTCGCGTTCGGCGGCGGGTGCAGGTGCGGCAATAACCAGTGAGACGGCTGTACAGGCGAGCAAACGGGAAATCATCGCGAAAGTTCTCCAGAAGAGGGCCGGTAGCCCCGAAGTTCGGGGCTTCGCGGCCAGCATGGTTCGCCGCCGAAGGGTGTCCACGCAGCGGACCGCTACGTCCGTCTGGTGGATAAACCGCGCAATTGCCGCGATGCGGCAAAGCTCAATGGCATCAATATGCCATGGACGGAGCCCGCGCTCTGTCGCATGTTGCAGTGCAGCAATAACAAGATTCGGGAAGCGCATGGCCACCATGATCGAGCAGACAATTCTCCCGCATGCATCCGCGGGGCACGACGACAGGGTCGGCACCTCCGTCCTGTTGCGCTATGGCACCGGTCAGCTCGGGGCGCAGATATTCCGCGATACTCCGGCGGTGCTGCTGCCGCTGTTCCTGACCACCATGCTCGGCGTTGAGGCCTGGCTGGCGGGGCTGGTCGTGCTCATCCCCAAGCTCTGGCTGATCGTCTGCGATCCGCTGGTCGGTGCCTGGTCGGATCGGCTGCGCGGGAAGCACGGGCGCGCGCCCTTCCTCGTCGCCGGAGCGGTTCTTACGAGCCTTGGCTTCGTGGCGCTGTTCACGCTGACCCAGAGTTCCAGCCCGCTGCTCTCGGCGGCGATCACCTGCTTCCTGTTCTTCCTCGCGTCCACAGCTTTCTCGATGTTCTCCGTGCCCTATCTCGCGATTGCGGCGGCGCTGTCGCATGATCCGCACGAGCGCACCCGCATCATGGTATGGCGCATGATCTTCTCGACGCTCGGCGTTCTGGTGGGCGTGGGTGTGGCGCAGCCGCTGATCTATGCGCTGGGCGGCGGCGCGCATGGCTGGACGGTCATGGCGCTGGTGCTGGGCGCGGTGTGCCTCGGCACGATGCTTGTGACTGCGCTGGGTCTCGCCCGCGTGCCGATGATCCGCGACGATGCCGCGCCCGGCAGCCTCCTGAGCCAGCTTGGCGCGATCAAGGGCAACCGCCCCTATCTTGTGCTGCTGGCAACCTGCCTGATCCAGAATATCGGGCAGGCTTCGGGCTATACCGTGATCGGCTTCATCTATCTCTATGCGATCCAGGCGATCTGGATCGTGCCGCTGTTCATCCTCGTCATGGCGATCGCAGGCATTCTTGCGCAGCCTTTCTGGCTCACGCTGTCGCGCAGCTGGGGCAAGGAGCGCACTTACATCGTCGCTTCAGCCGCATGGGCGATGGTAACGGTTACCTGGTTCTTCGTCCATCCGGCCACCGACGTGCTGGTGAACATTCCCGGCGTCGGCCCGTTGGGCACGCAGCACGTCCTGGTGCTAGTGCGCGGCGCGGTGATCGGCGTGGTGAACTCGGCGTTCGTCATGCTCTCGCTCTCGATGCTCACCGATACGATCGATTATGAACGCCGCCGCAAGGGCATTGCCAACGAAGGCGTCTTCGCCGGACTGTTCTCGGCCATGGAAAAGCTCTCCTTCGCGCTAGGGCCGGTCGTCGCAGGCCTTGTGATGAGTGCGTTCGGCTTCGTATCCTCGACCGGGGGAGCAGTGACGCAGACGCCCCATGCGATTACCGGCATCGTCCTGCTTTACAGCCTGATCCCGGCCGGAACCCAGCTCGTCAGCCTTCTGGTGTTCTCGCGCTACCGGTTGCCCGCCGATGGGTGAGCGCGGCCGGGCGGCAGCGCCGCGGAGAAAGCTGGCGGCAAAGTCGGCGGCAAAAACCGCAGCAGGCCTCATGGCGGTGGTGATGTGCTGGTCAGGTCCGGCCCGGGCCGCACCGCAGGATGACATCGCCGCACTTGCGCCCACCGCACCCGATTACGCTGTCGCCGGGGCCTGGGCCGCCGGTCCCGCTGGTCCCGGCCCGGCGGCGGCCTTGCCCGAGGGCGCCGCGCCGGTCGCGCAGTCTGCGGAGGTGGATGTCTTCTATGTGCATCCCACCACCTTCCGCAGCCAGACTGCGTGGAACCAGGACCCTGCCGACGCCGCGGCCAGCACTTGGACGGACGAGAGCGCGGTGGCCCGGCAAGCCAGCGCGTTCGGGGCCTGCTGCCGGATCTGGGCGCCGCGATACCGGGCGGCCAGCTACAAGGCGCTGATGGAGCCCGCCCACCGGGATGCCGCCTTCGCACTAGCCTATTCCGACGTAGAGCGGGCGTTCGACTGGTTCCTCGCCCATGTCAGCCAGGGGCGGCCCTTCATCATCGCCGGGCACAGCCAGGGCGCCAAGCACATCGCGGACCTGCTGGAACGGCGGATCGACGGCACGCCCCTGCAGCAGCGTATGGTGGCGGCTTACATCGTGGGCATCAATCTTTCGGAAGGCGAGTTCGGCCTGCGGTACAGGCACGTCCCCGTTTGCGATAGGCCTGCGCAGACCGGATGCGCGTTGCAATGGAACGCGGTCGCCGCGGGCGCGAACCTTGCGCCTATCATCGCCGCATACGAAAAGTCCTTCGTCGACAGATATGGCGACGTTCCGGGCAAGCGCCCGCTTTGCATCAACCCAGTGACTTTCGACCGGTCCCGCCCCGCAGCGCTTTCAGCGCAGGCACGCGGCGCGGTTCCGGGCGAGCCCGGTTTGGGCGCGATGAAGCCGCTGCGACCCGGCGCGGTAGCCGTGCGGTGCGAACAGGGGCTTGCCGTGACTTATCCGGCGCCGGGGCTCGATATCAGGCCGATGGCAGGCGGAAGCCTTCACTATTACGATTTTGCACTTTTCTATGCGGACATTCGCGCCAATGCGGCCCTTCGTGCGTCGGCTTGGCTCAAGGCGCATCGCTGAACGGCCTGTCCGCAAGGCGGATAATCGGCGCCGCGCATCGGGTAGAGTTCGCGTTTAAGACTAGGCTCGGGGATGACTGGAAAAAACGGGCCCCGGCGGACCCGATGGGCAGCCTTCCAAGCAGAGATGGCGTCCGGATATCCTGGCCGGAGCGACAATGACGCATTCCAAAGGGTAGGCAGTTAGACATGACCAGACAGATCATCCATCCGGCATTGGCCGCGGCCGCCTTCGCTGCCATGGCGGCGGTTCCGGCAAGCGTTTCGGCCGGGCCGCCGGCGACCGATGCCGCAGCCGGCAAGCGCATCTTCATGCGCTGCATGGCATGCCACACAGTGAATGCCGGCGGCGCGAACAAAGTGGGGCCGAATCTGTCGGGCGTGGTCGGCAAGAAGTCCGGCGCGGTGAAGGGCTTCCGCTATTCGGCGGCCATGTCCAAGTCCGGCGTGACCTGGAACGATGCCACGCTCGACAAGTGGCTGACCCGTCCGGCCAGTGTGGTTCCCGGCACCTCGATGGTCTTTGCCGGCCTTCCCAAGCCCGAAGACCGCAAGGCCGTGATCGCCTACCTCAAAAAGCCGGCGCCCTGATCGTGACGCGGATCGTGGGGACCGGCCTTGCAATGTCGCGCAGGTCGCTGCTGGCGGGTTGCGTCGCGGCGGCCGGACTGGCCGTGGCCGGACGCGCGCTGGCGGCCTTGCCGCCAAGGCCAATGCCGCAGCCTGCGGTCATCGAGCTGAAGACGCCGGAAGGCCGCGCGGTTTCCATCAGCGAATGGCGGCCGCAGGGCACTTCGCGCGGGGTGATCCTGTTCTCGCACGGGGCAGGATCGGCCCCTGCATACTACGATCCGATCATAGGGCCCTGGGTCGCAGCGGGGTGGCAGGTGCTCGCTCCGCTTCACGTCGATTCGCGCGAGCATCCGCAAACCGCACAGTACCCCGGGCTGGCAAGCTGGAAGGCGCGGGTCGAGGACATGCGCGCGCTCGTTTCCCATATCGGCGAAGCACCGTTCGTGGCGGCGGGACATTCCTACGGCGGCCTCGTTGCCACGATGCTGGGCGGTGCGCAGCCGGTCTTGCCGGAAGGGCTGCAAGCACCGCTGGTGCCGCGCCTTGCAAGGGCGGTGATCGCCTTCTCGCCCCCGCCGCCGATCCCGGTTCTCGTGACCGAGTCGGGGTACGGTGCGCTGTCGGTGCCCGCGCTGGTCCAGACGGGTACGCTGGACCTGATGCAGGGCATGGCCGCCGATGGCTGGAAGGGCCACCTCGCGCCGTTCACTGCCGCCGCGGCGGGGGGCGATCGCTATGGCCTCGTGCTCGAAGGGGCCAACCATTACTTCGGCGGCGCCATTTGCGATTTCTCGCAGCCGGGACCGCCGCAACTTGTAGCCCTGAAGCTGGCGGTCGAGCATGCTGCGCTGTTTCTCGAAGGCTTCGGCGCAGGTAGCGCAAAGGCACGCCGCCGTCTCGACAGGCTGGTGACGCAAGCCCTGCCGGCGCGCCTCATGAAGCGCTGAGGCCCGTTCCCATTTCTTGAACGCCCCGGAAAGCGCTTTCCGGGGCGTTTTCGTAATTTCAGCCCTTTTAGAACCCTAGCGCGCCGGGGTTCATCAGTCCCTTCGGATCAAGTTCCCTCTTTACCGCGCTCAATAGGGAGAGCGCCTGGGGAGATAACCGCTGACGATAGGGATAGGCCCGGCCGAGCTGGAAGTGCCCGGCGCCGTATTCCTGCATCAGAGCGACAATCGCCTGCTTGAGATCGTCCGCATAAGCGCGCGATTCCGCGTTGGCGGGGAACTGCGGTTGCCGGGAGAGGTATTCCTCGCCCAATAACGTGTGGTGATAGGCGGTGCGGTCGTCGGGCCAGTACAGCGCCACTTCGTAAAGAAAGCCGGCGGCGCCGACCGGGGAGAACATCGTGCCGGTCCAGATGCCGAGGCGGTCCATTTCCGCCTTGCGTCCGCCGATCAGTTCCTTGAACGCGGCGTCGAATGGCACGGCCTGGTCGTGGGCGAGTACGCCGTGGATCGGCACCCAGCGCTCGCCGCCCGGACCCAGCACGTTGAACAGCGGCGCGAAGGGCACCGAGTGGACGAAAGTCGGGATCGAATTTGCGATCTCGCGGCCGTGCCGGGCCAGCATCCGGCGCAGGATCTTCGCCTTATGCGCCGCCTCATCGGCGTCGAACCCCTCAATGATGAAGTGGCACATGTAAGCGCCCGCGCGCATCGGGTTCTCGCCCGCCAGCGCCATCCGAACGAGCTGGGCAAGTCCCTTCATCTTGTCCGGTGCTTTGCGCATAACTTCGGCGGCGATCTTAAGGCGCGCGCCCATGCCGTCCTGGCGGCCGATCTGCCCTTGCGACAGGGCAAGATCGAGGCCGAAGTGCGAATCGTCCAGCCGCGCCATGGCCGCCTCGCGCGAGGCGGCGTGATAGTCCGCGAAGCTTTCGAACGCGAAGCTCAGGCATTCGAAATGCGGCAGGACCGGCAGCAGCGGCAGGCGAATGCGCGCTTTGATGCCGAAAATCCCGCAGTCGCCCGTGAACAGGCCGGTGAGGTCCGGCCCGTAGAAGCGCATGGCAGAACTGGCGCTGGTCGAGAGCATTTCCCCGCTCGCCAACACCACGTCCATCGATAGGACCGACTGTGCCGAGATGCCGTGCGCAGTGCTGCCGTGGCTCAGCGTGTTCTGGCTCATGCTGCCGCCCACGGTGGCGGCGATGCCGGAAAAAGGCCCCCAGAACGGCGTGCGCAGACCTTTGGCGTCCAGCGCGGTCTTGAGCGCCATCCACGTGACCCCCGCGCCGACAGTGACCACGGCGTTGCGTTCGTCGATCTCGATCGTGTCGAGCGCGCCGGTGTCGATCAAGACATGGCCGCCCTCGGGCAGGAGATAGGCATCGGTATAGGAGGCGCCGCCGCCGCGCGGAACCATGGCGGTCCCGGCTGCCGCACAGATGCGCACGGTTTCTTGAAGCGCTTTCACATCGGCTGGGCGGACAATCGCCTTGGGCGCGGCACCGCCGCGATAGACGTCGTTCGAGAAGTAGGCGAGCGCTTCGCCCTCATGGATCACGGCATCGGCTCCCAGTGCCTTCACCAAGGCCGAAACCACTTGTTCCTCGACAATCGCGCTGCTCATCAGAATACCCGAATTTTCCACATAGTCCGCTAGACTTGACCATTCCCGCCAGCCTCGCGACCGGCCGGCACCAGCCTATCCACCCTGCGGCTATCCGGCCAGCGATCAAACAGTTCGATCCCCGCTCGAATCCTCTTCCCGGCATGCATGATCTGGCGGACAACGGCGGCAGAGGTATCCATGACCACGCAAACCGGCTTTTCCACGCGGGAATGCACCGTGATCGAGCTTGCGGTCGAACCCGCCACGCCCCAGGCGCTGGCGCTGTTCGGCGCGGTGATCGGCCGGGATGCGCCGGTAAAGCCGGTTTCGGTCGATTTCTACAAGGGCGCGGTGAAAATGAGTTATCCGGCCCGCTTCCTCTGCGAACATCCGGTGGAAGTCACGCTGGCGCAGATGGATCGGCGCCCCGGCGAAGTGCGCTACCTGGAGCGTCATTTCCAGCACACGCAGGCTTTCCTGCCGCTTGGCGGCAAACCTTTCGTGGCGGTCATGGCACCACCGAGCGATGGCGAGCTGCCCGACCTTTCGCAAGTCCGCGCCTTCCGTTTCGACGGGACGGCGGGATTCGCCATGCACCTTGGCACTTGGCACGAGTTTCCCTTCGCGGTGGAAGACGGGACCGACCTCGTCGTGGTCCTCTCCAGCCAGACCGGTTACGACCTCAAGGCAAAGGACGCTGCGACCGAAGAGGCCCATGGCCCCGATCTCGACAAGAAGGACATCGTTGCCCGTACCGGCAAGGTGTTCCGTTTCGAACTGATGGAGTGACGTGACGATGGCAGAGCGCATGAACCTTGACCGCAAGGCGCGGTCGAAGGGCAGCCAGCCGGTGGTTTTCGAAAGCGAGACGGTAGACGCCCTCGCGGGGCTAGTGCTTGCGCTGTTGGGCGAGGTCGTCGTGCTCAAGGACCGGCTCGACGCGAACGAGCGCCTGCTGAAGGCTGCAGGCTTGCACGGCCCCGCAGACATCGACACATTCGCCCCGGACGCCGAAGCGCGCGCCTATCGCGGCGCCTATCGGCAAGGGATCTACGAACGCGTGCTGGGCACTGCCCGCGACAAGCTGATGCCAGAGGCACTGGCCGACCAGCACGACTATGAAGGCGTCCTTGACGCCGTGACCCGCGATTAGAGCGTTTTCTAATCAGGTGGAATCACCTGATGACCCGGAAAATGCGACAAACCAGAAACTTTGACCCGGAAGGGGAGCGCGAAGACATGGAACAGTACCGCCAGGAACATTTCGGTCATGCGGTCATGCCGCAGTCCAACCATGACGAGCAGGCAATGGAAGACCACTTCCTCGCCATGCGCGCCTGGACCAGCCAGAACATGGACCCGCTCGATCGTCGTCTGCTGGACGAAGTTATCGTTCCCGAGATCGAGAAGAAGACCGGCAGCAAGCCAACCTCCAGCACCCAGGTTCGCGGAGCGCTGGAAGCCCATCCGCTGCACCAGTACTGGCTGACGCTCTCGCTTTTCTACCAGGACCGCATCTGGCTTTCGCTCGACGGTGCAATCGACCGCCAGTTCGACGAGCTTTCGGCAAAGGTCGAGGCGCAAGTGGCAGACCCCAAGGGCAGCCTGCGCCTGAACCCGGATCTTGTCATTCCGCGCTACATCTCGTCCTTCGATCATCACCGTATGCCGGGCAGCTACACGGTCGATACCGCAGAAGGCGATTTCCGGGCCGGCGCGCTCTACGACCGCTTCGCTTCCACCTACTTGCGCAACCTCAACGGCGGCTGGAAGAACGACGGGCGCGGACACACGCTCGCCAGCCATCTCCAGGACTTCTATCCTGACTTCAAGCCCCGGCGCATCCTCGACCTCGGCTGCTCGGTCGGCCACTCGACGGTGGCGATCGCGCAGGCTTTCCCAGACGCGGAAGTCTATGCCCTCGACGTGGGTGCGCCGATGCTGCGCTACGGCCATGCCCGCGCCGAGGCGATGGGCACGGCGATCCACTTCAGCCAGCAGGACGCCGAGCATACCGACTTTGAGGATGAGAGCTTCGATCTCGTCTGCTCCTCGGCTGTGCTCCATGAGACCTCGGCCAAGGGCATGCGGGGCATCTTCAAGGAGAGCCACCGCCTGTTGCGCAAGGGCGGAATCATGTGCCACGTGGACGTGCCGCCCCGCCATGAGCATCTGTCGCTCTGGGACCAGATGCGCTGCGACTTCGAGAGTCACTACAACAACGAACCCTTCATGACGTCGCTCGCTCGTACCGACTGGCTGAAGGTTGCCCTGGACGCTGGGTTCGATGCCGCGGACGTGCTGGTCGGGTACCGCAAGGGCACGTTCTTCCTCAAGCCCGATCGGGGGGACTTCTTCACCGAAGGCCATCCCGAGGGCCGGGCGATGATCGGCAGCTGGTACGCTTGCTCGGCTACCAAGTGACCGTTTCCGGCAGGTGAGACAGCTTCGTGCCACCTGCCGGATAACAAAAAAGGCGACTTTCGGCCGATACAGCCGGGCATAGACTTCCGCCTTCAGCACTATCAGGGAGGGCCTCGAGCCTCATGCCGGTCGAGATCAACGGTCTGCTCAACCACAACATTTCGAGCGAAACCCATCCCGTTTCCTTCGAGACTTTCGATCCCGAAGGCATAGCGCGAATGGCGCGGCTCCATGATGCATGGGGCTATGACAAGGTGTTGGTCGCAAATGCCGCGATCATGCCCGACAATTTCACCATCGCTGGATATGTCGCCGCAAACACGAGCCGGCTCGGCGTTATGCTTGCGCACCGGCCGGGCTTCATTCCGCCGACCATGGCCGCGCGGATGCTGGCGACGCTCGACCGGTTGATGCCGGGCCGCGTCGGCGTCCATATCATTACCGCTGCCAGCGACGAGGAAACGCAGGCCGACGGCGACTATCGGACCAAGTTGGAGCGCTACGACCGCGCGAAGGAATATATCTCGGTGCTGCGCCGGATATGGACCAGCGAAAAGCCGGTCGATCATGAGGGCAAGTGGTTTCACTTCAATGGCGGTTTTGCCGCGATCAAGCCGACGCAGGGCACGGTGCCGGTCTATTTCGGCGGCATGAGCCCGGCGGCGCTCGAAGTGGCGGGCGAGTATTGCGATACTTTCGCCACGCTCTCCGATACGGTTGCAGGGATGACCGAAGTGGTCGCCAAGGTGCGCGAGGCTGCCGCGCCGCATGGCCGCTCCCCGCGCTTCCTGATGTCGATCCGCATCGTCATTGCCGATAGCGAGGAAGCGGCCTGGGCGCGGGCCGACGCGATCCGCGAGGCGGTGGCCGCCAACATGGGCAAGCTGGCGCCGAATACTGCCGCCGTGAAGGCCGACGGGTTCAAGCGCACTGCCGAACTCGCCGCGCGCGGCGACAGGTTGGAGAAGTGCTTCTGGAACGGCATTAACCAGCTTCGCGGCGGGCAGAGCAATTCGGGCACCTTGGTCGGCACGCCTGCCCAGCTCGCCGACGCGTTGATGGACTATTACGATGCCGGGGTTTCGGCGTTCATCCTGCGCGGTTTCGATCCGGTGGAAGACGTGATCGCCATCGGGCGCGACCTTATCCCGTTGCTGCGTGCAAAAGTGGCCACGCGCGATGCCGAACTTACGGCGGCGGAACCCGTGCTGGTCTGACCGGCGCCTTTGAACTGAGGTATTGAAGGCCGCGCCCTTTCACGGGAACGCGGCCTTCTCCTATCACCTGGCGGTGCGGCGGAGGAAGGGCATCATGCGTTCGAGAGCCCGGTCCGGGCAGTCGAACGGCATCATGTGGCCGCAGCTGTCGACGACTTCGAGCGACTTGTCGGCGCTGCCAAGCAGCGCGAGCGCCTGTTTCCCGTCCCTCTCCAGCGTGGTTTCGTGGTCGTCGGCGGACCAGAGCAGCAGCGTGGGCGCGGTGATCCGCCGTAAGTCGTCCGGCGTTCTTGCGAAGGAAGTGGACGCTGCCACCGCCTTGCCGATGGCGGGATCACGCAAGGGGCGGCTGTTGAGATCGGTCCATTGCGCCACCAGCGCGGGAGTTATCCGCGCGGGATCGACGACGTTGGCGAGCAGGATCTGTCGCCAGTATTCCGGTGCATGCCAGCCGGGGTGCAGTCGGTCCTCGGCCAGCGTTGCCTTGAGCGTGGGGGGCAGGCCGTCGAGGTCGAACTTCACCGGCCCCACCGCGATGTTGTTAAGCACCAGCGCCTGCACCCGTTTTGTCTGGGCAGCGGCATAGGCGGCGGCAGGCAGTCCGCCGCTGGAGGTCGCGACCATTACGAAGCGGTCTGTCTTGAGCCGGTCCATCAGTCCGTCGATCACGCGGATACGGTGCTCGATCGTATAGTCGCCGGCGGGGCTAGGGCCTGAGAGTCCGGCGGGAGACTGGTCGTACCGGATTACCCGGTAATGGCGCGAGAGCTTCGCGGCCCAATTGTCCCACTGGCGCAGGCTGGCGTAGGAGCCGTGGATCAGCAGGATCGCCGGACCCTTGCCCTCCACCATGTAATGGACGCTTTCCCCGTCGATCTTGGCGAACTGCGAGCCGGGCAGCGCATAACGGCTGCGCAGGGCGGCATCGTCGAGTCGGGGAGGCTCGGTCTGCGCGGCAGCGGGGGACAGCGCCAGGGCGCCCAGCGAAAAAGCGCAGATACGCAGTCGCCTGAACAGGGGCGGCCTCACGTCCGTTCCTCCCGCTTGGCCTGCAGTTCCATGACGACGTATCGGCCGTTGTAATTGCATGAAGTGCCCCGCGCGCTTGCAAGGTCCGGCGCGAAGGTGAGCTGCGAAAGGCCGAAAAAGTTATGGCTTGCGGTGGCCAAATGCTCCGGGTCGGCCTCGTAACCGTAGCGCAGGTGCCACTCGCCCGAGGGTAGGGACGTGAGCTTCTCGGCGAAGCTCACTGAGCGGGAAGTCTTAAAGCCGCAGGTTTCGATGGTGACGGTGAAGGCATGACCGCCGCGAACGAGCGTCATCCTGCCGTCCCATTCGTAAAGCGTATTGCCGTCGGGACCGAGTGTGGCGCCGTGGAGTGCCCAAGTGCCGGCCAGATCGGGCGCGGTCCGATCGGGACCGCTCATTGGGTCACCGTCCGGTCGAGCCAGGCGCGCAGGTCCTTTGCGGTTTCCCTGGGCAGTTCGAGCATCGGGTAGTGGCCGAGATCGGGATAGTGGATCACGTCCACTTTCGTGCCGGAGAACTCCTTTACCGCATCGGCTGCGAGGTATTTCGGTAGGACCGGATCGGCGTCTCCCCATTGCAGCAGGATGGGCGCCTTGACCTGCGCGGCGTCGTCGCCTGCGCCCTTGGCCCAGACCGCCTTCTTGTTGGTTTCGTAGTAGTCCTTCACACGGGCGAAGCCGCCGGGCAGGGTGTTGGTCTGGTAGTACCAGTCCACCGTTGCGTCCGTGAGGCGTTCGGGTTTTCCGTAGAGCTCGGAAAGTGCGCGGCGATAGTAGAAGCGGGGGTAGTAATTAGGCACCAGCGTCTCGTGGGTCCAGACCATCGCCCACATCAGGCGGCTGAAATCACTGGGCGGCGGGGCTTTCAGCGGCAGAGCGGAGAGCGCCAGCGCCGTGACTTTCCGGGGATACTTCGCAGCGTAGAGCGTCGAGACGGTGGCCCCGCTGGATGTGCCGACAAGGGCGAAGCGCGTGACACCCTTCTTCTCCACCAGCTTTTCCAGCAGCGTCACCACGCCGGGCATCCCGGTGGAGGGGGCGCTGTCCGTAGAGAGGCCGTAGGGCGGCCAGTCGAACCGGATCACCCGATATTTGTCCTTAAGCGCGTCGGTCCAGCCGTCCCATTCGCGCAGGTTCGTCATCGAGCTGTGGAGCATTACCACGACCGGGCCGTCGTGCGGACCTTCGTCGCGGATGTGGAGATTGGCAGTGCCGATGCGTTCGAACGTTGAGGGCGCCGTGGCCTGCGCGGCCTTCACGCTTTCGTAGGACGGGTTCCACCAACCCAGTCGCATCGTCAGCAGCACGAGCGCCAGCAGCACGACCAGAGCGAGGACCGCGCCTCCCGCCGCCTTGAGAATTCGACCAACCGTCATCCCTGTTCCCCCTGGGTACTCCGCCATGGCCGGGCGATCGCGTCCGGCCTACGGCATGTGTGTTCGGATCAATTGGCGCCGCTGGACAGCAGGCCGGCGCATTCGCTGTCGCCCCGCGCGGCGGCGCGGCGCATCGCGCGCCCGGCTCCGGCGTAGAGTGCGGCGCCCAGCAGCAGGAACGGCGTGCAGACCATGGCAATCGACCAGCCCACTTGCGCCGGGTCGTGCAACACGCGCTCGGTCACGCTGGCAACCATAAGCGGGCCCAGGCTTGCGCCGATGATGGTGTTGAGCACGAGAGTGAGCGAGATCGCGCAGCCGCGCATGCGGGGAGGGACGAGGGACTGCAAGGTAGCGAACATCACCGTGCCGATCACCGAGAACACGGCATTCGACGAGGCTACCAGCACCGTGGCCAGGTGAAGTTCGCCTGCCAGCACCGCCAGGACCGAGGGTAGGGCGAACAAAGGCGCGAACGCCAGGATCGCGAAGCGCGCCATCGTCCGGCCCGAGCGCATCGAGCGGTCCAGCATGGTCCCGCCGATCAGCGGGCCGATGGCGGAGAACAGGATCGAAAGCGGCCCAAGCCACTTGCCGAGGAAGGCGGCATCGGCGCCGTAGCCGCGCAGAAGCATCGTCGGCGCCCAGGCGGAACCGCCGTAGGCCACCGTGAAGCAGGTCGCGAAGCCGAAGTAGAGCGGCAGGAGCACGCTGCGATTGCGCCAGAAATAGGCCGCTTCGGCTGCGCCGGGCAAGCGCGGCACGGATCCGGCGGCGGCCTGGACCTGCCGGGCGGGCTCTCGCGTGAAGGCAAGCAGCCCCAAGGCTACCAACAGCCCGCTGGCGCCGAACACCACGAAGACGATCCGCCAGGGCACGAGGTGGCCGATCAGTGGCAAGCCGAGGAAAGCGCCTGCACCGGCGGCCGTCACCAGCAGGCCGGTCAGCGAGATGGCCACGCCGTTCGCGAGCCCCTGTCCCATCATGTAGAACGAGATCGGCCGTCCGCGGCGCGCCGGTGAGAACAGGTCCGCGATCAGCGAGATCGCGGCCGGTCCCAGCGCGGCCTCACCCAGACCCACCAGCAGACGGGCGGTGAACAGCGAGCCGAAAGTCTGGGCCAGCCCGCTGCCGATCGTCGCCACGCTCCACAGCGCGATCCCCGCGACGATCAGGTTGCGGCGAGAGATGCGATCGGCGAGCAGGCCCATCGGCAGTCCCATGAAGGCATAGAACAGCCCGAAGGCGAGGCCCTGCAATAGCCCGATCTGCTCGTCCCCGATGCCGATGTCAGCGCGCACCGGGTCGACCAGGATGTTGAGCGCCGCCCGGTCGATGACCGAGAGAACCCCTGCCAGGAACAGCATGAAGACCATGATCCACGCGGACTTGCCGCCCGGCCACGAGCCTTCCGCCACCGGGCGGGGGCCGGACGATGACATCGCCGCAGCCTCCGCCCTGTCGAGCGCGATCGGGCCGTTCATGGTCAGAGCAGGCCGCAGGCGCGGGCGCGGGTCTTCACATAATCGCCCAGCCAGTCGAGATTGCGGAAGCGCAGGGTGCCGCGCCCTACCGCCGTCGAGCTATGGGCCATGCCCGCGATCAGGCGAAGAGCCTTCGCCATCAGAAACAGCTCGGAGTTCTCGGTCTCTTCCTTGGTGAAGGGCCGCACCGACTGGTAGCCGTCCTCGAAAGCCTCGCCGATCTTCGGGTCGAAGCCGTAGAACAGGTTGCCCCAGACGAAGTTCTGCACGTCCTGCATAAGGAAGTCTTCGCCCGCGGCGTCGAAGTCCAGCAAGGTGATGCCGCCGTCCTCGGCGACGTGGACGTTGCTGGGGTGAAAATCGCGATGGCACACGCCCAGCGGTACTTTTCCGGAGGCGGCAAGTTCGTCGAGCCGCTTGTCGAGGTTGGCGGCGATCACCGGATAGTCGCGCAAGTCATCCGGCCGGTCGTAAACGAAGTCTATAAGGGCCGGCATGCAGATGTTGTAGTCCTTGGCCGTTTCGGTCGAGAACCGGTGCTCCGGCCCGGCCCAAGCATCGCCAAGCAGGTGCATCCGGGCCATGGCGGCGCCGATGCGGAAGGCGGTCTCCTCGGACAGACGGTCGCCGAACTTCACGCCCGGCGCCCAGTCGTAGAGCGCAATGGCGCGTTCGCCCTCGGGGGAGAGCACCTTGAAATAGAGCTTGCCATCATGCTGAGGCACGCCGACCGAGGCGGGGAAGCCCTGCTCGCGCAGGTAATCGAGGAAATCGAGTTCGTAGGCTACGTCGTCAACGTGGCGGTAGGTCTTGCGCCAGACGCGCAGGGCGTACTTAGCTTCCTCGTCCTGGACGAGGTAGACGTCGTTCATGCCCCGGTAGAGCAGAAAACAGGTAAGCTCGCCCTTGACGGGATAGCGGCGCGCCACTTCGGCGGCGATGAACTCGGGATGGAGGACCGAGTGCGAAACCTCGGCTACCGGTAGGTCAGAGGCGGTCAAGGAAGTCACGCAATTCATGGGCAATACGCTCCGAGGCAAGATCGAAAATGTCTTTGTTGAGATCGAGAAGCTGGACCGTGCGGCAGTCCGGCATGCGCGCGGCGGCCTGGAGAGACACTTCGAGAAGGTCTTCCCCCGTCTGCACGAGCACGGCCGGTTGGGTGACGAGACCGAGGCGCGAGAAATCCCACGACCAGACGCCGCTGTAGGCCCAGGTAAACCGGTGGAGCACGCGCGACTTGTCGGCGAAGTTCCAAACCGCCTTGTCGAGCGGCTGCGCAGGGTTGCGGTTGGTGACGATGTAGCTCCAGAGCCTGCCGAGCAGGCCCAGAATAACTTCGCCGCTTTCGTCCGGCTCCGGGAAGTTGCGCGCCTCTTCAAGCTTGGCCGCAAGCGTGGCTGGATCGAACATCGGAATGCCGGTCAGCCCGAGCGCGCGGACCTTGTCCGGACGGGCGATGGCCAGTTCGCAGGACAGCAGCGTGCCGGTGTGGAAGCCGTAGAGATCGACCTTGCCGGTCAGCACGCCCTCGGAATCAAGCGCGTCGAGCGCGTCCGAGAAGGCGGCGGCATAGCCTGCCATCCCCGGCGGCGCGGGCGGCGCGTCGGACATGCCGTAGCCCGGCGTGTCGAGGGAGACGACGAGACGGTCGGTCGCCAATTCGCGGATCAGGGCCTCGTACTCGTAGGAGGACGAAGGGTTCTGGTGCAACAGCACGATGGGCGTGCGTCCGGCCTGTGCAGATCCGGCGGTGCGGTAGTGCATCTGACCGTGGCGGCAGGTGGTATAGGCGCGGCGGATCGAGGATGTATCGGTCATGAAGGCAGAATGCTCGCTGCTTTGCGCACCTTGCACGTCCAAAGCGGAATCTCCGCTGTTCGGGGATCGGTTCATGCCACTGCGTGCCCGAGGCCTTCGGCGGTTTCCAGGCGAGCGGCGGTGAGCTTGTCCTCGTCAAGGTCGTAGGCCCAGAGGAACAGGCCGTTGATTGCGAACATGACCGCCGGGATCACCGAGAATCCGAGCTTGAGCGCCAGCATGGCGCTAGCGGGCTGAGCAACGATGGCGCCGCCGGTGGTCGGAACGTAGCCCAGCGCGTGGAGGAACACGCCCAGCACTGCGACGCCGAGGGCGAAGCTGACTTTCTCGATCACGGCGATGGCGCTGGAGAGAAGCCCCTCGCGTGCCTCGCCGGTCAGCAGGCGGTCATAGGCCTGGGTATCGCCCAGCATCGAGATCGACATCAGAATGATGGCGCCTGAGCCAAGGCCGCCGCCGATGCCGCGCAGGACGATACCGGTCGTGGTGATTGAGTGGTCGGCCAAGAGCCAGCTCAGCGTGGTCAGGCAGAACAGCACGACGCCCGCCAGATACGTGCGGCGCTTCCCGAAGCGCTTTCCGGTCCAGACCCACAGCGGCATGACCAGCGCGGTGACGACGTTCTGGGTCACGGCAAAGGCGATCTGGCCGCTGTAGCCCACGCCCACGACGTTGAGCATGAACAACAGCATCGTCGAGGCAACCGAGGCGAATGACAGGAACTGGAACACCTTTGCGCCGAGCAGCATCATGAAAGGCCGGTTGCGGGCGATTGCGCGAAGCTGTGCCGGACCGGGCAGGTGCTTGCCGGAACCCGGCGCGGTGCCGTGGTTCACCGGGACGGCGAGCGCCGTCGCCGTCATTGATCCGCCGATGATGAGCGCCATGACCACGCCCATGGTGGCGAAGCCGGAACGGCCGGCGCCGCCGCTCTGGATCAGCCACGCGGTGCCCGCCATCGCCAGGAGCTGGCCGATCGAGACGAACACGGTGCGGAACGAGATCAGGCGCGTGCGTTCGTGGAAGCCGTCGGTCAGTTCGGCGGGCAGGGCCATGTAAGGCACGTTGAACAGCGAATAGGCGGTGGAGTAGATCACCAGCCCCGCGATCATCCAGAGCAGCAGCGCTCCTTCGGACAGGACCGGCGGCGCGAACAGCATCACGAACGAGACGGCCGAAAGCAGCGCTCCTCCCATGAGGAACGGCTTGCGCCGGCCCCAGCGGGTGCGGGCGCGGTCGGACAGGCTGCCGATGGCGACGTCGATCACCGCGTCGGCCAGCTTGGAGATCATCAGCAGGTAACCGGCGATCTCGGGCGACTGGCCCAGCACCGTGGACATCAGCGCGGGAAAATATGTCGTGACGGTGTTGAGCATGATCGACACGCCCACCGTACCGATCCCGAAGCCGAGGCAGGTCCTGACGCTCAACCGGGCATCGGCCCGGCCATCCTTCGAAACCGACATTTTCATGCTATCTGCCTCTTGAGGAATTTGGCCATGGCGGCGGCCTTGGCTGCGGGCGATCCACCGGTAACCGCCTCGTGCCCGTTGGCCAGCAGGCCGAGTGCGGTCTTCACCGAAGCATTGAGCAGGGCGAGTTCGGTCTCGGGCTTGAGCAGCAGCGTGGGCGCGGTGATCAGGGCCATGCGCTCGAAAGCGCGGTAGCGGAACGCGGCGATGTAGGGCTTGGGATAAGTGTCGAGCGCCTTGAGTACGTCCAGCGTGATCCGGTGCAGCACCTGCGGCGGCGGCATCGGCACGGAAAGCCGGTGCTCGGCGTCTTTCAGGAAATGCGGAAAGAACAGCGCCTGGTCGCGGCAAAAGTTGAACGCCCAGACCAAGTGGCGGCCATACTCGTCCGGCTCGACCACCGGGGCGTAATTGGCGATCACCGTTTCGCGCAGCTCGTCCTCGTATTCGGTAATGCCATCCAGCACGAGGCAGCGCACGCGGGCGGGATAGCCGGCGGCAAGCTCGCAGGCGATGCGGGCGCCGGTGTGAGTGCCGTACGCATCGACCGCCCCGAAGCCCAGCGCGTTGCAGAGGCGGTCCATGGAATCCGCGAAATAGGCGATGTCGGGCTCGGCAGGCCCAGGGGCGGCGGAATCGCCGTTGCCGAGCGTATCCGGCGCGACGATCTCGCCAAGGAATCCCGCCGCGCGAAGGGCCGTCATCAGGTCCTGCATGAACCATGAAGATGCGGGCGAGGCGTGAAGCAGGAGCAAGGGCCGGTGCGCGGCGTCGGCCGCCGGCAGGCGGCGCAAGTGAACCTGCCCCTCATCGAGCCGGACGAAGGCACGCTCGATCTGAAGGGTATCGGGAATCTCGGGTTCGTTCATGAGGGCCGAGGCTATCGCAGGCCGGACACGCGCCGCCCCTCCATGCAAACTTGATCGGCAGGCGAATAGTTTTATCCCCCCACCCCGGATTGCTAAGCGGCCAGGTTCATAATCGCCGTCATGGACACATCCTTCCTTCCTGACGACGGCGCGCTTCTGGCGGCGCTCGAGCACGAGGGGCCGATCAATCTGGCCCGTGCGATCGCTGTGATGGAACGACACGATCTGGCGGGCCTGGTGCTGGGCGATCCGGTGAACGTGTTCCACGCGTTGGGGCACTGGCCGCAGATAGGACGGACCCGGCCCGGACAACCTCCGGGGACTTTCGCACTGCTAGCGCGCGAGCGGCCCGGACAATGGGGCCTCGTTACCAGCCGTTTCCTCCATCACTATAGCTGGGCCGATGGACGCTCCCGCAGCGACGTGGCCGTCTGGCTCTACGACGCGCTCGGAGACGCGGGCGACGACACCCCGGCGCAAGTGCCGGACACGTCCGTCCTGCCGCGCCGAACCAGCAGTCCGCTGACTGGCGCTGAGGCTCATCGCGAGGCAATTTCCGCGCGTGAGGCCGGGGCCATGACGGCGCACGGGGATGCCGGGGCGGCTATCGCGGTGGCCATGCGCGGTCTTGGCTTGTGGCAGGGACGGATCGGCTATGACCACGCAGTCATTGCCGAAGTCGCCCTGCGCCGCGAGCATCCCGGCAAACTGGTGCAGGCCGACAATATCCTGCGCGAGATCCGCCTCGTGAAATCGCCCCTGGAGCACGCCTTGATGGCCCGCGCGGCGAAGTCCAATGTCGATGCGCTCAATGCCGTGGGCCGCGCGATCCGTGCCGGTGCCGGCCATGCTGAGTTGCAGGCCCTGTTTCGCATGGAAACCGCCGCGCGAGGCAATACGGCGGTCTTCCTCAATGTCGACCGCGTCTCCTCGGACCTGTCGCGGATCGAGGTAGCAGATGGGCAGACGCTGATGCTTGACGGTGTCAGCCAATACCTTGGTTACCACGGCGATTTCGCCCGCACCGTCTTCGTCGGCGAGCCGACCCGCGCCGCTGCCCGCGCGGCTCAAGCGGCCGCCTTCGGCTGGCAAGCGGTACGTGAGAAGCTGCGGCCGGGCCTGCGCTATTCCGAGATCGCGATGCTGGGCGAAGCGGCCATCCGCAAGGCCGGATACGAGGCTGTCATAGGCTTCGGTCCGCACAGCGTCGGCTTGGCCCATACCGACGAGCCGGGCGAAGTCCACGGCGGTTTCTGGCGCAAGCCGGACATCGTGCTGGAGCCGGGCATGATCCTCTCGGTCGACTGCCCGACGCTGGATATCGGCATCGGCGGCTCGGCCCATTGCGAAGACCTCGTGCGCATTACCGAGACCGGTTGCGAACCCATCCATCCCCTTCATGAACCGGTGATCATCGTATGACCAGACCTTTCATCCTCTCCGCCTCGATCGCCGAGGCCGCCTTCGCCATTCCCGAAAGCGCCGCGCCGATCCTGCGCGCAGCCGAAGCGGCCGGTCTCGACCTGCTGGTCATGGGCCGCTCCGGCGCGCGTCCCTTCGATGCGCAAGTGATGCTGGCATGGGCGGCGCCGCTGACCTCGCGGCTCGGCCTGGTCGCCACGGTTCCAGCGTCGAACGCGCACCCCTTCCACGTTGCCCGGGCGCTTTCAGCCATCGATTTCCTGAGCGCGGGACGCACCGGCTGGTCGGTGGTATCCGAAGGCGCGCCGCAAGGCATGGGCGAGGACATGGTCGCCGCCGCCCGCGCGCTGTGGGATGGTTGGGGCAGCGATACGCTGATCCTCGACAAGGCAAGCGGGCGCTATCTCGATGCGTCGAAAGTCACCGCCTCGAACTACGCAGGCGCGTTCTTTAAGGTGGCCGGTCCCGTCAACGCCATGCGCCCGCCGCTTGGCCATCCGCTGCTGGTGGTGGACGGAGACGCGCCACTCGCCGTAGCCGATGCCGATATCGCGCTGTTTGCCGATGGACAGCCAGTGCCTTCGGCAAGCAAGCGCTTGCTCAAGGTTGCGCCGGATGCCGATCTTGCAGAAACGGTAGCCCGTTTCGAGGCCGGTGAGATCGACGGCCTGCACTTTACCCTTACCCAGGCCCTGTCGCAGCTTCCCCTGATCGGCGCGCGTTTCGGCGCTCTCGTTTCGGCGCGCTTGGCCGAGAGCGGCGACCTGCGTGCGCGGCTTGGCCTGCCAATCCCTTCCACCGCATCCAACCAGCCCGACGGCGCCGTGATCCCGGAGAACGCATGATGGACAAGCAAATTCACCTCTGGGCCTTTCTCCAGGGCATCGGCTTCTTCCCGAGCGGATGGATGCATGAACGCGCGAACCCGGCGGGCGTGTTCTCGATGGACTACTACGCCGGCGTTGCGAAACTAGCCGAACAGGGCATGTTCGACGCGATCGTCTTCGGCGATCAGCTCCAGTCGCGCGGGGCGGGTGGTCGCACGCCGGAGCGCATGGCAATGCCGACGCTCGATCCCGTCAGCCTGCTGACCGCGATGGCGGCGGTGACGAAGCATGTTGGCCTCGTCGCCACGGTTTCAACGACATATAACACCCCGCAAATGCTCGCCGAGCGCTTCGGTACGATGGAGCGTATTTCCGGCGGCCGTGCGGGCTGGAACATCGTCACCACCGCGCATCCCGACACCGCCCCTAATTTCGGCGAAGACGATCTCCCGCCGAAGGATGAACGTTATCGCCACGCCAAGGAAGTCGTCGCCAAGGCCTGCGAACTCTGGTCGGCGATGGACCGCGAAGGGCCGATGCTCCCCCAGGGGCGCCCGGTCCTCGTCCAGGCGGGCCAGTCGCCCGACGGGCGCGATTTCGCGGCGCGCACGGCCGAGGCGATCTTCTGTCCGGCCGCCAATATCGAGGCCGGCGTGGATTTCCGTAGCGACTTGCGCACCCGCATCGCCGCTGTGGGCCGCGATCCCGACGGCGTGCGGATCATGCCGGGCCTGTCCTGCGTACTGGGCGGCACCGAGGAAGAGGCGCGCGCCGCCCATCTCGCCATCCTCGACCTTGCCGACGATGCACTGGCCATCGAATATCTCTCGGAATCGCTGGGCTGCGACCTGACCGCCTTCGATCCTGCCGGCGCGATCCCGGTGGACACGATCCTCGACCGAACGATCCTGCCCAAGGCCGACATCGCCCGCGCCATCACGCCTGCGCAGGAAAAGGGCACCCCGCTCGGCGCTTTCGCGGCCAATTTCATGCGCCATCCGCGCGGTCATAACGTGTTCCTCGGCACGCCCGATCAGATGGCGGACATGATGATCGCCTGGCGCGATGCCGGTGCCTGCGACGGTTTCACCCTTCAGCCCAGCTATATGCCGGGCGGGCTTGAGGACTTCGTGGAACAGGTCGTGCCGCTGCTCCAGCAGCGCGGGCGTCTTCGGACCGAATATCCCGGCAGTACCTTGCGCGAGACGCTGGGCCTGCCCGTACGAGAGCCGGTGGCGGCATGAAAAAGCGCCATATCCTTCTGGGCGCGCTTGGCGCGCTGGTACTGATTGGCGGTGGAAGCGTACTGGCCCTGCGGGCAGGAGCCGGTGAGAGCGACCGGGCGAAACTCGAAAAGCGCTGGGCCGACGGCCCCTCGCGTTTCGTCATCGTGGACGGTGTGCGGGTGCACGTACGCGAGGAAGGCCCGGTGGGAGCGCCGGTCGTGGTCCTGCTTCACGGTTCGATCGTCAACCTCCACGAATGGGACGGCGTCGCCGAGCGGCTCAAGGACAGCTACCGGGTGGTCCGCTTCGACTGGTCGCCTTACGGGCTGACCGGCCCCGATCCTTCGGGCGTCTATTCCACGCCGCGCTCCGCTCAGCTGATGGACGGGCTGATGAAGCAGCTTGGGCATGACAGCTTCGCGGTCGTCGCGACGTCCAACGGATCGAACGTCGCGCTTGAGTACAACCGCGCCTATCCGGGACACGCTACGGCCATGGCGTTCTCGATGCTGCCTCTGGAACGGCCGAGCCAGACCCGCAAGGTCGATCCGCGACTGGCGTGGATGCTCTCGTTCCACAAGGCAGTGCTTCCAAACTGGCGCTCGCACTGGTTCTGGAAGCTGATGCTGGAGGACACCACTCCTCCTGGCTTCGTGCCGACCGATCGCATGGTCGATCAGATTTACGACATGAACAACCTGCCGGGCGCGCTGGGCCGCCAGGCGCAGTACATCCAGGCCAACGTCAAGGCGTTCAAGACTTCGGATGTCGGAGCAGTGGCGGAAACGGTGCGCGTGCCGGTGTTGCTGCAATGGTGCAGCTATGACGACGTGATCTCGCAAGGGGCAAAGGCCTCTGTCGCCCGCTTTACGCATGCGCCCGTCGAACTCATCGAATATCCCGACCTTGGCCATTTCCCGATGTGGGAGAATCCGGAGAAGTTCACTCGCGACCTCAAGCGCTGGCTGGACAAAGTCACGCCTGCTGCCGTTCCGGCCGCGAAGTCCTGAACAGGTCCACCCAAACGTCTCCCTAAACATCGAAGCCCCGATCCAGCTCACCGCGCCTCGGATAGAGTCACGGTCGGCGCCGCAAGCCCGGACGGCAGCTTTTAGGCCTGTCGGCCCCGTTGAATGGAGTTTCATCGCAAATGTCAGTGAAAGATCGTTGCCAGGTAGCGATTGCCGGTGCCGGCCCTGTCGGCACGGTCATGGCGACGTTGCTGGCGCAGCAGGGTATCTCGGTGATCCTGCTCGAAGCCGGACAGGACTGTGCGCAGGATTTGCGTGCTTCGACCTTCCACCCGCCGACGCTCGAAATGCTGGACGATATCGGCATCACACCGATGCTGCTGGAAACCGGCCTCAAGGCTCCGGTGTACCAGTGGCGCGACCGCGCTTCGGGTGAAGTGATCGAATTCGATCTCAGCGAGTTGCACGACGTCACCCGCTATCCCTTCCGCATCCAGTGCGAGCAGTACCACCTTTCCCGTGCGCTGGCCTCGGGGCTGGACAATCATTCCAATGCCGATGTTCGCTTCGGCAATCGCCTGCTTTCGTTCGTGCAGGACGAGAGGGGCGTGGACCTTGCCGTTGAGACGATGATGGGTATCGAGCGCATCCGCGCCGACTTCCTGATCGGCGCGGACGGCGCGAATTCGATCGTGCGCAAGTGGCTCGGCACTCAATTCGACGGGTTCACTTATCCCGAGCGGTTTTTGACCCTTTCGACGGAAACCGACCTCTGCCAGTTCTTTCCCAACCTTTCGCTGGTGAACTACGTTTCCGACCCGCAGGAATGGCTGGTGCTGCTGAAGGTGCCGTCCGTCTGGCGCGTGCTGGTGCCGGTGAACGGCGCGGTGGACGAGGCGGAACTGACTTCCGAAGTCAACAAGACGGCGATCTTCGAGCGTCTCATGGGCGACGGCGCCTCGGTCGTCACGCATCACCGCACGCTTTACCGGGTCCACCAGCGCGTGGCCCAGTCATTCCGCGAGGGCCGCGTCATGCTGGTAGGCGACGCTGCCCATCTCAACAATCCGCTCGGCGGCTTCGGCATGAATTCGGGCATCCACGATGCCTTCAACTTGTTCGAGAAGCTGCTGCCGGTGCTGAAGGGACAGGCGGCGATCGAGCCCAACCTGGCACTCTACGACCGCCAGCGCCGCGAAGTGACGCATAGCTTCACCCAGGCCCAGACCAAGCAGAACATGGCCTTCATCAGCGGTGGTCGCGGATCGGCACACGATGCGCGCCGGCGCGAGTTCCTGGCGATCAAGCAGGACGATGAACGCCGGCGTGCCTACCTCATGCGCCAGGCGATGTTCCAGAGCCTGGAGGACGCGGCTTTGATCCGCTGATCGGCGTGGAACCGGACTTTCCGGTCCGGTTCTCATTTCGGAGACAGAACATGCCTGCCTGGTTCGTCATCACTACGAAAGTCCACGACCGCGAGGCGTTCATGTCGGGCTATTCTCCGGCAGTTGCCCGGCTCGCCGAGGAATGGGGTGCGCGCTATGTGCTGCGCGGACGGAACGGCCGGGTGCTTGAAGGCGAGGGCCATGAGGGCGGCGGTGCGGTCGTCATGGAGTGGCCCGATGCCGTAACCGCCATGGCTTTCTGGGAATCGGCCGAATACGCCGAGGTGAAGAAGCTGCGCGATGGCATTGCCGAGGTCAGCGTGACACTCGTCGAAGGGTGATCCCGCTCGGCTCTCCGCTCTGCGGAGACTGCGCAGAAACGGCGCGGCAGGCGGCTGCCCGCAGGCACCTTCGCAAGGGACGGCATCGACTGGGATGCACGGCAGGAGGGCAGCAGGCTTGACCAGCGAACCAACCGGCGCGGGAACGATTTCGCGCGCCATCGATATTCCACAGACCATCGCTCCGCCTGCCGGTTCCAAGCCATCAGGCTCGAGGACATGGCGCATCCGGTTCGGCTCGCTTATGATCCCGCTGGCACATGCTGCGGGGCAGAACGTCGTCACCGTGCTGGGCCTGCGCTTCATGACCGACAGCCTTGCCATCTCGGCAGGGGCGGCGGGCCTCATCTTCGCGCTGGTCAAGATCTACGACGGTTTCCTCGATCCGGCGGTCGGTGCCTGGAGCGACCGCGCGGTGACGCCCTGGGGGCGCCGCCTGCCGTTCCTCTTCGCGGGTGGCATCGCCATGCCGCTGGGCCTCGCGCTATTGTTCGGGGCGCCGGACATGGGCTCTATCCTGCTAGCGCAAGTCTTCGTCACGCTGGCGCTGGCGATTCACGCCACCGGCTATACCTTGCTGACGATCCCGGGCTTCGCGATGGTGGTGGAAAGCTCGTCCGACCCGCACGAACGTACCCGGCTCATGGCCTGGCGCACGTACGGAAATGCCATCGGCACCTTGATCGGATCGACGCTTCCTGCGTGGCTGCTCGGCCTGACCGGGCCGACGCGCGGCGGGCATCTGCTGCTGGCGATGGTCGTGGGACTAGTGGTCCTGCTGGCAACAGTGGTGGCGGTCCGTCTGCTGCGCGACGCCCCGCGGACACAGGCGCGTGCCGCCACTGGGATCGTGCGTCGCAATCCGCTGGTTGCACTCGGCCGGCAGGTCAGGCTCGCCTGGGACAACCGACCTTTCCGCATTCTGGCCATCGCGCATGTCTTCCTGCTGTTCGGCACCGCGATCGGGTCGGCTGCGCTTGCCTATTTCACCCGTGTCGTGCTCGGGCTGGGCGATGAAGTGCTGGGTACTTACTTCATGATGGCGACCGTGATGATGGTGCTGGGCATGACCGTATGGGTCTGGCTTTCCGGCCGGGTTGGCAAGAAGGCCTGCTACATGGCCTCGCTGGCACTGTTCGGACTGGTGCAATTAAGCTGGCTCGCCGCCGCGCCAGGCGAGAGCATGGTGCTGGTCTCTGCGCGCGGCCTTGTCAGCGGCTTTGCGGGCGGCGGCATGATCCTGTGCGCCTATGCCCTGCTGTCCGATGCCGTGCGCTATGACTACGTGCAGAGCGGCGAGCGGCGGGAGGGCGCGTTCGCGGGCTTCACGACGCTGTTCGACAAGCTCTCCTCCGCCGCGGCGCTGGCTGCGATGGGGGCGTTCCTGGGGGCGATGGACTACGTTCCTTCGAGCAGCGGACAGGCGGCCGTTCAGGGCGAGCGGGCGATTCTGGCAATCATGCTGTGCGAATCCGCGATCCCCGCGGCGGCCATGCTCTGTGCCATGGTCGCCCTGTGTTTCTACCGCCTCGATCCCGCGCAGCTTCAGGCGCTGGAGAACGGGCAGCATTCGCAAGCCTGAACTTCAGGCCCCATTCCGGGAACTCATGCCATGTCACGCAAACCCATCGAACTCGTCGGCCTCGTCTCGCCCTATCGGGGCTGCGAGGCGAGCGTCGAACCCGCCGTTTACGACCCTGCCTTCGTTGCCCAATGCGCGCGCGCCTATGAGGCTGCGGGCTACGACCGGGTACTGATCGGCCAGAACGCAAAGTCGGCCGACAGCCTCGTCACCGCGACGTGGGTGGCGGCGGCGACAAGCCGCCTCAAGCTGATGGTCGCGCATCGTCCCGGTTTCATCGCCCCGACTATGGCCGCACGCGCGTTCGCGACGCTTGATCAATTCTCCGGAGGAAGAGCGGGCGTCCACATCATCACCGCGTTTTCCGACATCGAAACCCGCTGTGACGGCGATTACCACTCCAAGCAGGAGCGCTATAACCGCAGCCGGGAATATGTGCAGGTCATGCGCCGGATATGGGCAGGAGAGCACCCCGTCGATCATGAGGGAGACTGGTATCAGTTCGAACAGGCGGGCAGCGAAGTGCGCCCGGTGAACGGCGGCGTACCGGTGTTCTGGGCCGGAACTTCGGAACTGGGCTTGCGCTACGGCGCCGAACTGGCGGATGTCTACGCGCTCGGGCCGGGCAGTGTGGCGCAAGTCGGCGAACTGGTCGGCAAGATAAAGCGGGAGGCTGACGTCCACGGCCGCGATCCGCGCTTCTCGATGTCGATGCGCCTGGTGGTGGCGGACAGCGACGAGGCGGCATGGGATCGCGCCCGCGACCTGCTGCGCGGCGTCGAGGCGCGGCAGGCCGAGTACGGGGCGCTGGGCCGCGATCTTGGCCGTGCGGCACAGGATGCGGCGGAGCGCGCAGTGGAGGCGGACGATGCCGCGCTGGACCCATGCCTGTGGACCGGGCTCACCAAAGCGACGCAAGGTCGCCTTCAGGTCATGTGCCTTGTCGGATCGCCCGGAACCCTAGTGAGGGCCCTGATGCGCTACCGCGAGGCGGGGATCGACAATTTCCTCGTCACCGGGTTCGATTGGCTGGCCGACACACACCGCGTTGGAACCGAAATCGGCCCGGAACTGCGGCGCCTGGCGGATTGAGGCAGACGGGAGGCACCAAAAAGCCGCCGATGCGTGAGGCACCGGCGGCTTTTTCGTGCCTCCCGACAGCGCCCTACTGCTGCGCGATATCGGCGATGGTCTGGTTATAGGCGGCCTCGGTCTGGGCCTTGGCCGCTTCGTCGGCATCCTTGAGCTGAAGATAGAACAACCGCTGGAGGAAATCCTGGCGGCGCTGCTCACGCTCTTCCAGGGCATCCTGGTCAAACTGGAGCGCCTCGATCCCGGCGGCAAGGTCAAGCCCCGAGGCCTTGGCGACACGCTCGGCGGAATCCAACCGGTCGCGCAGGACGCACATCTCGTTGGCGAGCACCATTATCATCGACATGGCCGCATCCAGACCGGGCGTGTCGTAGAACTGCGGGCGCTTGCCCGTGGCGTGGCGGATGACGTGCGGCCGTTCGGCGGTGGTTTCTTCAGTCATGGTCATGTCGTTCACGCGGCGAGGGCCTTTGCTTCGGGCTTGCGGGCAATGAGAACTTCCCAGCCACCGCCGGGTGCGAATTCGCCGGCAGTGAAGTCACGCTCGGCAACATGCTCGGAGGCTTCCTGGCTGTAGCCCTCGGCGGCGGCCGCGAACTCCATCACGGCCATCGGCGCGGTATCGAAACGCACATCTGCGCGGTCGAACCCTGCCTTCTCGGCCAGCGCGATCTGGTCCATATCGCGCATGGCGCCCCAGAACGGCTCGTTGTTATACCAGGTCTCGTTATCGAGAATGAACTGGGTGAACGGGTCCATGAGGTCGAAGGGAGGAAGGTCCGCGTGGATCATCAACCCGCCTGGAGCGAGCACGCGGTGCGCTTCCTGGAAGATCTTGGGCATGGCCTTGCCGCTGGTCTCGTGCAGCAAGATATGGCTGACCACGAGGTCGAAGTGGCCATCGGGGAAGGTAGTCTGCTCGGCGCTCATCTGCGCGAAGTTGACTTCCTGTCCCATCGCGGCGGCGCGGGCATGGGCATAGCGCACAACTGGCGCGCCGACGTCGATGCCCCAGACTTCGGCCTCGGGGAACAGTTCCTTGTAAGGTAGGGTCGAATGGCCGACCGTACAGCCCATGTCGAGGATGCGGCGGGGCTTGAAATCAGGCCGGTTGCGCTTGAGGTAGTTGACCACCGAGCGGCCCATGTCGTCGTTGTCGGGGCCGGTGTAGCCCATCGCATAGAGGTAGACGCCCCGGTCGTAGAGCGCGCCCACCGAAATGTCCTGCGCGCAGACTTCCGAGCAGTAGCCGCCGGGCATGCAGTGGATGTCGAGTGCGGTGACATAGCGGGGCGGGACGAAATCGTCGGGAATCTGGAGCTTTGCCGGGGTGGATGCGGAAAGTTCCTTCGCCTTTTCGAGCAGTTCGGGAAGTTGGCGGTCCACCGAGCCGTTCACCGATTCCCACAGCAGTTCCTGCGCGATCCGGTTCGCGGCGGCATAGTGCTGGAAGTAGAGGTCGCCCACCATGCCGGTGCGAATGTCGCGCCGGTCGGCAGGAACGCGGCCGTGCTGTTTCTCGAAGGTCTGCGAGACACGGGTCTGAAAGACCGGGCTGAGGCCGGGCAGCAGGCCCGACTGAATGAAGCCCTTGAAGCTTTTGGCGAATTCCTGGCGTGACGCTTCGTCGGCCGTGGCCTTGGGCAAGGCGGCATGCGCCGATTGCTGGAAAGTGTTGAGCATGGGTGCAACTCCGGCTTGATCCTGTGCGCGGGTTTGTTTCTGCGGCGTCTGGGCCTCGATGGCACTCGGGCGCCGCCGGCTATCCGCGTGGCGAACACCGCACCCTAGCGCGATGCCGCTGGCTTTCGAAAGCGCAAAAAACCGATCAGCCGGATCGACCGGGATATTCGAATCCAACAGGGGACCATCGAATGGACGACATGAAGTTCTCCCGCCGCGAAAGCCTTGGGCTTGCGGGGCTCGCGGCCGGCATGGCGGCCGCGCCCTCGCTGGCCCAGGCCGCGGCCGCTCCCAGTGCTGCCACGCCGGCGTTCAAGACCAAAATCGATTTCAAGGACCCTGAGTGGAACCGCGACGTCTACGTCCGCATCGACGCCGACATTGATCCGACCAAGGAAAAGTGCGGCTGGCTGAAAGGCAAGGCCTATGGCGTGCGCCCGAATGAACCGGTGCGACAGCTTTTCGGCGTCGAAGGCTTCAGCTTTACGCGCACCAAGCGCCTCGAGGATGGGTCCTACCGCCGCATGCTGCGCGAGATCGTGTTCTATCGCGATCTGGAAACCGGGGAAATTCTCAAGACCTGGAACAATCCCTATACCGGCGAGACCGTCAAGGTCGTGCCGATCGCAAACGATCCGTTCAACTTCACGATCGGCCAATGGGCGCCGGAGCCCCCGTCCTATGGCGGTCTCAACAAGGATAAACCGGCGCGCAAGCCTTTCCTTCAAGACTGGCAGGAAGGCCCCAACGGCACGCTGATCCTGCGCACCGACATCGACATGCAATATCCCAATGCGCTCGATCCGGCGAAATGGGTGCGCGAATCTTCAGGGCCGATGAACCGCGTGTCCGAGCATTTCATCTATACGGTGAAGCGCGAGGATGTCGAAAATCCGCGCCTCACTCATATTCCGCACATCGGCGCCTGGAGCCGTATCACGCCCTGGCTGCCGTGGATGCTGATGGGCCAGGCAGAAGGCCACGTCGACTACTTCACCCATTTCCAGACCATCGAGGACGGCGTGAAGGGTCTCCCTGCCGATCTCGTGGCGGCCGCCCGTGCGATGGACGAGAAGTGGCTCCATGCCCCGACCGAGGATTACGGCCCCTCGCTGTCGAGCCTCGAAAACTACGCCCGTGAAGAGAAGCCCTCGCCGGTTCCGGCAGGCTGGACGCCGCCCAAGCCGCCACCGGCACCGAAGGCGTTGGTGCGAGGAAGCTAGGCGTTCGCGCAAGACCGTTCTAGCTCGTAAAGCGGCTGGCGGGGATGACCCGCCGGCCGTTTTCTTATCCGACCTTCGGACAGATGCGCGCAACACGTGTCATCGTGGGAGCTGCGGCGGACTCCTGGCGGGATCATCAAAAAACGACGGAACGCGTGCATGACCGACCTGACGAATTCAGCCCGAGACTTCCCCCCGCTGGGGATCGCCGTGATCGGCTGTGGTCGCATTTCCAGCGCACATCTTGCCGCTGTCGCTGCGCTGCCGGGGCAGCTTCGCCTTGTCGCAACCGTGGATGCCGATCTTGCCGCCGCGCAGGTCGCTGCTGCGCCGCTTGGCGCATTGGCGCTCCGCTCTCTGGAGCAGGCTTTGGCATTGCCTGAGGTGGACGCGGTGCTGATCGCCACACCCAACGCACTCCACGCCGAGCAGTCGCTTGCGGCGCTGTGGGCAGGGCGCCATGTCCTCGTCGAGAAGCCCGTGGCCGAAACCGGCGACGAGGCCGCCATGCTGGCGCGCGAGGCCGAGGCGCGGGGGCTGGTGCTGGCGGCCGGGCATACCTTCCGCCATAACGCTGCCGTTCGCCATATCACTGACAACCGCGAGCGCTTCGGCCGCCTGCGCGCAGTGGAAGTGTCTTCCTGCGTGAAGTGGGACGGCCCGCAGGCGCCCTGGTGGGCAGAGCGCAAGCCCGAGGAAGGCTTGATCCTTTCGCTTTTCGCGCCGCATTCGCTCGACTTCGTTCAGCTTGTCATGGGGGACGATGATCCGGTTCGTGTCCATGCCGAGGCTGCGCGTCACCAGTCCAGCTGGCAGGGCGAGGATGAGGCGATGATTCTCATGGCCTATCCTGGCCGCCGCATGGCGAGCGTCCACATTTCTTACAATCAGCCTTCGCTGCTCGATCGCAAGGTGCTCCATTTCGATAAGGGCGTGCTGGAGATCGAGCACGGCGAGATCCTCAGCTGGAACGGGGAGGTGCTCGTGACCCCGCCGGCAGGCGTACTGGTCAATCCGCGCGCGATGGGCGGGCGGGCGCTGGGGCACTATTTCACGGATCAGCTCGTCGAATTCGTGCGGGCCGTGCGCGGGGAGACCCATCGCTGCCCGACCGGGCACGACGCGGCCCGGCTGATAGCGCTGATCGACCGGGTCAAGGCCTCCGCCCGTGCCAATTCGGCGACCGATGCGATCGATCCACCCCCGCCCGCCTGAACGGGGATTGCACAGTCAGCGCCGGTTGTTTGCACCGTATTACGAACGAACGAGAAAGAGCCGGGTGCTTTCGCACCCGGCTCTTTTCCTTTCATTCAGCCCTTTTCGGGATCAGAACCTGATCTTGGCCTGCACGCCTGCGGTGCGCAGCTCACCCAGACCCAGCATCAGCGCCGAAGTCCGCGCCGAGTAAGGGAAGCCGGGCGAAAGGACGTAGTTGTCCGAAACCGTAAGGGGTGTCTTGTTGTTGAAAATGTTGTTCACGAACACCTCGAGCGAGATGTTGCCGTGCTTGATGCCCGCGCGACCGTTGAACAGGTGAAGGTCGGGCGTACGCGCCAGGTTCGCCTCGTTCGACCAGACGCCCGACTTGAAGTTCCAGTCGCCCCGGACGAACCAGCTACCGTCGTCCCACCCGGAGATTTCGGTACCGACCTGGATGCCGACATTGGCCGAGTACTTGGAGGTATTTTTCATCTCCTTGCCGGAATAGTCGTAGATGCCGGACAGAGAGCTGACTGTGGAACTGGCGAACGACTTGATGTCCGAGTCGTTGATCGCACCGGCGGCGTCGATCGTCACGAAATCGGTTGGGCGCCAGGACACTTCACCCTCGATACCACGCAGATTTACCGAACCCGCATTCATCGAAGCGGTGACGAAGCTGAAGCCGGTCGGTTGCGTCGCATCGGGTGCAACGATGATGGTCGAATTGATCTGGTTGCGCCACTGGGCATAGTAGGCAGCGAAGGAGTAGCGCACGGTCGATCCGATGCGGCCCTTGAGACCGATCTCGTAGTTCGTGATCTTTTCCGGCTCGATAGCCAGCTGCCCGCCGGCATCGGCCGCGGCCTGCTGAACGGATGCGGCCTGCGACAGGATATTGGTGTTGAACTGTGCCGGGTTCACACCCTTGGCCCAGGATGCGTAGACCATCGTGTCGGGATTGATCTGCCAGTTGACGATCGCGCGCGGAGTGAAGTTCTTGTACTTCGCGCTCGCGACCAGGGAGCCGCCGGTATAGAAGCCGGAGGGGATGAAGGCGCTGGAAAGCACGTTCAAACCGGCAGGACGGGCGAAAGCCTGTAGCTGGTCGATCTGATAGCGGCCTTCGAAGCTGGCCGAGATCGTGTCGGTAAGGTCGTAGGTCGCACCGAAGAAGAACCCCGTGGTCTTGTTGCGGCTGAGGCCACCCGGCGACAGACTTGCCGCAGTGAGAGCTCCGGTACCGCCACCCAGGCCCTGGAGCTGGTCGGCGCTGAGGTAGCTTACGCCCGCGACGCCGCGGAACCGACCCGAGGTGTAGGACAGGCGCCCTTCGACGGAAAAGTCGTCGATCTTGCGCTCGATCAGGTAGGGATAGTCGAAGTAACCCTGGCCGTAAGGGCCGGTCAGCGCTGTGCCGTCGTATCCGTCCAGATCGATCAGCGTGGTCCAGACTTCGCGGTTGTAGCCGGCGAGCGCGGAGGCGGTCAGGCCATCGGTGATGTCCCAGTCCAGCGTGGCATGGGCATGTTTGGTGCGGCGGAGCAGGCCGTAGCCCTGGACGCCCTCGGACGGATCGACGATGCGGTTGGTGCCGATGTTGAGGAACTGGCGAATGAAGTCGGTGTTGGTGACGTTTGCTGTGACCGGGTTGGCCATGGTCGGGATGGTGCCGCAGAAGTACGGGTTCTGCACCGGCGCTCCGGCGGGCAGGCCGGTCGCGGGGTTGAGCACGCCGCGCGTGTCGCCGGTTAATGTGCAGTTCGACTGGCTTTGCACGACGGTGGACCCATCGGCTGCCTTCACGTCATAGGCATAGAGGCGGGTCTGGGCGGCCGGGCCGTCCTTGTCCTCGCTAAGCATGCCGAACAACTTGATCGTGACGTCCGGCGAGGGAGTGATCGCAAAGAGGATCGAACCGCTCTTGGTCGACTGGTCACCCAGCGTCACGCCGTCCTGGTTCTTCCACGAGCCGTTCTTGGAATATTTCTCGCCGCTTACCCGGAACGAGATCAGGTCTTCGATGATCGGCCCTTCGATCGATCCGCGCAGACGCCAGTTGTCGCGTGTGCCGAGCATGCCAAGCATTTCGCCGCCCCACTCGTTGCCGGGCACCTTGGTCACGACGTTGATCGCGCCGGCGAAAGTGTTGCGGCCGAAGTAGGCGCTCTGCGGGCCCTTGATGATCTCGACGCGCTCGGGATCGCTGATCGCGCTGAGCTGCGAGGGCGAGGAGACGGCGACACCGTCGATGAACATCGACGTCGTGGTGGCCAGTGTCGTCGAGGGCGTCATGCCGCGCATCACGACCTGCTGGAACGAGCGGTCGGCGTGGCCGGAAGAGCTGTTATTGACGTTGATGCCAGGGGTTGAGGCGGCCATGTCGGTGACCGAGACGATGCCCTTGGCATCGAGAAGTCTCCGAAGTGATCGCGGTCACCGTGACGGGAACCTTGAGGATGTCCTCGCCGGTCTTGCGGGCGGTGACGATGATGTCGCCGCCGGCGCCTTCGGGCGCGTCGGCGAGGGCCGGTGTCGCCCAGGTCATGCCTGCGACGAGCGCCATGGTGGAAAGCGTGGAAGCGAGACGGATCGTTGAAGAATTGCCAGTCATGTTTTCCCTCAATGCTGATCGAAGGACGCGCGGGGCGCGTCGCTTCAAATTGAGTCCCTGCTGCTTTGAACGGTTATTTTTTAGGCATCGGGAAGGCGCGTATGCGTCTCGTTATAATTAGATGCCGAAATCGCTTTATTTTATTTTCTTGTATTTCGTGTATATTGTAGGTGTTCGGTTGAATCGCCCTTGTTTGGCGAATCTTCCGTAAAAAATCTCATCCCTTGTTTGTTTGTTTTTATACGCTTGGGCGGTTTGCGACTTTTTTGTCAGTGATAGATTTACTTGAGTCTCGTCAGAATGACGCCGAATTTGATGCGTGTTCGCCTGTCGGATGTGGGAGGGTGCCTCAGCGGCCGCCCGCAACGTCGAGCGTGGTGCCGGTGACGTAGCTGGCCTCGTCCGAGCAGAGGTGGGGCAAGGCCCCGGCCACCCTCGCTCACAGGCCTGGACGGCGCATGGGAACCGTCCGAAATGGACTGTAATCAAGACCCTTCGCCTCTATGCGGCGCAAGAAAGGGCCGGCCAGTTCGGTATCGATGGGGCCGGGCGCGACCGCGTGTCTGGTGACGCCGATGTCCCCCAGTTCGATGGCAAGATCGCGCACGAAGCGTATGACGCCGGCTTTAGCGGTGGAATAGGCGCAGGCGCGCATGTGCAGTGCGTTCCACACCGCGCCGTTGCACGCGCCGGACGAGAGGCAGGCGATCTGCCCATAGCCGCGCTCGATCTGCCGGTCAGGAAAGCGTGGGTGCACAGATACATCGCAGGCCGAGGCGCATGGTGGGACCCTTGTCGTCGACCGAAAGCGCTCATATCCGCCCCGCCCGCCCGCCGCCCACATTTTGGTCGAGAATCTCTACCGGCCTGAAGGCATGGACCGCAGCCGCGAGCGTGGTGACGGCAGGCTCGTTCGTCACGTTGGCGGGATGAAGCCGGACCTCGCACGCGGGGCGCGATCATGGCGCGAGTACGGGCGAGGCGGTCGGCGTCGATGTCAGTGAGGACAAGCCGCGCGCCTTCCTAGGCAAAGCGGATGGCGCAGGCGCGGCCGATGCCGAGCCCGGCACCGGTGACGTGGCCGGTACGGCCCGCAAGGCGGTCTGTCTTGCAAAAGAGTTCGGTCATGGCCCGACGCTAAAGGGCAATCATCCCCGCGCGAGCAGGCCGGGCAGCGCTCTGTCCACCCGGTGGAGAGCCTGTCAGCCTTTCAGGCTGTCGATGAAGACCAGGGCTTCCTCCTCGCTGACGACATCGGCATACTTGGCATTCATGTCGAACAGGTTGGCCTCGTGCGGGGCGGCATGGCGGTCTCCGCAAGCTTCGGCGACGACGGCGGTGCGGAAACCATGGCTCATGGCATCGACACAGCTTGCCCGCACGCAGCCGGAGGTGGTGAGGCCGGTCAGGATGACGCTGTCGATCCCCGCCGCCGTCAACGTGGAGGCGAGCGAGGTGCCGAAGAAGGCGCTGGGGTATTGCTTGGAAACCACCAGTTCGTCGTCGAACGGTTCAAGCCCCGGCCCAAAGGCGCCCATCGGGCTGCCCTTGAGGAAGTTCTTCAGCGGCATGGCCTTCTCGAAGAACCTGCCGCCGTCGAAACCGGTGGGATGGTAGACCACATTGGTGAGCACCACCGGTACAGCTGCCGCGCGGGCTGCGGCGCGCAGGCGCAGGGCCGATTCCAAAGCCGCGTCCACTTCGGAATAGAGCGCATTGCCGGGCTCGAAATAGGCCTGGCAGAAGTCGATCAGGATGAGCGCGGGGCGGGATCCGAAGCCTACCCGATTGTCGTATGCCTTGCGGTAGTTGGCCAGCAGATCTTCATCGCTGCTCATCGATTGGGTTCCTCTTGGTAAAGCCACGGTTGCGCGCTGCGCTGGCGCTGTTCGAAGGCGTCGATATCGGCGCTGTACTGGTTGACGATCTGGTCGGTCTCGTCCCAGCCCTTCAGCATCGCCATGCGGCGTTCGGGCGGGACTTCGAAGCTATAGAGTGGCTTCCCCTCGACGCGCAGTTCCTGCGCTTCGAGGTCGACGGTGAAGGTGGCGCCACTCTCCGCCGCGTCCATCAGGGGGGAGACATCCGCTTCGGGCAGCAGGACCGGGACCACGCCGTTGCGCAGGCAATTGGAGTAGAAAATTTCGCCGAAGCTTGACGAGATCACCGCGCGGGTGCCGCGCCCCAAGAGTGCCCAGACCGCCTGTTCGCGGCTAGAGCCCGAGCCGAAGTTGGCGCCTGCCACAATCACCGGCGCATCCCGGAAGGGCGCGGCATTGAGCACGTAGCCCGGCACTTCGACACCGCTCGCATCGAAACGGCGGTCATGAAAAGCATAGTCGCCGAGTCCGGCGCGCGCCGTGATCAGCAAGAAGCGTGCGGGGAAGATGATGTCGGTGTCGATGTTTTCCTCGCGCATCGCGGCGGCAAGGCCCGAGACGGTCGCGAAAGGTTGCTGGGGCATCAGGCGAAGTCCCTCACGTCGGCAAGATGGCCGGAAACGGCGGCGGCGGCGGCCATAGCCGGGCTCATCAGGTGCGTGCGTCCGCCAGGGCCCTGCCGTCCCTCGAAGTTGCGGTTGGAAGTGCTGGCACAGCGCTCACCAGGTGCGAGGCGGTCCTCGTTCATGGCCACGCACATCGAACAGCCGGCGAAGCGCCACTCGAACCCGGCATCGCGGAACACCTTGTCCAGTCCTTCGGCTTCGGCTTGCGTGCGGGTGGCGGCGGAGCCGGGCACGACGAGGGCGCGCACGCCGGCGGCCACCTTGCGGCCCTGCGCGATGCGGGCGGCGGCGCGCAAGTCTTCGATGCGGCCATTGGTGCAGGAGCCTATGAAGACATGATCGATGGCGATGCTGGACAGCCGCTGGCCTGCCTCTAGGCCCATGTAGGCAAGCGCCTTTTCGGTCTCGCGCCGCTCGGAGGCGTCGGCGATGGTGGCAGGGCTGGGAACACGCGCGCCGATCGGCAGGGTCTGGTTGGGACTGGTGCCCCAGCTCACCTGTGGTTCGATCCGTGCGAGGTCGAGCGTGACAACGGCGTCATAAGTCGCACCCGGATCGCTGGCGAGTGTGCGCCAATAGGCCGTGGCGGCATGCCAGGCGTCGCCTTTAGGCGCAAGGCGGCGGCCTTCGAGGTAGCCGAAAGTCACGAGGTCCGGTGCCACCAGTCCCATGCGGCTACCCGCCTCGATGGTCATGTTGCACAAGGTCATGCGCTCGGACATGGCCATGCCGGCGATCGCGGGGCCGACGTATTCCACTGCATGGCCGACCGCCCCGTGCGCTCCGATCTTCGCGATCAGCGCGAGCGCGATGTCTTTGGCGTCGATCAGCGGGTGCCGCTCGCCCACCAGCTCGACTTTCATCGTCCGCGCCTTGCCTTGCGGGAGGGCCTGAGCCGCCATGACGGTGCCTTGCTCGCTCGCGCCGATTCCGAAGGCCAGCGCGCCGAAGGCACCGTGGGTGGTCGTGTGACTGTCGCCGCAGACCACCGTGGTGCCGGGCAGGGTGAAGCCGGTTTCCGGACCAATGACGTGGACGATGCCCTGTTCCGGTCCATCGAGGTCTGCATAAGGCACGCCGAACGCGGTGACGTTGTCTTCCAACTCGGCCACTTGCGCGCGTGCCTGCGGATCGGGAATCTCGCCGCCGCGCATCCGTGTCGGCACTGCGTGGTCGGCGACACCTAGATGGGTTTCCGGGCGGCGCAGCTTGCGGCCGCTCTCTCGCATGGCGACGAAAGCCTGCGGGCTGGAAACTTCGTGGACGATGTGGCGGTCGATGTAGAGCAGGCTGTCGCCGCCGGGCAGTTCGGCGACGACATGGCTGTCCCACAGCTTTTCGTAAAGCGTGCGCGGTGCGGTCATGGTCACCGCTTAGGCTGAATGGAGCGCGGCGAGGTCCTGCGGCGGCACAGTCTCCGAACAGCGGCCATTCGCACACCCGTTTCGGTTACTGCGCCAGCTTCGGTGTTCCGGCCTCGACGTAGGCGGCGATGAGCCGGGCGAAGCGGTCCGGTACTTCCAGCGGAGGATAATGGCCGACGTCCGGCATGACGATCTTGGAAATCTGCGCGTGCGAGAGATAGCGGGTAATCGCGGTAACCGCCGATTCCGGCAGCAGCGGATCGGCGCCGCCCCAGATCAGAAAGGTCGGCTTGTCGACCTTGGCCATTTCGATCGCGGCCTGCTTGCCGTCGCCGATGCGGGCGATGAGCGCAATCAGGTTCTTCTCGGGGACGCGGCGATAGAAATCGTAATATTCCTTGCGCGTCTGTGCGGAGATGCGGGTGGCATCGCCTGCGAAGTAGCTCAGGAACTGGTTCCAGAAGTCTTGATCCCGAAAGCCGGTCTCCTTGGCGCGTGCCTGCGCGTCGAGAAAAGCCTTGGGCATGACGAGGTGGCTGGTGTCGACCGGGTCGGAGGGCGTGTTGGACAGAATTAGCCGCTCGACCATATCCGGCCGCCGGGCCGCCAAGTACATGCCCATGGTGCCGCCGCTGGAGACGCCGATGAAAGTGACCTTCTTAATGCCCAGCTTATCCAGCAGCGCGATTGGCACGTCGGTGGGAACAAGCGCCTTTGCCGCCGCATCGGTGGCCCCATCAGAGAGGCCGTAGCCCGGCAGGTCGAAGCGTATTACGCGGTAGCGGGCCTTGAGCGCTTGCGTGATCCGGTCCCAGGTGCGCAGGCTGCTTTCGGAGCCGTGGACCATGAGCAGCACCGGCGCGCCGCGCGGGCCTTCGTCCTTGTAGTGGATGGAAAGGCCGCCCACGGTCGTGAAGCGGCTCTGATTGTCGGAATAGAGTTTGCGCAGCTGAGCGACCGTCAGCCAGGGATGGGCCGGCGCGGTCGCTGCAGGAGAGGCGGCGGGCTGAGCGGCGGCAGGTGGTATCGCCGCGAGAATAAGTGTCGCTGCAAGAGCGGCGGGGCGAATGCGGCGCAGTGACGGCACGTCTTCTCGGTCCTTTCACCAGGGGGCGGCATGACAGCCCAGGCTCCCTCGTAACAACGCGGGTTCGGGCGTCCGTAAATCAGGCCGGACTATCCGCCAGGAGACCATTTCCCAGCGAGGCGAGGAACGCCGCCACTGCCTCGGCCCAGACTTCCGGTTGCTCATCGACAATATCCACTCCGCTGCCTTCGAGGGCCGCGTAAGCGAAGTCTGGGCGAAGGGCATGGGCGGCAGGCGCGTGGTCGTGGATCACATCGCCGGTATTCGTGAGGATCAGCGCGGGCTGGGTGACTAGCGGCAGTCGCGCGGCCTGATCGTATGTGAAAGCCGCGTGGTGGCCCCACCAATAGGCACCCCGGCCAGCCAGCGCCTGTACCGCATAGTCGGTGAGGCGCTCCGGTGGGATCGCGCCTTTTGCCATCCAGTCGCGCACCTTGAAGATATGGACGATATGGCGGGCTTCCGGTTCGGCATGGAAAGCCTTCTCGCTTTTGTGGAGGCCTTCCATGAATTCACGCAGGCCGGCCTCGTCGACCAGCAAAGGACCGTTGATGACGAGGGCGCTGACACGCGAGGGAAACAGCACGGCGGCTTCGGTCGCGGCGAGCGCGCCGGTGTGGTGGCCCAGGATCGCCGCCTTCTCCAGTCCCAGAGCATCGAGCACGGCCGGCACCACTTCCGCATAGTCGGCGATAGTGGGGGTGTCCGGTGTCGGATCGGAACCGCCGAAGCCGGGCATGTCGACGCCGATGGCGCGCAAGCCCCGCCGGGCGAGCGGTTCGTAGACGTAATCGAACTGCGAGGACGTCATCGGTGCCTGGTGGAGCAGCAGTAGCGGTATGCCTTCGCCGAAGCTCTGAAAATGCACCTGCCCAAACGGCCCGTCGGCATAGCCGCGCCGGGTCACGGGCTTGGGGGGGAACTGGCAGGGGGTCATGGGTCGTCACCTCTTGGGGGCAGGGCGTGTCTTGCGTCATGTGCCTGCCAAAGGCCAGCGAGATCCTTGCCGCATTGCCGGGCTTTGTCCGCCTGCCGGTGACCTGCGGTCAGGTATCCTGGGAAAGCTCAACGAGTTCGTAGCGGGCGCCCACCATGTCCCAGCTCAGCTGGACAAAAAGCGCCTGCGGGCCGCAGACCCAGAGGTTCGCGGGCGGCCAGTCGGGATGCCAGCGCAAGGCATAACGATCCGCGTCGAACGTGCCGGCCGGGACGGTCACGTTCTCTCGGCCGAGCCAGGCCGCGTCGATCGTCACAGGCATGGCGTGAAGCCCCTGATCGCCATTGGGCGAGATCGAATTGGTCACGCCCTGCACCGGCAGGAATTCGCCGTGGCGCGAGGCCCCCCGGCGCGGCGCGACGAGGGCGTCGCCCACTAGCGGGTGAAGGCCGAGATAGGACGCCGGGCCGTTAGAGGGCCACGTCTGGGAGAGGCGCCCAAGCGCATTGGTGCGCGCTTCGCAGTGGACGGCCGTGTCATCGCAAAGGAACAGGGCAGTCCCGGTTACCGTGCCATGGGTGGTGACCCGGCAGAAGGCGTCCAGCGGTCGCAAGCCACTGTCGAGGAAATAAGTGACGTCGCGGGTGAGGCCGACGTCGTCCATTTCGCAGTACGCCCGCAGGGTCACCGCATCGGTGCCGGCATGCGCGATACGCTCGAACCATTCGCGTCCTGTCTCCACGCCTTCGCGCAAGTAGGAGATCCGGCCCTTTATCCGGCGAACCATCGAAAACTCCTCGTTCAACCTGGAACGTGTTCTGCGCAGCAGGGGATGCCGGACTCAAGCCATGAGTGAGCCTGCTCTCCACCTGTCGGCCATGCGCGTCGCCCAGGCTGTGTCGGCGAACGTGTCCGCGTCAGACCGGGAGGAGCCAGCAAAAGAGGATTTTTCGGTTATGCAGGATCATCCCGGTTCCGCCCTCATCCGGGCAACCTTGTTCGTCCGTGATCTTGACCGCGCGACCCGGTTCTACCGTGCGATCGGCCTGACGGAGACCTATTTCGAGGGACGGCTCGATCATCCTTCGGCGATGGCAATCCTTGGCTTCGACGATCCGCGCCCTTTCGACATTCGCATCGTCAAGCGTCCGGGACCGAACTTCGGGATGATCGGCCTGTTCCAACTCGCGGACGGTATCGCGGCCGAAGAAGTGCCGCTTGCGAGCGGTCCGGCGCGAATCGGCGAGGTGGCACTGGTATTCTACGTCGCCAACATTGCCGCGACAGTGAGCGAACTGCGGCACCTGGGCGCGATCTGGGCGCCGGAGCCGAGTCTTTTCACGATGGAACACCGCGCGCAGCTTGAAGTCTGCATTCGCGATTGTGACGGGGTCTTCGTCAATCTTGTCGAGACCGACCCGGCCGAGCAGGAACGCACCGGTCCCGAACTGCCTCCACGTTGAGCGTTTTCGGACAGGACTATCCGCCTGATGGGCATCCCTGCCGATCCGTCGCGAAGGCTCGTGGCCGTCTGTATCGATGAAGCGTTCGCCGATCCGGCCGATTCCGGCTTCTTGCCCTGGGACCGGCCGATGACGAAGAGGAGCAGGCACGCATGGTGATCGACAGGCGCAAGTTCACGCTGGGTGCGGCGGTGTTCGGTTTGGGAGCGATGGCATCCGGCCTGCCGCTGGGGGCCGCCGCGAAGCCGGCGAGCGGGAAGGTCGGTGCGGCACGGGCCGGTGAACCAGACGTGCTGATCCTGGGCGCCGGCATTTCCGGGCTCCAGGCGGCGTGGCTGCTGGAGGAACAGGGCCTCAAGGTGACCGTCATCGAAGGCCGCAATCGCGTCGGCGGGCGGATCATGACGCTGCTGGATCAGCCCGGCTATCCCGAGATGGGCTTCAATTCGATGGGCGAGGGCTACGGCCGAGGTCTCGATATCGCAACGCGCGCGGGTGTCGCCATGCAGGAAGTGGGCGCGCGCTATCGGATCGGCCCGCCGAGCCTTCTCTTTATCGGCGATACCGCGCTCACCCGTGAGGAATGGGCGAAGTTTCCCAGTAATCCTTTCCCCGAGGCTTTGAAGTCGGTGCTTCCCAGCGAACTGGTGCCGATGCTGGTCGCACAGAAAACCCGGCTGGCGGACTGGAACTCGTGGCATGACCCGGTCAATGCGAAGCTCGACATTTCGCTCCACGAGTTTCTGCGTCAGCAGGGACTGTCGGATCAAGCGATCCACCTCGCTTACGATATCGCGCCCTATTACGGCATGAACGCCTACGACGTCTCGGCGCTGCTCAGCGAGTACAACGACGGTTTCGTAAAGGCCCAGATCGCTGCGGGGCCGAAGTCATTTGCGGTCAAGGGCGGCAACCTGCTGATGCCGATGGCACTGGCCAAGCAGATGAAAGGCGACCTGTTGCTCGGCCGCGAGATCGTGGCGATCCGGCAGGACAGCGGCAAGGTGACCGTCCACTGCGCCGATGGTTCTGCGTTCTCGGCGCCCAAGGTGATCTGCTCGCTGCCGTTCTCGGCCCTGCGCAACGTAACCGTCGAGCCCGGCCTGTCCGGCATTCAAGCGCAGGCGGTGGCGCAGCTTGGCTATCAGCCTATCTCGATGGTCTTTGTTACGGCGGAAAGCCCGTTCTGGGAACAGGACGGGCTCTCACCGGGCATGTGGACCGATGGTGTGCTTGGCAACGTCATCCCCCAGCGTTACGGCGAAGATTCACAGCAAGTCACTGGCTTCATCGTCCAGGCGCGCGCCAACCTTGCCAATTATTGGGACCGCATGGGCGCCGAGGCTGTCAAAGCGATGGTAGTCGCCCGGATCGAGACACTGAGGCCCGCCGCAAAGGGAAAGCTCGCTGCGCATTCGTATTTCAGCTGGTCGCAGGAAAAGTTCAACATAGGCGATTTTTCCTACATCGCGCCGGGGCAGGTCGGCTGGATGGACCAGATGGCAAAACCGGCCGGCAACCTGTTCTTCTGCGGGGAACACACGGCGACCGGCGCGCGCGGCCTGGAAGGGGCCTTGGAATCGTCCGAGCGTGTCGCTCTTGAAGTCCTTGGTATGTGAATGCCATGAAGTGCCGTCCCTGGTTTAACCGAACCCGACATGTGATTGATCGCAAGTCGGAGATTCGCGGCGCGGGGGTGGGGATGGATGCCTGGACTATGGTTCGGGTCCTGTAACAAGTCGCAAGCGAGAATTGCCCCATGGAATATGATTACGTTCCCCTCCCGCAGCGCCAGCCTCTCAAGTGGCCGAACGGCGCGAGGGTCGCTCTGATCCTGACATTCAACCTGGAAACCTGGGATCTCACCAAGGATACCGACAAGCCCTATTACGCAGGCGGCCCTGCGATCCTGCCTGACGTTCTGCCAGGCAATACGCCGGATTTCCCGAACTTCACCTGGCGTGAATACGGCCAACGCGTCGGCATCTGGCGCCTGTTCGACCTGTTCGACGAATTGGGCGTACCGGCAAGCTGCACGACCAATGCCGTGACTTTCGAGCGACGCAAGGCGATGACCGATGCCGTGCTCGAACGCGGCTGGGAACTGCTGACCCACAACTGGGAGCAGGGTGAACTGCTGACCAACTTCGCGCATCACCCCGAAAAGGAGCGCGACATCGTCCTGCGCAGCCTTGAACAGTTCGAGAAGTACACCGGGCGCAAGTCGAAGGGCTGGCTTTCCTCGAGCCTGCGCGGCACGATGCAGACTGCCGACATTCTCGCCGAGCAAGGCTGCACGTTCTACTGCGACATCATGAACGACGACCAGCCGTTCCTGCTGCGCACGCCTAACGGCCCTATCGTCTCGGTCCCCTATTCGAACGAGATCAACGACTTCACCTTCATCACCCGCAAGAACTTCACCACCGACCAGTTCCGCGATGCGCTGATCGAAGAACTCGACGTGCTCTATGCCGAGGGGGCCAAGACCGGGCGGATCATGAACGTGGGCCTGCACCCGCACGTCTCGGGGCGCGCCCATAGGGTGCGCGCACTGCGCGAGTTCATTGAGCACGCCAAGTCGCTCCCGGACGTCTGGTGGGCCACCCGCGAGGAGATTGCCGAGTGGTATCTCCAGAACCATGAGAGCCACATTCCCGGCCAGCTCGAGCCCAAAGGCTGATCGTGGTGCGCCGGGAAACCACTAGGCCCGAGACGATCGTCGTTGTGGGCGGCGGAATAGCGGGCATGACCGCGGCCGCCGCGCTCGCGCAGGAGGGCTTCAAGGTCACCCTGCTCGAAAGCGCGCGCGAATTCGGCGAGATCGGGGCGGGCGTTACGCTTTCCCCGAATGCCATGAAAGGCCTCGATTTCATTGGCGTTTGCGAGGAAGCCGCGAGCGCCGGCGTGGAGCCCAGCCGCCAGCGCATTCAGCATTGGCAGGACGGGCGCACCATCGTCGCAAAGGACCGCTCGGACCAACGTGACAAGTACGGCGCGCCTTACGTGACGATCCACCGCGCCGACCTACATGAGGTGCTCCTCGGTGCCGCGCGGCGCGCCGGCGTGGACTTGCGCACCAGAGCGGGCGTGGTTTCCAGCGAGCGCAACACCGTAACGCTGGTCGATGGTTCCACGGTCACGGGCGACCTCATCGTCGGCGCCGACGGTGTGAAATCGGTGATCCGCGAGCGGTTCGAGACCACGCCGCCGCACTTCACCGGCCACATCGCCTGGCGCTGCCTGGTGCCGGTGACGCCGGAATTACAGGACCTTTCCGACTTTCCCGGCATTGTCATCGGGCCCGGCGCGATGATCACGCGCTACAACATCCGCGGTTCGACAGCGATGAACCTGGTGTTTTTCTTGCGTCAGGACGGCTGGAACGAGGAGGGCTGGACCACGCCCGCCGATCCCGAGGAAGTCCGCAAGGCCTATGAAGGGTGGTGCGACGATGCCCAGAAGCTCATCGCGGCTGCATGCGAGCAGCCGATGTACAAGTGGGCGATCAATGCCCGCACCGCGCTGCCCGGCTGGATCATCGACGACAACGTGACCCTGATCGGCGACGCCGCCCATGCGATGACTCCGTTTCTTGGCCACGGCGCGGCCTGCGGCATCGAGGACGGCATCGTTCTCGCCCGCGCGCTGGCGGCGTCGGAGAGCATCGGCGAGGGCCTGAAGCGTTACGAAGCCGCGCGCCATGAACGCGCGACTTTCATCCAGTCCGAAAGCAATGCCAACGCCGACCGGATGCAGGGCCAGAACACCGACTTCTTCGGCCTCGAAGGTACCAAGGACGAGGAATCGCTTGGTCTGTTCAACTACGATTGCAGGACGGTTCCGGTATGAGCGCACTTCGTTTCGATGGTCATGCCATTGCGCCCGAGACCGAGGCTTTCCTTGCTGCCACCCACCAGCTTCTGATCGGCGGCGAATGGGTAGAGGGTAGCGGAGAATTGGTCAGCCGCGACCCGGCGACGGGCCTCGAACTCACCCGCGTCCAGACTGGCGGCGCGGCGGAAGTCGACATTGCGGTGGCCGCGGCGCGCCGTGCCTTCGAAGGGCCGTGGGGTCGCATGACGGTGGCCGAGCGTACAGCGCTCATGCACCGGTTGGCACGGATCATGGAGCAGAATGCCACGCTGCTTACCCAACTCGACATTCTCGACAACGGCATGCCGGGCTTCATCGCCGGGTTGACCACGTCGAACTGCGTCGAGATGGTCGACTACTATGCCGGCGCGATCATGCGGATCGAGGGCACCACCACGGCCCCCCCACGTCACATTGCCGCCGAGACTGAGGCGCTGACCTATACCTTACGCGAACCGGTGGGCGTGGTCGGCCAGATCGTGCCGTGGAACGTGCCGCTCTCGACCGCAATCCTCAAGCTCGCGCCGGCGCTGGCGGCGGGATGCACGGTCGTGGTCAAGCCTTCGGAAGAAACACCGCTTTCGGTGCTGGCGCTGGGGCAGATGGTGCTCGACGCCGGCTTCCCGGCAGGCGTGGTGAATATCGTCAATGGTCTGGGCAGCGATGCCGGGGCGGCGATCGCAGCACATCCGGGGATCGACAAGGTGTCCTTTACCGGCTCGACGGCGACCGGTCGCCGGATCGTCTCGGCAGCGCTGGGCAATCTCAAGAAAATAAGCCTGGAACTGGGCGGCAAGAGCCCCGTCGTGATCATGCCGGACGCGGACCTTACGCTGGCGGTGCCGGGCACGGCAATGGCCACGTTTTTCCTTCAGGGCCAGAACTGCATGGCCGGCACCCGGATATTCGCCCATGCCGATGTGCATGACGAACTGGTGGCGGGGCTCAAGGCTTTCGCGGAATCGATGACACTCGGTCACGGGCTCGATCCCGCGACCATGCAGGGTCCGATGATTTCGGATGCTCATACTGCCAAGGTCATGAGTTATATCGAAGGCGCCGAAGCGGCCGGGGCAAACCTAGTGACGGGGGGCGAGAGGCTGGACCGTCCGGGCAACTTCGTGCGCCCGACGATCTATACCGATTGCCGGCCCGAGATGGCGCTGGTGAAGGAGGAGATCTTTGGTCCGGTCATGGCGGTGATGAAAGTCGAGACGAGCGATCTCGACGAACTGGCAGCCATGGCCAACGATACGCCTTACGGCCTTTCGGGTTCGGTCTGGACGAGGGATATCTCGACGGCGCATCGGCTGGTCCGGCGTATCCGCTCGGGCCATGTCTCGATCAACTGCCACGGCGCGGTGGGGACGAACATTCCCTTCGGCGGCTATGGCCAGTCGGGGTGGGGGCGCGAGTTCGGAAAGGAAGGACTAGACGGCTACCTCGAGACCAAGGCGGTTACCGCCCGGCTCTGAAACTGGCTTATGTTCGTGGTGGGTACGACCTTTAACAGGAGGTCCGCCGGACCTCCCGTTTTATGTTCAGGCCTCGGTCTTTTCAGGCATGTCCCATTGGCACGGGGTTCGACAGATCGTGGCTGATCGCCGCAGCGGTGCCCTTGAGATCGTCGAGATAGAGTTCGAGTGCCTGCGACAGACGCATGGCGGCCACGAAGAACACCATGGTCATCGCCGCTTCGAAATGCCCGTTGCGGAAGATCGGCACCGAGACCGAGGAAGTCTTGCCCGGCGTCAGGTTGAAGTGATTGCGGCCCTGAACGGCGTAGCCTTCGGCGCGGATGCGGTCGACGTCCAGGCTGACTTCGGCAGTGGCGAGGTAGTTGAGATCGATGTCCTGGGAAACGCGCATGAAACGCAGGATCATCTCGCGCTCGTCATCGGGTGCATAGGCCATCGACACTTTGCCTGAGGCGCTGTCGAGGATCGGCAGAGTGAATCCGGGATAATAGTGCTCGAAGGTCAGCGACGAGTTGGAGTGGGTGGAGTCTCGTAGCATCATCTCGCGGCCGACGCGGATGGCGATGGAGACCGGCCAACCGACCCGCTTGGTCAGGCCAACGATGTGCGGCCGGGCGAGCCGGACGAGCTCGTCGTCATGCTGGAATCCCGTTGCCAGTGTCTGGACCATCGCAGTCGCGCGGTAGCGCTTGCGCGCGGGTTCCTGTTCGATCAGCCCTTCGTATAGCAGAGTTTGAACGATGCGGCACGCGGTCGGATAAGGCACTTCGGAAGCCTTGGCGATTTCCATCATGGAGAGCGAGCCATGCCGGTTGATCGCCTTAAGCGCTGCGATGGACCGCGTGATAGAGCGAATTGGAACCCCTTTTTCCATTGTCAGACCCCGTCCGTTTTTGTGTTATCGGAAGAGTGACAAGAGAATGACGCTTGCTCGAAATAATCAAGGTTATATCCGCCTGTCGGATATTTTTGCCGACAGGCGGGAGTCGCGAGCGATCAAAGTTTTCACCTCGCGCCATTTCTTTTGATCGTTGTGCGAAAAATCTGCCGCTGATGCTGCTGCCTTGTTGGCTAACGGCGAATCAGTGTCCGGCCGTCACCACCCTGGCACGATGACCTGGCGGATCGCTTCGCCGGACGCGAGCTTGTCCATGGCCTCGTTGATCTCCTCGAGCGGGCCTACCGAGGTCAGAAGTTTTTCCACCGGCAAGCGTCCCGCGCGCCAGAGCTTGATATAGCGGGGAATGTCGCGGGCGGGGATGGAGGAGCCCAGGTAGCTGCCCATCAGTGTCTTGCCGTCCGCCACCAGTGAAAGCGCATTTATCGCAAGGTCTTCGGAAGGGTTGGGAAGGCCTACCGTCACGACCCTCCCGCCGCGCCGGGCTGACCGATAAGCATGGGCGAGCACGGCCGCCTTGCCCACCGTTTCCACCACGACGTCGCTGCCCATGGCCGCCTCGTCCTCGCCGGGTGGCGAGGCTGTTGCGGCGCCAAGTTCCAGCGCCAGTGCCCGCTTTGCGGGGGAGGGGTCGACAGCATGGACCGGCTGCGCGCCGGCCGCCAGGGCACCGAGCAGGGCCGAAAGGCCGACGCCGCCAAGGCCGATGACGGTCACGCTCTCGCCCGGCTGAACTTTTGCCGTGTTCATCACCGCGCCTACACCGGTCAGAACGGCGCAGCCGAACAGGGCGGCGGTCTCGGAAGGGATGTCGGCGTCGACCTTTACCAGCGAGCGCCGGTCAACGACGGCCTGCGTCGCGAAGGCGGAGACACCGAGATGGTGGTGCACCGTCCCTGCTTCGCAGGAGAGCCGGCTGCCGCCGCGTATCAATTCGCCCTTGCCGTTGGCGGCGGCGCCTTTCGCGCAGAGATAGCCCTCGCCCGAAAGGCATTGCACGCATTGTCCACAGCTCGGCAGGAACACGAGCACCACACGGTCCCCCACCGCGAGGTCCGGCTCGTCTGGATCGCCGAGTGCCAGGACGGTTGCCGCCGCTTCGTGCCCCAGTGCCATCGGCATCGGCCGGGGCCGATCGCCGTTGATGACCGAGAGGTCCGAGTGGCATATCCCGGCCGCGTCGATCCGCACCAGGACTTCGCCCGGCAGCGGATCGTCGAGATCGAGCGGGCGGATCGCCAGCGGCTCGTTCTCGGCATAGGGGCGAGGATGGTCCCCGGAGCGGGAAAGGACGGCGGCGGCGATCCGGCGCTTCATCGCTTATTGCACCTGAGAGGGAGCAGGCGCCCACTGCTTTTCGAAATCCCAGACTTCGTCGAAGCCGATCAGCGAGCAGAACTCCTTGAAGTTGAAGATGCCCTCAGGCTCACCGATGCCATGGTCCTTTAAGTCGCGCAGGCACTTCTCGATGGCTGTGGCGGCAACGAGGCTAGTGAGCGAGGGGTAGATGGCATAGGCATAGCCGATCTCTTCCAGCACCGGAGCGAGCGGTATCGGGGTCGATCCGCCGTTCGCCATATTGGCCATCAACGGCTTGTCGAAGGCCGCACAGGCCCTGGCCATCTCCTCTTCGCTTTCCAGTGCTTCGGGGAAGAGGACGTGCGCGCCAGCCTTGTCGTAGGCCTCGAGGCGGCGCATCACGCTGTCGAGTCCTTCGCTCTGGCGCGCATCAGTGCGGGCGATGACGAGGAAGTCCTCGCTCTCGCGGGCGGCGACCGCCACCTTGATCTTCTCGACCATGTCCTCGACCGGGATCACCCGGCGGAACGGCGTGTGACCGCACTTTTTGGGAAATTCCTGGTCTTCAAGCTGGATTGCGGTGACGCCGGCGGCCTCATAGCCCTTCACGGTGTGATGGACGTTGAGCAGCCCGCCGTAGCCGGTATCGCCATCGGCAATGACCGCTGCATCGCTGGTGCGCACCAGCGTTTCCATGCGGTTCTTCATTTCGGTATAGGTGGCGATGCCGGCGTCCGGCAGGCCCCAGGCCGAGGCAGTAAGCCAGTAGCCGGTGCCGTAGACAAGGTCGAAGCCGACCTTGTTGGCGATCACCGCGGTGATCATGTCCTGGATGCCGGGTATGACGAAGAACTTGCCGCTCTCCAGCTTCTGGCGGAAAATCGGATTGGCCATGTGGTTCTCTCCTGCGTTCTGTTTATTCGGCGGCTTCGGCGAGCGCTTCGGCGGGCATATGCGCCCATTGCGGCGGGGTGGGCGCGGGCAGGCCGGTTTCGGCAAGGCAGTTGGCGCGCAGTGTCTCGATGTCGGGGCCGAAGTTGAACACGCCAATTTCTCCGCGGGCCTTGCGCATTTCGGCGCGCATGGCCTGTGTGGCGGCTTCGTCGACTGCCCCGTCTACCAGCACCACGCCGTAGTCCTTCGCGCCTTGCACGGTGACGAGGCCCTGCTTCAGTTCCTTGGCCAGCAGTGCGGGATCGCGGTCGAGCGGATCGCCCCAGCCGCCGCCGCCCCAAGTGATGAACTGAAGCTCGTCACCCGCCTCGACCGGATAGTCTTCCAGCTTGTTGCCGACCACGATCTGCGTGCCGTCCGCCTTGGTGAGAATCTTGCGCGCCCGCTTGCCTGGAAGGCCGCCGTTGACGCCCCAGGGCGGCACGAACCAGCGGTCGTCATGGATGGCGATCACGCCCGCTTCGAGGAAGCGGTAGACCATGTTGATGCCGTTGCCGCCGCGATGCAGTCCGGCGCCGCCCGAATCCGCTACCGTTTCGTACTTGACGATCTCCAGCGGGAAATAGCGTTCCAGGAACTCGTTAGGGACGTTGGTGAAGCCGGGGAAGAGCGAATGTCCGTCCGGTCCATCGCCGAGCGGGCGGCCGGGGATGCCGCCAAAGCCAATCTGGAAGAGCTGGAACCACTTACCGGCTTTGTCATGGCCGGCATAGAACAGGTGCGGGCTCGACGAGAAGCCGGCGGCGTTCAGGAACTCCGGTGTCTTCTGGCCGAGCAGGCCGCCCAGGATGTCGAACAGACGGCCCAGCACGTGGGTGCGGCCCGAAAGCGCGGCCGGGAACTTCGGCTTGAGCAGCGAGCCTTCCGGGATGCGCACGTCGATCAGGTCGTAATACCCGTCATTGAAGAGGATCTGGGGATCGAAGATCATGATCATGTAGATGCCGAAGAACATGCGCATCATGTTCTCGTTCAGCAGCATGTTGATCGAGGCTTTGGACTGCGGATCGGTGCCGTCGAAATCGAGCACGACGCGGCCGTTTTCGCGCCACATGGTGCACTTGATTCGGTACGGGCCATAGCCCATGCCATCGTCGCAGATGTAGTCCTCGAACGTGACCTTTTCCTCGCCGATGGAGGTTTCGATCAGGTGCTTCATCGCGCGGTGGTTGCGTTCGAGAAGCATGTCGGTGGCAGAGACGAACACATCGTCGCCGAAACGCTCGACCATCTCCACCACGCGGTGTGCAGCAACGCGGCACGAGGCGATCAGGGCGTTGAGGTCCGCCTTGCACCAGTCCGGCGTGCGGGACTGATGCATGACGAGCTTGATCAGGTCCTCGTTGTACTCACCGCGCTTCCAGATCTTGACGGGCGGGATGCGTACGCCTTCCTGGAAGATTTCGGTGGCGTGGATCGGCATCGAGCCGGGGACCATGCCGCCGATGTCGCTCTGGTGACCGAACATCGAGGTATAGGCGATCAGACGTCCGTCCTTGAACACCGGCAGCAGCACCAGCCAGTCGTTGGAATGGCTGATGGCGCCGCCCACCGAATAGGGGTCTGACAGGAAGATCAGGTCGCCGTCCTCGACGGTGCCGTCGAAGCCTTCGAGGAACGGGCCGATATAGCTGCCGAACTGCCCGACGATCATGCGGCCCTGGTGGTCGGCGATCAGCGGGAAGGCGTCTCCCTGTTCGCGGATGCCCGGCGACATGGCGGTGCGCACGAGCGTAGCGTCCATCTCGATGCGGGCATTGCGCAGGGCGTTCTCGATGATGTCGAGCGTTACCGGATCGACGGGTACAGTCTGGAACGGGGCCTCGTTGGCCTGGATGATACGTGCGGACATGTTGGTTTCCCCCTCAGGCGAGGTTGATGAGGATGTTGCCGGCGTGATCGACGGTGCCGACGCAGTCGGCCTCGATCAGCGTGGTCGAGTCCATCTCGGTGACCACGGCGGGTCCGGGGATCACGTCTCCGGCGCGCAGTTTCGCGCGGTCGTAGATGACGGCGGCCTGCATTTCGGTACCGGTCCACAATTCGTGGTCGCGGATCTTGGCGCGGATCGGATCGCCGTCGCCTTGCTCCAGCGGCGGCGAGGGCAGTTCGAGCGCCGGGCCCATGGCAACGGCGCGCAAGTTCACCAGTTCATGGGCGCTATCCATGTTGAAAGTGAATAGGCGCAAGTGCTCGGCATCGAAACGGGCCGTGACGCCGGCAAGACCGTCGACCTTGAGCGTTTCCGGGTCGATCGAGAGCGGCACTTCGAAGGCCTGGCCTTCATAGCGCACGTCGAGTTCGAACTGGCTGGTGATGTCCGCATCGGCGATGCCTTCGGCGGCGAGTTCCGCGCGGGTCTGGGCAGCCATTTCGTCCAGCAGGGCAAGCACATCGCCCTCACTGGTGTCCGCCACGCGCTGCGAGAACGAACGCGCCGTCTCGGTGCGCATGCGGGTGGTGGCGTCCCCGAGTGCGCAGAGCACGCCCGGCGAAACCGGCGAGACCGCAGGCCACGATCCCATGAGTCGCGCGACCGCGTTGACGTGGAGCGGCCCGGCGCCGCCGAAACCCATCACCGCGAAATCGCGCGGATCGTAGCCCTGCTGCACTGAAATCATGCGCAGCGCGCCGAACATGTTCTCGTTGACGATGTCAATGATGCCACGCGCGGCTTCCATCAGGCCGATGCCGAGCGCGTCGGCAATGGTCTGGACCGCCGCCTTGGCGCCTTCGCGGTCGAGCTTGAAGGTGCCGCCGAGGAGGTTCTCCGGCAGGTAGCCGAGCACGACATTGGCGTCGGTGACGGTGGGCAGAGTGCCGCCCTTGCCGTAAGCGACGGGGCCCGGCACGGCGCCTGCCGACTGCGGGCCGACGCGCAGGGCCTTGGTCAGTTCGGGCACGTAGGCGATCGAACCGCCGCCCGCGCCGACCGTCTTCACGTCCAGCGCCGAGGCGCGGACCGAGAGGTGGCCGACTTCGGTGGTGCGCTGGCGGCGAGCTTCGAGATTCTCGATCAGCGCAACGTCCGTGGATGTGCCACCGACGTCTAGCGTCAGGATGTTCTTGATGCCGGCATTGCGACCGACCCAGATCGCCCCGGTCACACCGCCGGCCGGACCCGACATCAGCAGCGAGACGGGGTGTTCTTCCGACTTTTCGGAACTCATGAGCCCCCCATCGGAGCGCAGCAGTGAGAGCGAACCCGCCATGCCGGCGCCGCGCAGGGAAGCGCGCAAGTTGCGGACGTACTTGCCCACGACCGGGCGTACCGCCGCATTGGCGACCGTGGTGAGGGTGCGTTCGTATTCCTGCATTTCGGGCAGGACCAGATGGCTGAGGGAGATCGGCACTTCAGGCATGATCTCTGCGGCCAGCTCGGCCACGCGGAGTTCGTGGCCGCCGTTGAGATAGGCGTTGATGAGCGCGACGGTCAGCGCCTCGACACCCGCGTCCTTGAGTGCTTCGAGTGCGGCGCGGATCTCGCCCTCGTCGATGGCGGCGGTTTCCTCGCCGCGGGCGTTCATGCGGCCCTTGATCTCGAACGTGTCTTCCAGCGCGGCCAGCGGCTCGGGCTTGGGCCAGACGATCCAGCCGGCCAGGCCGCCGGGAACGAAGGAACGCGCGATCTGCATGACCTGCCGGTAACCGTCGGTGGTGATGAGGCCGACGCGCGCGCCCTTGCCTTCGAGCACGGCATTGGTGGCGACCGTGGTGCCGTGGAGGAAGAACTCGACGTCGGACGGTGCGATGCCACCCTTCTCGCAGACTGCGGTGACCCCGTTGAGGATGCCTTCGGAACTGTCATGCGGGGTCGAGGGCGTCTTGTGACGCCAGAACTCGCCGTTGTCCTGGTTGAAAAGAAGCAGATCGGTGAACGTCCCTCCGACGTCCACACCCAGGCGATAGGTCATGCTGTCCCCGATCGTTGGTGCGCGGCGGGAGTCGCCGCTGGTTCTGTCTCCGTGCCTATCGGAGCGAGGGCCCATGGCTGTGGTTTCGGGCAGAGTTATCCGCCAAGCGAATTTTTGGGGTGGCGAGGGGCCGCCGCGCCGTCCACCACATTAAGAAAGGTCGCAACAAAGGAGACAACCATGCCACTCGACTTCAGCACGCTTCGCCCCGGCACGAAGGAGTTCCTCGCACGACGCGCGAGCGGGCAGGGGCTGCTGATCGGCGGAGAGTGGGGCGCGGCTGCGGAGGGCGGTACATTCGCCACGCTCGATCCGGCGACCGGTAGTGAGCTGGGGCAAGTCGCCCGCGCGGGCGCGGCCGACGTCGATGCCGCCGTTTCTGCTGCCCGCGCCGCGCTGGCGGGGTGGAGCGCGACCGTTCCGGTCGAGCGCGCGCGCATTCTCTGGAAAATAGCAGAACTGATCGAGGCGAATATCGACGATCTGGCGGAGTTGGAAACGCTTGATCAGGGCAAGCCGCTGTTCGTCGGGCGCTGGGCGGAGATCCCCGGCGCCGTAAACCAGTTCCGCTTCTTCGCGGGCCAGGCCATGGCGATCGAGGGCAGCACGCTGGAAAGCTCGATCAACTACCAACCCCAGGGCAAGCAGATGCGCACCTGGACCGTGCGCGAGCCGGTCGGTGTGGTGGCGGCCATCGTGCCGTGGAATTCACCCTTGGTACTAACCGCGATGAAGCTGGCGCCGGCGCTGGCAGCGGGCTGCGCGGTGGTGCTCAAGCCCGCCGAAGACACCTCGCTCACGGCTCTGCGCCTCGCCGAGCTGATGGTGGAGGCAGGCGTTCCCGCGGGCGTCATCAACATCGTCACCGGGCTTGGCGGGGAAACCGGCGCGGCGTTGGCCTCGCATCCCGGAGTGGACAAGATCGCCTTCACCGGATCCACCGCCACGGGCCGCGCGGTGCTCGATGCCGCCAAGACCAATTTCAAGCGCGTCACGTTGGAACTGGGCGGCAAGTCGCCTTCTATCGTCATGCCCGACGCCGACCTGTCTCTGGCAATACCGGGCGTGGCCAATGCGATCTACTTCAACGGCGGCCAGGTGTGCATCGCGGGATCGCGGCTCTATGTTCACCGCTCGGTCCACGACCAGGTGGTCGAAGGCGTGGCGGAGTATGCCAAGGGCTTGAAGCTCGGCCACGGCCTTGCCGCCGATACGCAGATGGGCCCGGTGGTCTCGTTGCGCCATGCCGAGCGGGTTGAAGGTTTCCTCCAGCGCGCGCGGGCCGAGGGGGCAACGATGCTCGCGGGCGGCGAACGCACCGGCGAGGCGGGGACTTTCATCACGCCCACCGTGGTCGTCGACGTAAAGCCCGGCATGGAGATCGTGCGCGAGGAAGTGTTCGGCCCGGTGCTTGTCGCGCAGGCGTTCGACGATGTCGAGGAAGTGATCGCCGCCGCCAACGACAGCGAATACGGCCTTGCCGCCAGCGTCTGGACGGAGGGGCTATCCAATGCCCACCGCATGTCGAGCGCGATCAAGGCGGGCACGGTGTGGATCAACTGCCACGCCATGTACGATGCCACGCTGGCGATCGGCGGCGTCAAGCAGTCGGGCTGGGGCCGCGACAGCGGGCGGCAGGCGCTGGAGAATTACCTCGAATGGAAGACCGTCTGCGCGGTCGTCTGAGCCGAGGTTTTCGTTGTATGGAGGGGGAGGGGCGCGCCGTTAGGCGCGCCCCTTTTCGTTGTGCTGCGGCGCTATGCCCGGCCTGTTGCTCGCCATCCGATCATTCCTCCCCGAACCTCGGATAGTTCGGCGACTTGGCCGATTGCTTCCCACCAATGGGTCCATAGCCGAAACCTGCAACAGGAAATGGAGTCTGCTCGATATGACGGCAGTTGAACGGTGTCAGGTAGCAATCGCGGGGGCGGGGCCGGTCGGAACGGTTCTGGCGACGCTGCTGGCCCAGGCAGGCATCGACGTCGTGGTGCTGGAGGTCGGAAGCGACTGCGCGCAGGACTTGCGCGCCTCGACGTTCCATCCTCCGACGCTGGAAATGCTCGATCAGATCGGAATTACGCCGATGCTGCTGGAAAAGGGACTCAAGGCACCTGTCTACCACTGGCGCGATCGGCATTCGGGCGAAGTGATCGACTTCGATCTTGCCGAAATCGGCGACGTGACGCGCTATCCCTTCCGCATCCAGTGCGAGCAGTATCACCTCTCGCGGGCGCTCGCTTCGGGTCTGGAAAAGCTGGGCAATGCCGATGTGCGCTTCGGCAGCCGGCTGCTGACGTTCGAAGAAGACGCAAGCGGCGTTGACCTCGCCATCGAAACCATGACCGGAATCGATCGCCTGCGCTGTGACTACCTGATCGGTGCCGATGGCGCGAATTCGATCGTGCGCAAATGGCTGGGTGTCGAATTCGACGGATTTACTTATCCCGAACGTTTCCTCTGTCTTTCGACCGCCTTCGACATTGGCCAGCACCTGCCGAACCTGGCCTGGGTCAACTACGTGTCCGATCCCGAGGAGTGGCTGGTGCTGTTGCGGGTGCCCACGCTCTGGCGGGTCCTGGTGCCGACCGACGGTTCGCTTAGCGATGAGGAACTGCGTTCGGACGCGATGAAGGATGCGATCTTCAGCCGCCTCGTCGGCGATGGATCGATGGTGGAGACGCAGCACCGCACGCTTTACCGTGTCCACCAGCGCGTCGCCCAGTCGTTCCGGCAGGGCCGCGTGATGCTGGCGGGGGATGCGGCGCATCTCAACAACCCGCTGGGAGGTTTCGGCATGAACTCGGGCGTGCATGACGCCTTCAACCTGTTCGAGAAGCTCCTGCCGATACTTAACGGCAAGAAGACGGGCGGGGCGGCCGACGAGAACCTGGCGCTCTACGATCGTCAACGCCGTGAAGTGACGCATAGTTTCACGCAGATGCAGACCAAGGAAAACATGGCGATGATCCGCGGCGGGCAGGATGAGGCGCACCAACGCCGCCGCGAGGCCATGCTTGCGATCAAGCAGGACGATACGCGCCGTCGCGCCTACATGCTGCGTCAGGCGATGTACGAGAGCCTGTCGCAGGCGGCGGCGATCGGCTGAAATATATCCCGGCACCGTAATTGGTCCGCAACAGGAGTATTCGCAATGGGAGACGTTCTTGGTTGGCGCAAGCTGCTGGGTGTCATCGCCCCCTCCACCAACACCGTGGTCCAGCCCGACATGGAGCGGATGCGTCCGGAAGGCGTGACCAACCATTTCTCGCGCATCTATGTGGAGGACCCCCTGGCGCTCTCGAACGAGGATTTCATCGCCGGGACCACGGCGATCGCCGAGAACACGCTGGATGCGGTGCGCTCGGTCATGACGTGTCGTCCGGACTACCTCGTGCTCGGCATGTCGGCGATCACCTTCTACGGCGGCGTCGAGGGTAGCCGGAAATGGAAGAAGCAGGTCGAGGATCTGGCCGGCATCGGTGCCTCCACGGGCGCGGAATCGGTGGCGGCAGCGCTCGATGCCTATGGTGCCAGCTCGGTGAGCTTCGTCTCTCCCTATTACCCGGTTGCCAATGCCGAAGTGCGCAACTTTCTGGAGGAATCGGGCTTCACCGTGAAGCGCGACGTGCCGCTGGAATGCCGGCGCTGGACCGATATCGCCAAGGTCGGTACGGATAGCCTGCGCGAAGTGATCGCTGAGTTGGACGGTGACGACGTCGATGCCATCGTCCAGGTCGGCACCAATCTCTCGATGGTGGACCTGGCTGCCGAATACGAGGCGAAGCTGGGCAAACCGGTGATCGCGATCAACACCGCGACGTACTGGCACGCGCTGCGCGCGCAAGGTATCACGGACAAGATCGAGGGCATGGGACGACTGCTCGCCGAGTTTTGATTTTCACACATTGGGCTGGACGAAAAAAAGAGGGGCGGATCGCAGGATCCGCCCCTCTTTTCCAAGGAGCGAGCGAAGCGGGGCGTTCAATCCGCGCCGACCGCGCCTTGTGCGACAAGGGTGTCGATCCGCTCCGACGGATAGCCCAGGGCCGCCAGCACCGCGCGGCTGTCGGCACCGGGGGTGGGAAGCGTGACCGGGGCGCCGGGGCGAAGGCCGCCCATCTGAAGCGGTATTGTCGGCAGGCGGGTTTGCTCGCCGGTGTCGAGCACGACCGGTTCCAGCCCGCCTTCGGCAAGCTGAGGATCGTCGAACATGTCCTCCGGCCGGGCGATCGGCGCGAACGGCAGGCCGGTGCCTTCCAGCTTCGCCACGATCTCGTCCCGCGTCATTGAGGCGATGAGTTGGCGGACTTGCGGCAGGATGCGGTCGCGGGCGAGGACGCGCTGGTTGTTGGAGCGCAGGCTCTCGTCGGCCCAGAGCTCGTGCAGTTCGAACAACGCGCAGAACTTCTCCCAGAGCACGTCGCTGACCACGCCGATGAAGACGGGTTCGTCGCGGGTCTCGAACACGTCGTAGATCGCCCAGGCCGAGATGCGCGCGGGCATCGGCGCGGCGGCCTTCCCGGTGACGGCGAACTGCGCCATGTGCTGGCCAACGAGGTAGATCGTCGTCTCGAACAGGCTGGCGACGACCTTCTGGCCGCGCCCGGTGCGGTGGCGTTCTTCCAGCGCGGCTAGGATGCCGATCACGCCGAACATGCCGCCGGTCACATCGATTACGCTGGAGCCCGCGCGCAATGGGCGTCCCGGCGGGCCGGTCATATAGGCAAGGCCGCCCATCATCTGCGCCACTTCGTCCAGCGCCGTGCGCTGTTCGTAGGGGCCGGGCAGAAAGCCTTTTTCCGAGCAGTAGATCAGTCGCGGATTGACCTTCGCCAGTTGTTCGTAGGACAGGCCGAGCCGGTCGAGCGCGCCGGGGCGGAAGTTCTCGATCAGCACATCGGCGCCCTCGGCGAGGTCGCGGGCGACCTGCAGACCTTCCACCGACTTGAGGTCGAGGCAAATCGACTGCTTGCCCCGGTTGTACATTGGGAAATAGCCTGAGCCTGAGCCCAAGAGGCGCCGCGTCTGGTCGCCGCCGATAGGCTCTATCCGCACCACTTCGGCACCGAGCCCGGCGAGGATGTGACCCACGGCGGGGCCCATGACCATATGCGTGAACTCGACGACGCGGATTCCGGCCAAAGGCTGCGGGACCACGGGTTGTGCCACGTTCTCGCTCATCGGGCGATCCTTTCGTTGTAGTCGAGCATCGGCCCGGCATCGGGGGTGAAGCCGTAGAGCGGTTCGCCGGGCAGGGCCGCGACCAGAATCTGGCGTACTTCCAGCAGGCGTTCGAGGTCGATGCCGGTATCGAGCCCCATCGCATTGAGCATGAGCACGAGATCCTCGGTCACGAGATTGCCCGAGGCACCCGGCGCGGCGGGGCAGCCGCCGAGTCCGCCAAGCGAGGCATCGAGCGTGGTGATGCCCTCCTCCAGCCCGGCCAGCGCATTGGCGAGGCCGAGCCCGCGCGTGTTGTGGAGGTGGAGCGTGGTCAGCATGTCGGCGCCGACCGCCTCCTTGACCTTACGGACGAGCCGTTTGACCTGTGCGGGATCAGCATAGCCGGTGGTGTCGGAAAGGCTGAACTCCTGCGCGCCCGCTTCGGCGGCCGCAAGGGCGAGACGCACCACGGTATCCTCAGGCACCGCGCCCTCGATGGTGCATCCGAATGCTGTGGCAAGGCCGACGGCGAAGTGCACGCCCGCCGCCTTGGCGATCCCGGCGGCTTCCGTGATTTCCGCCAGCATCGCCGGATGGTCCTTGCGCACGTTGCGGATCGAATGGGTCTCGCTCATCGAAAGGGGGATCGACATGGCGTGGACGCCGGCATCGACGGCGCGCTGCGCGCCCTTGGCATTGGGCACGAGGGCGACGACATTGAGTCCCTCTATCCCGCGCGCGAAGCGGACCAGTTCGGCAGTGTCGGCCATCTGCGGCAGGAGGCTAGGCGGCACGAAGCTGCCCACCTCGATCTCGCGCACCCCGGCGGCGGCTTCAGCGGTAATCCAGGCCTTCTTGGCCTCCAGCGGCATCATCGCCTTGATCGACTGCAACCCGTCGCGCGGGCCGACTTCGGAAACGAGGATCTGCGTCATTGTGTCTTTCCGAGGTAGACCCAGGGCCTTGCTGACCGGTCGGAGGAGGTCCAGTCCTCGATCTGCGGCAGGGCCTTGAGCGTGAGGTCAATGGCGTCGAGCCCTTCGAGCAGCATCTCTCGCGGCTCGGGCTCCATTTCGAAGCGGTAGAGAGCATCGCCGCAGCGCACGTCCTGTGCGGCGAGGTCCACCGTTACGACCTGCCACGCCAGCGCGGCCACGACCTGCGGCGGCAAGGCGATCGGCAGCACGCCATTGCGGATGCAATTGGCGCGGAAGATCGGCGCGAAGCTCTCGGCGATCACGCAGCGGATGCCATATTCGGCGAGCGCCCAAACGGCGTGTTCGCGGCTCGATCCGCAGCCGAAGTTGGCTCCGCCGAGCAGGATCCGGGCGCCCTGCGCTTCGGGACGATTGAGCGGAAATTCCGGATCGGGCGTGCGCGCGGCGGCGTCCAGATAGCGCCAAGGAGCGAACAGCCCGTCTGCCAGCCCGGTTCGCCCGGTCGTCTTCATCTCGCGGCTCGGGATGATCGCGTCGGTATCAACATTGTCGCGCAGCAGCGCCGCTGCGCGCGAGATGAGGACAGTGAAAGGGGTCACTTCGCGATCTCCCGAGGATCGGCGATCGCGCCGGCGATCGCACTGGCGATTACGGTTTCGGGGCTCGCGAGATGCGTGCGGATGCCCGGGCCCTGCCGTCCCTCAAAGTTGCGATTGGTGCTGCTGATCGTTCGGCTGCCCTCGGGAAAGCGCTCGCCGCCGGCAAAGAAGCATAAGGAACAGCCGCTCTCGCGCCATTCGAACCCCGCCGCCGTGAATACCGCGTCGAGCCCCTCGGCCTCGGCGGCGCGCTTAACCGCCGAGCTGCCGGGCACGACCATGGCCTTGCGGATCGACGGCGCGACATGGCGCCCTTTGACCATCGCGGCGGCGCGGCGCAGGTCCGAGAGGCGGGCATTGGTACAGGACCCTATGAAGGCCACGTCGATGGGCGTGCCCAACAGGCGGGCGCCGGCATCTAGGCCGATATAGTCGTGCGCGCGCGTCGGTCCTTGCGGTACGCTGCCGCCGATCGGCATCGCATGTTCGGGACTCGTGCCCCAGCTCACCATCGGCGAAAGCGCCGAGGCGTCGATGACGATCTCGCGGTCGAAGCGGGCGCCTTCGTCGGTGCGCAGCTCATGCCAGTAAGGATCTTCGAAACCCTCCGGCGCATAGCGGCGGTCTGCGAGATATTCGAAAGTCTTCGCGTCCGGTGCGACGATACCGGTCATGGCCGCGAATTCGGTGGCCATGTTGCACAAGGTCATCCGCGCCTCGATATCGAGCGCGCGCACTGCCTCGCCCGCAAACTCCACGACATGGCCCGCGCCGCCGCCCGCGCCGTGAGCGGCGATCAGCGCCAGCGCCATGTCCTTGGCGGTAACGCCGGGCGACAGGGTGCCGGTATAAGAGACGCGCATCGTTGCGGGACGGTCCATCCGCAGAACGCCGGTGGCCATGGCATGTTCGGCCTCGCTCGACCCGATCCCCCACGCCCACGCTCCCAGCGCGCCTTGCGTGCAGGTATGGCTGTCGGGCGCGACGAGGGTGACGCCGGGCAGGACGATGCCGAGTTCCGGCGAAATCACATGCGTGATGCCCTGGTCGCGATCGTTCACGTCGAACAGGGTGATCCCGGCGGCCCTTGCAGCCGCGCGGGTCTCGGTAATGAAGGCCGATCCACCTTCCATCAAGGTGCCGTCGCCGCGCCCGGGCCGAGTATCGACGATATGGTCCATCACGGCGAAGACGCGCGCCGGATCGCGCACGGGCCGATTGGCCTGTGCCATCGATCTGAGCGCGGCCGCCCCGGTGCGTTCGTGGAGGAACACGCGGTCGATCGCGATCAGCGAGGCGCCGGTCGCGGTGCCAGCGACGCGGTGCGCCTCCCATATCTTTTCGAAGAGTGTCTTTTCTGTCATCTCTCATCCTACCCGGGCTAGCGCCAGTTCAGGCGCTCTGCTGGGTGGCAAGATCGACCACGACCTTGCCCATGGAGCCGCCGGAAAGCAGGCGCTCCACGGCTCCGAAAACGCCCTCGATGCCCAAGTTGGGCTGGTCGTCGAAATGCACTCTCAGCCTGCCCTCGGCGTAAAGCGCGAAGAGCCTTTGGCGCGCCTCGGCCCAGTGGTGTGTGAGCAGCCCGTTCATGAAACCGCGCACCGAGGCTCCTTTGTAGTAGATGGCATGGGCGATGCGTGGGCCGGTGACGACCTCGGGGCGGCCTTCCAGGTCAGAGGCCGCGCCGCCGACCACCAGACGGCCGTGGTTGGCGAGATGAGCGAGGAAGGCATCGAAGATCGCTCCGCTCACGGTGTCCACCGCCACGTCGAGCCCGCCGGGATACTCGGCTGCGAGCACTGCAGCGACATCCTCCGACTTGTAGTCGATCACCCGCTCAGCCCCCAGAGAGGCGACGAAATCGCATTTGGCCTTGCCGCCCGCGACGCCGATCACGCGCGCGCTCTTGAGCACGGCCAGCTGGACGAGCAGGTGGCCGAGGCCGCCTGCGGCCGCCGAAATGGCAATGGTCTCGCCCGCTTTCAGTTCGCCGATTTTCTCCAGCGCAACAAGAGCGGAAACGCCGGTGGAGGCCAGTGCCAAGTATTCCCGCGTCGGCGCCGGGGCCTTGGCGAACTGGCTGGCGGCGCCGACATTGGCCTCGCGGTATCCGCCGGTGAAGCGCACGGTAACCGCCGCGTCGCCGGGCAAGAAATCGGTTACGCCCACGCCCACTGCTTCCACGATTCCGATCGCCTCGACGCCGGTGAAGGTGGGCAGGGCGACCTTTACGTAATCTACCGCGTTGCGGGCGATCTGGGTGTCGAAGATGCCGTTGACGCCGCAATGCAGGTTGCGCACGCGGATCTCGTCCGGGCCGGGCGCGGCAAGCGGCAGTTCCACGATCTCGCTGCCCCCGCGGAACGAAGACGCGACGCGTTCGAGGCGGATGGCGCGGTAGGTTTCGCTCATTGCGCGATCTTTCCCTGCGGGAAGCCAAGCCCGCCCGGATTGAACAGGCCCTTGGGGTCCATTACGTTCTTCACCGCGTCCAGCACGTCGAGGAAGGCGGGATCGCGCGTCTCGCGGTAGGGGTAGGCGCGGCCGATCTGGAAATGGGCAGTGCCGTACTTCTTGCAGATCGCTTTCACCTGCTCGCGCGCTTCCGCGACGAGGGCGGTCGCCTCTGGCGCAGAGCCAAGCTGCTTCAGGCGCTTTAGATGCTCGGGCTCAACCATGGATTTGTGGACCGGGCGATAGCCTTCGGGCCAGAAGAACACCGGCTCGATGACGATGGCATTGGTGGAGAGCGAGGAAAACAGGAAGCCGTTGTGAATGCCCAGCGTATCGAAGCGCGCCTTCATGGTATCGAAGTAGGCGCGGATTTCGCCGAACATGGCGGGCGCGGTGGACAGCGAGGCTTGCCCGTGGACCGGTACCCAGCTTTCGCCTTCGGGGCCGAGGATCGAGTTCGGCGCCGGGAAAGGCATGGCGCGGATCACCTTGGCGATGGAGTTCTCCACCTCGGTGCCGCCGAAGCGCTTGGCGATCTCACGGGCGGCGGCGATGTCGGCCGCCACGGATTCCTTGCAGCGGCCTTCCGCGGTGATGTGCAGTGGATAGTCATCCTCGGGGATGAAGTCGCGCCCGCCCATGGCGATTTTCGCGGCGGCCAGGAGGCCCTTGCCGAGCGATTTCTCCTTGGCGACGACTTTGCTCAGCGTCTTCACGTCGCTGGCAAGCGACATGCGGCGCATACGGACCTTGGTGAGACCGGGGTCGAAGCCGCAGCTTTCCGAGGCGATCCCGGCGCGGGTCATTTCCGCCAGCGCCTCGATCATGACCTTGCCGTCAGGGAACGAGAAGGAGACCGAATCCTCGAACCGGGGCGCGCGGATGAGGCGGAAGGTGACTTCGGCCTTGAGCCCAAGCGTGCCGGAATCGCCGCAGAACAGGCCTGCAAGATCGGGCCCGAAGTGGCGGTAATGCGGGGTGTCGCCGTCAGGTCCGCGCGCGCCGGTGCGCAAGGTGCGTCCATCGGCGAGCACCATGGTCACCGCAATCACGCTCTCGCTGGAGGTGCCATGATGCCCGGCGCCGAACATCGCATTGAGCTGAGAAAGACCGCCGCCGATGGTGGAGTAGATGCCTGACATCGGCCCCCAGAACGGCGTACGCAGGCCTAGCGGTTGCAGCGCGGCGTTGAGCGAGCGCCAGGTGCAGCCGCACTGGACGGTGACGGTCATGTCCTCCGGGCTGATCTTGAGCACCTTGTCCATGCGGGTTGTGTCGATGGTCACGGTGTCGTCAGTGACGGGCAGGTAGCTTTCGGTATAGCTCATGCCCGCGCCGCGCGGGGCAATGGCTACGCCGGCCGCATTGGCAGCCTCGACGACGGCAGCAAGTTCAGTGGTGGTTGCCGGGGCTACCGCCAGCATCGCGACGTGATCGGCACGGGTCCAGACGTCTTCGCTGAACAGGCGCAGGCGGGCCTCGTCGTCGCTCACGTTTTCAGGCCCGACGATAGCCGCGAAAGCAGCGCGAAGGTCGGCCGGGCAGGGGCTGATGGAGGTCGGGGTCTGTTTGGAGGCAGGTTTGGCGGACATGGTCTCGTTCCCGGACACTGGAAGCCGTGATATGGCTTGTTGTTAGGTCAATTGTCCGGACGGGTCGGCCTTGCTCGCCTGTCGGACATGCGTGATCACTTGGCGGACACTTTTGTTTCGGTGGCGGCCTGCGCAACCCGCGCCGCGCCGAGGCCTGCAAGCCGCCCGAACGTCACTGCTGTGGCGAGGCCCATCGCAGGCAGGTAGCCCCAATAAGCAGGGCCCGATACTGAGCGCGCGGCGCCGCCGCCAGCAAAGAGGTTGGGGAGCAGGGTACCGTCTTTGCGCAGCACCCGGGCATCGCCGTCGATCTGGAGTCCGCCCTGTGTATGGAAGATTGCCCCCACCACCTTGAGCGCGCGGTAAGGCGGAGCCGGAGGCAGGTCGTCGCCCCACAGGCGCTTGAACACGTCCGCTTTGCGCTCGCTTTGCGCCGTTCGTGCTGCTTTCAGTGTGGCTTCGAGCGTGACGGACGGAACGCCTATGGCATCGGCCAGTTCGGCAGTGGAATCAGCTTGCTTCAGAGCATTGAGGGCCTGCAACTGCTGCATCTCGGGAATATAGTCGGCGGCGGCCTCGATCCGCGCGTCGAACACCACCCAAACGTGATCTCCCGCCTGCGCCAACACCGGATGGACCATGCCGGCGATGTCCGCCGTCTCATTGACGAAGCGCTCGCCGGCCGTGTTGACGAGCACGCCGCCTTCGACCGGAACGCACGGCGGCACCGGGATGCCCTGAGGGTGGGTGAGCATGGCGTAGCCCTGGTAGGCCCCCATGTCGCCAAACGCTGCGCCCAGCTGCTTGCCGATGCGCACGGCCGTTCCCTGACTGCCTTCATGGCCATTATTCCGGGCATGGGCCATGTCGGGCATGTGGCGCGCGACCATGGCATGGTTGGCCGCGAATCCGCCGCATGCAAGCACCAGCGCGTCACAGCCGACGCGCTCTACGGTGCCGTCCGGCCGGGCGAGAGAAACCCCCAGGATTCGACCAACTTCATCGGCATGGACTTCGGAAAGCCGGGTACCCAGCATGACGTCCACCCCGGCATCGTCGAGCCGCCGGTGCAGCAGGTCCACCATGTCCTGCCCCGAATGCCCGCGCCACCCATGAACGCGGTAGGTGCTGTTGCCATATGCGGGGCGGAAGCCGGTATCGAGCTGCCAAGGCATGTGGAGGCTGTCCACCATCCAGTCTACCGTTGGTCCGGCATTTTCCGAGATCGCACGCGCCAGGGCCGGGTCGGTCTGCCCCCGCGTTTTGGCAATGATGTCCGCGTAATACGCTTCGGCATCGTCGGTAATATCGTTCTCGGCCTGAGACCTGGTCCCGGCGGCGCAGATCAGCCCCTGCGACATGCCGGTCGAGCCCATCGGTCGCTCGTCCTGCTCGATCAGCAGGACTTGGGCTCCGGCCTCGCGGGCGGAAAGCGCGGCGATGCAGCCGCAGGCGCCGCCGCCCACCACAAGCACCGGAATGCTGAATTCGAAAGCTTCGCTCATCCTTCGCCTGCCAGTTCGTCCCCGACATCGCCGGAGGCTACATCCTGTGCCTGCATGGCGGCCTCGTTCTCCTGCTGCACGATGCGCAGGATGCGGGCGATGTATTCCTGGTTCCACATCTGTCGTTCCGCCGAAGCGTCAGGGCTCGGTGCGAAGGCGTCGATCTCACCCTTGGACAGTACGCCCTTTTCGAGCAGCAGGCGTTCCAGCGTATCGGCCCGCTGGCGGGTGACCGCCAGTTCCTGCGCCACCGCCATGGTGATCGCGAGGACGCGCTCGACTTGCGGTTCCAGGAAATAGGGGCGCTTACCAGCGGGCTTGGCGCCGGCATGGTTCAGGGCATCTGTAAAGCTCATGCCACGGCTCCAATCACGTGCCAGGCCGCCTTGCGGCCGTAATCTTCGGTTTCGTCCTCGGCTGCATCGGGGAACAACTCGCGGTCAACGACACCGAACACGCCGCCGTGGATCAGACTGTCAGGCGCGAAGCCGGCGGCGAGCATTTCTGCGTCGAGGTCCATCTCGTGCATGCGGCTCCAGAACGGCTCGTTGTTGTAGAAGGCGTCCCAGTCGCGCATCGCCTGCTCAAACAGCGGCATTTCAGGGGCGTACTGCGGCTGCTCGACGTGAAGAACCACCCCGCCAGGGCGCAGCAAGCGATGCGTTTCGGCAAAGATGTTGCGCAGGGCCTTGGTCGACAGCTCGTGCAGGAACATCGTCGTCTGTATCCAATCGAAGCTCTGGTCCTCGAAAAGCGACAGATCTTCGCCGCTGGCCTGCACGAAGCGCACGTTCCCGACGCCGAGCGACTTGGCGCGGGCGAGGCCGTAGCGCAGCACCGGTGCACCCAGGTCCGCGATGGTCAGTTCGGCATTGGGGAAGGCCTGCGCCAGGGGCAGGCTGGAATGTCCCACGGTGCCGCCGATTTCGAGAATCTTGCGAGGCTTGAAGTCCGGCAGGTTACGCTGGACCCATTTTACCACGGCATGGCCACCGCCATCCGAATACTTGCCGAGCAGGCCGCTGGTGGTGACGAATCCGGCGTGGTCGTAGTTGGCGCCGTTGGTGACGTCTCCTGGGAAGTATTCGGTATGGTAGCTGCCTGGCATGCAATGGTGGTCGACCGCCGAGACATAGCGCGGGATGGCGACGGCCGGGTCGAGGCTCAGCCGCGCGTCACCCTCGGTGAGATCGGCGGCGATCCGGGCAAGCCGCTCGCTCTGGCGAAGAGCCGTCCAGCGCCCGGCCTGCTGGCGTTGCTCCATCGTCATGCGGCGTAGCGCCGACCAGGTCTGGAACGCCGGGTCTTCGAGCATGGCCTTACGCGCCTCGTGCCGATTAGCGAGCGGGCGGTCATTCCCCGCCTCGAAGCTGGGCACCACACGGTTGTCGTAGGCCGCCTTGACGCCTGGAACCACGCGCGCGGCGAGGTGCCGGTTCATTTGCGCCAGGAAGTTGATCCGTTCGATCTCATCATGGCTGGTTTCGGGGAAAACCGCGTGGCGGCCAATCACCCGATAGTCCGGCGGGCCATCGTAGCCGACGCTAGGATTGCCATTGGAGGGCGCGGCTGAATGGGGCTTCTGAGACGTCTTCACGGCCTACCTCATTTGTTATAGAAATATAATATATTGACCGTGCGCCAGAAGCAAGCATGCTTGCAGGCGATGACCGGCAGGCGACAAGGAAGGGAAGACGAATGCTGATTTTCGCGCTGTTCAATCTGAAGGCGGGCGTTTCGGTGGCAGACTATGAGGCCTGGGCCCGAGAGTCGGACCTGCCCACCGTCAATGCGCTGCCTTCGATCGAGAGCTTCCGCGTGTTTCGCACGACCGGCATGCTGGGCAGCGATGCGCCGCCGCCGTTCGGCTACATAGAGGTGCTCGACGTGAAGGACATGGACAGGTTCGGCACCGATGTCGCGACCGCCGCGATGCAGGAAGTGGCGGCCGCGTTCCAAGGCATGGTCGAAGTGACGTTTCTGACTACCGAGGAAATCACGGCATGAGGTTCGCGGGTAAAGTTGCGGTCGTTACTGGCTCGGGCCGTGCGGGCGGGCTGGGCGAGGCGATTGCACGGCGACTGTCGGAAGAAGGCGCGAAGGTCGTGATTTCCGACATCGGAGGCTCGCGCGATGCCGCGACGCCCGGTGCGATGATCGGCAGTTCGTCCGAGATGCAGCAGGTGGCGGCGTCCCTGCCGACTCATGCCTCAACATTTGCCTGCGATGTGCGCGATCCGGTCCAAGTCGCGGCGCTTGCCGACCATGCGGTCGAGAGGCATGGATCGCTCGACATCTGGGTGAATAACGCCGGCATCGGCTATATCATGAAGCCGCTAGGCGATGTGTCTGCGGAAGATTGGCGCGCCGTGATCGACGTCAACCTGACCGGCGCTTGGTTCGGCCTTCAAGCCGCTGCCGAGCGTATGATCCGGCAGCGGCGCGGCGGGCGGATCGTCAACATCGCCAGCCAGGCGGCAAAGTCCGGGTTTCCGCATGCCCAGGCCTATACGGCGTCCAAGCACGGACTCGTCGGACTGGTGCGGTCGGCCTCGATCGAACTGGGGCCGGAAGGCATTACCGTCAACAACGTCTGCCCCAACCACGTCACCACGGGGCTTGGCAAGTGGCAGAACGAGCACTTCGCCGAACTCCAGGGCGTCTCGGTGGAGGAGTACTTGCGGCGCATGGCAGCGCGCATTCCGATGGGACGGCCGGGCCTGCCACAGGATACGGCCGGCGCGGTCGCCTTCCTGTGCTCCGACGAGGCGGCTTATATTACCGGTGAAAGCATGAATGTCTCTGGCGGCGAGGAGCCGCACTGAAATGAGCGCGGCCGAAGCGGAAAACCCTGCGCATGTGCTGATCGACCATGCGCTTGCGCTGCGTTGGGAGTGGTTTTCGCATGACGTGCGGTGCATGACGTCGGCGTTCCTGCACGATAGTCTTGCGGTCGGGGTCGCCGGGCGGAACGCCGCCCACGCCGATGCGGTCCTGGCAATGGCGAAGGGATGGGGTGATGGTTCCGTAGCAGGCGTGCTCGGTCGTCCGGGCAGCAGGCTTCCGGCGCCTTCGGCCGCATTCGTCAACGCCTTTCAGATCCATGGGCAGGAATACGACTGCGTGCACGAGCCCGCCGTGCTTCATCCGCTGGCGACGGTGCTGGCGGCCCTGCTGGCCGAGGCCGAGCGCGGCGACCCGGTCAGCGGCGCGCAGTTTCTGGCGGCGCTTGTTGCGGGCGTGGACGTGGCCGTGACGCTGGGTATCGCCGCGCCGGACGCGCTCCAATTCTTCCGCCCGGCGACGGCCGGAATCTTTGGCTGCGTGGCGGCAATCGCCGCCCTGCGGGCGATGCCGCGCGAGACGACGCTCGATGCTTTCGGCCATGCGATGGCTTTCGCCTCGGGGACGATGCAGGCGCATTTGGAGGGGAAGCCAGCACTACCTGTGCAGGTCGCCAATGCGGCGAGGAACAGCCTGGTGGCCATCGACCTGGCGCGCGGCGGGATGCCGGGCGTGGCGCATCCGCTCGATGGGCCGTTCGGCTATTTCGCGTTGATGGAAAAGCGCGCGGAACTGGTGGCTGCGCTCGCTCGGCTGGGGCAGGGACACCGGATCACCGAAGTCAGCTGGAAGCCGTTTCCCACCGGCCGGGCGGGACACGGCGGCATCGTCGCCGTTCAGCGCCTGATGGCGCATCAGGGCCTTGCTGCCGAAGTCGTGGAAAGCCTGGAATATCATGCCCCGCCATTGATCCACCGACTGGTTGGGCGACCCGCGAAGTCGGGCATGGAGCCTGGCTATGCGCGGCTTTGCCTGCCGTTCCTGGCAAGCGTGACGTTGCTGCGGGGAACGGTTTCGCTTGCCGATTTCCAGCGCGAAACCCTGGATAATCCGGCGGTGCTCGCGCTCGCGGCGCGCATTAGCGTGGTGGCGGACGACAATCCCGATCTTGCCGCTTTCGTACCCGCGCATGCCGTGGCCCGCACGACCGACGGGCGGCAGTTAGTCGAGAATGTGACAGCGCAGTTCGGCTCGCCCCAGTGGCCGCTCAGCGACGTGGAGCATCTGGACAAGATGCGCGGATGCTTGGCGTTCGCCGGGCTGGAAGATCGCCATGCGGCGCTGGCAGATGCAGTAGCCTGCTTGCCGGCAGCACCGGATGCGATGGCGGTACTGCACAGCAGCGGCGTGATCGGCTGAAGCCGGTCTCTCCGCGGTACGGATATCCTTGCCGCTGGACAGTCAGCCAGCCGGGCAAAGGTGCACCTTTCTCTCTTGCAATATGACATATTATTATATCAAATAAACCGACAGGCGGGCAGGGAGCCGAGATGACCTTACTCAAGTGTGCCACCCATGTCGTCGCGGACATTTCGGCGGCGATCGAACGGTACGAAACCTGGATGAGCTACCGCCTGGTGGATGAGGGCGTGGTCCCTGAAGACCTTGCCGCTGCTTGGCAGGCTCCGGCGAGCGCCGGCAGGGCCTACGCGGTGCTTCAGCCGGCGTCAGGAGAGGCTGTTTTCCTGCGCTTCGTCGAGGGCGAACCGGTGCCGGGCTATGCACCGATCCGCAGTTACGGCTGGGCGGCGATAGAACTCTGCGTTTCCGATGTCGAAGCCGTGAATGCGAAGATGATCGAAAGCCCGTTCGAGGTGATCGGTCCGCCCAAGGCGCTCGACGGCTTCGCCACGGTCAAGCCGATGCAGGTGCGCGGCGCCGATCTCGAGACGGTCTACCTCACCGAGATACTTCAGCCAGGGCCGGATACCGGCCTGCCGCAGCCGCGCTCGCTGGTCGATCGGCCCTTCATCATGGTCCTGGCTTGTCCCGACTTGCGCAAATCGGCGCAGTGGGTGGAGGAGGTGCTGGGCCTGCCGGTTATCGATCCGGTCGCAATCCGCTATTCGATGATCACCCTCAGCTTCGGTCTCGACGAGGATGCGAAGACCGAACTTGTCACGGCCAAGGGCGCCGGGCAGGTGTTCCTCGAACTCGACCAGTATCCTGAAGGTGCGAGCGAACGGCCGCGCCATCCCGGTGCCTTGCCGCCGGGCGTGGCGATCACGACAATGCTTCATCCCGACTTCGCGCGCCTCGAAGCGCGCTGGGCCTCGCCGCCGACGGTGCGCGAGGGGCCGCTCTACGGGGGGCGGCGCACAGGCGTGTTGCTGACACCCGAGGGGGCTTTGTTAGAAGTGATCGAAGGCGGAGCGCTTTGACGATGGCTACTCAAGTCCGCATCCGCCGCGGTTTTGCCGATCTTTCCCATGGCCAGACCCACTACCGCAGCGCCGGGGACAGGGGGCAGCCTCTGCTGATCCTTCATGCGTCGCCCGGCAGTTCGCGTCAGCAAGTGCGACTGATCGAGGACTTCGCCGGCGAGGCCATGGTCTTCGCACCCGATACGCCTGGCAATGGCGACAGCGATGCAGTCTCGGCCGAGGAACCCGAGATTACCGCGCTTGCCTTTGCCACGTTGGAATATCTCGATGCCATGGGCCTCGACCAGGTGCGCCTCTACGGTTCGCACACTGGGGCTGCCATCGCCGCCGAATTGGCGATTCTGGCCCCCGAGCGCGTCAGCCACCTCGTGCTTGACGGCGTAAGCCTGATGGAGGGGCCGGAGCTGGAGGAAGTGCTGGCGACATATGCCTTCCCCTTCGAGCCGGATCTGGACGGAGCCTACCTTGCTCGGTTGTTCCAGTTCTGCCGCGACCAGTACCTATTTTTCCCCTGGTATCGCCGCACCCGCGGGGGGCGCCGCGATGGTGGGCTGGGCAGCGCTGAGGATCTGCACGCCTGGGTCACCGAAGTGATGAAGGCGAGCACTACCTATCACCTCAACTACCGCGCCGCCTTTAAGTGGCCCGCCGACAAACGTCTGCCCCTTTTGCGCTGCCCGGTGCTGGTGACGGCGGCAGTCAACGATCCGCTCTACGAAGTCAGCGTGGGCCTGGCTCCGCTGCCGGCGGGAGGGCGCTTTCTGGAACTGCCGCGCTTCGACGATCCCGGATTCCGCGCCGCGCGCCACGATGCGATGGCCGCCTTCTTCGCAGGACATACCTGAGCCATGGATATTGGTCTTTCGCTCCTTACGCTTCTTCATATCCTGATCCCGGTTTACTGGTTGGGCGGGGACCTCGGTGCCTTTTACGGGTCGCGCTTCATGGTCGATCCGAAACGCTCGGTTCCGGAGCGGATGATGGCGCTGACCATCCTGAACAACATCGACATGGCCCCTCGCACGACGCTGATCCTGGCCTTTCCGACCGGCTTCGGCCTCGCGATCGCCAAAGGGTGGCTGGACCTGCCGGTAAGCTGGGGGATCGTGGCCGGGTTGCTGGGTCTGGCGTGGCTGGCGCTTGCCTGGGCCGTGCATCTGAAGCACGGACCGCAAGGGCAGGCGTTCAAGCGCTTCGATATTCTCGTGCGTTATTTCGTCTTGGCGGGGCTGGCGGCCACCGTCATTCTGGGCCTCGCCGGCCAGATCGCGCTTCCCTTGTTCATCATCCTCAAGATGTTGGCGCTTGGCGCCTGCATTACGCTCGGCCTTGTCGTGCGCCGCCAGCTAGTCCCCCTGTTTCCGGCAATCATCCAGATGCGCGAAAGCGGCCCGACGCCGGAAACTGACCGCGTGATCGCGCAGGTCAACGGCCGTGCGCGCATCAGCGTCCTCACCATCTGGGGACTGGTGCTGATCGCCTGTTTCCTCGGCATTGCCACCCCGCTTTGAGCTTACGGAGAAACCATGCAACAGCATCGCACGATCAGCGGAAAGATCCTCTACACCTCCCGCAAGCCCGGCCGTGAAGGCCAGGAACGCGGACGCGAATGGTTCACCTTCACGCATCATACCGACGGCAAGCGCTCCTTGCGCGCCCGCTGCGAAATCGACGAGCCCGCTCCGAGCGTCCACCGCGACGTCGTCTACAGTCTCGACGAGAACGACCGGCCGATGGACTGCTTCGTGCGTCTTACGATCGGCGATAGGTTCATGGGAGCCGGCCTCTTTATCATCGGCAAGGATAGCGTGGAGTGTGAAAGCTACGGCCCTTCGATCGGGCGTATCTCGCAGACGATGCCCCTCGGCGGCGACTTCGATGGCTTCGGCACGCATCCGATCTCGGGCGACGCCTATATCACCAAGAAGATGGACCGCTCGCTCGGCTTGCATAAGCGCAATTTCCGCTGCTTCCTACCTTCGCCTGACCACCGCGGCGCTACGCCGCCGCTGATCGCAGAATCGAACATTGATCTTGGCTATGTGGGCGAGGAAACCGTTACCGTCGCGGCGGGGACGTTCGATTGCTACAAGTACCAGTTTACCGACGATGCCGGCGGCATGATCTCCGTCGATGGTCATGCACACCCGCCTTACGAGCTGTGGGTGACGGCAGACGAGGACGCGATCTTCGTGCAGGGCGGCGTCGGGGGCTACATGCAGACCTGGTACGAGCTGGTCGAACTAAGCCGCTGAGGCGGTTGACCGGGGCGGGCTGGGGAGGCTTCTCCGGCTCAGCCCAGCTCCAAGGCGCCCGGATTCATCAGGCCCTGCGGATCGACCGCGCGCTTGAGCGCTTCTAGCAGTCCACGCGCCTCCGGACGCAGAACCGAGGCATAGGGATAGGTCCGCCCGATCTGATTTGACGCTGCGCCGAGATCGGCGAACAGCGCGATCAGTTCGGCGCGCACTTCCATGACCACCGCACGCGCGTCCGGCGCGGCGGGAGGCTCGGTCAGCCGAGGGGAGGAACCGAGCACGTCGCGGTGCAGCGGCAGCCAGGCATCGCGCCAGTTGAGGACTGGTTCGTAGCTGAAGGCATGAGTTCCCATGACTGTCAAAAGGCGCGATACGGTGATGCCATGGGCGTCGAAAGCGAGCTTGTGGCGCGCGAGCAGGCTCTCGACCGCTTGGGTCAGGCGCATCGCCTCGCTGTGCGGGACTTTGGCATTGAGGGCGATCCAGCGATCAGCCTCGGGGCCGAGTATCATTCCCGCGACGGGCGCGAACAGGTCGGCCCTGCCAGCGCGGGGGATGGAATCGTTCAGTTCGCGGCCCCCGAACCGCGTGGCGATATCACGCGCGGCGGCAGTGTCCGCCTTGACCGCCGCGTGGCTGCGTCCGGCGAGGACGAGGTGCAGCGAATGGCATCCGGCATCGATGAATGTCCGCCCGGCCATCGCCAGTTTCGCGCCTGCTTTCAGGCCCTCGACCAATCCGCGCTCCTGCCGGACGACTTTGCCGAGGACCCGGGCATCGCGGGCGAGGTCGGCAGGCCCGGAGAGGGCAATGCGCGTCTTGTCCGGGTCCATCAGGTAGGCGTCCTCGGCCAGGTCACCGCGTGCGATTTCGCAAAGTGCGGCGATGCCGTCTGCCTGACTCCTAAAACCGAAAGAAAGGTAGTCCTTATGGCGCGGTGCGCGGATTAGCCGCAAGCTCACGCGGGCCTTGATCCCGAGCGCGCCGGCATCGTGTACGAAAAGGCCCGTCGTGTCTGGGCCGAAAGTGCGCAGGAAAGGAAGCGGCGCCCGCGCCACCGACTGCTGGCCCGTGTGGAGAATAGATCCGTCTGCCAGCACGATTTCCATGCCGACGACTGCCTCGGCCGCCGAGACATGGCGTGCCGTGCCTAGGAACAGCGCGCCGTTGGACAAGCCACCGCCCACCGTGGCGCGGCTTCCCGAGAAGGTGCCGAAAAACGGAAGGCGCAGGCCGAGCGGCGCCAGAGCTTCGTGGATCTGCTTCCATGTCGTCCCGGCCTCGACGGTCACGATCATGTCCTCTTCGCTCACCGAGAGAACGCGGTTAAGCCGGGAAAGGTCGATCGCAGCGAAGCGGCGGCTAGCGGGCGTATAGCCGCGCACATAAGTCAGACCACCGCCGCGCGGGGCCATCGCGATTCCGGCCTGTCCGATAAGGCCAACCGCCTCCGCCAATGCCTCTACCGTGTGCGGGCGCACCACGATCGCGCAGTCTGCGCCTTCGCAAAGCAGGTCCGAGCCATGGAGGCGCAGGTTTTCCCTATCGGTGAGCAGACCCTCGTTACCCAGGACGCTTCGGAGTGATGCCAGCAGCGGTGCGAGGTTGGAGGTCATAGGGCAGGCTCCGATACGGCGAGATCAGCGGCGGCTTCACGGAAGCTGCGCCGCGCCGCCATCAAGATCAGGAACGCGCCGAGACCACAGACGAAGAACACACTGCCAAGCGACCAGGCGATGCCGGTTTTTTCGGTGAAAATGGTGTCGGACAGGAAGCCTACAATGAAGTTGCCCGCTGTCAGCGCGACGAGGCCGGAGGCGATCGTCTGTAGCGCCATGACTTGCGCGCGCAGGGTGTTAGGGGTGATCTGCGCGAAACCGGAATAGACTGCCGAGGTGTTCCAGTTGAGGAAAAGCGCGTTGAGAAGATATCCAGTCAACGCAAGGCTGCCGCTGGGCGCCAGGCAGGCGAGCGTGCCAAACACGGCCATGGAGGCGGCACAGCCCATGGCGCAGAGGATCGGGGCGTCCCTGTGGCCCCGCCGAGCCAGCCAGGCGATCACCCAGCCGCTGTTCACCGCCGCGAAGATCGACACCGGCAATCCGTAAGTGCCAAGGATCTTGCCCGTTTCCGCCGCTCCCCAGCCGTGGACGCGGATGAACAATGCTGGGAACCAGCCGACGATGGCGTAGACGCAAACGAGGTTGAGCACAGACCCGAGCATGAACAGCGCAAAGGCGCCGGGGCGCTCGGCAAACAGGCGCAGGATCGGGCGCAGGCTGAGCGGTTCGGTGATGCGGGCCCCGCCCTGCCGCAGTGGTTCGCGGGTGCTCACCAGGAGGACCATTGCCAGTATCAAGCCTGGTGTGCCGCAAAGTACGAACACGACCTGCCATGGCTGCATGTTACCAAAAAATGCCGGCATCCCGGCGATCAGTTCGTCTGCCCAGTCGAGGAACATCCCGCCCAGCGCCATCGCTGCCGCCGTGCCGAGCGAACTGCCGGTCACGAACAGGCCGTAAGCCTTGGGACGCACGCCGGGGGCAAAGTAGTCAGCGATCAGCGATGTCGCTACCGGTACCAGCGCGGCCTCGCCAACGCCTACCATCATGCGGGCCGCGAAGAGTTCGTGGAAGGTGGTGGCGAGCGAACAGCCGATCGTCGCCAGGCTCCACAAGGCAAGTCCGCCGACCAGGATCGGCACGCGGCGGGAACGGTCGCTGAGCATGCCGAGCGGCAGGCCCAGAACGCTGTAAACCACGCTGAAGGCCATGCCCTGGAGTAGCCCGAACTGGGTGTCGTCGATGGCGAGTGACTCTTGCAGTGGTTCGATAAGCAAGGCGATCGACACCCGGTCGAGGATTGCCAGCGCATAGGCCAGAGTGAGGAGGGCGAGGACGGACCAAGCGTAGGACCGACGCGGCCAGACGACCTCGGCGCTCACCGGGTCACCCCGACCGGCGCAGCGACGGGCCTGGCGAGCGCGGCTGCCAGCACAGGGGCGGCCTCCGCGCGATTGGGGGGAAGGGCAACGGTGCGGCTGCTCGGCACCTGTTCGGCGATCTTCTGCGCCTCGCGCTGTGCCGGGTCGTCACCAAGACAGAACAGCGTGGGCACGCCGACTTGGGCCCAATCGAACGCGCTTGTAGCACCGAGGGCAGCGATAACGCTGTCGCCATAGGACCGCCGCTGCTTGAGGATGCCGGTGAGCGCGGCTTGCATCGCTTCGGGTTCGGGGAGAACGGCGTTCTTTCGCGCGGCGGCCTGCGAACGGTCGAACCACGGCCACTGGATCTGGCTGTCGCGAAGCATGTGCCAGATGCAGTGGAGGTGCGTGCCGGCCTGAGGGTCGAAGGCGATGTCCGGGCAGATCGCGATGGCAAGGGCGTCGTCGCGATCCAGTGGCGGCGCGCCGTGGATCGCCAGCGTGCGCACCCGCGCGGGATGGCGTGCGGCCAGTCTGGCACCGATGGGGGCGGCGAGATCCACGGCGAGCACGTCCATTGGGCCCATATCCGACCCCTCGATCAGCGCGGCGAGGCTGTCTGCCATGGCATCGGCGCTGGGGTCCGGAAGGGGGGCGGAGTCGCCGAAGCCCGGCAGGTCCGGCACCAGTATCGGCCGATCGACGCCCAGCGCCCGCGCCCACTCCATCGCTTCGAGCGTCGAGGGCGCCGATAGCACCAGCAGCGGTCGGCCAGTCGCGGCGCCGCCCTTGCGCCAGTGGAGCTGGCCATGCGGCAGCTCGACATATCCGCGCGCGGTTGAAATGTCCGGGCACGGTCGATCCCCCGCTTCAAGGCATGCGGCTTTCGCCAGCGTGGTCACCAGCCAGTCGAGCCATTCGCCCCGGTCGCTGCCGAGGCGCTTGACTGAAAGCATCGGATTGTGCGCCAAGGGCACTTGCTCGAGGGAACCGTAAAGCACGTCGTCGCTCTTGGCTGCGACCAGCGTAGGCACCTTGACGGCCAACAGGTCTTCCATCGGGCTCCAGCGCATTGCGGCGGCATAGGCGTCCGAATAATGCGGTCCGGCGCTGAACAGATCGATACAGTAGTCTTCCAGCCATTCGGCGCTCGGCGGGTCCATGGCAATGCGGGCTTCTGCCTTGCGTGAGAACCACGGGAACCAGCGCAGCATGTCGCGGAGGTGGACCCATTCGGAGGCGAGATAGGCTCCATCTGCATCGGGCCGGAAGGGACGCATATAGGCCTGAATGAAACTTTCGGGGGCCGGCGCTGGCGGAATTGCGAGGCCGTCCAGTACAAGGAGTGGCATCTTTCCGCCGCGCGCAGCCAGCGCCAGCGCGATCTTGGCGCCGGTGTGGGGGGCGTAGAGCGGCGCGCGTTCCAGTCCGAGTGCCGCCAGCGTATGTCCCAGGGCCTCGGCAAAGTCGGGGATCGTGGGGTCGCAGCCCGGCAGCGAGTCCGAATTGCCGTAGCCTGGCGTGTCGAGCGCGAAGACTCGAAACCGGCTGGCGAGCATTTTCATCGCAGGACTGTGCAGGCGCGAAGATCTGGGAGAATCGTGCAGCAGGACCACCGCTGGGCCCTCACCGCAAACCCGGTAATGCATTTGCCGGCCGCCTGCGGTGACGTAGCGGCATGCGATAGCCGTGGCGGTCGTGGTGGTCATGCAGCCCGTCCTTCCTTCGGCTGCTGCTCAGGGTAGCAGCATGTCAATATGTTATATGAATATAACCAATACTCTGTCAGGATCACCGCGAAGTCCAGTGCCAGGCACACCCCGTCCGACAGGCGAGCAAGAGTGAGGTCGAACACGATGCCAACCCCTTCCCCGGTTTTCGCGGCAGCACCTTTGGACCAGGCGGGGAACGCTTCAGCGAGCCTTCCCGCGCGCGACAGTGCGGCCGGTTGGGTCGTGGTCTTTGCAGCAATGATCGGATTGGCAATGGGGCTGAGCCCGCTGCCTTTCTATACCGCGGGCATGTTCGCGCCGGAACTGCAGGGTGCTTTTGGCTGGAGTTTCGCCTCGTTGATGGGCGCGATCACCGTGCAGTCGCTGGTGGTCATGGCGACTGGACCGCTGGCCGGTCTTGCGGTCGATCGCCACGGACCGCGACCGGTGGCACTGGTCTCTCTGGTACTGTTCGGGCTGACGTTCATGAGCCTTTCGCTCAGTAACGGCAATCTCTGGGTCTATTACGCCCAGTGGGTGCTGATGTCTGTTGTCGGAGCGGGCACGCTGACGGCGACCTGGATGTATACGGTCAACGGCTGGTTCGAGAAGCATCGCGGTCTCGCGATCGGCGTCGCGAGCACCGGAACCGGCATCACCGGCTTTCTGGTCAAGCCTTTTGCGGCTTGGCTCATCGGCAGTTTCGGCTGGCGCGGTGCTTTCGTGGCGATCGGTGCGCTGCCTATCGTGATCGGCGTGCCGGTGGTGGCGATGCTGTTTCGCGAGCGCGGTGTCCGCCCCGCCGCCAGGACCGCCACCTCCGACATGACAGAGGTCGGAATGACGCTGCGAGAAGCTCTGCGCGAACGTCGTTTCTGGAGTATGGCCTTCGCGTTCCTGCTGATCGCCTTCGCGCTGACTGCGCCGACGCCTAATCTGGAAAACATCCTCAAGACACGCCATTTCGCGCTGGCGCAGATTGGCGCGATCACAGCTGGGTTTGGCCTTTCAGTAATAGCCGGACGCGTGATCGGCGGCTGGCTGCTCGACCGTTTCTGGGCGCCGGGCTGCGCGCTCGCGATCCTGGCGCTACCGGCAACCGGCAGTTTCATGCTCGCGCATCCGCAAATCGATACGACCAATGCCGTGCTGTCCGTCATCGCGCTTGGCCTTGGCGCGGGGTTCGAATTCGACCTGCTGGCCTATCTGATTGCCCGCTATTTCGGCCGCCGCAACTACGGGACGATCTATGGCTGCTTCTATACCGTAATCGCGTTCGGGGGCGGGCTTGGACCGGTGGTCTATGGCTGGGCGTTCGACACGATGGGCCGCTACGATGCCGCGCTGATGGCCGGGGTCGGTTGCCTCGTCGTGGGCGGAATAGCGCTGCTGGGAATGGGCCGCTATCCGCTCTGGAGGGAAGCCGCTGCGCCTTGACTAAGCGGAAGTTGGCTCCGAAGAGCAAGAACGGCGCCGCCCGGCCCGAAATCGCCTCGTGGGGGAATGACGTGCTCGATCGCGATGCGGCTGTGCCGCTCTATCACCAAATTTACCTGATGCTGCGCGACGAGATTCTCAGCGGCCAGCGTCCCTATGGCAGCGCCATGCCCACCGAGGCGGAGGTTTCCGATCTTTACGGCGTGTCGCGCATCACCGCCCGCCGCGTGCTGGGCGATCTTGCCGAGCAGCACTATGTCGAGCGCAAGCGCCGTCTCGGCACGCGGGTGATCTTCAAGTCCCCGGCCAAGCCGCTGGAGGCGAACATCAATCAGGCGGTGGATTCGCTTTTGGCGCTGGGCGAGGGAACGACCGTCAATGTCATTTCGGTCGAGACCCGGGAAGCGACCGCCACCGTCGCCAGCGCTCTACACTTGGACATGGGCTCCCCAGTGGTCCGGGCGGTCCGCGTGCGCTGTCTGGACGGTGTGCCGATCGGCTATGTCGTCAGCTATGTGCCCGGGGCGCTGGGTTCGATCATCAACGAAAGCTCGCTGGTGCGTGCGCCGATCTTGAAACTGCTCGAAGAGGCCGGCCACCGTGCCAAGCATGCCGAGCAGACCATCGGTGCCATGCAGGCCGACGTGCTGTGTGTCGAACGGCTTCACGTCGAACCGCTCTCCGCCATTCTACGCATCACCCGCACGGTCTATGATGCCGAGGACAAGCCGTTTCTGCGTACTTACGCGCATTACCGCTCGGACCGCTTCAACATCCGAATGGACCTGCAGAACCCCGGCGCCGATTGAGAAAGGCGCCGGGCCGCTTAGGCGGACCGGCGCCTTTCCGGGATCACTTGCAGACTCAGGAAACCCGGATCAGGACTTTGCCGAGATGGCTGCCGGACTTGAGGTATTCGCAGGCCCCCAGCGCCTCGTCGAACTCAAATACCCGGTCCACCACCGGAGCGAAGGGATTGGCCTCCATCGCTCGCAGCAGCCGCACGAGCATGCCCCGGCTGCCTGCCGCTATGCCCTTGATGGTGAGGTTCTTGCCGATGATCGCGCCGTAGTTGGGCAGGGGGCCGTCTCCCGCGCCGGCACCGATGACGACGATCCGGGCATTGACCGCGCAGGCGTTGATCGACTGAGGCAGGGTGTGCTGGCCGCCGGTCTCGACGACCACGTCCGCCCCGCGGCCGCCGGTCTGCTTGGCCAGCTCCGCAGCCCAATCGGGATGCTTGGCGTAGTTCACGGTATAGTCCGCGCCCGCCTTGCGCGCCAGTTCGAGCTTTTCGTCGCTGGAAGAGGTGATCGCGACGAAGGCTCCGTTGGCCTTGGCGATCTGGAGCGCTGCCATGGCGACCCCGCCGGTGCCGAGCGCGACAATGAGGTCGCCGGCCTTGGCTTGGCCGATCTCGACGACTGCGTGCCACGCCGTGAGCGTGGCGGCGGCCAGCGGGGCGGCCTGCTCGTCGGTCAGGCTGTCCGGCACGCGGATCAGTGCCGAGGCCGGAACTTTCAGGTATTCGGCCATCCAGCCGTCCTGCGTAATGCCGACATCGGAGCCGAAATAGCGCATGTCGAACGGGCCGTCGTGCCAGGCGATGAAGTGCGAAAGGACCGCGCGGTCGCCCACGGCGATCCCGGCGGCACCTTCGCCCAGCGCGACGACTTCGCCGATCCCTTCGGAGAACGGCACACGCTCTTCCGGCTTCTTTGCGCCGTAGCGGCCTTCGAGTATTTGCAGGTCGCGGTTGTTGAGCGAGACGTAGCGGACCTTGAGCACCGCCTCACCGGGCCCTGCCACGGGATCGGGGCGGGTTACCGGGGTAAGCGAGGACAGGCCGTCCTGCGCGCCGAGTTGATAGGCTTTCACATCTGGCTCCTGAAGCTGTCGAAAATGTCCGATCCGCGCGCGAACCACGTTTCCGGGCGTACGGCGAGGTCTGCCAGCAGGCGCTCCAAAGCGTCCATGCGGTAAGGCAGGCCAATGATATAGGGCGTGAGATGCAGCGGGAGCAGGCGAGCGCCCTGGGTCCTCGCCTCGGCGCTCAGCCAGTCGTGGGCGTCGAGCACCTGCTCGGCATAGCTGTCGACCGACTGTTGCTGGACGTTGAGAATTTGTCGGTCCGACAGTTCGTGGTTGAGCGGTAGATTGACAAGGCCATTGGCGAAAGCCCAAGGCACCTCGTCGTTCGCCCAGTCGCAGCAATATTCGATTCCCGCCTCGACCAGCAGGTCGGGCGTGGCGAAGCTCTGCGAACGGGCGACCGAGAGCCAGCCGCGCGGGGCTGTGCCGGTGACTTCGGAAAGCGCGGCGATGCTGTCGCGGATGAGGGCGCGTTCGTCCTCAATTGGCAGCGTGGAGGCGATCGTCCCGTTCATGTCGGTCGAATGAGCGATGACCTCGTGTCCGGCGTCCACTACGTCTCGAATGATCGAGGGATAGCGTTCGGCGATCGCGCCGTTTGCCGCGACCGAAACTTTCACGCCGGTCTTCGCAAAAGCGTCGAGTAGGCGGTAGAAACCAACCCGCGTTCCGTATTCGCGTGAGGTGTAGTGGCGGTAGTCCGGATAGGCCGTCTGCATGTGTCCCGGTGCGCGGAACGGGGTGTCGTTCGGCGTGATCGGAAACCATTCGAGGCTGACGACGATCCATGTCGCGACGCTCTTGCCGCCGGGCCATGCCAGCGGCTTGCGGCTGGGCAGCATGCTGTAGGGATAGAGATCGTGGTCGTAGCCAAGGCGGCGCGCGGGATATTCGAGATAGTTGGGGTCGAGGGTCATACGGCCGCCTCCCTGGTCTGAACGGCTCTCCACGCATCGGCAATGTCGCCTGAGCGCGTGATCCAGGCGCGGCCGTCCGCGGCGATGTGGCGCAGGACTTCCTCGAAAGGACCGATGCGGTGTGGCTGGCCGATGAGATAGGAGTGCAGGGGGATGCACATCACCGTGCCCGAAGGTTCGGCGGCGAGCCGTTCGTACTGGCGGATCAACGTGTGCGCGTACTCGCGCGGGCTCATGTTGTAGATGAAGAAGCCGTAGTGGTCGTTGACCTCCAAGCTGTAGGGCATAGAGATCAGGTCGCCGCTGGCCGTGTTCACGCGCTGGGGCTGGTCGTCATGATAGAGGTCGCAGGTATAGTCGAGCCCGTATTCGGCGATAAGGTCCAGCGTGCGCGGGGTATGTGTAAGCGCCGGGGCGAGCCATCCGCGGATCGTCTGACCGGTGGCCTCGCGCACGGTGCGGATCGAATCCTCGATGATCGCACGCTCCTGCGCCTCGTCCAGGCCGTAGGAATAGCGCGTGTTGTAGATGCCGTGACTGAAGAATTCCCAGCCGCGCGCATGGGCGTCCGCCACCACCTCGGGGTGGTGCTGACACAGCGCCACCGAGAGACTGACTGAGCCGGGAAAGCCGTGCTTGGTCATGACTTCGGCCATACGCCAGTGACCAACGCGGTTGGCATGGTCGCGGTGGGAATAGCCGACAACGTCCGGATGCGGCTTTGCCCAGGTCTTGCGGTGGGGGTTCACGGGCGGATCGATCTCGTAATATTCGAGATTGGGCGAGATCCAGACGGCGACTTTCTTCTCCCCTGGCCATGAGTATGGCGTCCGGTCGCGATAGGGCGCGAAGTCGTAGAGCCCGGGGTCGGCTTGTCCCTCCTGCATCAGCGGGCCTCCAGCCAGTCGATCACGGCCTGCACGGGCTCCACGTCCGCATATTTGAGTTGGAGGTCGGTGAGATTGGCAAAGTGGTAGCTCTCGTGCTTGTCAGCGCAAGTCTCAATCGGGACGATGGTGCGGTAGCCGCGGCTCAGGCTGTCGACCGCAGTAGCGCGGATGCAGCCCGAAGTGGAGCCGCCGGTAATCACCAGGGTATCTACCTTGTGCCAGACGAGCAGACTTTGCAGCGGCGTTTCGAAGAAGGCCGAAGGCATGCGCTTGGTGTAGATCATGTCGGCGGCATCGATCTCGCAGCGCTCGTCGAAAGCGTGGCGACGGCTGTCGTACCTAATGTTCTGGAGCGAATCCGGCGTGTTCGTGCGTGTGCCCCAGACACCGGCATCGCTGGCATCCTGGGTATAGGCGACGTGGGTCCAGATCACCGGCATGCCCTTGGAGCGTGCAAGTGCCGAGATCGTGTTGGTATGCTCGATCTGGCGGGGATCGGTCTCGTAGGCGGTCTTGAACTCGTCGATCCGGGTATAGGCGTTCTGGAAATCGACGTTCACGATCGCCAGTTTCTCGCCGAAGCCGAACTTCGTGCGGGCGGGGTTCGCCATGACTTCCTCGAAGATCTGCCGCGCGGTCTTGCCGTCGCTGACCATCCGGGTGCCGACGATGCTCATGGGAAAATACCTCGTTCTTGGGGAAGGACGCCCCCGCGATAGGAGCGTGCCAGCCGCGCGGTGTCCGCTGGGAGGACCAGCCTGTCCGACCTGCGGACACCGCGCGGTGATGCTGAGCGTCAGATCTGGAACTTGAGTCGCACCGTGTAGCGGCGCGGATCGCCCGGGAAGAGCGAGATGAAGTTCGCGGTGACCGTCTTCTGGTCGGTGAGGTTGGAAACCTCGAAGGCGATCTTCATCTTCTCGTCCATCGTGGTGTAGCTTACGGCAGCGTCGATATAATCTTCGGTCTGTGTCGTTGCAGTGTTGAGCACGGCGATCCAGTAAGGTGAATTGTGCCGCCATGTGGCAGAAGCGCCCAAGGTTCCGGCCAGAGCCTCGACCGGCACGTCATAGGCCGCGCCGCCGCTGAACTGGAACTTCGGCACGCGCACCGGCCTGAAGGCGGTGGTGAGAGTGGTCGATGTCGGAACAATGTAGGTGTATTCGCCGTGCATCAGTGACGGATTGGCGAACAGGCTGAGATAGCCAAACTTCGCCGTGCTCTCGATTTCGATGCCATAGGCTTCGAAAGTGCCGGCATTGAAAGGCAGCTGGGAGATCGTGCCGGTGATCGGGCTGGTGACGGCAGCGGTGACCTGCAGATCCTTAGTCTTCGCGTAGTAACCCGTCGCGTTGAAGCGCAGCTTGCGATCGAACAGTTCGGACTTTATCCCGCCTTCGAACGACCAGGTCTTCTCGGGATCGAACAGCACGGCGTTGAAAGGCGCCGCCGCGCCGCCGTTCCAGCCGCCCGACTTGAAGCCATTGGTGGCAGAGGCGAAGATCATGACGTCGGGATTGATCTTGTAGTTGACTGCCAAGCGCGGCGTAAACTTGCGGTAAGTGCGTTTGAGCGGAATGCCATAGGCGGAGACGGCGGCGCTGTCATAGCCGAAGCCCGGAAATTCCTCGGAAGCGAGATATCCCACCTTCTTGGTCTCGATCGTATAGCGTCCGCCGGCCGTCAGGGTGAGCTGATCGGTCAAGTCGAAGTCCGCCTGTGCGTAGACAGCGCCGGTTTCGGTCTTTGGCAAGAGATGCTGATCCTGGACCAGCCGGAACGCGGTGCTCCCACCAGAGAAGCTGGTCTGGCGGTCGTCCGACTTTTCATTGAGGTAGAACAGGCCGGTGACGAGATGAACGCGGTCGCCGAAGAGGTCGGCGTTGTATTTAAGTTCGCTGGACCACTGCTCATGCGTGCCGTTGTCGGTGATGATATAGCCGGCGTACTTGTTGGCTGCGCTGGCATTGTACTCGGTGATATAGCCCTGATCGAGATGGCGGTAGCCGAAGATGTAGGTCAGTGAGCCGTTGTCGAGTTCGTAATTCGCATTGGCGCTAATCGCCACGTTCTCGGAAAGGTTGCAATTGCCGGCGCCCACCGAGAGCAGTGTGGCGACATTGTTGTCGGTGCAGCTCGTCGTCGGCAAGCCCGAGGCGGATTCGTAAAAGACCGGGCGCGTGGTGGCACCGGCAATATAGGGGTTCGTGCCTGGGACATTGCGAAGGCCAGTGTAGGTTCCCGAATTGCGGGTATATTCGGCGGCGAGGTCGATAGTCAGGCGGTCGGTCGGCAGCAGTCGCACGTCGCCGCGCAGTCCGTAGCTGCTTTCACCATTGAACCAGTCGCCGGTGGTGATGTTTTTCAGATAGCCCCGGTCCTGCACGACGTAGCCCGAAAACTTGGTGAGGACCTGGTCAGTGAGTGGCAAGTCGGCGGTCGCCTTGACGGTGTAGCGCTCGTAAGAGCCGCCGGTCACCTCCATCTTCATGCCTGCCGTGTCGGATGGCTTGCGCATGATGACGTTGATTGCACCGCCCGTGGTATTGCGACCGAACAGGGTTCCTTGCGGACCACGCATGACTTCCACGCGCTCGGTATCGAAGAAGGCATAGTTATTGGCGTTCTGGCGGGCCACGTAGACGTCGTCGACGTAAGTCGTCACTGGGGCATCGAACGTGGGGGTCGACTGGCTGTTGCCCAGTCCCCGCAAGTAATAGGCATTCGCGGATGCAAGGCCGGCGTTGTGCTGCGAGACCATGCCGGGAACGAACTTGGACGTGGAGATCGCGTCGTTGACGTTAAGGCGCTCCAGCATGGCCTCATTGAACGCGGTGACCGTGACCGGAACGTCCTGCAGCTTTTCCTGGCGGCGCTGCGTGGTGACGACGATGTCTTCGAGCCCGCCGGTCTTTGCGCCGGTTTGCGCGGGTGCTTCCTGGGCCGCAGCCTGAGCGGAGATCAGGCTGAGCGGGATGAGTATCGTGGAGAGGAGCAGTCGGTAATCGGTCATGGCGATTCCCTCATGGAATGGCGACCATTCGCCGACGCATATTGGTATATTCATATAACAATATGTCAATTGGTAGGCGCGGCCGTGTCCAATTCAGGAAAATCGCGGATATCGCCCGAGTAGAAGGAAGCCGGCGGCACTGATGGGCAGGATCGCGGCGCACGTCACAAGCGCAGGATTGAAATTGTGAGCAGCGTCGCGAATCATCCCGAAGACAAGCGGCGCGAAGCCTGCTCCCACGGTGAAGCAGACGTAGAACAGCCCGTAGATCGCGGCGTAGGCTCGCATCCCGAAGTATCGCGCGGTTAGATAGGCGACGACGTCGAATTCGACGCCGAGAGCAAAGCCGATGAGGAAAATCGCGAAGCCGGCGGTGGTCGGTTCGAGATGTCCGGCCGACAGGATCAAGCAGGATGCCACAGGAACGCTGAGGATAACGAAAGCAACGGCGGGTGCCCAGAACCGGTCGAGCAGGAAGCCGCCGACAAGCCGACCGCTAATTGATGCCAGACCGATGAGCGGCGTAAGCCGGACGATAGTGGCAGGGTCGAGGCCCTTGTCGCTCAGAATCGATTCGAGGTTGGGCGGCGTGCCCGCCAGCGCGAATGACAATGGGATCAGGAGCATCGCGATCAGCCAGAAGCGCCACTGGCGCAGCGCTTCCCCGCGTGTAAAGCCGGAAACGGGGGCGATCGGCGCGCCACTACCGCTCCGGCGGTGGTCGGTACCGGATGGATCGCGGAACAGCAGCACCGTCACTGGCGTCGCGAAAAGCAAGGGCAGGCAACCAAGCGCTGCATAGCCGGTACGCCAGCCATAGTCGCCGATCACCCAGGCGAGGATCGGCTTGCAGGCTATGCCGAACAGGCCGGTGCCCATCATGGCGATGCCAAGAGCCAGCCCGCGATTCCGGTCGAACCATCGGTTCACTGTGCGGGTGAAGGTGATCGGCAGGCTCCCCGCGCCAACGGCAGCGGCTAGGCCCCACGTGACGTAATACTGTGTTAGCGAGCCGTTCAGCGTGGCGAGGGACAGGTAGGACAGCCCGAACAGGGCGAGCGAAGTCGCTGCAACGGGCCTTGCGCCGAAGCGCTCGCACAGCAGCCCGGCTACGGGGGCAGCCACGAGGAGTGCGAGTGTCGTGATCGTCAAACCACCCATGATCTCGCCCATAGACCACCCGAATTCGCGGGCCAGATGCGGGGCGAAGATGCCGAAGGTGTAGAACGGCAGCGAAACCAGGCCGCTGCCTATGCCGATCAATGAGGCCAGCAGGATCGTCCAGCCCCGGGCGAACTCGCCATCGATACCGGTCTCGGCACTTGTCTCGTATCGAGGTGCGAAAGCGGCGTGTTCGATCCGGTCTGTCTGCAAGTCATGCCTCCATGAAATCCGCGATGGGGCAGGGAACCGCGTCTGCCTGGGCAATTACAGCACTGGCACGTGTGCATCCGCACAGCGGATAGCGTGGAACGCACAGTGCCACATGGCATGCGATGGAGGGACTGTCGGCGGGCAATCACTCCGCAATCAACACAAGGAGATAATTCCATGCCCGCCTGGCTTGTCGTTACCGCCCATCTGAAGGACCGCGAGGCATTCATGTCCTGCGGCTATGCCCAGGCCGCCGCCGAGGCGCTGGTCAATTATGGCGGAAATTATGTCGTGCGCGCACCAGGCGGCACGGTTCTGGAAGGCGAGGGTCCGGACGGTGGTTCGATCGTAGTCTCCGAATGGCCGGACCGTGCAAGCGCGCTCGCATTCTGGAATTCGCCGGAATACACCTCGGCTAAGAAGCTGCGCGAGGGTTTGGCGGACATCTCGGTCACGCTTGTCGGCGCGTGACACGGAAGCCGCCCCTGCCGGCAGCGAGCCGGCAGGGGCGAGAGCGTCCGTCAGATGCCGGGCGCGTCGTCGTTGGTCCAGTTCTGCCAGTCGCGGGTCACGAAGACCTCGTCGATCAGCGTCCGCTGGTAGCACTTTCCTTCACGGAACCACTGCCAGGTGCGTGCGCGATGGGTACGCTCGTCGTTGTTCTGGATCATCTCGTATAGATAGATACCGGGCTCGTCGGTGCGGGTCCAGTTCAGGCATGTCGAACGATTGAAATCGTCGGGTTGCATCGCTGCAGCCCAGCCTTTGATGAGGTCGTTATCCCACCAGATCCGGCCGTTCTTGTAGACGGCAGGAAAGTCCCGCACTTCGACGCGGCCATCGTCCCAGAAATAGTAGTTGGTCTGGTGATAGTGATCGACGCCGTCCTTTTCAAACAGGCGGCAGATCAGGCGCGAGCGGTGCTGGTCCGTCAGTTCGCCGGTCTTCGCGTCATAGTAGCGGTACCAGCCCTCCCAGACGCCTTCGTTCGACGCGAGCAGTGGCATCGCATCGCGAACCCCGGGCTCGTTCATCAACTCGGACATGATATCTCCTTGCCTCCGCAGGTCTGAAACAGCAGGAGTTACCCCCTGTTTCGCAAGTTTGCGCGGTTATCGAGGAACTGGTGGACGATGGGTCGAAGCTATCCGTTATGCGGATAGAGGCGGTAGGTCCCGCAAGGCCTTCAGGAAGCTATAGCGACGCTTGAGGTGGTCCTGGCAGCTCAAATGTCCTTCAACTTCATTATGGTCATGAGAAGGTGGGCGCGATCGGTTCGGACCTGTAAGCAGGATCTTCCGTTGATGAGTGGCAGCTAAACCCACCTAAGATAATCGGACACGTTCTAGGAAGTGTGCCGTGTTGAGATCGCGGCGATCTTCAGGAGAAAGCTTACCCTGGTTTGGACATCTCCGATAATCCAGAAGTCAGGTGCTCAGGCACGAAATCCGGCCGCGCTAGCTTCTGCCATCTCACCGCTGAAAATCAGCTGCATAAGGTGGGGAGCAAGGCCTTGATCGTAAAGCGCCAATGACCGGGCGAAGTCAGAAACAGCAATCATGAGGCGGCGATCAGGAAATAACATTTTTGTCGGAGGAGCGTCCTGTCGTGCGCTGTCGAAAATCATCCCGCCATCAGGCGTCAGACGGTAGCCAGTGACGAACCGAGCATCCTTGCCGGCGAGAAACAGCACGGCGGCTGTCAATTTTTCCTCTGGCGATCCGTAGCGGCGGAGCGGAACGTTAGGGGTGGGATGTTGCCCGCTCCCCAAATGTCTGCGATCGATAGAACATTGTTTACGATGATATTGTCGGCGCCCATTCAGGCGACTCTGCAACGCGAGCGTGTCTGTCCATGTCGGCGTTTATCATCAGTTAGTGGTCAAAATCTGACGCTTGGTACCCGTCTGCCCAGATTCTTGAATGGCCAAGGTGTGTGGGACGGCGATGTTCGAGCTGGCATCGTCAAACAGCAGCTTTGCGCCGATTGTCGCCGTCGAACAGCGCCGTTCGTTTACTCAGAAGCGGTCATTCACTAAGATTGCACGGGCCCATCTGACGTGAGCACAGTTGCCTGACAGCAGCCCCCTATCCGAAGCGCGATCAATTTCTGTGTGCCGTAATGTAGGCAGCACGCCTGAGAACAAGCTGCGTTACGAAAAGCAGTATCGAGGGGGATAAGATGATAGAGAATTGCCAAGCGGCAGGGCTGGATCGCCGCAGCGCCCTGCGGCTCGGCGCGATCGCGCTGGCGGCAGCCACTATGCCCGCGAGTGCCGCAGCGGCCAGCCAGGTGAAGAAACGGACGCTCGATCCCGCCAACCCCGCCGATACTTTGCTCATCTATCGCAAGCTGCGTTTTCGGACCGACGACGGGCTGGTCTTCTCCTGGCTCAAGGGGCCGTACTATGCGGCCTATCAGGGCGATCTGATTCCGGTCTATGCGCTCAATCTGGGCTCGATCCAACGCGTCACGCAAAACCCTGACGGCAGCTTCAGCCTCATCGACCTGGAGATGAGCTTCCGCGTCGACGTGGAAACCGGCGAGCGCCTCTCCAAACTGCGCAACCCGATCACCGGCGAGATAGTGAAAGTGGGAGGGCGCGGCCCCGTGCCGTTCCCGGTGCGTTTCACCGCCACGAACGACGCCGAAATCGCCAAGCTGCCCGGTCAGCCGATATACGAGCACACACATCTGCCGATCAAGCCGTTCGACATCGGCAAGACCGATATCGCGGTACGCGACCGTTCTCACGCAAAAGTCACCGCGCCCGACGGGTTTATTTCGCACCTCAACGAAGTGTCGACTTTGTCCGCGCCAAAAGCGCTCGCGCTCGATCCCTCGGTTCATTACCTGGAAGCGCGTGTTCAATCGAACGACGTGCGCAGCTGGCCCGATTGGCTGAAGATGGGAGACCGGCCTGGCACGCTCAACCTCTTCGCCAACGGCGCCAAGGTTAGCCGGTTTGAAGATCTGCCCGAAGACTTCCATGCACTGCTGGAAAAGCACTATCCCAAGATCGCCGCCGATCCCATTGCGGCGCTCGACGCGAAGCCCTCGGTCGCGGGCTGACCGGGGACTACACTCCGGTACGCCCCCAGAGGTGCCTTCTCCTTCGGGATCGCCCTGTCAGGCACCAATGTCCCGGCGGGATGGATTCTACGCGCGATACGCTGCTGGGCTAAGTAGACACCTGTCTCCCGTGCGCAGGTGCGCTGGCGCTACTGGCGAGAATGCCGTAGCCGCGCCTGACCCTGCTCGTGTGTAGCATAGTCCCGCTACCTTCTGCGCGGCTTTGCGCCCTAATCGGTCATTCCTAGTGTGATCGGCGGCCCCCGAAACCTGTCGGTTCTGTATCCATTGGCAGTCGGGTTCGTCAGCGGCAAGATGGGTGGTAGCCAGTTAATCAGGTTTGCCACACAAACTTTTCACGGCTGCGAAGAGAACGGCGATGGAATTCATTCGGTATCAGCGGCGCATTGGGCTGTTCCCACCGAGCGTAGCTGTCATGGTTTCGCACCATTCGCAATTTATCACCGAATTATCAGTTGATCCCAATTTCATTACATAGGCCTCCCGCCAATTTTATTTGACCCAAAACCACTTCTCCGCATAAGAGTTCCGATTGTGAGAAGCAATTGCTGCCGATGCGAAAGATTCCAACAGCCGCCGCTGGCCGTTTGCGATGAGACCGCATTGCGCCGACCCATGCTATTCGACAGCGGTTGCGCCTTGGCCGGGACATTTAAGGACCGCGGTTCAAGCAAAAAAGCCGATTGGCTGTGAAGCAATAACGACTGACTCAAACCATTTGAGGCTAAAGGCTTGCAAATATTATGCATGGCTATATATAGAAATAGCTAAACGTCGTTTGCGACGGAATTTGATAGCCGCTTTTTCGGCCTACCTCTTCCTTTTCAATCTTCATGGCTCCGTGACGGGACACATCCGATCGCGGACGACTATTTGTACGCAAGGAACTGGTTTGGCGAACGAAGAGCTCATGACAGTGGGAGGCAAGATCAACGAAATCTCGCCTGACGGACGCTTCGGCGTGACACTCGATAATGAGCATCGGATCATCGCTTACACGGCGGGGAAATTGCGCCGTCACCGGATTCGCTCGGTCGTTGGAGACCACGTACACATGGAAATGAAGCCTTACGATCTAACCAAAGGTCGGATCATCTATCGCGGACAGACCCTCGGGCAAGGTCCGGCCGGCGTCCGGCGCCGTGTGATCAGGCGCTGATCCGATTTCAACAAAAAGGCGGCGGCAAAACCGCTGCACGCAGGAATATAATGAATTGTATGAATGCTGGCGCTGCTTGGCGCCACACTACCTCGTCAAGTAAAAGCTCGGCGGGCAACGAACCTAGGGGGCGGCGCCCGTCTTTCTCCGCCATGCTTTCGACCCTCGAACTGCGACGGCTTGTCGCTGCGATGGTCGACTGAACAATAAAACTGGCGGTCGAGCCGAGGCATGACCGCATCTGGCAGGAGATTGCCCTTGGATATCAACAAAGAATACGCCGATCACCAGCATGCCCTGATGCGGGCCGATAATTCGGCGTGCAACGACGATCGCCGGGCGCATCTCGCCCAGGCCTTGTCTATAGCCAACCGGATCAGCGTCTTTCAGCGTGAACTGGGCGCGGCAGCGGCCGGCGCCTGGAGCATGGCCCAGACCGCTGGGCGTGTACGCGCCTGATAGCACTCCGCCAGCCTAATGCTGGTGCCTCAATTCTGCTCTTGTTGAAGTTCGACCGGTATCGACGATTTGATTTCAGAACTGGAAAATCCGTTTCCATTCCTGCAAGACGACGACTTCCTTTCAAGTAACAACTTGACGCAAGACACCGTCCGCAATCGCTGACGGCCACCCCCGTTTCTTGAAAGGAAACGTACATGACTATCGGAACCGTAAAATTCTTCGACGAAGGCAAGGGCTATGGTTTCATTCAGCCTGATAACGGCGGGAAGGACAGCTTCGTTCATATCTCCGCCGTGCAGGCGGCTGGCCTGGGTATTCTGAGCAGGGACCAGCGCGTGTCCTATGACGTCGAGACCGGCCGCAACGGCAAGGAATCGGCGATTAATCTTAGCAACGCCAACTGATCAACGCTTGTTCCGGCATTCCATTCGGGGTTTGCCGGAACACCTGATTCCATGCCCCGTACCAGGAGTGAATGCTTATGGCACTTTCCTACGAATTCCTCATTGAGCGCGCGGAACAGGCGGCGCAGGAAGCAGCATGTTCCGTGCTGGAAAAGGTGCGGGAACGCGCATTGCGCTCGGAAACAGCATGGCGGAGGATGGCCAACCAGGTGCTCGAAGTCGCTCGCACCCGCGAGCTTGCCGCGCAGAAGAGACTTGCCGAAGGCCAATGGATCGGCGTTCCGCAATGACTGAAAACCTGACCCTTACTGCGAAGACCCTGATTGAAGCTCATGAGGCGTCTGACGTTTCCGCGACTAATGGGATCGTCTGCCTTTCCAACATTTTGCGGAAGCGCGGCTTACTGACTGACGCAGAGACTTCGGCAATGTATGACAGTATGAGCCTCCCGTTCGGCCTGCCGAAATACGCCGGAAACCGTGCCGTTCAGGAGTTACAGTTGAACCTCGATCAGTTGTTTGCTGTCGTCGTTGCGCCGAAGTAGCTGGGGCCAGTAGGGATCAGGCTCGTGCCTAGACTTCTGTCATTTTGGTTGAGCCGAGAAGCGCCATTGGTGGGTTGTGGTAGTAGCGGCGCTTGATACGCTAGTCTGCGAACATCTGGAAGTGGTCGGCAGCCTATTCCGATTGCGTGTCAGTTATCCCCGCTACCCGGCTCCGGACCGGACAGTCCTTATCGGCCCGTGGCTGCCATTGGGGAATAGGTTGTTGAACGTCCGAAAGAGGGCGTGTCCGGAACAGCACTTTTTTATGTATCAGTGCCAGATAGCTGATGGGTCGTCTAATCGCAGCTCGCTGGCAAGCAGATTTTGAGCTGACCGTATGCCGGGTTCAGGGTCGTCTTCGCGGTCGCCATGGGCCGCCGCGCGGTGGGTCTTCGGCGGACGGAACCTTCCTATGTGAACGTCGCACTCGGCAAAAGCCGGTCGCGCTAGCTAGCAAGATGGCGCGCATGATCTGGGCGTTGCTCACCAAGAACGAAGATTACAGAGCTCCGACAGCTGTCGCGGTGTAAGCCAAGACTGCGGTCAGAGGCGTCGGGGACGTAGGCGGTCGAAGCAGGGTATGGCACAACGGTCGGCGAGACGGGGCTGGAAGAACCAGGAAATAGCAGAGCGCTAGCCAAGCGCGTAAAACTGTAATGGATCCAGTCCGCGAACTCACATACTGGCCCGCAGCATATGGCGCTGCTCATCGAGGCCGGACAGATGACAGCATCCGACAACGTGCCAACATACCCCGATTTGCTGCTTGCATCCGAAGGGGCGGCCACAGATGCCATTCCGACACCTCCCGCGAAATCTGACATAGGGCGTTTTCTGCCGTTCTCCGGCGGGGACCAAGCGTGTGATGCGGATCACTAGCCGACAGACTCGTTGCCGCGTTGATGACTTCAACGACCACCAGGAGCCTCGATTAGACCCGTCGTGGCGCTGCTCGGATGCCTAAACGGCTTTATCCCAGTTTTGCTGAATAGTCCGATGTTTTGGACCTTGCGGTGAGAGACGGAGCTGCCGTGTACCACGGGTTGTCGTCAAGCGGATAGTCGCCGGCACTTGCATGACCGGAGTTAGACACACGATAAGCTTTGCCCCAAGCGCCAGAAAGGAAATGCATGGCCCACGGGCAATACGCCAAAAACCAGACTATTGGCCCGGCCATAGCCTGGATTACGGTCGCAACATTGTTCATCGCGCAGATCGTTTCGACGGTGGATCGCGGGATGCTTGCGCTTGTTATCGATCCGGTACGCCGCGACCTGAACATCAGCGAAATGCAGATCGCACTGCTTCAGGGCTTTGCCTTCTCGATCTTCTACGTCACGGTTGGCCTGCCCCTTGGCGCCGTGGCCGATGTCGTGAACCGCCGTAGGCTCTTGATCGCCGGCATTCTCGTCTGGAGCGCGGCAACCGTTGCGGGTGGTTTCGCGCAAGGGTTCGGCTCGATGTTTGCCTCGCGCCTGTTCATTGGCGTGGGAGAGGCCGTGCTCGGGCCTTGCGCGGTCACGATGATAAGCGATCTGTTCCCGCCCGAACGGCGCGGACGTCCCATGGCGCTTTACGTGTTCGGCAGCATGATTGCGTACGGTTTGGGTTCGCTGATCAGCGGGGTTATCCTGGATCTTGCACCCAAAGGCATCTTTGCGAACCTGCCGTTCATCGGACATCTTGTCCCCTGGCGCATTGCCTTTGCGTTGGTCGGCGCGTCGGGGCTGTTGATAGTGGTGCTGTTGTTCCTGCTTCGCGAGCCGGTGCGGCAGACCGACGGGGGCGATGGCGATTCCAAGGTTTCGTTTGCCGAGGGATTGGCATTGCTGGCCGCGCAGCGTGCGGTCTTTCTGCCGCTTTACGGCTCCTTGGCCCTCTTCGCAATGGGTGGCTCGGTCGCCACCGGCTGGGGGGCGGTGTTCCTGACGCGGGCATTCGGATACCCGCTCGGTGCGGCCGGAAAGGGGCTGGGCATGAGCCAGGTCTGTTGGGCGGTGGCAGGTGCGATCGTTGCCGGGATTGTGGTCGACCGGGTCGGCGCACGTTCCGGCCCGGGAGGCCGCATGCGCCTTGCGGCGGGCATCGCGCTCTTGGGAATTCCCTCAAGCCTGCCGCTCCTTGCAAGCAGCGGGACGGCGGCGATGGTCCTGTTGGGTGAGGTCATGATGGTGAGCGCGATCTACGGCACCACCATGCTTTCGGTGATTTCCGAGATTTCCCCGAACAAGGTCAGGGGTTTTGCCGTGGCGCTCTATGCCTTCGTGATGACGATCATCGGCGGATCACTGGGTCCGCTGGCTGTCGCCTATCTCACCGAGTCCGTTTTCGCCTCACCGCTGGCGGTGGGCCACTCGATGGCCGTGGTGGGAATGGCGGCTCTCCTCATCTCGGCGCTGCTCGCATTGCGCGCTGCGTCACGCATTTCCTCCCAAGTACGGAACCTGCCATGACCACGATCACGCGCGGCTATGCCAAGAGTCGCTTTGGCCAGCTTCACTACCGCCTTGCGCATAGCAATGGTGCGGGGGTGCCGCTGCTTTGCCTGCACCAGACCCCCAGTAGCAGCGCGGACTGGCTGCCGGTGATGGGACCGCTTTCCACCGGTCGCACGGTGATTGCGGTGGACACGCCCGGTTACGGCATGAGCGACGCACCGCCGGAACCCGCGAGTATCGAGGACTTCGCCGAGATAATGGCGCAGCTTATGGCGGACCTGGGTGCACAGGGCGTCATTGCTTCCGGCTGCTTTGATGTCTTGGGATTTCACACCGGCTCCCTCATCGCGACGCAGCTTGCTCGCAGCCTGCCAGATAGGGTGCGTAAGGTCGTCGTCTTCGGACTAGCTGCCTATCCCGCCGAAGTGCGTGAGGACAAACTGGCCAATCTGCTCAAGGCTTTCCCGCCGCCGGGGCCTTCGCTCGACCATGTCGAGAGGCTCTGGTCGATCATCGGCGAACTGAGCGATCCGCGCATCTCCTGGGAAGAGCGCCATGTCAACATGGCCGAATGCCTGCGTCTGGGCGCGCGAATGCCCTGGGGATATATCTCGGTTTATCGCTACGATTTCCTCGGCGCTATGGCGCAGGTTGAGCAGCCGGTGCTGGTGATGAACCCGGAAGACGACTTGTGGGACGTGACTTTGGCCACCGCACATACTTTCCGGAACGGTCGGCGCGTGGATCTGGCAGACGTGAAGCACGGTGTACTCAAACTGGAAACAGCGCGCGTGGTGAGCGAGATCGCAGCGTTTCTTGGCTAATCCGCACGAACATGCGATCCTGTGGTTTTAAGGAGCAAAACGCTTCGTGAACCTGGTGCAGCTCAAGCGAATGATCGCGATTTACGAGAGCGGCAGCCTGCGCAAGGCATCCAAGTCGGTCGGTGTCACCCAGCCCGCGCTGACGCTCAGCATCCGGCAGCTCGAGGAAGAGTTCAACACTAGCCTGTTCGAGCGGGGTCCGACCGGCGTGCGCCCGACCGAAATGTGTGAAAAGCTGGTCCAGCGCGCCCGGCTGATGCTGATGGAAGAGCAGCGGATCATAAACGATCTGGCGACCGCCAACCGCGTTCCCAAAGTGGCGGTAGGAGTTCATCCGATCATCATGAACGACATGATGAGCCGAGCCATGCGCCAGTTCGTCGACCAGTCGGGGCCAGTCAACATGTGGGTGCGCGAAGGGTACACGACCCAGCTTCTCGACCTGTTGTCCGCCGGCGAACTGGACTTCGCTTTCTGCGGGTTGCCCGACGGATACAGCAGCGAGACGTTCGCGTTCGAACCCCTGTTCAAGCGCGAATATGCGGTCGTGGCGGTGCCCGACCATCCGGTGTTCGCGATGGACGAACACGATTTCGCGGCAGGGACCGATTTCGTTTGGGCTCATGTCAGCGCTTACGAGACCGCCGATCCGATAGACAACGACGATGTCGTCACGATCCTGCGCAAGTTCGGCTATTCGAAGCAGTGCAAGGCAGTGAAGGCGTCATCCACCACTTTCGTGAAGAGCATGATCCTTCACTCGGGGATGATCGGTATGGTTGCCTGCGAGGCCGTGGCTGACGAACTGGCGAGCGGGTCGCTCCGGCGCCTGCCCGGCTCGGAAATTCCAGCCCCCGCGTTTGGGTTCATTACCCTGAACGAACGTTACGAAAACCGAACGGTGCGGCAGCTCAAGGCGATCGTTCGCCATTGCTGCGCGCATCGGGCCGGCTAGAGGTCAAAGTCCCCTACAAAGGATTTGAGAACTTTGCCGGTTGCAGGCGGATTGTCCTGCATCACGAACGCGCCCGCGTTCTTGATTACGGCAGTGCGGCTGCTTTTCAGCGCGGCTTCGGCGGCGGGACGGAATTTGGGATAGGCCTTGTCACGATCGCCGTAGACCAAGAGCGTCGGCGCCTGGACGCGCGCCAGCGTTCCGGCGATATCGGTCACGGCGACGCCGCGCTCGGAAGGCTGGATCCAGCGGCCGGCGGCTTTGCGGCTGAGCACGCCATCGGCATTGATCGGGCCGGTGTTGATGATGCCGAAGATCTGCGTCAGCAGTTCGGGCGGCGTTGGCAGGGGATCGCCGTTCTTATCGAAAAGGGCACCCTGCTTGTCGTCCACCGCGGCCTTGACTTCGGACAGCGAACGCCGCGGGCCAAGCGCGCACGAAACTAGCGCCAGCTTGCGTACCCGCTCGGGCCAGAACGCAGCGAGCGGTACGGCAAGGCAACCGCCTAGGGACGTGCCGATCAGGTCGACCCGCTCCAGACCAAGTTCGTCGAAAGCACCAACGAGCAAGGCGGCCGTCTCGCCCAACGTCTGGATGTAGGGCGCGGTGCCATCCCAGCGCGAACCGCCGTGGCCTGGGAGGTCAAAGGCGATCACCTGCCGTCCTTCGGCCAGCATCGGCGCCACGAAGCGCCAGTCGGAAAGCCAACCACCGAGCTTGTGCAACAAGACGATCGGTGGCTTGCCGGTAACCGCTTCTCCGATAACGGCGTGGTGCAGGACGCCGCCCGCGCGGCGCAGATCGCCCTGGCGCGTCCATGGCCCGGCGGGAGGAACGACGGTGGGGCCGGCACTGTGCGCGGCCTTTACGGGAAGGGCGCCCATCGCACCGGCAATGGCCAGCATTTTGGCGGCATCGCGACGGTTCAACATTCCTCTATTCCTTTTCGACGTTGGGGACGGTCAGGCCCATATATCCGGCTCGCGACCGAGGCCGGGATCGGCGACGAATGCGTTCTCCGGTCTGGGCAGGCCGAGATTTTCGCGAAGCGTATCGCCTTCGTACTCGCGGCGGAATAGTCCGCGTTTCTGCAGGATGGGTATGACCTGGTCCACGAAGTCCTCCAAAACGCCCGGCTGGTAATTCGGCGAGAGCGAGAAGCCATCGGCGCTGCCCGCGCGGAACCAGTTTTCGCAGAGGTCCGCTACCTGTTCTGGGGTGCCGGTATACGAGAAGCTCGCGCGCGAGACGACGACGCGGCGGGCGAGCAGACCGATCGGCAGATCCTCTTCTCGCGCCATGCGCAGGATCTGCTGCTGCACCCACTTACCGCCGTTGGTCTCCGGCAGGTCGGGCAGGCGATCGTTTACTGAGAGGTGCGAGAGGTCGACGCCAAGTTGCAGGCTCAACGTGCGCAGTGCCAGCGCTTCGGGCACGAGATCGAGCAGCTCCTCGTCGGCGCGACGTGCCTCGGCCTCGCTGGCACGGACCATGAGCTGGACGGAGGGGATGACTTTGACGTGATCCGGGTTGCGCCCGAAGGCGGCGGCGCGGCCGCGCATGTCGGCTCGAAATTCCCGGGCCACTTCCAGCGAGCTGGCGGCAGTGAAGATCATGTCCGCCGTGCGTGCCGCTAGTGCCCGTCCCGGCCCGGAGCCGCCGGCCTGGACGATAACGGGATGACCTTGCGGCGGGCGAGCGATATTCAGCGGACCGGCGACGGCAAAATGCTCACCCTTGTGGTCGAGCTGATGGACTTTGCCCGGATCGAAATAGCGCGCGGCCGCGCGGTCACGCAGGATCGCGCCGTCTTCCCAGCTGTCCCAGAGATTACGGACTACGTCGACGAATTCCTCGGCGCGGGCATAGCGGGCGCTGTGGTCCATGTTGACGTTGCGGCCAAAGTTGCGTGCCTCGCTGTCGCTGGCCGAAGTCACCACGTTCCAGCCCGCACGGCCCTTGGAGATATGGTCGAGCGAGGCATAGCGGCGGGCGATCGCGTAAGGCTCATTGTAGGTGGTGGAAGCCGTTGCGATCAGGCCGATGTGCTTCGTCACGACTGCCAGCGCTGCCAGCAGCGTGGTCGGCTCCAGCTTGCCGCCGTAGTCGGTGGCGGCGAAGGCATCGCGGCCCGATATATGCGGAAATCCTTGGGAATCGCCCGAAAAATAGCAGTGCATCTTGCCTCGCTCGGCCGTCTGGGCGAGTTGGGCGTAATGCGCGAAGTCGTGCTGATCGGCCGCCGGGGCTCCCGGCCAGCGCCAGCCGCCAGGATGGGCGCCGCTGTTATGTATGAAGGTGGCGAGGATCATTTGCCTGGGGGCGTCAGTCATTGTTGAACTCCGGGAAAATCAATTTTGGCTGGCAGCGATGACGCGCGCCAGTTCTCCGTCCGCGGGCGCGGTACGAAAGGCGCGAGCGGCAAGAGCGAAGCACGCCGCTGCCAGCATGAGGCAGGGCAGGACGACGCAGACGAAGGAGGCGGCGATATGCGAGGGACCGCCCAGAACGTTTTCGGATACGAGGGCGATGGCGAAGGGGCCGCCGGCACCGGCCGGCAGCGCGGCCACGACACTGAGGAAGGCATAAGAGAAGCCCCGCATGTCGTTGGGCACGATCTCTTGCACGGTCGCGTTCATGGCGACGTTAAGCATGGGCGTGGTGAGGCTGATCGTGGCAAGCGCCGCGATGGCGAATCCGAGGCCCGGGGCAAGTCCCGAAAAGGCGGCCGGCAGGGCAAGGATCGGCAGTACGACCATCAGCCCGATCCGGCCGGACTTGCGTGCCTTGGCACGGCTATCTGCAGCAAGACCGCCCAGGACATAGCCGCTGATACCTGCGATCAGCATGCCCAGGCCCAGCAGGTTGGCGATCTGCGGAAGGGTGAGGCCATATGTCCGCATCAGCAGCGGCGCGGTCCACGACGTCACGCCTACGAAGGCGACGTAATAGAGGCAAAAGCCTCCGAACAGTGGCGCGACCAGCGTACGGTGACGCCATAGGTAGGACAGCTTCTCGCCCACTTGCGCCGGTACCTCTGCCTCGCAAGTCTGGCTGGCGCCGATCCCTCGACGGGCGGGTTCGCGGATGGTCAGAAAAGCCAGGCCGACGAGGGGTCCGATGGCGCCGCACAGCAGGAAGGCACTGCGCCAGGGAATGACCAGTCCATAGCCCGGCAGCGCGATATGCAGGTTGGCAACGAGGATCGCTCCAGGAACGACCGACGACAATGAAGTCCCGATGGTTGCACCGATAAGATAGGCGCTGAGCGCTCGCCCGCGCCGCTCCGGCGGGAACATGTCCGCGATTAGCGACATCGCCGCCGGGGCGATTGCCGCTTCGCCGAGGCCGACCAAGGCGCGCAATACGAAGAACGTCGCAAAGTTCGGGGCCAGGCCGCCAAGCGCGGTCGACAGGCTCCAGACAATGATCGCGCCGCCCAGAACACGCTTTCGTACATGCCGGTCCACCAGGGAGCCGAGCCATAGGCCGCACACGCCGCTCAGCAGCGAATAGGCAAGGCCCATGAGGAGGCCCATGCGGATATCGTCGATGCCGAGATCCGCCTTTATCGGCTCTGCCAAGACACCGACGATCGCCTTGTCGATGCTGTAGAAGTTCGCGGCAAGAAACAGCAGCAGCATCGGCCAGAGCGTCTGCCGGACCGGCGGGAAAGGAGAGGTATCAGTCGACACGGACAGTGCGTCCATCGATGCAGGCCAGCAGGCGGCCGTCTGCATCGTTGAGGATCTCGACCCTGTCGCCGTCGAGATAGATGATATCCTCGAAATGGAACTTGCCGATTTCTGGGCCGATCCAAGGCAGGTCGCAGCTCAGGACCATGCGGTCGATCAGTTCGAAACTGTGCATGCCGCCGCCGGGGTGGGGATGATCCGTGTGCTCCAGCCCCACCGAGTGGAGCCCGCAGGCCCGGAACTCTGGATTTCCGTGGGCCTGGATCGAGGCGACGACAGCCTGCTCGACATCGGTGGACAGCCGGCCGGCGCGAAATTCCGGCAGCGCGGCTTGCCAGCCCAGACGCGTGGCATTGTAGCGCTTTAGTTGTTCGGCGGAGGGTTCGCCGATCACGGCGGTACGGCCGATATCGCTGGTGTAATGGGCAAATTCGGCGGTTGCGTCGAAAGTCACCATGTCGCCATGTTGCAGTTCGGTGGTCTTGGCCAGACGGCCGAACCCGGGGCGGTAGGGGGTGATGAGCAGGAACACCGGGCGTCCGCCCGCGAGTGCAGCGGCGGACCAGAATACCCGCTCGGCCTCGGCGCAAGTGGCGCCGGCGGCCAGGGCTTCGGCGGAGATCTGCAAGGCCAGTTCGGTCTTGCGGGCGGCGGCACGCATATTGCCTATTTCCGCCGGAGTCTTGACCATGCGCATGTCGCGCAGAAGATCGCGCGCAGGGAGCACCTGGATGGTGCCGCCCAGGAGGGCGTTCACGTCAAGGCCTAGTCCGCGATCCTCGAAGGCGATGCGGCCCTTGTCCAAACCGAGCTCGCGCAAGTATTGGGCCACCGCCTCCTGATGGTTCTGCGGCAGGCCCTCGGCGGTGAGCACACCTTGTACGCCGCCGGCGCCGATGCCGGGCTTGCGGGCATAGCCGCGGACGATCATCCAGGTGCCCTGCCCCTGCTGAGGCTGGCCCATGTCTACTTCGACGGTGAGCACGGCGGCGTCGCGCGAAGGGTCGCGGGGCAGGAGCGCCAAGGCAAGATCGCCAAAGCCCCAACTGGCGTCGGTCGCCCAGCTGGAGAGGTAGTAGGTGTTGATCGGACTGGATGCGACGACGAGATCGATGCGATCCCGGTCCATCAGGGCGTCGGCGCGTTCACGATTCAGGAGCAAGGGCATTCTCGATCTGGTCAGTTGGGGCGAGGAGAGGAGCGTCGTCCGCGCACAAGACGCCCTGGCAGCGCGCCGGTGGGCCTGTCGTCGCGGGCGGTGACGAGGCCAGACACCACGGTGGCGGCATAGCCGCTGGCGGTCTGGGTCAGGCGGCGGCCGCCGGCGGGCAAGTCGAAGCTGGCGCGCGGCGCGGCGAGGGAGAGCTTGTCGTAGTCGATCACGTTGAGGTCCGCCTTGAAGCGCGGTAGGATTAGGCCGCGATCGCCGAACCCGCCTACTTGTGCGGTATGACGAGTCATCCGCCGCACGGCTTCCTCAATAGGCAGGCGCTCGCCCCTGCGGTCTCGGGTCCAGTAGGTGAGCACAAAGGTCTGCATCGAGCCGTCGCAGATCGCGCCGACATGAGCGCCGCCGTCGCCAAGGCCGAGCACGGTTTCCTCGCGCGTCAGCATATCGTGGACGACGTCGAGGTTGTAGCGGGTGAAATTGCGTGCTGGGAAATAGAGGATCGCCTGGCCGTCATCCTCCAGCAACGCGTCGTAGGCCACTTCCGCAACTGTGCAGCCGCGCTCGCGGGCCAGGTTGTCGAAGCGCTCGCGTTCGGGAGGTGCATAATCGGGGGTGCCGCCCATCGCGTAGCAGCGGGCGATATCGCGCATGAACGCCGGATACTTCACAGGATCGAGCGGTAGCTCCATCTCGGCCAAGATCGCCGCGCGCACCTCGGACTTGCGCATTTCGGCGGCGCGGTTCGCGACAGGCAGGTGCTCAATGCGATCGTAACTGGGACAGCCTCGGAATGGGTTGAGACTGAGTTGCAGTCCGTAGAGCACGCCAACGGGACGGCCGACGATTTGCCCATAGATATCGAGCCCGCGCTCGCGCTCGGCGGCGCAAGCCTCGGCAATCTCCTGCCAGCGATCCGGGGCCTCGTTGTATTGGAGTAGTGGGAACGTCACCGTATGGCCCGACGCCTCGGCGATACGGGCGAGCATGCGGAATTCGGAGGAGAAGCCGTTGGCCGTGTCGAACTCGGACGCCGACATGAACAGGTGCTGCCCATGCGGCTTCATGGCCAGGGCGATGGCCATGAGTTCGTCCTCGCTCGCGGTCGTTACAGGAAGCTGCTCGCCGCTGGCCGTGCGGTGACCGACCACCCGTGTGGTGGAAAAGCCGAAAGCGCCCGCCGCTACGCCATCAGAGACGAGCGCGGCCATGGTTTGCATATCGGCGGGGGTGGCCGGTTCGCGCGCGATCGCGCGCTGGCCCATTGCGTGGACCCGCACTGGAATATGGGGAACTGCCACGGCGAAGTCGGCATCCATCTGCCGCTGCGCGATGGCATCCATGTATTCCGGGAAAGTTTCCCAATTCCAGGGAAGGCCTTTGGCCATGACGATGCCGGGGATGTCTTCCACGCCTTCCATGACGTCGATCATCTGTGCGCGCATCTCGGGCCGGCAGGGCGCAAAACCGACGCCGCAATTGCCCATCAGCACGGTGGTGACGCCGTGGTTGGTCGAGGGCGAGAACTGCGTATCCCAAGTGACCTGGGCATCGTAATGCGTGTGGATGTCGACGAAGCCCGGCGTAACCAATTTGCCGCGCGCGTCGATTTCCTCGCGCCCCGAACCGGGGACGGCCCCGGTCGCGACGATATGCCCGTTCGCTATAGCAACGTCGCCGTCCCACAGCCCGGCACCGGTGCCATCGGCCACGGTGCCGCCGCGAATGACGAGATCATAGTCGCTCATCGCCGTCTCCATTTCTGCAGGGCAAAGAGGCCGGGGCGCCAGAGGGAAAAATAGGGCGCCCCGGCAAGAGGTTCGAACCAGCCTGGGGCTCAGAACTTGATAGTGGACCGCACGCCGAACGTCCTGAGATCGCGCAGTGCCACGGCTACCGCCGAGAAGGGCGAGAGGTAGGCGTTGGTGCGTTCCAGCAACGTGAAGTCGGTGGCAGCCTGATAAGCCTTGTTGTTGAACAGGTTGGTAACGAAACCTTCGAGCGTGTACCGCTCATTGCCGAAGCCGAGCCGCAGGTTCACTTGCGTCATGTCAGGGGTCTTCGTCAGGTTCGAGGCATTGGTGTAGACGCCCGACTTGTAGCTGAAGTCGGCGCGGGCAAAAGCTTCGACATCGCCGCGCAGAGGTACGGTGTAGTTGACCGATGCCGAAGCGTTGTAACGCGAAGCCAACGGGTTGTGGTTGCCGCTGAAGTCCGTGATCCCGGTCAGAGCGGTGACCGTAGGAGCACTCAGCTTGCTGATATCGCTCTCGTTGTAGGAACCGTTCACGCCGAGCGTCAGGCGTTCGCCTACAGCGAACGAGACGTCGCCTTCAAGGCCGTACATCTTGACCTTGCCGGTGTTGAGCTGGGCCTGGATATTGTAGACCACGCTCGTCGCCGGATCGACTAGAGTGATGACGTTGGCGTTGAGCTGGTCCTTCCAGATGCCGTAATAGGCGGCAAACGTGTAGCGCATGCGGTTGCCGAAAGCGCGGCCCTTGGCACCGATCTCGAAGTTGTCGAGCTTTTCCGGCTCAACTGCGATGCGGAGCCCGGCATTGGCCGCCAGCACTTGCGCCGCGGGGCTCAGGTTGGAGAGGAACACGGTGTTGAACGCCGCCGGGTTTACCCCCTTCGAATAGGAGGCATAGACCATCATGTCCGGGGTCACGTCGTAATTGACAATCACACGCGGGGTGAAGTTCTTATAGGTCTGTTTGGCGAGGATCGTACCTTCCTCGTAAAATCCCGGCGTCGCGAAGGCGGCGGAGGCGATCGTCTGGCCGCCGGGACGGGCATAGGCGTACATCGTGTCGATCTGGTAGCGACCGTCGAAGTTGACGCTCAGCTCCGGCGTGATCTTGTAACCCAGGCCGAAGAATGCACCGAACGTGCGATTGCGGGTCTTGCCGGAGACGACGCTGAACTGGCTGATCCCGAGCGCGCCGTTGTTGCCGCCGCCGCCGCCCTGGAAGGTGGCGTTGAGATAGCTGCCGCCCAGCGTCGCCGAGAACGGGCCGCCGTCGTCAAAGCTGGCACGCAGTTCCTGCGAGAAGTCCTTGCTGACGGCCTCAACGAGATAGGGATAGTCGAAATAGCTCGGCGCGCCCGGCGCGGTGCCGACCGCGTTGTTCGAATTCGGCGCGGTCGTGTTGTAATAGAGATCGAGGTCCGAAAGCTGACTGCGGCGCTCGTTGTTGTAGCCGGTGAGGGAGGACAGCGTCACGCCGCTGCCGACTTCCCAGTCAACATTGAAATGCAGGTGGTAGAAGCGGCTGCGCAGGCCGTAGCCCTGCACGCCGTCCTTGGGATCAATCAGCCGGCCGCGCGGGTTGGCGAGGAAGTCCTGGATGAACGGCGTATCGACCGTATTCATCGAAGGGGCGCCGGCGGGCAGGCTAGGTAGGCTGCCGCAGAAGTAGCGGTTGTTGCCAAAGGCGCAGTTCGAACTGTCGGGCACGATCACCGCGCTGTTAGCCGGATTGGTGACGGCGTGGGCTGCGAGCAGCCCGGTGGCGTTGGGACCGTCATTGTTTTTCGAAATCAGGCCGAATGCCTTGGCCTTGAGATTTGATGCAGGGGTGAATTCCATAGCGAGGGTCGCGGCCCGGGTGCGCTGGTCACCGAGCGTCTGGCCGGGGACGCTCTGGTTCTTCCACGATCCGCCTTTCGCGGTTTCTTGCAAGGTGGCGCGAAAGCCGACGAGGCCCTCTATCAACGGCGCGCCGATCGACGCTTGGAGCTCGTGATTGTCCCTTGTGCCGATCATGCCCGAGAAGCTGCCCTCGAGCCGTTCGGGTGTCGCCTTGGTGACGACATTTACCGCACCAGCGAAAGTCTGGCGGCCGAAATAGGCGCTCTGCGGACCTTTCAGCACTTCGATGCGCTCGGGATCGGTTATCGCTTGGATGCCGGTGGCTGTGGAAACCGGCACGCCGTCTATGAAGATCGAGGCGGTCTGCACCGAGGCGCTGGAAGGCGTGAAGCCCCGGATGATGACCTGCTGGAACGAGCGGTCGTTGCGGCCGGAGGAACTGGAGACGATCTTCATGCTGGGCGTGAAGGCGGACAAGTCAGTTACGGACTGCACACCACGCGCCTTCATGTCCTCGCCGGAAAGCGCAGTCACCGAAATCGGCGTCTTGAGAATGTCTTCTCCCCTCTTGCGCGCAGTAACAACAATGTCGCCGGGTAAGCTGGTAGCCGCGCTTGGCGTAGAATCCTGTGCCCTGGCCGAGATGGCATTGCCCGCGTTCATGATGAGCGATGCGCAGGACAATAGAAGGGCGCTGCGGAGCCCGGAGATGCTTGTCATGTTTCTTCCCCGTATCGATCCCCGACCGTTATTGGCCTGAGTCTTTGAGATCGTTCTTCCTGCGAGCGTGCTTTTTATCTGTTGTAATTCAGATTTTCGCTGTTCAACGAAACCCTGTTGTCATCGTTCCGTCGCTCTATGGGTGCATAGTATCATCGCTATTTTGCGTCCCGGGCATCAGAAGCGCTTATCACCTCCAAGAATTCCTGATTGGCGCCCGGGACGAGGCTGTGCTTGTTAACAGGCCCATGCCAGCGGCGGCACGGCAGCCTTGGGCGTCTTTCCGTGCCGCTTCATTCCGCACCAGTTCCTTAAAGGCGAGGCGAAAACGACGTCATGAAACTGCTTGCCTTCCTGATGCAGACCGGCGGCCATATCGCCGGCTGGCGCCACTCGCGCGCGGCCACGCGGGCCTTATGCCACGCCGACTACTTCCGCGACTTGGGCCGCACGGCCGAACGCGGTCTGTTCGACGGAGTGTTTCTGGCAGACTATCTCGGCTATCACCCGGTCAAAGGCGCGGACGTGTTCGCCGGACTGGAAACACCCAAGCTCGACCCTATCGCGGTACTGGCGACGATCGCGGCGGAGACCAGCAACCTCGGGCTGATCGGAACGGCTTCCACCACTTATAGCCAACCCTACGACCTTGCGCGGCGTTTCGCATCGCTCGATCACCTGAGCGCAGGCCGTGCCGGCTGGAACATCGTAACTTCGACGATGGAAAACGAGGCACACAATTTCGGTCTCGAAGCGCATATGGGGCATGCTGAGCGCTACGCCCGCGCCGATGAATTCGTCTCCATTGCGCGCCGGCTGTGGGACAGCTGGCAGGAGGGGGCGGTGCTCGCCGACAAGGCCAGTGGTCGCTACACCGATCCGGCCCGCATCAGTGCGCTGGATCATATCGGCGAGCACTTTCGCGTCGCCGGTCCGCTTACCGTACCGCGTCCCCCGCAGGGGTATCCCGTGCTGGTTCAGGCCGGCGCTTCGGCGACAGGGCGCCAGTTCGCCGCCACGCATGCTGAGGTCATCTTCACCTCCCATCCCTCGATCGAGACGGCGAAGGCATTCCGCTCGGCCATGCACGAGCAACTCGCCGTGCTGGGCCGCCTGCCGGGAAGCCTGAAGGTCATGCCGGCCGTCACCCCAGTCATCGGCCATTCGCGGCGCGAGGCGGAGGAACTCAAGCGCGAACTGGACGACTTGATCCCGGCGGCGGTTGCGCTCTCGAAGCTGGAAGCACTTTTGGGCAACATCGATCTGTCGCAGGCTGATCCCGATGCGCTTTTGCCGTCGCTGCCCGAAGCGGCGTTGGCGGGGCAGAACTCCACCCGTGACCGTGTTTTGGAATTGGCTGCACGTGAGCGCTTGCCAATCCGAGAACTTGCGCGCCGCGTTGCGGCGGGGCGCACCGGGCACACGATCGTTGGCACGGCTCAGGATGTCGCCGACACTTTGATACACTGGGAAGGCGAAGGCGCGGCGGACGGTTTCGTCATTTCTCCTCCGTTTCTTCCAGGCGGACTGGAAGACTTCGTCGACCACGTCGTGCCCGTACTTCAGGAGCGGGGGCATTTCCGCAAGTCTTACGAAGGGACGACTTTACGTGAGAACCTGGGCCTCGACGTTCCCGAGAACATGTTCGGGACGCATCCGGAATTGCGCTGCAAGCCGGAGGTCTGGTGACGGGCATGTCGGGATTGGCCCCGCTGATCAATCGCGCCGAGGCGCAACGGGTGATGGGGGAGCGCGGTGTCGGTGCGCTCGTTTTGGCAGATCCCACCAACATTTATCACGCAAGCGGTTTTTGGCCGCAAACGGTGGCCATGGGGCAGACCGGCGCGGCATTCGCGGTCGTGCCGGCAGACGCCGCCCGGCCGGTAACGCTCATCACCAGCCAGTTCATCCATTATCTGCATGACGTCGATGATGCCGCCGACGAAGGTGGGCTCGAGATTCTGCTCTATACCGCGCCCGAAGGGCTTGAAGGCGATGCCGCCGCGCCGGTTTTCCTGGCTGAACCGGTTGGCGGCCGGGAGGATCCGTGGGACGGGTTCAGCCGCCGATCCACGCTTAATGTTCTCGCGCGCACTTCGGCTTATCCCGACGTCGCCTCGGCGCTCAAGGCGGCCACTGCCCCTTTTCTGGGAAGCCTCTGTGCCGACGCGCCAGTGGTTGGGGGCCTGCTTAGTGAGGCTTGCCGTTCGTTTGCCGCCGAGCCCCTGCTTCGCCGGATACGAATGGTGAAATCTCGGCGGGAGATTGCACTGATGCGTCACGCGGCGCGAAGCAATGCCGAGGCGGCACGCGCGGCTATTTGTTCGATCTCGGCGGGCAACACTTACGAGGAGCTGCGAAGAGCATTCTTTGCGGAAACCGGCAGGCGCGGAGGAATTCCGCTGTTCATTTCCACTGACAGCATGGCTATGCGCCAGCGCGATGGTGTGATCCGTGAGGGACGCAGTTTTCAGGTCGACGCAGTCAGCCACTATGCGGGCTATCATGGCGACTATGGCCGAACGGTATTTGTTGGTGAGCCCGACCCTGTAGTTCTGCGGATGGTGGAAGCGGCCAGCTGCGCTAATAACGCTATTGCGCAAGCACTTGCACCGGGTCTGCGCTATTCTGACGTGCGCCGGATTGGGAAGGAGGCGGCGCGCGCAGCGGGCCATGACGTCGATATAGCTTGTACGCCCCATAGCGTTGGCCTGTACCATACCGATGAAGCCTTTGAAGGCGACACGATCCATTTCAACAAGGCGGATCATGTTATCGGCAAGGATATGGTGCTTAGCGTGGATTGCCCTGTGCTGCATCTGGATGCTGGCGGAAATGTACATCTGGAGGATCTGTGGTTGATTACCGAAAGCGGCTGCGAGCCGCTTAACGCTCTGGATGCTCCGTTCTTGCGAATTTAAGAGCTCGGGCAAAAACTCCTTTAAGCGAGGTGCGCGGCTGATGCGCTGGATGCCACCCTTCGTCGGTATTCGAGCCTTATCAGAAGCTGGTCAGGCCATAGTCGCGCAATGCGACGCGCCGCTGAGGCCAGCGTAGCGGATAACGACATTTTGATCGACCGCTCCGTGGCTTTCGCCGCTTCAGCAGCAAGGAGGGCGATGACTATCAAGCCACCGCCGCTCAGGTGTTCGGCGAAGCGAGCCATCCGATCGGCCTGAAGGAGGGGGCATTGAAGCCTTTCGTAGGTCTGTCCTATGCCTATCTCGGCGCGTGCAGCATCAACGAAAACGGTTCGGCTGTGTCGCTAACCGGTAAGGTGTCGAACGCCGATGCACTGTTCTCGTCGCTGGGCATCAGGGCGCAAGCGCGCTTCGAAATGGGCGAGAACTCGGCATTGCTGCCGCACTTTGCAGCACGGTTTCGGGGACCTGCCTGCCGATGGCTCACTGGGCTTCGACGGGCAGGCGCCTAACTTTGCGGTGAAGGGTACGCCACTTTCCCGCAACTCTGCACCGATCGGTGTCGGCCTCGATTTCGCAGCGGGCTGGTCTGGTAGGTGCAACGGGATGAAAACCCCTGAGTTGTAGCAGGAGAGAAGCGGCGAATTTAAGTGTCGAGAAAATTGTGCGTTTGGGTTGACGTCACGCAAATCGATTTCAACGCCTTAACTTGTGCAGCGGCAGCCAGATGCTTTTTACGGATGGTGCGGGATCGCTCACGGCGCCCGAGGATAAGACCAGGAACATCGCTTGCGTTATTTTCATCGCTCAGCGCTAAATTTGCACTTGTGCTGCGTTGCAGCATGACGGAACATCGAAGCGCCTTTCAGGCATCCTCTCCCAAACTTTTCAAAGCCGGCCCAAGTGGCCGGCTTTTCTTTTTGATAAAACAGCGCCTCAATTTCCCGGAGTAGATAATGAAGATCGGCAAGACGCAGATCGTGATCGTCGGAGGGGGCGCGGCGGGGCTCGAACTCGCCGCCAAGCTGGGAAGGCGCTACGGGCGTAAGCACCACGACATCATCCTGATCGATCGCAACCGCACGCATATCTGGAAACCGCTGCTCCATGAAGTTGCAACGGGGTCGCTCGATGCCAACATGGACGAGGTAGGCTATCGCAGCCACTGCCATCGCTGGGGCTATCGCTACTTCTACGGGACGCTCTCCTCAATCGATCGCGCGGCGCGCCAAGTCCATCTGGCCCCGGTCAACGACGACACCGGCAGGGAAGTGGTTGCCGCCCACACCATTCGCTACGACTATCTGGTGCTGGCCTACGGATCGGTTACTAATGATTTTGGCACTCCGGGTGTCGCAGCGAACTGCACCTTCCTGGACAGCCACAAGCAAGCAGACCGGTTCCGCGATCGGCTGCTCGACCAGTGTTTGCGCGTATCGCGCGAGATGACTGCTAATCCGGCAAGCAACGCGCGAGTTCGGATTGCGATCGTGGGCGGCGGGGCTACCGGCGTGGAACTGGCGGCCGAACTGTTCAACGCGGCAGATGCGCTGGGCTTCTATGGGCTTGAAGTGTTCGACGGCAGCCGCCTCGAAGTGACGCTTATCGAAGCCGGGCCGCGCATCCTGCCGGCCCTGCCCGAACGGCTTGCGGCCGCTGCCCATCACGAACTGGAGGCGTTGGGCGTGCGCGTGCTCACCGATACCCAAATTATTGCTTCTACAGCCGAAGGTATGGTGACGCGCGGCGGCGAGGTGATCGCTGCGGATCTCCAGGTCTGGGCGGCCGGCGTTAAGGCCGCACCCATCGCCGGTGGACTGGATGGATTAGAATTGGCTCGTTCGGGCCAGGTCGTGGTACGTCCCAGCTTGCAATCAACTAAAGATGAACGTGTCTTCGCTATCGGTGACTGTGCATTCTGCGTGTTGGCGGGCCAGGAACGTCCTGTGCCTCCGCGCGCGCAGGCCGCGCACCAGATGGCCGACGTAGTGTTCCGCAATCTGGGCCGCCTTATGACCGGCAACGCGACGGTTCCGTTCGTTTATAAGGATCACGGATCCTTGGTGTCACTCAGCCGCTTCTCGACGGTGGGATCGCTGATGGGCAATCTGGTCGGCGGAAAGTTGGCCGTCGAAGGCCGGCTGGCCAGGTTCCTCTACATGTCGCTGTATCGCATGCACCTGATTGCAATTCACGGCTGGATTAAGGGCGCGGCACTGATCGTCGTAGGTCATGTGAACCGCATCGTCCGGCCGCGCCTGAAACTGCATTGACGCGACCGCCGCTGCTTGTCCACTGCTGTCTGAAATGCGCATGACTTCTTCTAACGGCCTTGGAAACAGGACGGCTGCTGGTCGCATACGCCGATGCGGCCGAACAGCGCCCGTTTCTCTGTTTCGTGGATGACAATCGAGCCGGGTAGCAAGGCAGGGAAGGGCAGGGGGCCGAACAAAATCAGGCATAATGCCTCCTGCTCGGCTTCGCGCATCGGCGGAGCTATAACTCCTGCGGGAAGACGGCTGCTAAGGTTCACACCGTGACGTGAACCAGCCGAGTTCCTTTGCAGCGTGCAGCAGAAGCTCCTGCCTTAGCATCGGTTTTGTTTGGCTGCGACTGCGGGTGATTTGCTTGGAGTCGGGGTATTTAATTTTCACCTTAACGGTGTGACTGAAAATCTGCCGAGGCGCGCGCCAGCGCTAATGATGTTCGGCATCCTGACAACGCCAGCCTTGATCTCTTCAGGAGCTGTGAGGCTGCGGTCAGACATTGTCTCGGATTCAGAAGAGTTACGACCCCGGTTGGGATTGACCGGTCTGTGATCTTCGCAAAATGAACCCCGAATGGTGCAGCTCGATGCCGCCAAGAGGCTTCGAGAGACAGCCGCCCGCATTTCTCGAACGGGGCGTGTGCCAATATGATATAGACCCGGTCGGGAGTGCGCCTAAGGTCGTGGAGCGATCCAAGGTCGCCAATTCGCCGCCTTGATTGCCGGCCAGGCAGGGGTAAGCACGATACCTGACTACAAGAACCAAACAGATTTAGCCCAGCTTCCTCTGACAGATGAGCAGATTGCAGAAGCGGCGAGCGCACAGGGCCTTACAGTTCCGGAAAGGTGCCATGCCGGATTGAAGGATAATCTTGAAATTATCTCCAGGCACGTTTCGACGATGCGGGGGATTTCCGGAAAGAACCGGCATTGAGCCCGGTCCGCGACATCGCTTCTGCCGTTCTTTCCAGGCGTATTTCCGCTATCGACCTGTTGGAGAAATGCCTTGCCGCGTTGCCGGATCCATCACGTGATTCTCTCCATGCAATAACTCGCCTTTTGCCCGAACGCGCCCGAGCCGAAGCGCGGGCTGTGGACGCATTAGTGGCAGCTGGCGCGGATCCGGGGCCTCTGGCGGGTGTGCCATATGGCGTCAAGGATCTGTTTGACATTGCAGGTTTGCCGACCACCGCAGGTTCTACAATCTATGCGGAAGCGCCGCCGGCCAAAGCCGATGCCGAGGCCATCGCCCGGCTGCGCAACGCCGGTGCGATCCTGGTTGCGACGCTCAACATGGACGAGTTTGCCTACGGCTTCGCGACGATCAATGCGCGCCACGGCACTACTCGCAACCCACACGATCAGAGCCGGTTGGCAGGTGGTTCGTCAGGCGGGTCTGCGGCAGCGGTTGCCGGTGGCATGCTGCCATTTTCGCTCGGGTCGGACACAAATGGCTCGGTGCGCGTTCCCGCCAGCCTCACGGGTATTTACGGTCTGAAGCCCTCCCATGAAGGTTTGCCGCTGACAGGCGTCTTTCCATTTGCAAAGAGTTTCGATGATGTCGGGCCCTTCACCGTCAGCGCGGGCGATATGGCGCTGGTATGGGAAGTTCTTTCGAGCAGAGACGCCGCGCCCTGCGGCCGCCCGCTAAGAGTAGCGCGCCTTGGAGGACGGTTTCGCGAGAACGCCGATCCCGAGCAGCTTGCGGCGATTGACGTCATCGCAGGCGGCACGCCGTTGGTCGAGTTCCCGGATGTCGGCCGTGCGCGTTCCGCTGCGTTTCTCATGACGGCCTTCGAGGGGGGGAGCCAACATCGCGATGCTCTGTCGGAACAGGCCATGGCGTTTGATCCGGCGACGCGGGATCGTCTTCTCGCCGGAGTATTGTTGCCTCGTGGTATCTACGAAGAGGCGTCCAGGTTCAGGCGGTCGTTCCTGCGCGAACTCCAAAAGGTAATGGCCGATTTCGACGTACTGCTCGCGCCGACCACGCCTTGCACGGCGCCTTTGATCGAAGACCCGCGGATTCTGATCGACGGCGCACTTTCACCCGCCCGCGCTGACCTCGGGATCCATACTCAGCCGATCACCTTTGCTGGGTTACCTTCGCTGTCGGTTCCGCTGCGCCGAGAAGGAAGGTTACCGATCGGATTGCAATTGATCGGCAAGCCCGGCGGCGAGCCCGACTTAATGCATTTTGCGGCGAAGCTTGAGGACGACGGCATTACCGGCTTCGTGGTGTCATCCGCCGCGGCTATGCCAGCGTGGTTCGATATGCAATGGACGGCGGCGTGAACCGTTGCATGACCGCGGCCACAAAGGCCTCTCACGGTATAGTGACGGCGCCGCATCACCTGGCGGCCGAGGCTGGGGTTTCAGTCCTGCGCGACGGGGGCAACGCGGTGGAAGCCAGCGTTGCTACCGCCGCAGTCCTTTCCGTGGTCTATCCGCACATGACAGCGATCGGGGGAGACGGTTTCTGGCTGATACGTGAGCCCGATGGTCATGTTCACGCTGTTCATGGCTGCGGAGGCGCTGCCGCCCGTGCCGACCTGGCGCTCTACGACGGGCTCGAAGCAGTGCCTGCGCGCGGGCCTCTGGCGGCGAACACAGTGCCAGGGACGATCTCGGCCTGGGCCGCAGCCCTCGGCACAGGAGGCGGAAAACTCTCGCTTGAACGGCTGCTGCTTAGTGCGATCCACTATGCCGAAAAAGGAGTGCCCGTCACCGCAGGGGGCGCAGCCATCGCCGCTGGCAAGGGCTATGAGCTACGCCTTCAGCCGGGGGCCTACAGGTCCGTTTTCGAGCCCCGCGGCCGTCCATTGGCCAAAGGAGACATTCTGTGCAATCTTGCGCTTGCCCAGACATTCAGAACGCTTGCAGCGGACGGGCTCGACAGCTTTTACCGGGGCGGCCTTGCTGCACGCATAGCTGAGGACCTTGCCGCGCTTGGCAGTCCGATTTCAGCTTCGGACCTCGCCGCTCACGAGGCGACCCGTCCCCAACCGCTTACAGCCAGGATAAAGGGCGCACGCCTCTTCAACACCGCGCCGCCAACACAGGGTTTCGCCTCTCTCCTAATCTTGGCATTGTTTGACCGCCTCGGCGTCGATGCGCCGGATGGTTTCGCGCACGTCCACGGTCTGGTCGAGGCGACAAAGCAGGCATTCCTGCTGCGAGACCTGCATGTGGGTGATCCGGGCCACACGCGGTTCGACTTCCAGGGCTTGCTGAGAGATCCGGACGCTGTCGATGCGCTTGCGGCGCGAATCGAGCCTGACAAGGCGTTGCCTTGGCCCCAACCGCCGCAATGGGGCGATACGTGCTGGTTCGGAGCGGCTGACAGTGAAGGCCGGGTGGTCTCTGCCATACAGTCGACTTATTTCGAATTCGGCTCCGGGCTCGTCCTTCCGCAGACCGGGATAATCATACAGAATCGGGGAAGTTCGTTCCGGCTTGCCAGAAGTGGCTGGAATGCATTGAAACCTGGCCGCAAACCTTTCCACACGCTCAATCCGGCGCTGGCCGCCTTCGACGACGGGCGAGTAATGGCCTATGGCACCATGGGCGGCGAGGGCCAGCCGCAGACGCAGGCCGCGCTGTTCAGCCGCTATGCCCGCTTTGACGTCGATCTTCAGCAGGCAATCAGCGCCCCGCGCTGGTTGCTCGGTCGCACATGGGGTGAAGTCACGACTTCCCTCAAGCTGGAGGAAGGCTTTAGCGAGGCGCTTTATGCTGAACTTGCCGAGGCCGGGCACGATCTTCAGCGCGTCGGCCCGCTTACTCAGATGATGGGCCATGCCGGCGCCGTCGTGCGCCTGACGGACGGTACTTTCGAAGGCGCCAGCGATCCGCGCAGCGATGGCGCGGTGGCGGCATGGTAGGCGGAGCCCGCGCGGCGGCCCGCTGCGACGTCCTTGGACGTGCGCCCTATAGCGAGTTTGAGCATGGCCTGTACCGGGGCTATCTGACGCCTGCCCATCATACCACTTTGGACCTCGTCGGTGCCTGGATGGTGGAGGCGGGAATGCATGTGGACCTCGATCCTGCGGCGAACCTCCTGGGCCGCTATGAAGGCCAGAACCCTGGAGCGCCGGCGCTGGTGATCGGCAGCCATCTCGATTCTGTCCGCGACGGCGGACGCTATGATGGGCCGTTGGGGGTGCTGTTGGGTATCGAATGCGTGGCCGCGCTGAACGATCAGCAGCGCCGCTTGCCTTTTGCCATAGAAGTCTATGGTTTCGGGGACGAGGAAGGCTCGCGTTTTCCCGCCGCCATGTTGACGAGCAGGGCAGTGGCAGGGACGCTGGACGGCGACCTTGCCCGGATAGCCGATGCCGATGGCGTTTCGCTGGCCGCCGCGCTTGCCTCGTTCAAAACCGATTACGACGTGGTTACCGCCAGCACGCCTACTCGCAGGCTTGATCTGAAAACCTTCGAGGCCGCGCGACGCTCGCCCGGTGAGATCGTCGGCTATCTTGAGGCCCATATCGAACAGGGCCCTGTCCTCGAAGCCGAAGGCCTGGCGCTGGGTATCGTCACCGGCATCGCCGCGCAGCTGCGCTATGCGGTTACGCTGCGAGGCGCGGCAGGCCACGCCGGCACCTCCTCCATGCCGCTACGCCGGGACGCGTTGGCAGGTGCCGCCGAGATGGTGCTAGCCGTCGAGCAAGTAGCGAGGAGAGACGCGTCGGATCTCGTGGCCACTGTTGGCAAGTTTGAAGCGGCTCCCGGAGCTGCCAACGTGATAGCAGGCGAAGTGCGCTTTTCGATCGATATACGTGCCGGCGAGGCGGCACGGCGTGACCGCGCTGCCAAGGCAATTGAGGAAAAACTGGAGCTACTTGCCTCGCAGCGAGGCCTGGTTCTCGATCTTGCGCTTGTTCACGATCTGCCTGCCAGCCCCTGCGATGCCGCCCTCATGCAATTGCTGGAGAGCGCCATGGCCGAGGCTGGGCAGCCGCTCCGGCGCCTTGTTTCAGGAGCGGGGCATGATGCAATGGTCATGTCCGCACTGTGCCCTGCTGCCATGCTGTTCATTCGCTGCAAGGATGGCGTCAGTCACAATCCGGCCGAGCATGTCGAGCCTGGTGATGCCGACGTTGCGCTTGAGGTCATGCTTGGCTTCATTGAGCGACTGAACCGGAAAGTTTTGGGAGAATCGCTTGCCGATCGAACTTGATCCGATGCTGTTGCTGGGAGAGATCGATCCGCCCCAGCGCCTGCTTATGGGGCCGGGCCCGATCAACGCTCATCCACGCGTCCTGCGAGCAATGAGCGCCGACCTCCTCGGACAGTTCGATCCGGAGATGACTGGTTACATGAATCAGGTCATGGCGCTGTACCGGCCGATATTCGGCACCGCGAACCGCTGGACCATGCTTGTCGACGGCACTGCCCGGGCGGGAATAGAGGCGGCATTGGTCAGCCTCGTAGCACCGGGAGACGTGGTTCTGGTGGTCAATTTTGGTCGCTTCGGCCTGCTGCTTGGCGAGATCCTCGCTCGTATCGGCGCGGTCGTCGAGACCGTCGAGGCTCCTTGGGGCGAGATCGTATCTCTCGATGCCATTGCGGCGGGCATTGCACGCTGCCAGCCGAAAGTGGTCGCGACGATCCACGGCGATACCTCGACCACCATGGTCCAGCCGTTGGATGGGTTTGGCGCGTTATGCCGCGCAGCGGGCGCGCTCAGCTACGTCGATGCTACCGCCACCATCGGCGGGATGGAACTGGCAGCCGATCGCTGGGAGGTGGACGTGGTGAGCGGCGGTCTGCAGAAATGCCTGGGAGGTCCCTCGGGCTCAGCACCGATCACCATTTCCGACACGGCCGCCGAACACATAACCCGGCGCCGTCATCTCGAGCAGGGCATTCGCCGCCCCGACATTGCAGACGGGCAAGGACCGCGCATCGTGTCCAATTACTTCGATCTCGCCATGGTCATGGACTACTGGTCGGACAAGCGCCTTAACCATCACACCGAGGCGACCTCGATGCTCTATGCGGCGCGGGAGTGTGCGCGCATCGTGCTGGAGGAGGGGCTGGCCGCGCGTTATGCCCGCCATGAAGCCGCGGGGAGGGCGATGACGGCAGGCCTTCGCGCGATGGGACTCGAGATCTTCGGGGAGGATGCTCATCGCATGACCAACGTTACCGGCGTGTTCGTCCCGAAAGATGTCGACGGCGAGACAGTACGCCTGGCCATGCGGGAGCAGTTCGAGATCGAAATCGGCACTGCCTTTGGCCCGCTTGAGGGCAGGATCTGGCGGATCGGAGCGATGGGATACAATGCGATGAAGCACAAGGTGCTACTTACGCTGGCGGCGCTCGAGGCTTGCCTTGGCATGCAAGGCTACTCCCTGCCGCCGGGCACAGCAGTCCCCGCCGCCATGCGGGCTTGGGACGCATGAAGCCTCGCGACCTCGTTGGCTATGGCCGTACTCCGCCGGATCCGCGTTGGCCCGGCCGCGCGCGTGTAGCCGTGCAATTTGTCATCAACTACGAAGAGGGCGCCGAGAACTGCGTCCTCAACGGTGATGCACGGTCGGAAGCTTTCCTTAGCGAGATGGTTGGCGCGGCGAGCTACCCGGACCGGGCGATGGCAATGGAGAGTTTGTATGAATATGGTAGCCGCACCGGGTTTTGGCGGTTGTACCGCCTTTTCCTCGAGCGCGAGCTTCCCGTTACCGTGTTCGGGGTTGCCAAGGCTATGGAGATGAATCCCCAGGCCGTGGCCGCCATGCTTGATGCAGATTGGGAGATCGCCAGCCACGGGCTGCGCTGGATCGACTACCAGTCCGTGCCGGAAGCCACCGAGCGGGCGCACATCGCGGAGGCCATCTGCCTTCACGAAAAGCTGACGGGCAGTCGTCCCCTGGGTTGGTATCAGGGCCGCACCTCGCCGCGCACCGCGCAGATCGTGGCGCAGGAGGCCGGCTTTCTCTATGACGCTGATTCCTACGCCGACGACTTGCCCTATTGGGACAACCGTTATGGTAGGCCGCAGCTCATCGTTCCCTACACGCTCGACGTTAACGACATGAAGATCGTTGCGCTTAACGGCTTTACCGAAGGCGAGCAGTTCTTCCGCCACATGCGCGACACGTTCGACCAATTGCGCGAGGAGGGCGGCCGAATGATGTCGGTAGGGTTGCACGGCCGCATAGCCGGAAAGCCCGGCCGCGCCCGCTGGCTGGCGCGTTTCCTCGACCATGTCACGTCCAGCGGAGAAGCTTGGGTGGCGCGTCGTATCGACATAGCCCGGCACTGGATCAGGCACCATCCTTATCAGGGAGCAGGGGCTTGACGATCGAGGCCCCCCGGTTCCACGCCGAAACAAGCGCTGCATTTCATCCATATGAAAGTGCTTTGATGGCGGACGACATTCCGGCGAAGGGCGCGCTGGTCCATGAGGTCGTTACCAAGAACCGTTACCGCGGTGGCGAGGTGATTTACGAGCTCGAGGAAACTCCTGCGTTCCGCGAGGTTCCAAGGGATTCTCCGCGGCAACTGCTGGGCCGGGCCGTGATCACCGTTGATGGGGATGGGTTCGTTACCGTCGAAACCGAGCTCTTGCGCGACGGCTCCGAGCACGTGGATCTTCAGACACTTACCTGGGTTCGCTTCGGCGATGGCTGGAAGGTTGTTTCCGGGAATGTCAGCCCTGAAGATGGCGTTTCGTGACCTCGCTGTTCGAACACAGTCCATGGCTCGAGGCGCGCGCAGATACCAGGCCGTCGTCGGGCGATCGTCATGCAGATCTGCTCGCGGTGATGTACGAGGCCGATATCGAGGAACAACTTGGGCTGATCCGCGCGCACCCGGAATTGGGCGGCAAGGCAGCGATCGACGGGACTCTCACCAAGGCTTCCGCCATCGAGCAGGCGAGCGCCGGGCTCGACAGGCTTAGCCCGGAGGAGTTCGCACGCTTCCACGCCATGAACGCGGCCTATCGCGCGCGCTTCCACTTTCCCTTCATCATCTGTGTGCGTCTGAACGACAAGAACAGCATTCTGGCGGCTATGGAACGTCGCCTCGAGAACGGTAGGCAGGAGGAAATCGGCGCTGCGCTCGAACAGATCGGTGAAATCGTGCGCCTGAGGCTGGAGGATCCGACATGAGCGCGATAGGCCTGACAGCACTCGAAGCGCAGCTTGCGCGCGAACTCGAACTGATCGGCCACAACCGTCCCGAATGGGTGCGCCCTCGTGACTTCGAAGGGGCACGGGTTCTTGATGTGGCCGTAATTGGCGGCGGCCAGTGCGGCTTGTCAGTCGCTTTTGGTCTGCGTTCGCAGGGCGTTCCGCATGCGATGGTTTTCGATGAGAACCCGGCCGGTTTCGAAGGGCCATGGGAGAACTATGCGCGCATGGTGACACTGCGGACGCCCAAGCATCTCAATCCCATCGACTTCGGCATTCCCTCGCTGACTTTTCGTGCCTGGTGGGAAGCGCAGCATGGGGCGCAGGGCTGGGCCGGCGTCGACAAGATTGCCCGCCGAGACTGGATGGAATATTTACGGTGGTATCGCCGCGTGCTCGCGCTACCCGTGAAAAATGACGCGAAACTGGTGCGGATCGAGCCTCTGCAGGCGGAAGGGCTGCACCGCCTGCACTTCACCGAAGGCGCGCCGGTTCATGCTCGCAAGGTCGTTCTTGCAACGGGTATTCAAGGCGGAGGCGAGTGGTATACACCGCCGGTGGTTCGGGAAAATCTGCCGCGGGGGCTCTGGGCCCACACCAGCGAACCGATCGACTTCGCTGCTCTTCATGGCAAGCGCATAGGCATTCTAGGCGGCGGTGCTTCGGCCTTCGACAATGCTGGCTTTGCGCTTTCTCAGGGTGTAGCAGCTGCGGAAGTCTTTATCCGCCGCAAGGACTTGCCCCGCGTCAACCCGATCCGTTTCATGGAGCGCGTAGGGTTTACCGCCCGCTACCCGGCGCTCGACGATGAGACCAAGTATGCAGCGATGCGCTGCTTCCTCGGGCACAACCAGCCTCCCACGAACGATTCCTTTGAGAACGCCTCTGCCAAGCCCGGCTTCGCGCTTCATCTTGGCGCGCCTTGGCTCGATGTGGCCGCGCGCGATGGGCTTATTCAGGTGACTACGCCGCAGGCAAGCCACGAATTCGATTTTGTGGTGGTTTCGACAGGGTTTATAAGCGATCCGGGACTACGCCCTGAGTTGGCCGACGTGGCCGATCTTATCTTGCGTTGGGGTGAGCGTGTGACGCCGTCTGGCCCGCGTCATGCCTTGATCGATGCGCATCCCTACCTTGGACCAGCCTTTGAATTTGTTGCGCGACAGGGCGCGGATCCTGCGCGGATCCACGGCCTGTTTGCGTTCAATTACTCCGCGCTGGTCAGCCTTGGACTATCGGCCTCGGCGCTTTCGGGGCTGCAAAATGCCTTGCCGCGCCTGTTGAAGGGCTTGGCCAATCAATTGTTCCTCGATGATCGCGATGCCTTGATGGCCGAATTCCTGACGTACGATGAGCAAGAGTTTCTGGGCAGCTGGCCGGCGCCAGACCAGTTGCCGGGCCAGGGGGAAGCTGCATGACGGGTTTGTCGACCCATGTCCTCGATACGACTTTCGGTTGTCCGGCCGAGGGAATAGCGCTGGAGCTTGCCGCGGCCGATGGCGGTGTGCTTTTCACCGGTGTAACCGATGCGGATGGACGGTGCCCTGGCATACCGAGGCTCGGGCCCGGCTCCTATCTACTGACCTTTTCGGTCGCGGACTATTTCCGGGCAAAGGGCATCGTTCTGTCGCAGCCGCCGTTCCTCGACCGTGTGCCCATAGCTTTCGGTGTGGCGGGAGCGGGGCATTATCATGTACCTTTGCTAATCTCGCCCCACGGCTATTCGACGTATCGGGGGAGCTAGGTCCGCCATGACAGTCCGGTTTTTACTTAACGAGCACGCCTGCGAATTGACCGAGTTTGATCCCGGCACGACGCTCCTCGATTACCTGCGCTATTCCTGCAGACGGACGGGAACGAAGGAGGGATGTGCCGAGGGGGATTGCGGGGCGTGCACGGTGCTGGTCGGCGCACCTTCCAACGGCCAGATTCAATGGCGCGCTGTCAATTCCTGCATCCAGTTTCTACCCATGCTTCATGGTAAAGCAGTGCGGACGGTCGAGAGTCTATCAGCCGATGGCCGGCTCAATCGCGTACAGGCCTGCATGGCGGCCAATGGTGCATCGCAATGCGGCTTTTGCACCCCGGGAATCGTCATGTCGCTGCAGGGAAAGGCCATCGGCGCGCTTGGATGCGACCTGCCGGTAGCCGATATGCTTTCTGGCAACCTGTGCCGTTGTACCGGTTATGGGCCCATCATCGAAGCTGGCGAACAAGTCCAAACGCGTGTTCTGGATGAGGCCCCCTTGGCGGCGCGGCTCAGTACCATCGGTGAAGGCGGAACCAAGGGCGAATGGCGCGGCCAACCGTGGTTTGCCCCGCGCACATCGCATGAACTGGCGATACTTCTTGCGGACCATCCCCAGGCAGTAATGGTGGCAGGCGCAACCGATGTGGGCGTGTGGGTAACGAAGGGGCTGAGGGATCTCGGTGAGGTGATCTTCCTCGGCGATGTGGCCGACCTGAGCGAGATAGACGAAGGCCCATCGAACCTGAGGCTGGGTGGCGCGGTCCGTTATGCCGAGGCGCACGGGCCGATGGCGCGACTTCATCCGGACCTTGGAGAACTGGTGCGGCGTATCGGCGGATTGCAAGTGAGGAGCGCTGCAACCGTGGGCGGCAACATTGCCAATGGCTCGCCGATTGGCGATGGGCCGCCGGGGCTCATCGCCCTGGGAGCGCAGCTGACACTGCGCTCGCTTTCCGGACGCCGGACAATACCGCTGGATTCCTTCTTCCTAGATTACGGCAAGCAGGACCGCCGGGCCGGTGAGTTCGTAGAAAGCATCAGCATCCCGCGTCCCCAGCCGGAGGACGTCATACACATCGCCAAGCTTTCGCGCCGTTTCGACAGCGATATCTCGGCAGTTTGCGGCGCGATCAAGCTAACCCTCGACCAAGGATTGATCGTCGATGCGCGAGTCGCTTTTGGCGGTATGGCAGCGACGCCCCGCCGTGCTCGAGGCTGCGAGGCTGCTTTGATCGGCGCGCCATTCAGCGAGGCAACGCTCGCATTTGCTGCCGAGGCGTTGCGCGCCGACTTCGCACCGCTCAGCGATGTACGTGGTTCGGCGCGCTACCGTCTCGATGCCGCGGCTATGCTGCTGCGCCGCCTCTGGCTTCGGGAACAGGGCGCCGGCATTTCCGTGCTGCAGGTGGAAGCCGTAGATGGCTGAACGTGATCACACCTGGAGCGCCGGCTTGAAGCCAGACAATCCGCATGATTCTGCTCATCTGCACGTCACCGGTCTTGCTCGATATGCTGACGATGCGCCTGAGCCATCAGACATGCTTCACCTCGCTTTCGGGCAGGCGAGCGAGACTAGCGCGCGGATCGTATCTATGGACCTATCGGCAGTGCGCGCGGCGGAAGGCGTGGTGGCGGTCTTTACTGCCGCTGACATCCCGGGAGAAAACAACACTGGGCCGGTTCGCCATGATGAAACCATGTTGGCAGATGGAGAAGTGGTGTTTCCTGGCCAGCCCTTGTTCCTTGTTGCTGCAACCAGCCAGCGCAGCGCGCGAAAGGCTGCGCGGCTTGGCAAGGTGGTCTACGAGAAACGGCCCGCTGCCGTTTCCATTGCTGAAGCGCGTAAGGCAGGCAGCCGTATCGAGGAAACTCAGCGCATGGCACGCGGCGACTGCGCCGCGGCTCTGGCGGCGGCTCCACAGCGCATCTCGGGCGAATTTGCGATGGGAGGGCAAGATCACTTTTACCTGGAAGGCCATATCTGCGTGGCAACCCCGGGGGAAGATGGACAGCTGCACCTGCTGTGCTCCACGCAGCATCCCAGCGAGGTGCAACATCTGGTTGCCAACTTGCTGAACCTTTCTTCTGCCGATGTCACGGTGGAAGTGCGGCGGTTGGGTGGCGGCTTTGGAGGCAAGGAAACGCAGGCGACCGGCTTTGCAGCTGCCGCGGCCTTGGTTGCTGCCAAGACCGGGCGACCTGCGAAGTTCCGAGTCGACCGTGACGACGACATGATCCTTACCGGCAAGCGCCATGAATTCGAGGTAGCTTATCAGGTCGGGTTCGACGCGGCCGGACAGATCCTGGCACTTTCGCTGCATCTCGCATCGCGGTGCGGCGCGAGCCAGGATCTTTCTCCTGCGATCAACGACCGAGCGATGTTCCACGTCGACAATTGCTATTTCCTGCCAGACGTCGAGATCGTTTCTGAAAGGCTGAAGACCAACACCGTGTCAGCCACGGCGTTTCGCGGTTTCGGGGGCCCGCAGGGTATGCTCGCAATCGAGCGGATCATCGATCACGTCGCTATTGCGCTGGGAAAAGAACCATTAGAAGTTCGCGTTGCGAACCTCTACGGCCCGGGCCGGGACGTTACGCCCTACGGGATGATGGTAAGCGATAACATCGCCCCCGCGTTGATCGCCCGGCTGCGCAGCGACACAAACTACGATGCGAGAGTGAGGGCGATCGAAGTATCCAATGCTGCCAGCCCGGTGATCAAGAGAGGCATTGCGCTGACGCCGGTGAAGTTCGGGATCAGCTTCACCACGACGCATCTCAATCAGGCGGGAGCTCTGGTCCACCTTTATGCGGATGGTTCGATCCAGCTGAACCACGGCGGCACCGAAATGGGGCAGGGCCTCTATGTGAAAGTGGCGCAGATCGTTGCCGACGTCTTTGCGGTGCCACTCACACAGGTGCGCGTCACGGCAACCCGAACCGACAAGGTTCCCAATACCTCGGCCACCGCGGCCAGCTCGGGGGCGGACCTCAACGGCATGGCCGCGCATAATGCGGCAATGACCATCCGCGAGCGGCTCGCTGCTTTCCTTGCCCGCCTGTATGGATGCAGGCAAGGGGACGTTGCGTTCTCTCTCGAGGGTGTAACGGCTGGCGAGGAAAGAATGACTTTTGCGGAAGCTGCTCGCAAGGCGCACATAGGGCGTATCTCTCTTTCTGCCACTGGTTTTTACGCAACACCGGGCATCCAATATGACCGTGCAGCCCATCGAGGCAGACCGTTTTATTACTTCGCTTACGGCGCTGCGGTTTCAGAAGTGGCGATTGACACGCTCACCGGCGAACACCGAGTGCTGGCAGTCGATATCCTCCACGACGTTGGCCGCTCGCTTAATCCTCTGATAGACAAGGGGCAGATCGAAGGCGGCTTTTTGCAAGGGCAAGGCTGGCTGACGACTGAGGACCTCGTGTTCGACCACGAAGGTCGGCTCCTTACCCATAGTCCGGCAACCTACAAGATCCCTACGGCGTCCGATCGGGCCAAGCATTTCGTTGTGAACCTGTGGGACGGAGAAAACATCGAACCCACCATTAATCGATCGAAGGCGGTCGGCGAACCGCCTTTCATGCTGGCCATTTCGGTGTTTTCAGCCCTTAACCGTGCCATTGCAGCAGCTGCACCCGATGGCCGGGAAATGGCGCAGCTTGATGCACCGGCTACGCCCGAGCGGGTTATGGCAGCCATAGCCCAATTTGCCTCACCGTGACGCAATGGATTGACTGGCTTGGCCGCCTGCCAGATGAACCTTGCGCACTCGTCACTATTTTAGCCACCGAAGGCTCCGCGCCGCGCGCGGCCGGCACGCGCATGGTAGCGACGGCAGGCGGCCAGTTTGGCACGATCGGCGGCGGCCAATTGGAATACCGGGCACTCGAACAGGCCCGGGCCGTACTGTCCTTGCCAGTTGGAACCTGGCGGGTGCAAGACTATCCGCTTGGTCCGCTGCTCGCCCAGTGTTGCGGTGGGCGGGTGCGACTGCTGATCGAGCACCTGGACCCCGGCGGGCTTGACTGGCTGCAGGATGCAGAACCAGGCCACATGCTGGTGACGACACTAGGACAAAGTCGTATCGAACGCGCCGTCTTCCGGCAGGAGACGGCAACGCATCAGTCTGCGCGGGGCGAAAGGCCCGACATCGGCGCCCGCATCGTTGAGCCGGTAGGCCAGCGACTCCGCCCGTTCTATCTTTTCGGGGCAGGACACGTCGGTCAGGCAATCGTGCGGCACATGATTGGCCTCCCCCTACAACTTGCATGGTTTGATACGAGGCCCGAAATGGCGGCCATCGACGGGGTCACGGTGATGCAGGAGACGGAGATATTGCATTGTGTGGCAGAAGCACCGGCCGATGCTGCCCTCGCTATCCTCACACACGATCATCCATTGGACTACAGTCTGACGCTTGCGGCTATGAGGCGCTCGCCTTTGTCTTTCGTGGGCCTGATCGGGTCGTCGACCAAAATCGCCCGATTCCGGTCAAAGCTTCTGGCTGACGGGGTGCGTGAGGATGCCCTCGCCCGGCTCACGGCGCCTATCGGTATTCCCGGTGTGACAGGCAAAGAGCCGGATGTGATTGCCATCTCCGTGGTCGCGCAGCTGCTTCAGATCGAAGGCTAGACTTTTTTGAAAGCGAGCAGGCAGAAACACAGTCTCAAATACGGGTTTGGGAAATTGATTTAGGCCGCGTTTGGACAGTAATCACCGCCGGGGGTTGGCAGGGTTTGGATGGAATTGCCTTTCAATAAGAATGTCCTAGCCAGCAGCTCTTGCTTGCGGAGGAGGGAAATTAAAGATGGAAGGGGACAGATGTGACGGATAGTCAATGCAGAAGCGTGATCGTGGCTTACTCTGCGCTGCGGTGAAACTAGTTCCTACGGGATGCGATTGGCACCTGAGAAGCGACGGTTCATGCCGAGCAGGCTGGGCTGCGACAGACCGGCCAAACGTCGTCCGCGCTCCGCGCCTGTGCCCGCGTCCCAGGTTAAGCAGAGATGCGTCCCGGTGATGAGCCGGAGTTCAGGCCTCCGGCTCATCTCTGGAGTTATGCGGCTTGTTTCAACCGCTGTGGATCGGTGCCATAAAGGTCTCGCATCCAACTGCAGATTTGCTCATTCACTATCCTATGGAGCACTTTCATGCGCTTCACTTCGGAAGGATGTGCTTTTTCAGCTTCTGCTTTCGCTATCGCTCTTTCCAAGCGTTTGCGCTCTTGGCGCAAGAGGGTGAATAACTGCTCCGACATGGTCACGCCTCGTGAGCATCAGCGCTGCGCATAGCAGACGTTTTGTCGACAAGCCGGTTGACCTGCGATCCGCCAGGCGGACGCCTCAGATCGGGGCGGTTTTCGGCTGCGTGAGCGTCGCAAATCCAAGACGCCAGAATCGCACGCTTGACCTCCGGCTCGAGCTGGGGACGCCCCATAAACTCGAACGGATGATGAAATTTGGAGAGGGACATTGCTTTGCCTCCTTTCTTCCAACTCTCCTCGCTTTGGCGGTGATTCCGCCGTCCAATATATTTTGCATTTCCGCTCTCGAGGTCAAGGGCCTGCATGCTGTTTCGGCGATCTGACCCTAGGCCGTTCCGGATATAAAATATGGTTATCCAGCATGAAACACCAGGTGAAGTGGCTGTTTTCCGCAGTGGTCATACTGATATCTTGCTGCTTAGAGAGCGGGGAGGCTATCCGTGGCACCGCCCGCGAACCACGATCGGGCGCCTCACAGGATATGTGAAGAAAAGAGGCCCCGGGGACCGCTTGAGATCTGCCCGGGGTCTAGTCTGTCGCATGCGCCGCAGCGCGTTCAGGGAGGGCAGAGCTTCTGTGAGGGTACAGGAGCGCCCCCGCGGCATCATCGCTCAGCGGCGCCAACATTTCCATCGCTTGCAAGAAGTTAATTCTGATCCGAACGGCTTTGGAGGAGTGAGGCCGTCCCCCGCTAAAGGGACGGCCTCTGACGGTGTAGCCGGGGAGGGTCCGCCACCGTGGCGCCATCGCGAGATGACGATGAGATAATACTTCAAAGGGATAGCAGTTCCGAGGTGCCGCGCTCCCCGCGTTCGGCGGGTACCTCAAACCCTTCGTGGAAGTTGCCATACGTCCCTGTTCAATCAGGAGAGATCTCCAGTCGCAGCGCCTAACCAGACGATAGCAAGCATCAGTGCCCGCCACTATCTGTGGCGATGAGCCCGCTCTCAACGGTCTTGCGCCTTAAACCCGGCGACAAAAGAGCATGTAGCGAGGCCATCCCTGGAAAAAATAGTATTTTTACAAAGTGGCATAGCGCCGGAACGGTCAAGAAACACGGCCGTGCAAGGTTACAGCCGATGCCATAGGAATCGAGCAAGGTCGGACGCTTCCGGCCGATTGTGGCCAGCGGCAGCAAAGGTATGGAAGCGCTGCCACCAGCTCTGAACGTGGGTCGTATTCGTTCAGTACCCCCGCCGGACACCATGTAGTTAGCTAACCGAAACGATTTGCGGAATACCCTGAACGAGATAGGCCGACCTTGTCGCAAAATTGGAGGGACCGTGGCACTCGCTGACACCGCGGCCCCTCCGCGCCATCTGGGGGCATTTGGGGATCCCAGTCGACGCTCGCAGCAAACGCTCGTTTAGAGGCGACGCTGCAGGTCGTTCCCTAAGGCCTCAAACCACCGAAAGGCAACAGCCTGCGCATAAGGTGGGTTGAGTAAAGGGTTGGCCGCTGACCGCTTCGATCCTACTTGAGCTTGACCTCAAATCGCGGGATCACTGACTTGGCTTCCAGGTAAGCCGTCGCGCTGTGCCTCGCAGCTACCTTTCGAGCTGAGCATTTGATAGGGCTCGCGGATCTCTGAACTTTCGCCGGCACCACACTTTACCGATGCTGGCGCGCAAGTTGGGCCAGTTTCTCCCCATAATGAGTGCCAGTATCCGGATGGCGAGTTTCACCGAGCCATTCAAACAGCCCGATAATGGCCCGTCCTTGAGGATCGAGGCGCATTCCGAGGTAAAGCAGCATGTCGTGAAATCTCACAAACCGGCGAGACCCGGCTTCAGTCATGGCGCGCAATGTATTCAACCTATTGGCTTTGTCATCCTGAAACCTTGCATAGAAAGGTCTGTGACGACTTATTCAAGATGCGGGCTTCAAGATCTTCGGCAAGCGCGGCAACCCCGCCTGGCAAGAAGTCCGCGGCGACTCTCGTGGAACCGTGAACCAAGTTGAGGTCACGCTGTCACTGCAGATCCAGCATTTGGGCGTTAATCTTGGACTTGATGTCGAGTGCGACCAGATCAGCGGTCAGGAAATCGGCCGCGTCTTGTGTCAGTTTCTGAAATCTTCGGGTGCGCAGGCCTCGGTTCTTAGCCTGGGCAACATCCGGTGCATCGGGGCGCGTTAAATGCTGAATAAGTTATTTCATTTGCGCGATTGGGAAATCAGCGAAAACGATGCTGAAATGCGCTGGGGCGATTGCCCGCAGCATGCCATCCTGAAACCTGCAGGATTGCGCCGGTGGTGCCTTGGGCACGCACCGGCGCCCCCTTGGTGCGACCCGACGGGGTAAGGGCCCAATATAGAGCTGCTTGTGGGGCTTGAAAACGGAATCGTTGTATCAATCGTGTATTTGTGCACACTCGACGTGATCGCGATAAAAAATACCCGGCCTGCAGAGGCCGGGTAGTTATCCAGAGAGTCGCTCACGCTCATCTCTTTCGGGTCGCGAGGTATTGCTGCGCCAAACAAAAGTGGATGACAAGCGATTCTCTCGCTTCGTCCGAAAGAATGTGTGTTCGATCGCGGGCTGGGAACTTACGGACTTAATAGGCGTTTGAGCGCCCCGCGCTTCAAGGTTTGGAGGAGGAGGTTGCGACGACGAAGATAGGCAGCCACGCCGTTTCCCCAATGCAATTGTTTACCTGGGCGCATTCATCTTCGGCGCTTCAACCGGTTCGGGGAGTGGAGGTCTTATGAAGGCATGCTTTGTCTAGAGATCAATTTTGGTGCTGACGTACTACGACACGCCGGTGCGAAAAGCACATGCGCGAACAGCCATAGCGCCAGCTACTATTCGGGGAGCGTCTAGGGTGAGGCCGTTGCGGAATTGCGGGTTCCCGATCCTATGAATCTGGCCTTGACTGTTTTGCGGCTCTCGTTTTTCCTGCGAATTCACTTCTGATGGGGAGGATGATCATGTCGATTCATGGAGGTAAATGTCCCAAGTGCGAAAACACGATCGCGAATGTTTATATTCAGCCGGTCGACGCTAAGGTTCCGTTCTCAACGGAGGGATTTAAGGCCGTGTCGTATCAGTGCCCGTCTTGCCGGACTATCCTCAGCGTTCAAATGGACCCTGTCGCGCTAAAGATAAGTACGGCCGATCTGGTCGCGTCCAGGCTCTCTGGCTAATCGACCCTACCACCGTCTGCTAGCGGCGCCCCGAGCAAGGCAGTTTCCCGGCAAACCCTGCCGGGCAGCCTCATCGGTATTGCTTCCCCCGCGGGCGCGGTAATCCGCGCTCGCCGCGTGACTTTAATCTGCTTGGATTGACCAAGAGGAATGCCGCGGTGGGCCGCTTGGGGCTTGGCATTTCAGGGGGCGATCTCGGCGGGCAGATTCGCGCTTCCGCCAGCCAAGTTTTCAAGCGCGATCCTTGGTGTTAAATTGAACTTTGGGGGCCCGAACATTTACAAGGGACTCGTGCCCCGCCGATGCCATCTGAAGATTCAGATAATTCCGGCGATCAACAGATGATGGGTTGATGGCAACAATAGATCCTGCATGTCGCTCTTTATCAACCTTGCTCCAATATTACTGTTTGGTGCGACGAACCATCGACCAGTCGTAACCCAGCGTCTTCACTCGAGCTTCTAATCTGGCGAGCAAATCAGCGTCAGGCCGGGCTTCCCGAGTAAGTACCCACAAGTAGCGCCCCGAAGGCTCTCCGACGATGGACCAATCATAATTTTCACCGTGATCCAGCACCCAGTAGTTGCCATAGAGAGGGCCGAAGAACGACACCTTAAGCTTGGCACTCATAGCCGCGTCGACTATCTTGGCCTTGCCAGTTGATTCCTTCCACTTGTTATTTCGGCGGCCCCTGTTCACTACTTTCAAGGTTCCGTCATCATTCAGTGAGTAGTCGGCAGTGACGTCATCCATATCTTTCTGGAATGAGGCTTCGTACCGGTATTGCTCGTACCAGCGGCCCAAGTAGCGCTCCAGGTCTACCGCCTTTGAGGGCTGCGGAACTGCAGAGTTGCCCACTGGGCCAGGCCGCGGGATCAAGGCGCAGGCCCCAAGCACCATCGTGGTGCCGGCTAAAGCGATGGCGATCGTCGATTTCTTCATGACAGCTCCTGCAAACTCAAACGTGATAAGCCATTTGAGGCGATGTGGTTGCAGGCTCCCGCAAACACAGATATCGACATCGGCGCAGACACGGATCCGGATCCGCAGTGGTTTCCGGCGGTTTCGTGCGGCGATACCCATTCCATAATAGCCCCGAATTCACTATGAAGCGTGTCAATCATCTCGTCAGGCCTCGCACCCGGCGCCACGCTCGGAAAGGTCTGGTCGTCGGGGAGTGCGACGATTTTCGGTGAATACGGGAGTAATTCGGGGATCTGGTCGCGCCAGCGCTCCTACCTCAGGGACACCTCTTTCGGTTTCGAGATCTTTCCCGCGATGCACCATTACAATGCGGCGCTGACGTTTCGGCAGTATCTGGATCCGCTCTGACCGGTCCTAGTAGCTGGATCAGATGCATCAGGTGGCTACAGTTGTTGCGTATCGAGGACACACCGAGGCCGGCCTGCAAGAACCAATTGCAGGGGAAGGTGGGCAGGGCGATTGAAGAGGCCCATGTTGAACCGGCAGCTTCCGCCCAGCGGCTTGCCGATATAGCCAGTGCCGGGCATTTCCTTGCCCTTGACGAGCGCGGGAATCCACTGCGAAAACGCATCCACCCCCGCGACGGCGCCGGCGGTCCGCCATGCGCGATACATATCCCGGCCATCGTCGATGTCCCTGGCCATTGACGATGCCATTGTAGATGTGCTTGCCGTTGCGCAGCGCCGTCAGCCCCATAGCGTGGCGTAGATCTGGCCGCGTGCCGATGTCGATGATATCGAGGTCGGGGTCCGCCGCCATCTCCTCGGCATTCCAGAACGCGCGCGGGATGTTCAGGCGCGCGCTGACGGCTTCGGTGGTTTCGCGGCGCGAGGTGCAAATGGCGGTGACCTCGACCCCATCGATCGCTTCCCATGCGGGCCTGTGGGCGTAGGCGCCTCAGTTCGCGCTGATGATTCCAACCCTAATCATTGGCCGTTATCTCTCTCGGCACTTCCCGCTGTCCTGGCACGCCGTGCTTTTGCGAGCCGGCCATGCGAGTGCCATCGGGGAAGGTGTACTCGCGTGGTCTACAGCACGCGCGGATCGACCACTGTGCGGATCGGCGCAATCGGATTGGACATGTCGCTCATCGCGGAGGCAACGCCGTTCAACCCGATGCGCGTTCCCAGCCAAGGACGGACGTCTACCCGCCCGTCTGCGATCGCGCGCAAGGCAAGCTCCATATCCTGCGGTTCTTCGCCCCCCGGGAACTGGATGTTGAGGCGTTTGTTCTGGGCCGCGAAGACGAGTAGCTCCTCCGGCTCCATACAATAGCCGCCCATCACGATCCGCGCCCCGAAGCCGGCGCCACTGATGACCTGTTGAAGCAGCCCCGGCAGGCCGACGCACTCATAGATAAGGTTCGCCCGCCGGTCGCCCAGATCCACAAGTGGACCATAGGGGGATAGCTCGCGCGGATCGACGACGATATCCGCGCCCATCGCGATGGCCAATTTGCGCCGCCCTTCGTGGAAATCGGCGGCGACGATAGGCGCGATGCCCATCAGTTTAAGACCGGCAATGACGCCGAGGCCGATGGCCCCACAGCCCAGGACAAGGACGACATCGTCCTTGTCGGGCCGGCCCCGCCGCGCATGCTCCAGGCCGACTGCCAGCGGCTCCGTCATCGCGGCCAGATCGTCCTCGAGATCGGTGGGCACCTCAAGCATCATGTCCTCGTCGAGCAGCATGTACTCGCCGAAACCTCCGGGGCAGTCATGGCTGAAGCCGACGATGGAGTGGGAACCCGACTGGCGCATGATCGGGATGGACGTGACCTTGCGCCCCGGTTTCACCGTTTGCTTGCTTCCGGGACCATAATCGACGATCTCGCCGACATATTCGTGGCCGGGTACGAAGGGACGGCTGAAGTCGAGCCCCGCGTAGGGTCCGCCATGAACCTTCGACAAACCAATGATCGTCTCGCCGGAATGGAGAAAGTGGGCTTCGGATGCGCACATGCCGCAGCGGTGGGTACGCACGAGTGCCTGGCCCGTTCCGGGAATCGGGTCTGGCATCTCGCCGACATGGACTGCGCCGTTCTGGATGTACGCTGCTTTCATGGCATATCCTGTGGTTTTAGATGAAGCGCGGCATAGGAAGGATCGGCATGGTCGCGACTGCCCATGTCCGGCTGACTCAGGGCGGTCACCGGGCGGACCTCGTCGAAGTCGCGGATCGCAATGCGATGGTCGAGCCCCCAGCGTCCGGCCCGATACGACCAACGGTCGACATAGCGGGTCCACACGCTCATCTGCATCAGCGTCTCGCCGCGTTGCAACCGCAGCGTTGCGGTGCAGTAGGCCTCGCTCCCGGCGCGATCGTCGTCGACCTTGATGAGGATGTTGCCGATCTGGTGCGAGTGGGCGAGCAGCCCGCGATGAGAGGCGCAGATCTTGTCGATCACGTCCCTCCCGGTTCCCTGATGGAAGCTTTCACCGTAATCGGCGGTCGCGCCTTCGTTCCAGATGCTGTGACCCAGCGGCACATCCAGCCTGTCCACCGAACGGCAGTAGAGGTGGATCAAGTCGGTGATGGCTTGCCTGTCGTTCTGAAGCGAGCGGGTCATACCTGGGCGGGCTTCAAGTCTTGCATCGCCGCCTCCATGGCGAGGATGCGGTTCCGACGAGCGGCAGCCGATTGGGGCATGCGCCCCGCGTCTTCGTCCTCCAGCCCCCAGTTGTGTACGGGGCCATACGGCAAGCGCTCCAAGCCGACACGAGCCACATCTTCCGCGTTCGCGACATCGCTGGGCATCGACGCTCCACGGCTTTCAAGCCAGCGGCGGAATTCTGGCGTGTCAGTGCGGCCCAGGATAAGGTTCAGCACGTACACGCCATGAGTGCGCAATTCGGCCCAAAGCCCCTCGCCAAAGCAGAGGTCGAACGCCTTGCTGCCCGAGTAGACGCCTAGTCCCGACGCGCCGCCATAGCACGCGCCCGACCCCACAAGGATGATCCCACCACGCTTGCGCTCGCGCATCTTGGCGCCGAGCAGGTGAGACGCCTGCATTACCGTGACCACATTGCGCGCGACCAGATCGGTCCATGCCTTGATATCAGTCTTGAAGAAGGCGGTGCCATTGGGATCGCCGCCCGCGTTGCTGATATAGAGACCCACCTCGCGGCCCTCGGCGACCACCGCGATCCGGTCGATCGCGTCTGGAGCGGCTAGGTCGATGGAGGCGGTAACGGTCTCGGTGCCGTAGGCGGCCTGCAACTCGGCTGCCAGCGCGGCCAGCGGTTGCTCGCGGCGGGCGATCAGGATGATGTTCAGCCCCTCGGACGCGAGGCGATGGGCAAAGGCTGCCCCGGTTCCTTCCGATGCTCCGGCGATCAGGGCCCACGGTCCATACTGCTCGTAAATGCCCATATCCCGCTCCTCGATTTTTTTATCTGCCGAAGCAGATGAACAATTATTCGCTATGCCGCCATTTCAATTTCCGCGTGCTATCATATCGAGATTGGATAGCTCGCGAGGTGGCGCATGGAAATCAGACGGCTCAGCTATTTCGTGCGGATTGCGGAGGATGGTTCACTTACCCGCGCGGCGGGCATGGTGCGGGTGGCCCAGTCCGCTCTCAGTCGGCAAATGCGTTTGCTGGAGGAAGAACTGGGGGTGACTCTTTTCGAGCGCACGGCCCGGGGCATGCGCCTGACTGCCGACGGGGAGAGGCTTCATTCCTCGGTCGCCGCGCCGCTGCGCGAACTGGAACTGGCGATTCAGGGAACACGTTCGGGGGCTTCGCGCGGCGCGGCGGATCTTGCCGTGGGCCTGCCGCCCAGTATTGCCGCACTGGCGGGTCGGTCGTTGGGGCTTCAACTGCGCTCGGCCTTTCCAGATATCCGCTTCCGGCTGATCGAGGGGCCGACCGGCGGGTTGGGCGACTGGCTCGCACGAGGCATGATCGACTTCGCGGTTCTCGAGGAGGTTTCCCGCAACGATCTTCTTATCGAACAGAAACTCCTGTCCCTGCCCTTCATGCTGGTTGGCCCACCTGGCATTGAAACACCGTACGACTCCTCTGTCGATATCGAAGAGGCGTTGGCATTGCCCTTGATCGTGCCATCCCATCACCTAGGCGTAAGGGCCGCAATCAACGATGCAGCGCACCGGAGCGGCGTGAGGCTGAACATTCAGATGGAGGCTGACTCGACGAGGCTTATCCAGGAATTGGTACAGTCGGGCATCGGCTACGCGCTATTGCCGGAAAAATATGTGATGGAAGCGGTCGGTGCGGGCGATTTACGGGGCTGGGCACTCAGCGGTCCAGCGTTGGCGCTCGATATCCTTTTCTCCTCGCGCAAAGCCAGCCAAAGCGCGGGACGACAGTTTGCCAGCGTCGTCGACTTTATAGTACGAACAATCGGGGAAGCTTTGAGATTGACGCCAAACACATGATTGTCGACTGGCGGCAGGCAATTCCGCCGGGAGCGTACCTTGCGCACCGTCTTTGGCCGCGCACCTAGAGGCGGATGCGCGATAAACTCTGTCGGATTGGGAAAGTGTCGCAAAGCCCTCCAGGCAAGGTGTTCTGACATGGCTTGTCGGCAGCTATAGACCCCTCCGCTCCAAAGCCGACCGTCGCATACTGGCCCGTGTTGGGTATCCAGACGAGGAAAGCGGGCGGACTGCACATTGGGGGCGTAAAACTGGCTATTGAATGACCGGGAGGGTTCGGTCCTCCTACGGACCCAGTTCATAATATCTAACGTTTCCCGAAGTTTTTTCAGATCCAGCCGCCGCACTTCGCTGGCACCTAATTCAATTTGATCCAGCCCGGAGTGTAGTTCGGCAGTTCAAACGTCTACCAGATCTCGTGCCCGCATAAGAGCCTTCGGATCGGGGGGTCTGCCAAGCAACGCAGTGAAGGATTCCATTGGGTCGCGAGTGTCGCCGACGCTCAAGATTTCCTCACGGAACCGCTTGGCCAGTCGGGCGTCAAAGATGTCGCCTGAGGCTACGAAAGCTTCAAAGACGTCTGCGTCGAGCGCTTCGGACCATGCGTAGCTGTAATACGCACTGGCATAGCCGCCGTCGAATATATGCGTAAAATACGGGAAGCGATGCCGCAGCCCGACTGCTGGCGGCATGCCCAGCCGCTCAAGCTCGGCCTCAACGAAGGCGCGGGGATCGGCGGCGGCCTGCGGTGAGCCATGCACGGCAAGGTCGATCAGCGAGCAGCCGATGAGTTCCACCGTCGCGAAACCCTGCCCGTAGCTCGCGGCGTTCCGGATCGCGGTGATCAGCGCTTCGGGTACGCCGAATCCGGACAGGACTTCCCCGCTTACGATCCAGTTTTCCATCAACTTGCTCGGAAACTCGACGAAATCTCGGGCCACCGCGGTGCCGGACTGGCTGGGATAGGTGACGCGAGAAAGCAGGCCATGCAAGGCATGACCGAATTCGTGGAACAGCGTGCGCGCCTCGTCGATGGAGAGGCGCGTGGCTCCGGTGTCCGGCGGCGGCGCGCCTGCGAAATTGGCGACGAGGTAAATGACCGGAAGCACCTCGCCGTCCATCGATTCCTGCACGCGCAGGCTGCCCATCCAAGCCCCGCCGTGCTTTTCCGGCCGGGCGAGATAGTCGGTGAACAGCAGCCCGACAGGGCCAGCTCCCTCGTCGCGCACTTCCCAGGCCCAGACATCGGGATGATAGCCGGGAATATCCGCGCGGCGCGTGAAGGACAGTCCGTAGAGTTTGGCGGCCGTATCGAAAGCGGCCTGCCGGACGGCGTCCAGACGCAGATGCTGCGCCACCGCCGCGCCGTCCAGCGCATAGCGCGAACGGCGCACCTGCTCAGCGTAAAAGCGCCAGTCCCAAGGAGCCAAGTTGAACCCGCCGCCCTCGGCATCAATCAGCGCCTGCAGTTCCGCCGCCTCATCGGCAGCGCGGCGCTTGCCGGGCTCCCATAACTGCTGCAGCAGATCGAGCGCGGCGGCAGGCATGTGGGCCATGCTGTCCTCCAACGCGTAATGCGCATGGTCGGCGTACCCTAGCAAGGTTGCCCGCTCATGCCTGAGCGTGAGGATTTCGGCTATGACCGGCCAGTTGTCTTGCGCCCCACCGTCGCAACGCTCGGTAAAGGCGCGCCACAGTTTCTCGCGCAAGTCGCGGCGCTGGGAGAAGCCCAGGAAACTTTCATAGTCGGTGCGATCGAGGCTGACGTGGAATCGGCCCGGGGCCCCTGCGGCTGCGGCGCGCGCTGCAGCGGCGTCACATTGTGAGGGGGGCAGCCCGTCGAGGTCGTCCGCGCCGAGGTCCAGTACCCAGTCGGCCGTCGCCGCCAGGACGTTGTGGCCGAACTGGACGGAGAGCGCCGAAAGCCGTGCGTCTATCTCGGCAAAGCGTACCTTCTGCTCGGGGCGCAGGGCCGCTCCGGTTCGACGGGCGCCGGCGTAGCTGGCCTCGACCAGACGTACCTGCGCGGGCGTTAGGCCAGCGGCATGGCGTGAGGCATGGACGGCGGCAATGCGCGCTGCAAGCGCGGAGTCGTGGTTGATCGCGATCGAATGCGCGCTGAGCAGCGCCGAAACCTTCCCTTCGATCGCGCGGACGGCAGCAGTTCCCTGCGCCGAGGACAGCGTCCAGAACAGGCGGCGAACCCGGCCCAGCACTTCGCCTGACCGTTCCAGGGCGGCTATCGTGTTCTCGAACGTCGCCGCTTCCGTCTGCCCGGCGATACCCGCCACTTCCGCGCGGTGCCAAGCGGTGGCGGCCTCGAACGCGGGCAGGAAGTCCTCGGCCCGCACCTGCGCAAAGGGCGGGGCGCCGAGCGGACCGTCCCAGGGACGCAGAAGCGGGTTAGTCAGCGGATCATTCAAGGGATTGGACCTCGTCGGTGTAGACGTCGAACCGCACCAGGTTTGCCGGGCCGAACGCGGTCGTCAAGGCAACGTCGGTGGCATCGCGCCCCCGTGCCATCAGGATACGGCCGATGCGTGGCTTGTTGTGGCGGGCATCGTGCGTGTACCAGCTGCCATCGATATAGACGTCGAACCAGGCGCTGAAGTCCATCGGCGAGTCTGAGGCGGGCACCCCGATGTCACCGAGATAACCCGTGCAGTAGCGCGCTGGAAGATTCATGCAGCGGCACAGTGTGATGGCGAGATGAGCGAAATCACGGCACACGCCCTGCTGCTCCTGATAGCCGTTCCAGGCCGTCTTGTCGGGCCGGGCATAGTGGTAGCCGAACTCCATATGGCGGTGAACGAAGTCGACGATCGCATCCACCCGGTCGCGGGCGTTGCTGTAATGGCCGAAGTTGCTCCAGGCCACGTCCATGAGGCGGTCGGTTTCGCAGTAACGGCTGCCCAGCAGGAATGGCATGACGAAATCCGGAAGGTCCTCGACCGGCATCTGCAGACCGTTGGCAGGGCGCATGTCCGGCTCGCCATTGTCTTCGATGACAAATTCGCAGGACAGCGTCACGCCGCCTGCCGGTATGCTGAGGCGCGTGGCGACGTTCCCGAAGGCGTCCTCGAACTGATAGAGCGGAATATCGGGGTCGGCCAGCAGGCGCTGGGGCGTGCGCAGGTCCTGATGGCGCGAGGGGTGAAGGCTGAGCATCGCCATCATCGCGGTCTTTGTTTCGGTTTCAAAGCGGATATCGTAGCCGCAGCGGATCAACATGAGTATCACTTTCCTGAAGCGCCGGAGTGGCGGCTGTTTACGGCCCCATGACCGGTGGAGGGGAATTGTTCGGGATCGGCCCGGTGGACGTCCACCGTCACGTCCATCCCAAGGAAGCTGGCGGGCAGGCCGAACCAGGTGCCGGACAGCGGCAATGCCTGGTAGGGATCGCGCGCCACCGCGACGCGGACGAGCCCGCGATTGCCGATGATGCCGTTGGTGGGATCGAATTCGACCCAGCCGGAGCCGGGAAGAAAGATGCGGACCCAGGCATGGGTGTTGCCGCCGCCGACCACGCCCTCTGTCTTGGACGGATTGTAGACGTAGCCCGAGACGAAACGCGCCGCAAAGCCGAGCGCGCGAACCGCCTCGATCATCAGGACGGCAAAGTCGCGGCAGGTCCCCCGGCGCTTCTTCAAAGTCTCGATCGGCACCTGGGTGCCCTTTTCATGACGCGGAACATATGTGAAGTCCCGTTTGATGCTGGTTGCCATCTCGGTCAGCAGGGAAATGGTCCCGGTGCTTGCATCGTCGTTGAGAAACGCGCGGGCCCAATTGTCGACGATGCGCTCCGGGTCGAGGTGCTGCCGCTCAATCGAGCGCAGAAGGTCAGACATGTCCTCTGCTGAATAGGTGAAGGGAAACAAGCGCGCATAATTCTCAACGTCCACCTGCGTCTGATCGAGCGGGGCATGCTCAAGCGTCGCCTCGCTGGTAATTGTCAGGTCTGCAGTGCGGCGCTCGAAAGAGGCGACGGCGACCGAATTGCCGAATACGTCGTGCAGCCAGCGCAGTTCACTGGGCTCAGGGTCAATGATGAGGCGCGCGGACAGCAATCGCTGGTCAAACGCTTCGCGCGGACGCATCATGATGCGATGTTCACCGAGCGAAACAGGCTGTTGGTAGCGATACCGCGTTTTGTGGTGGATCGTCAGCAACGGCATGGAAAGGTTTCCTGATGAGCGGGCGCACGGCGGAGAAGGTGCTGGGTCCGGGAGATCCGGCGCCGTTTGTGGTGTTCAACGCCGCAGGAAACTCGCCGTTCCTAATAATCGGCGACCACGCAGGATCTGCAGTTCCGCATCGCTTGCAATCCCTTGGTTTGCAACGCGATGATCTGAGGCGCCACATAGCAATCGACATCGGAGTGTTAGGTCTCGGCCAGGCCTTGGCGCGTCTGCTGGATGCGCCTTTCGTGCATCAGGCCTACTCGCGTCTCGTCATCGACTGCAATCGCCTGCCCGCAAGGCCCGACGCTATCCCGGAGGTTTCGGACGGTACCCCCATTCCCGCAAATCGGCATCTGAGTGATCGGGCACGCCATGCCCGGAGCGCCGCGATCCACGGACCTTATCATGCCGCGATCGCAGTGATCCTTGATACTCGGCGTACTTCCGTCGAGGAGACTATCCTACTGTCGTTGCACAGCTTCACGCCGAAGATGGACGGATTGACTCGTCCTTGGGACGTCGGGGTACTGCACGGTACGGGACGGACGGAATTTGCCCTTGGACTGCGCGATGCACTTGCGGCGCAGGCTGACCTGATCGTTGGCGATAACGAGCCTTACGCCATGGATGAGACCGATTACACTGTTCCGTTCCACGCGTTCCCGCGAAACCTCCCCTATGCCGAGATCGAGGTGCGACAAGACCTTGTCGGCAACCCGTCTGGACAAGAAGCGTGGGCGACGCGTCTGGCTGATGCGGCACGACTAGCCGCTGAAATATCGTCGATGCGTGAAGGCTCAGAGCAAGCTCCCACTCCTGGCCATGAACGCAGTCAGGGGGGCATGGCTTGATAAGCATCCCCTGAAAGGGCCGGCCCTCATCGGATCGATCCTGCGCTCCTCAGTAAGGCCGCTATCCGAGATGATCGCGCTAAGCCCGCCGGTCACCTGACTGACCTGAGGCATCCGAAATGGAAAAGCTGACGGACCGCTGCTGTCAACGGAGAATCAGCGACTGAAGGTCTTCGATGGGACGGTTTCACTAGGCACGATCGTCGGAAACGGGACAAACATGTAATCCACAGCGGCCTCGCCGACCGGCAGGTTCAACCGAGAGCCGCCGTTCGCGAGTATCCTGGAAAGGATGCCATTTCGGAATTCTCATACGGGTTCTCAGGTCTGTCACATCGTTGGCAAATGCGGTCAAGGTTGCGGACAAATTTCAGTGCCGCTAACTGTTGCACATGAATAATACAGTTGGCGCGTTGAAGCGAAAAATTCGCGTCGGCATGGTCGCATTGATGGCTTGCGCCTCGATGGCGGACGCTGAGACAAAGACCCCGCTGCCGGATATGACCGCAACCCTCCGCGAACAGCGCGTGGAAAGCGCATCGATTGCCGTGATCCGCGACGGACAGATCGTCTCTACTGGGGCTTGGGGTATAGTGGGGGCGAACCGTACGGCGACCGTCTCCACACCATACAATCTCGCTTCGCTGACGAAGCCGCTGACGGCGGAGGTCATTCTGCGACTGGTGTCGGCTGGCAAGCTGTGCCTTGATGAGCCGATGGATCGCTACTGGAGCGATCCCGACTTGTCGCGCGAACCTCGGCGGATGAAACTGACGGTCCGCATGGCGTTGAGCCATCGCACCGGCCTGCCGAACTGGCGCGACGCGAAGGGACTGGCGTTCGATCATGATCCCGGCACGACGACTGGCTATTCGGGCGAGGGGTATCAATATGCGGCGCGCTACGCCGAGCACCGCATCGGGCAATCGTTCGAGACGCTTGCTGGCCGCTGGCTGTTCGCACCCGCCCACATGAACGGCTCGGGCTATGTGTCGGCGCAAGGCAAGACGGTGCCGATCGCCGTGCCATACGACGACGCAGGCAAGCCGCTGCCGGTCGAGCGGGTGACGCGATACAACGCTGCCGATCTGGCACACGCGACGGCGCGTGATTATGCGCGCTTCCTCATTGATGTCCGCAACGACCGGCATCTGGTCGCGTCTTTAGCGGCGGAGCGCAGCAAATCGCAGGGCGACCTGACGCCCGAAATATGTGCCGGATCGAAAGCGGCCACCTGTCCGCCCTGGACTGGCTTCGGACTGGGCTGGCAGCTCCTCGGCTTCCCCGACGGCACGACGATGCTCCACACCGGCAAGGATGCAGGGGCCTTCACCTTCGCCGCGATCGATCGCCCGAGCGGCGACGGCATCGTGATCCTAACCAACAGCGACAACGGCTGGCGGGTCATCCTGCCTATCCTCGAACGCACGGGGAGCGATCCGAAGCTGATCGCCTTCCTCCGCGGCCAGATGAACTGACAGGGCCATGAGCATGATGACCGCCATCGCCGTTGCCGCAGCTTTGCTCGCCACGTCCGTGCCGCCCCCCGCCGATCTGTTGACGACGGAGATCGGCGCGCTCGATGCGAAGGTGTTCGGCGCTTACAACCGCTGCGACCTGCCGACTTTCTCCGGCTATTTTGATCCGAAGGTCGCCTTCTACCACGACACCGGCGGTGCGACGTTCGAGCGTGACGCGATGGTCGATGGCGTTCGCAAATACATTTGCGGAAAGGTGAAGCGCGAGCTGATCCCGGCAACGTTCCGCGTCTATCCGATCAAGGACTATGGTGCCATCGAGGAAGGCGAACACCGCTTTTGCGAACTGGCGACGGGACGATGCGAAGGGATTGCCAAATTTGTGATCGTCTGGGCGAAGCAGGATGGCGCCTGGCGGATCACCAGCGTCCTCAGTTACGGGCACCGCGCGGCGACGCCTGCGGAGCAGCGAAGCGCCACTGACAGATAGCTCGCGGGCTGCTTCCCGATTGGAAACGTGACGCGGGGCGGCAAGTGGCTGCAGGCGCTGGCACCAGGTGGCACGCTTGGCTTTGCCTAAATCGCGCATCGGAGCGTAGAGATGGGGCGGTCCGCCATTCTCTGTGGCCGGTTTTGAGAAGCCGTGGTGATCCATTTAGCGGCAATGTCGGAGACGCTGCTGTCCGGCGGCTCAAGGCACCAGATCGGCAGGTTTAGGCGGATCCGGCCGTTCGCGTCCTAAAGGCGAACGGCGAGAATTGGTCGGGACCGACAAACGTCCAGGTCATCTAGAACTTCCGTATAAAGTGGTTTGCCATCCTGCGAATATGAGATGCGAGCAAAAGACTGCTGTCGTCCAAAACGACGGTATTCTGAGCCCGCTAGGCCGAACCGGAGGCTTGCCGCTCACACGAGGTTTAGGCGCGACGCTTCGCCCAAACCGCAGCAAGGGTTGCCAGTTTAACCGTTCCTGATCGTCCTTCCGGATGTCTGCTGGTGCTGTGGGGCGCGGGCGGAGATGGGACGGCGCAGATGGTACTTCGGCAGGCCCGTCAGAGGCTGCGTGATGCACTGCAAGTCCGTCTGAATGAGGGCCAACGTCTCGGTGAAGTGGCCTTGAACGCGGACCTGTCGGCGCTATCCGCCACGATCATGACTTTCCTTAACGGCATTTCCATCGAGCGGGCCGACGGCGCTACGAAGAAAGAACTGGACGCTGCGATTGATATGTTGCTCGCCTGTTGGCCGGGTCGACAATGAAGCGACACGAGCTCATCCGGAATCCGCGATGACGACGAGCGAGGGGGAAGTTCGGCGGTTGCTTGCGCTGGATGAGGCCAGGGCGCGTGCGCTCGTCGAGGTCGACATAGATAGCCTCGATCGTGTCACCGACGAGGCGTACGTCCATGTCGAAAGCTCGGGCAAGAGGCGCACAAAGACAGAATTCATCGATGGATTGCGGAAGGGCATATATCGTTTCGAAAGATTCATCATCGACGAGAATGTAGCCACGATCTACGGCGACACCGCTGTCCTGACCGGGCGTTATCATACTGACATTCGCACTGCCGAAGGCCTGCAACCGACCAAGCATGCGCGTCATATGCGCGTGTACGCGCGCCGCGGCGAAGGCTGGATCAACGTTGCGCACCAGGCCACGGCGATCGTCGCGCCTGCGTCAGACAATTACGGAGGCGAACTGGCATCCGACAACGAAGCGGGCGCCTAGAACCTGATCCGCTGCTGCCAAAAGGGATCGCGCTTTGTGATTCTCAGGGCAGCGGGCCGAACTGAGAAACGGCTCGCAAGTCTGATTTATTAACGTTGATGCTGGCACCACGAGAGAAAGCTCGTCGTCTTCGATTCCAAGTGGTTGGCCCGCTCGGCTTTGGCTGGGCGGTCTCCGTCCGGAGAGCAGCCCGTGATCCTGGGCAAAATGAGCGCGCCTCGAATGCGCGTAATCCGTCAGGCTGCAGGCGGGGTAGCGCAATGCGCCTGAAGATTGATGCCGTTCGTTTGGCAGAGCGGGGTCTTGACGAAGGTGATTCCTTGCCCCCGGACGACCGTGTCCGAAGCAGGAAGGGCGGTTGGCTGGGCTGCGCCATGATCCCGCTCGGGAGCAATGGTTGCTCAGCAACGTTCCCAACGCATTTTTGATCCCGTTCGGGACGGAATCTCAGGATCAGTTGATCCCGTACGGGCACTTTGAGGTTGCATGGCACCAGCACATCCGCTATATGATCCCGTACAGGATCAGAGATGAAAACACCAAAACACCAGTCAGCGATTGATCGTGCGGCTCGCGGGAAAGGCTCGTCCGAGGATTTGCTGCGAATCAGCTTGCCCAAGAATAGGCAGGAACAGGCTAGGATCGCAGATATAATCGCTGGCCGCGACTCTACCGACCAGGATATCATGCCCGTACGCGCTTCGCCCGGTGCGGGCGTGCCCTATCCATCTCTTTCGCCTGCATCGGCCCCTTCCTTGGCAGTCGGTTCCGTCCCGCGCAGCGTCGGGAGAGATAGCAACTTGCAGGTAACAGAGAACTTCATCACTAGCACTGTCGACATCGGCAATCTGGTGAGGGATTCCCGCAGACGGCTTGGTATGTCGCAGCAGCGTTTCGCAGATCTGGCGGGCGTGGGCCGGCGATTCGTATCGGAACTGGAGGCTGGCAAGCCCACCATCGAGGTCGACCGCATGCTGCGATGCTGCTTGGCCGCGGGTATCGACATTCTTGCCTTACCACGCAACCGATGAGTGTTCTCGACGTCTGGCTCGAAGCCTTTGACGAACCTGTCGGCAGGCTTGAAACCGGCGAGACGGACCGGCTCAGCTTCGCATATCGCGACGCCTACCTGAGCAATAGCGCAGCTCATGCCATTTCGCTGTCCCTTCCTTTGCAGGAGGTCTCACTGGGCGATAGCGTTGTTCGTGCCTTCTTCCAGAACCTGCTTCCAGAAAACAATCTGCTCGACCAAGTGATCGTGCGCGAGCGCCTCGAGCGTCATGATATCGGCGGTATTTTGCAGCACTTGGGGGCAGATCTTTCCGGTGCGATCTCCTGTCTTCCCGAGGGGGCTGCGCGCGTTAAATCCCCCGGCGTTCTTGCCCGTGACTACATGCCAATCGACGACGAGCAACTCATCGATATCGTGCGCCGGCTTGGAGAAAATGCGCCTCTCCCGAATGAGCTGCGAGACCCTTCGCCAGTCTCTGGATATCAGCGAAAGATTGCTGTGACACTGATGCCGGACGGGCGCTATGCTGTACCGCTGGCGGGGACAGGCGCACCCACCACACACATCCTCAAGGTTCCCGAGAGCGCTTTTCCTAGGGAGGCCTATTATGAGGCGAACTGCGCAAGTCTTGCTACCCATTCAGGTCTGGATGCCGCCCAATCGCACTCGAGATGGATCGGTCAATATGAAGCGATAATCAGCAGGCGATTTGACCGGCGAATTGCTGATGGCGCCGTATTCCGACTTCATCAGGAGGACTTTGCCCAGGCTCTCGGTTTCCCACCGCGTCTCAAGTATCAGCGGGAGGGCGGCGACGATCGCCGCTTTGACGTGGGGGCCATTTCCGCTGTCCTGAAGCGGACAGAGAGCCCTGCTCTTGCCGTTGATCACTTCCTGCGTGCAACAGTCTTTAACCTCGCCATAGGCAACACCGACAACCACGCAAAGAACCATGCGCTTTTATATGATAGGGGAGCCGTCCCGCGTTTGGCTCCGCTCTATGATCTTGTGCCCATCACATTGAGCCACGTGCACACGCACGAGCTGTCCTTCACAATTGGGAACGCACGGTACCCGGCGGAAGTTGGCGCTGAGGACTTGAGGGCCTTTCTAGCGGCATTCGGCATGGAAGGTCCTTCCGTAAGCCGGTTCGTGAAGTCACGACTCTTGCCGATTATCGAGCCGCTCTCTGAAGACCGGCATGTCGAAGGCGAATGGGCCGAGCGCTTCAACGCGGAACTGACGGCAAACAGCAGACGCTTGCTCGAATCGCTTCGTCCACTCACAATTCCCGTCGCTACCCGCAGGTGAGGTATATCGGCAGGAAGAGGGCCGGGTTTTGCACATGGCGGATTTCGACATACTGGATGCGATCAACAAAGTTTCCGACGTGGTTCAGAACCGCCCCCGACCCTTAAGGAATTTCGACCAAATCTACATGAAAACTGGCGACATGGTCCGTCAGAGCCAAGTGGTCGCAGCTTGGGCGAATGATTGCCGCCTTGCATTTATCGGTGACGGCGATGCGGTCAGCGTCTGCGTAGCCTATCTTTACAAGGGCGGCGTGTTCGACTTCGGGCCTACCAAGATAACGGTTTCGATTTCGACGAACGCATCGTCAATGCCGTCAGGCGCTTTGCTGACAAGGAACGCTTGGACTACATTCTTGCGGCAGAGACCTACAATGTTCTCGACCCCTTTCCGGAGCCTGGTCGTTTTGATTGCTTTTACACCAACCCTCCGTGGGGTGAGCACAACCACGGCGGGAGCGTAAATGTTTTTGCACAGCGTGGGTTCGAGGCGACCGGATACACCGGAGACGGCCTGTTGGTGATTGCGGACGACGACGAATCGCCATGGGCGGAAGAAGTCCTTGCCAATTCGCAGGGCTTCGCCGCTGCGCATGGCTTCAGGGTCTCCCAGCTACAACCTTGCCGGCATCATTAACACCTGGACGTTGAAATACTGTCGTGCAATTTGTTCTTGCGCGCAGTCCCGGGGAACATTGCGCCGCATGCGCAATCGGAACGGATTGCGGATCACGGTCTGGAACATTTCTATGGACTTCACCAACGCCCCACCGTGCACTACGTGCGCGAGCGCAAACGTCCAGATTACGGCAAAGCGGACGAAAGTGAGTACGAATTGGAATATCTGGAGAACCGACCGTGACCTTCCCGTTGGTACCCGGCACCGGTATTTTCTTCATGCGGGTGGGGACACATGCTGGGGAAACACTGACCGACATTGTGACGCGCAAGTCACGGGAAATCGACCAATTAGGGAACACATTCTGGGGCTACGGAGGCAACGTTTTCAATCCGCTAACCACGGTCCAGCCTTTCGCGAAGGATAGGGCAGCTGCAGGCATGCCTGTCTACCTCTGCATGGAGGAAATGGTATCTGAACGCTATTTCGGCGAATCCCTTGCTGCCGCCGAATGCTTGAGCGACGGTCGTAACTGGAATTGTGTTCCTAGCGGCATAGAGGTGCTCGGTTCGCGATATGCACTCAAAATTACCGATCTGAAAGCCACCGCGTTCGATCTTCATCTTGAGGGTACTCGGGTCCCGGTCGGCCCTGGGTTTGGACGCGCGGGCAATCGCTTCGTGCGCGATACCGTAGACAAATCCTGCCTCGTGATCGAACCTAACGCCGGGACCGCCGACGATCAGAGAGGGCGCCGCATATCGCTTTGCGCCACTGTGCTTACGCCTCATGCATTTCTTCTTGGAAACTATCGACCGCGGCCATAGGTGACGCCATTCCGCCCGCGGAATGAGGCGAGATGGCGCTCTGAAAAGTGGGTGCGTTCGCCTGCTGGCATGGGAATGTTGGGATCCCGCCAAGACGAGCAGACCAAGGGTCACTTCGTATTGGATGAGACACGCTAGCAACGATCAAATCACAGTCGTTAGCAAATGTCGGTATTGGCCAAATCCAGCCCTCGCAATCATGGCAAAATGCAAAATATCGGCAGAATACCGGCTCATCACACAGCACATCCTTTCCTGGATTTTTTGTTTTGTAAGGCAATCGTCAGGGTTTCAGCGAGGTTGGCCCGCAACGACGAGTTCGTCGCTTTCGAGGTTGAGAACCACCCTTCGACGAGGGAGCGGATCATCTCCGCAGCATTGGGCGGCTGCAATCGTCTCCGTTCGAGAGCACGCTGGCAAGTGGTTCAGTAAGGCGAAACTTAGCGGTTAGCCCCCCTGTAATACGGTGTCATAAGCGCCGTGATGCGCGGGATTGTGAGCAGGACCGCAAGCGGAATCGCGGTGCTGTAGGTGCTGAGCGAGCCGGAGTGGATGCTTGCTGCGGCGGGCCGAGCGTGCCTTCCGGCGCGCAATCCTGTAGGATGACTACCTCTTCTAGGGCAAAATCGGAAATGGGCAGCTTTACTGGCTACGGCGATTTTCAGTTTCCCTCGGATGACTACGATGGTCTCCGGACGGGTGATGCTCTTGCGCTTGAGCCGGACGGGTCGCCAGTTCATGGCCAGCTTGCATTTGCACCTGATGGAGCGGGGGGCGGAGGATCGGGCGGCGCTGGTGGCGGGATCACCGGCGGGGGCGGAACGATCACTCAACCACCGCCACCGTCGCCCTATCCGGCGCCGGCCAATCCGGGGCTGGTCGATGCCGCCAAGAACAGCAAGTTGCATAAGGCGCTCCATCTCCTCGCCAAGAAGAAGCCTTATCTCAAGCTCGCACTTGCCGACCTCACCGGCATCAAAAGCAGTGACGCGCCGTATGTCGGCTTCAAAGACCACGACCTCACTTTCGTTGGGAGTACCGACAAGATTTCGCTTATCCTGCCGGCCTTCCATTTGAGGCAGGCAGCGCGCGGCGCCGCTGCGAGCATCATCCCCCCACCGGTGCCCGCCGATTTTCTCGCTATGCTCGAGAAAGCCTGGTCCAAGGATTTCACGCGCGGGTTCTTGGGCGGAGGCGCGAAAGACACCAAGCCGAAGCTTCGCGCGATACTGAGCGCGACGCGGGCGTCGGGCAAGAAGACGCTGAAGATCGACCTGACCACGCACCAGCACAAGGTCCTCTCCAAGGCTGGTTTCCGACCGCGCCTAATCCTTGCAGAACAGCTCTCGGTGAACGCGGCGGCCGCTTTATGCATCCGCGACCTCGGTTTTCCTTTCATTCATGAGGCTCACCGGGCTGCCGGATTGGAAAAGGACGGGCTCAGCCTGGGACTCGATTACGGCGGCAAGGCCTGGGGTGGTTCGATGCCACGCAACGAGCATGCCAAGGCCCGCTGGCTTACGGAACTCCTTATGCTTATCGCGCGCGACCGCCTCGTCGCGCCCGGGCTAGCGCCCGATATTTATGATGTCATGGCCACCGATCAGGAAGATCTCGCGATCGGCATCAACAATTACCTCTCTGCCGACGAAAGTCTGACGCTGACCCAGCAAGGCAAGGTCGGCTACATCGAGAAGAAGGGGCCTTTCGCTGATTGTGGGATTATTCGGCGAACGACCGCCAAAGGCACAAATCTTGTCTACGTGGCCGTCGCCTTGAATGGGAAGAGCCACGCGGACATCCGAGAAGTGGGCGCGGCGCTCGACGATTGCATTCTCGCCGCGCACGGCGAGCCGCTCAAACAAACTTCCCGATGAAATGAATATCATGAATATTTTGCGAAACGACTCGATTTACATGAGCGCAATTCAAACAGATGGTAGTGATTGAGTCTTGTTCTGAAGGATAAGGGCGCCGAAATACAACCATAGTCTTGGTGTGGAGGGGATACTGATGCCTGAGCTCAGTCGATTCCAAATGTTGCGTCCCGCACAGCGCATTACCGAGGAAAGTAAACGGCACCTCGGACTCGGGCTCTACGGCCTCTCCCCGCTGACGCCGCTCGCCGTGCAATTGCTCGCCGCCGAGAGTGCGGAGGAATACGCATCGTTGGTGGAGCGGTTTGCCGAGAGTGGCAAGGGTGCCGATCTCGTGACCCGTCACCCGCCCGATCCAGACCTTCTGCGCCTATACGATTGGCTCTCTTATAAGGCTCAGCCGGTCCGGACGAAGGACTTTGAGACGTTCCTGGCCGGCTGGGAGGCTTCTGGATCGCTCGATCTCGAAAAGGAGTGGGCCCGGATCGCCGACAACTACGTGATCTCCATTCTTGCCCCGCAGTTCGATCTTGGCTGCAAATACGATTTTCAACTGCTCATACGGGCACTTTACCTGCTGCTGCTGGCGCTGAAGGCTTGCGAAGGCGGCAAGACCTTCGTGCTTTCCGAGCAAGCGAGTGATGCCCTGCTTGCGCGCATCATGACGGCGCAGATCCTGATCCCCGCGCTGCTGATCCGCGACAGATGCGCGCGCAAATGCCGTTCGGCGACCAGGCCGGTTGATCAATCGGCAACCGTTTCCACCCTCTTGCGCGGTGACCCGAAATGCAGCTGCACGTGTGACGAGCGTTGCCACAACCCAAGCGGCTTCTGCATCTGCATCAGGCCGTACGTTGCCGATCTCTACCTGATCAGGGAGGAGCTCGCGCGGTACGAGGCCGGCGATATCGCCGACATCCAGAACATCCTTGCGGGCGAAAAGAAGGTCAGGAACCACCGGTTCCTCAGCCGCAAAGAGCAGAGCAACGAGACCGACCAGGAGACCCAAACCAGTGAGGAACGCGATCATCAGGTCGGCGAGAAGTCGGCTCTGCAGTCCGAGGTCAAGAAGACCGTCGACAAAAAGGTGAATGTCGATGCCGGCGTGACCGCAACGCTGAAGTACGGCAATTCGATCACGATCACGCCGCATGCCAACGTGACTTACACCAATGCCAAATCGCAGTCCTCGAGCCAGGCCCGATCCTACTCGAAGGACGTGGTCGACCGCTCCGTTTCAAGCCTGCAGACGAAGATCCGTACGGTTGCGACGAGCAAGATACTCTTGGAAACCGAGGAGCGAAACAAGGGCTCGATCGACAATACCGTTGCGGGCAACGACCACCGCTCGGGGATCTTCTACTGGGTCAACCGCGTCAGTCATGCTCAGGTTTTCAACTACGGCAGGCACATGATGTTCGACATGATCGTCCCTGAGCCGGCAGCTCTGTTCAAGGCGCTCTACGACGCCAAGATGAAGGGGGACAAGGAAGCAAACGAGCCCCCCAAACCCAAAGTCGACATCCCGGGCATCACGGTAACGACGTACAGCGGTCTCCTAAACCAGTACGCAATTGCGACGACCGACGATATCGCGCCGCCCGACGAGGAGATCACGGTTTCGATCGCAATTGCCGTAAACGTTTCGGAAGCGGACGGAGATAAGTCGGTGGGCTTCTCCTCGACCGACGGCAAAGTGGACATTCCCGAAGGCTATGCTGCGGTGCACGCCGACTACGATATTCGGGCCTATACAGGCGAACCCGGCAGCACCGGTCCGCTGGACGAAGTTGCCGTCTCGATCAATCTCGGCAATCGCTACCTGCTCAAGGGCATGATGGACGAATGGTCGCAGGGAGGCCAGGACGCTACACCTTGGGCCGCGGTCGGCAGCATTACGATGCAGAAGGAAACGGGGACGCTTGCGGCTGCGGTGGCAGGGTATTCCTCAATGGCGTTCTCGCTCACCGGATCGATCAGCATCCGCTGCAAGCTGACGGATTCGCGGCGCGCCGTCTGGCAGGCCCAGATCTACAATCTCATCATGACAGACTACGGCCGGAAGCTGGCGGCGTACCAAGCAGTCACGGCTCAATCGACGGATATCGTCCGGATCAAGGGGCGCAATCCGTTCCTCAACCGCGAGATTGAGCGCAACGAGTTCAAGCGCCACATTATCGCGATCCTACTATGCAACTATTTTAACGGTATGGGCTCGATGATCGATCACGTGGCGCCTTGCGGCTACCCCGAATTCGACTTCGAGAAGCTCGGGGCCGACATGCCGATCATCCAGTTCTTCGAACAGGTGTTCGAGTGGGAATACATGACCTACCTGTTCTACCACAGCATGTGGGCTCGCAAGTGCAAGTGGCCGGACTTGATCGACGCCGATTCGGGTGATCCGCTCTTCGACAAGTTTCTGATGGCGGGCGCCTCGCGCGTCCAGGTGCCGATCCGCCCAGGGATGGAAAACGTCTTCCTGTGGTACTTGAAGCGCCACGAGATCTGGGGCGAGAGCGGGGAGCCGCCGCTGCCGGGCGATGACGACTACGTCTCGATGATTCAAGAGATGAAAGAGGCAGAGCAGGGCGATTATGCCGACCGGCCGGGCCTGATCGCGGCCAAGACGGACAGTGAAAGGCTCGAGCTGTCTGGGTCTACGCTTTACTGGGACCTCGTAAACGATGTGCCGTCCGCGCTTGCCATCGACAACGACATCGATCGCGAGATCCTGGTGCAGTACAAGGTCTACCGCATTGTATCGATCGAGGATGCGGGCGCGGCCGATCATTCCAGCTGGAGGTTGACGATCGATCCGCCGTTTGGCGGTGCTGACGCGGTGAACCTCAAGCATGCAGTTGGTGCAGTCTTCGTTGGCGCGCCTTGGGAAGTGGTTGTGCCGACTGAACTCGTCTACTTGCGCAACAAGACCGACCTGCTTCCAACCTATCCGCTAAGCTAGGAGCGGGACGTGAGCGGAACAGAGGGCGGCGGATCGGGCTACAGTCAGTCACAGCAGCCAATATCGCCTTACGGCGCGCAGCGTGGCGATTACAGTGCTTCGGTTCCTGGGGCGGGGAGCTCCCGTGCTTATGCGCCATACACCACCCCCGATCCCGGAAATGGGCGGGGAAGCAACAGTAAGCCGGCAAGCCGGATCTTCGGCAACGGAATAAATCTTCAGCCATCCTATCAGGCGGGCGGGGAGGTTGATCTCGGCTGGAGCCTCATGAAACCGCTTTCTGCCATTCAAACACTTCGCCTGGAAATTGAGGACTTCGCCGTCGATGCCGCTGCGCGCTGGATCTACGAGGCGTCGACCCGCGGCTACACGGTCATTGCCACCTATCACAGCTTCAAAGCGATCGATCACCCCTCGCCTGCAGACGATGCCAAGCACATGGCCCGTGCGATCCAGTTCTGGAATGCCAACTACAAGAAGCTTGCGGAAGCCGGGCCTTTCATTATCAACGTGGTGAACGAGTGGGGGCACAAGACGATCGGCGCGAAAGCCTACGCCGACCAGTACAACCAGGCGATCGCTGCCATTCGCAGTTATTACAGCGGCCTCCTCATCATCGATCTGCCCGGCTACGGGCAGCTGGCGCGCGTCGCCGCCGACGCGGTCACCGGCGCAGGCGGCATCACCCCGATCCAGGATCGCAATGTCGTGCTATCGATGCACGTCTATCCGCAGACGTGGAATGGCAAGGGACCGCTGACCGTTGCGGATCTCGATCTACTCGCAGCGACCGGTCGCCCGTGCATGATCGGGGAATTTGGCGAAAGCAACGAAGCGCCGAATACCGACTGGCGCGCGATCGTGAGCTACGCGCGATTGCTTTCCTGGCCGGTTTTTGCCTGGTGCTGGGACGGGGACGGCGGCGTGATGAACGTCATGCTTCCCGAGTTCCAGCCGTTCGTTCCAGGAAAGACTTTTCCCTATTACATCAATGCGCGGTACGCGAATCTCGTGCTACCTTTCCTGTTGTGAGGTTTTTTGGCGTTAGCGCGGCGCTCGGGCTGCACAAGGCAATTCCTGCGCGGAGCCACGGGTGACCCCAGGTGGCTCAGGCGCTTCAGCCGTTCAACATTCCTTGTCCGTCTTGGCAGGAGCGAACGTGAGTTTCTCCGCCGCGGCGATCTGGATGGTTTCGCTCGTCGCAGGATTGCGGCCATCGGATGCTTTCGAGGTCCTGGACCAGGTATTCGTGATGAAGAAACGACATCCCTTCCGGAAACATATCATACCGCCGCAGCCGGTCCGGACCTCGGGCAGGGTCATCGACATGAGGTGGTCGTTGAACGTCAATGCTCCCCCACACGCCGCCGGCGGTTAGATAACCGCGCGCGAGGGCAGCAGGCTTGAAAGAACGCCATGTACCACGCTACCGCTTACCAATACGTTGTAAGCCAGGAAAAACGGCGACATGATCCCCGCGCTTTCGGAAGACATCCTGTATTTTACCATCCAGTCCGACCGCATGGTCGAGGCAGGGAAGCGTTATTTCCAACAAGGGCGCGTGTCGGATCTGCGGATTGATCAGCCGTTCGACACGGTTTCGGCGCTGGTGCGCGGCAGCGGCAAAATCCATTATGTCACCTCAATCATTTTTGACGAAGACGAAGAATTCGGCGGTCTTCCAGCCAGCGAATGCACATGTCCGGTCGGCATGGGATGCAAGCACGTCGCAGCGGTACTCTTTGCGCTGCAGGCATCGGAAGCTGCCGGACAGCTAGAGCGCGAAAGGCCTCGCTTACGCATTCAGGCACAGAGACAGGGCGTGCCGGCTGTTACCGGTCCATTGGCCGAATGGCTCGAGGCGGCCGTTGTCGACGATCTCGCCGTGCGCGCCAAGCACGAAGAGCTGCGCTTCAGTCTCGAACCAGTCCGCATCTTCAAGCAGGGCAAGCGCCCGGGCAGGGGGATGCCCGCCTCGGTGCTCCCCGAGCGATATTACCTTCAGGTCCGCGCCTGGAGGCGGTGGCCCCACGAGATTACGTGGCGTGCTGCTCATCCGTGGGAAGTGCAACACGCACGGGGCAGTCTCCGGCCGGCGGCAGGGCGGCTCCTGTCACGCATGTCCCATGCTGCCGGCGGCGACTTCACGGCGAACCGAAGCCCCACTGGTCCAAACGGTTGGAGCTGGCTATGGGAAGCCAGTGTTGAGGGGCTGCTGCGTTGGAAAGGACCCGATGGTCCTGCGGCTACCGTCAGGCGGGAACACTTCGCGTGCAAGCTTCGTTGGGAGACCCTGGCTGATGGCCGGCAGGTCGTTGGCCTTGACGAGGATGGTCACGAGCCCGCCGGGCACATGATCTTTGCGGGCGATCCGCCGATCCATTATGATCTCGGCACAAGCGAGCTCAGGCTCATCGACGCGGGCAATCCAATGGTCGTCGGCCGCTTGTTGGCCATGCCGCCGGTCGCCTCCCACGAGATCCCGGCGCTGGCCGCACGTTGGCAGGACATTGCCTACGACATGCTGCCGGCGCCGGAACTGATATCGTCGACATCGCTAACGGACATAGTTCCGCAGCCAGTGCTGCGCTGTCTGGTCGATAAGGTCGGGCGTCCGTATTACGATCGGGGCTGGCGAGGACGCTCGGCATCGCAAGGTCTTTTAGTAGCGCGGCTCGAGTTCAATTACGGCGCGCACCGGGTTGGTCCGCTCCATACCGCAACCGAAGTGATCGTAAGCGGCACCGAAGGCGTCATACGTATCGTGCGGGATATCGAAGCCGAGCAGGCCGCAGTTGACCGTCTGGCGCAGACGCCGCTGGTGCCTCTTGTTTTGACCGGACGCTATGAGACAAAGCCACAGCAAGGCTGGGATCATGCTTTTAACGATGAGGATGATGAGCATGACCAGCGTTTCTGCGAGTTCCTCGTCAACGATGCCCAGGCCTTGCGGGATGAGGGCTGGCTGATCGAATTCGCGCCGAAGTGGCCGCACGTCCTCATCCCGCCTGAAGATGGCAGCTTGCAGGCGCCGGGTATCGAGGTTTCGCCGCGGTCATTGCCGGCAGTAAACGGCAATGCAATCGACTGGTTCGATGTCGAGCTGGCCGCGCGCGTGGAGGGCGGCCAGCGCATCGATGTGTTGCCGGCACTGCGCCGACTGCTCGCGGGTGGCGTTGATCAAATTCTCGAGCGAGACGACGAATACCGCATCCCGTTGCCGCTTGGCGGCGGCAGGTTCACAGCACTTCGTCTCGGCGCCGTGCGTCCTCTCATAGAAACGATCGTGCGCATGGCGCTTGTCGATCGTGGTGCGACGACCCTGAAGCTCAGCAAGTTCGATCTTGGGGCCGTTCATGACCTGGCCAACGCGGGATTGTCATGGGCATCGAAAGATAGCCTGCGTGCCCTGGCAGCCAGACTGAATTCGCCCGGGGGAGAAACCTTCGTGGCGCCGGCAGGTCTTGATGCGCAGTTGCGTGCCTACCAGGCAACCGGTTGCGGATGGCTTTCAGCTTTGCGCGAAGCGGGCATGGGGGGCATCCTCGCCGACGACATGGGCCTGGGCAAGACGCTCCAGGCAATCGCGCATATTCTGGTCACTCGCGGCGGTACCGCCGCGATACGCCCTGCGCTGATTGTCGCGCCTACCTCGGTGTTACCAAACTGGCAGGCCGAGATTGCCCGCTTTGCGCCCGGTCTAACTTGCCTTTTGTGGCATGGCGCGGATCGACGCCACTTGCATGGCGATGACTTTACAGGCGCCGATATCGTGCTCACCAGCTATACGCTGTTGGCCCGCGACAGCGGTCTTTTGAGCTCGCGCGATTTTGCGCTGGCCATCCTTGACGAAGCTCATGTGCTTAAGAATCCCAAGACTGCGGGGTTCAAGGCAGCGGCGATGCTGAAGGCCGACCAGGTTGTCGCGCTGACCGGCACACCGGTCGAGAACCGTCTCACCGACTTGTGGTCACTGGCGAGCCTTACCAATCCGGGACTGCTCGGCACCTATGAAGGGTTTCGTACGAACTACTACACGCCGATAGAAAAACACAACGATCCGTCTGCTCGCGCGGCGCTGGCGCGGCGGATCAGGCCATTTATGCTGCGCCGGACCAAGGATGCCGTCGCCGCTGATCTTCCACCCAAGACTATCATCCCCGAGCGCATCGATCTAGCGCCCCCGCAACTGAGGCTCTATGAAAGTCAGCGTCTGCTGATGCATAAGCGAGTGCGCGACGAGATCGACCGGGTCGGGCTGATGCGCTCGCAGATCATCGTGCTCGACGCGATGCTCAAGCTGCGCCAGATTTGTTGCGATCCCGTGCTGCTGCCAAATGATCTTGGCGCCGAGGTCGCATCCGCCAAGCGGGAGAGGCTGAGGGAGATGGTCCCCGAACTTATTGCGGAACACCGCCGGATCATCATCTTTAGCCAGTTCACCACAATGCTCGATCTCATAGCGGTCGATCTCGAGCGTACCGGCATCCCATTCGAGCAACTGCGCGGCGCAACCAGGGACCGGGGACGGCCGGTTCGGCGCTTTCAGGAAGGCGGTGTTCCGATTATCCTTGTCAGCCTCAAGGCGGGCGGCGCGGGTGTGAATCTTACCGCAGCTGACACTGTGATCCTTTATGACCCTTGGTGGAATCCGGCCGTCGAGGCGCAGGCGATCGACCGGGCTCATCGGATTGGTCAGTCTAAGCCGGTATTCGTTCATCGACTTATCGCGACCGGGACGATCGAGGAGAAAATACTAGCGCTTCAGGAAAGGAAGCGGGGACTTGCCGATATGCTGTGGGATGAGGAGGCGAAGCCTGGTTCGACCAGTCTGACAGATGCCGATATCGATTTCCTACTCGGGTAGGTGTTGGCGCTCACAATATGAAGCGGGCTGTGATGCACCGCCCTGGGATTGCCGGAGGCCCTGTTTCCTGAGAGAATGGGTCTACAATGAGCAAGACGAAAAACAAGTTTGCGCCGTACCCATCCGCTGAGCGGAGGCAATGGAAAGCGCGAGCGGCTGGGACCTGCACCAAATCGTCGCAGACCGGGTGTTTGGAGCAGATGCAGAAGTGAAGCAGGTTGAGAACGGCTTGCCTTTCTTGTTAGGGCCGTCACCGGCGCCGCCCTGCAAACGGCCGCATCATCTAGAACCTGCCGTTCGCGATGGTGTTTGGGAACGGCAGGATTGTCCCAAGGCTACCTTCACTGTCGCTAGTGAATCGATGAAAGAAGGCTGCTAGACCTGCCGTTCGCCCCACGACCCGAAGTGGGCGCTAAGCTTTGATGGACTCTAGAGACGATGCTTGGGTATGACAAAGCGATTGCTGTGGTTCGGGTCACGATCCTGAGGGCGTATGGCTGCCGCTCAGCGGTTTTTGAACCGACACAGATGACTATTCGATTGAGGCGCGACCGACTGCATGAACCGGGATTTTGCTCAAGACATTGAACTGATCGAGGGCATCAAATCTGTCCCGACAATTCTCGACGTTGTTTGCCAGACGACAGGCATGGGATTCTGCGCAGTCGCGCGAGTGACCGAGGAGCGGTGGGTCACTTGCAGTGTGAAGGATGACATTGGTTTTGGGCTAAAGCCGGGCGATGAGCTGAAAATCGAAACAACCATCTGCCATGAGATCAGAGAGCATCGAGAAGTCGTCGTCATCGACGATGTGTCGAAAGACCCTGTATACTTTACCCACCATACCCCTAAGCATTACGGCCTTCAGAGTTACATCTCGATGCCGATCATATTGGCCGATGGGACATTCTTTGGCACGCTTTGCGCGATTAGCCCGAAGCCCGCGACTGTGAAAAAGCCGCATATCGTTTCGATGTTCAAGCTCTTTGCCGACATGATCGCGCATCAGATTGAACTCAATCGCACGCTGAAAGCCAGCGCGTCGGCTTTGCTGAATGAGCAGGAGACATCTGCGCTGCGAGAGCAGTTCATCGCGGTCTTAGGCCATGACCTTCGCAATCCGTTGGCCGGAATCTCTGCGGGCATGAATTTGCTCAGCGGCGAGACGCTGAGCGATCGTGGAACGTCCATCCTCGGGATGATGAATCATAGCGTCAGCCGCATGGCTGGTCTGATCGATAACGTCATGGATTTTGCTCGTGGACGTCTGGGTGGAGGCCTGACCCTTTCTCGAACCCTCGCGCCGCTGACGCCTGTCTTGCAACAAGTCATCGATGAACTGGTATCTGGTCATCCTGACCGGGTCATCGAGGCTGACCTCAATTTACCCGAAGTGGTAAACTGCGACCCAGTACGCGTCGGGCAACTGCTGTCGAATTTGGTAGGCAATGCATTGACTCATGGTGCGCCCGATTTCCCGGTGCGGGTGAATGCTGATGTCGCCGGAGCCCTCGTCGAGCTGAAGGTCAGCAATGCAGGCGAGCCAATCCCAGAGGCTGCGAGAGCCAAATTGTTTGCGCCATTCTCACGCGGTGAGGTCAGGCCGAGCCTTCAAGGCCTTGGGTTAGGGCTGTATATTGCCTCGCAGATCGCCAAGGCGCATGGCGGTAGCCTGAGCGTCGCGTCTAACGAAGTCGAGACGACCTTCTTGTTCCAGATGCCATTAGAACAACCAGCAATCGCTCATTGATTTTTGAGCATTGATACGGTTTCTGCGCGAAGTGTTTGAAGCACGACGCTGTGGGCATCGGAACCTCTGGAAGGACTCCAAACTAACCCTCACGAGTGCCAGGATAATGGGGACTAGCCCGCAGTTTCGGGGTAGATATTCCTTATACCCCGCCTTTCGGCATGCAGGAAGGTTGTCAGGCGAACGTCTGCTCCATGTAAGAGTGGCCCTCCATTGCCTCCAGCGGATATCGGCAAAGTCACACGATGTGGCGATCGCTTTCGCCAGTTAGCGACTACATCAGGACATCTGGCCATGCTAACGAGAACCACCGGATCTGACGAAAACAGCCGCTCAGAGCTTATGAGGCTGCTTTAGGGCTTCGCTTCAAAGCCAGTTTGCCGGAAAGCAATTCAACTCTGTGAGCTATTGATTTGGCCGAGCCAGTCGCGGACATGATTGAGCGTGCGCCGTTCCTGGTCTGCCTCCATGACGAAGGCGTCTTCGATTTTTGCGCCGGTCGCCTGGGTAGCCAACACCGCGAGACTAGCGCCAACACCATATCCGCCGTGCGTAATGAACGGGCGGAGCGTCTTCCCAGCTAGATCATGAGCCTTGAGGAACGAGCGGATTGGCGGAGGTGCTGTTTCCCCCCAGATGGGGAAGCCAAGAAAGACGGTGCCATATGCGCCAATGTTGTCGACCTTGGTCGTCAGTGGAGGTTCAAACCCGCTGTCACGCTCGCGCGTTGCCTGCGCGACATGCTGCTCATAATCATCCGGGTAGGGTCGCGCGGGACGTATTTCGAAGAGATCAGCCCTTAGCGTGCGTTGCAAGGTTCCTGCGATCACGCGCGTGTTGCCCGAGCGGGTAAGGTACGCGATCAGCGTCTTGCCGGCGCTAGGCTGCTTTAGCTCCTCCACACATGCCGTGCCACCCAGTGACAGCATCGCCGAGGTCGCTAGGACGTCCCGGCGGGAGTACCGCTCCGCACCCTGCATCACACAATCTCCGGCAGCTTTGCCAGATGCTTGTCGAGCGTGATCGGATATTCCCGGACCCGGACCCCGGTCGCGTTATAGACCGCGTTGGCAATGGCGGGGGCGACGCCGGAAATACCAAGCTCGCCGACGCCCTTCGCCTTCACCGGCGACATTGTGGGATCGGTCTCCTCAAGGAAAATCACCTCCTGATGTGGGATATCGGCATGGACCGGCACTTCGTATCCGGCGAGGTCGTGATTGACGAAGAAGCCGAACCGCTTGTCGACCGCCAGCTCTTCCATCAGCGCCGCGCCCGCACCGCCGACCATGCCGCCGATAACCTGGCTGCGGGCAGTGATGGGATTGAGGATACGTCCGGCCGCGCAAACGGCGAGCATCCGCCGTATGCGAATTTCGCCGGTGTAGGCATTGACCGCGACCTCGCAGAAATGGGCACCGAAGGTTTGCTGCTCGAACTGCTCTGACAGGTCGCCATATTCCATCCTGTCTTCGGCGGTGATCGCACCATCCTTCGCGGCCTGTCCAAGCGGGGCACGTCGGTTGCCGGCACGGACCTCGCCGTCAACGAACTCGGCGTCGGCAGAGTTGAAGCCGAGCTTCATCGCCACGGCTTCGCGCAGTTTGACGCACGCGGCGTAGGCACCGGCCGTGGCAGATGCGGCACCACCCTGTCCGCCACCCCCGAACGCTTCAGGAAAATTGGAGTCCGCTAGCTTCACCACAACGCGGTCGAGGGACAGGCCCATCATCTCCGCGACCGTCTGGCCGATGATGGTGTAGCTGCCAGTCCCCATGTCGGTCATGTTGCTTTCGACGGTCACGATCCCCTTGCCGTCAAGCGTAACACGTCCGCCGGCCGGAATGATCGGGGCACCGCGGATCGCGGAGGCCATCCCCATGCCGATCAGCCAGCGGCCTTCACGACGACTGCCGGGCCTGAGGCTTCGCTCCTTCCAACCGAAGCGCTCGGCACCCGTGCGCAGGCATGGGACAAACTGCCGGATGGAGAACGGTCGCGGCCCCTGTTCCGGCTTGCCCTGATTGCCGCTTGCCGATTGCGGATCAGCGGGTGAGACGCGACCGGGGTCACCTGGTACGACCTGGGTATCGTTGATGACGCGCAGCTCCACCGGGTCCATCCCCAGCTTCTCGGCCAGCTCGTCCATCGCCACTTCAAGCGCCATCAGGCCCGACGCCTCGCCCGGTGCGCGCATCGCATTGCCTTCAGGCAAGTCGAGGGTCGCGAGCCGGGTCAGGTTGAGGCGGTTGGCACCGGCATAGAGCAACTGCGTCTGTGCAGCCGCGATCTCCGGACCGCCTCCCGGCAGATTGCCCGACAGCGTTTCGTGGCCAACCGCGACCAGCTTACCGTCGCGACCCGCCGCCAGACGAACGCGCTGGATGGTGGCCGGACGATGGGTCGTGTTGTTCGGCATTAGCGGGCGAGGCAATGCCACCTTCACCGCGCGGCCGACAGCGCGAGCGCCAAGCGCCGCGAGGATCGCGTCCGAACAGACGCTACCTTTTCCGCCGAACCCACCCCCAATGTAGGTCGCGACGACACGGATCTTGTCCTGAGGGATACTGAGCTTGTTGCCGAGGTCGCGCCGCGCCCAACCGACAATCTGTTGAGCGGACCAGATCGTGAGGTGATCGCCCTCCCAGCGCGCGATCGTGGCGTGCGGCTCCAGCATCATATGGCTGTGGTCAGGCGTGGTGTAGGTCGCATCGACCTTCACGGGTGCCGACGCGAACGCCTTTTCAAAGTCACCAATGCGGATGTCCGGTTGGCGCTGATGCGGTTTGGCACCCCCGCGCGCAGCGGCCAGGTCGAATGCGCCTTGCGCACGCGCGTAATCGACCCGGATCAGCGAGGCGGCATGACGCGCCTCCTCGAACGTCTCCGCGACGACCAGTGCAATAGCCTGATGGTAATGCTCGATCTCCGGCCCCGCGAGCGGCTTGGCGACGTAGAACCCCTGCTTCTTGATCGGCCCGGCATTATCAGCCGTCACGATTCCGAGGACACCCGGCGCGGCCTTGGCCTCGCGAACGTCCATCGACGATATTCGCCCCTTCGCGATACCCGAACCGACTACATAGCCATAGGCGGCGTTCGGCGCGGCCTCTTGGTTCTCGTAGGAATAGACCGCGCGTCCAGTTGTCTTCAGCGGCCCCTCGATGCGCGGGTGCGGCTTGCCGACGACCTTTTCCTGATCGATTGGGTTGATGCCTGCTGGCGTGTCGAACTTCATGCTGACTTGCCCTCCGCGATGGTGGCTGCAAGCGCCCGCGTCGCGAGCGGTATCTTGAACGCATTGTTCTCTGTAGGTCGGGCGTTCGCGAACGCTCTGGCCGTCACGGCTGCGGCCCCTTGGGTCATCACGGCGTCGGCTGCTTCGACTCGCCACGGCTTGTGTGCGACCCCGCCGAACGCTGCACGTCCACTCCCGTCCTTCTGGATCACGGCTGCGACCGAGACGAGCGCGAAGGCATAGGATGCTCGGTCGCGAACTTTCTCATAATGGTGCGTGCCGCCAAGCGGCCGGGGCAGCGTCACCGCCGTAATCAGCTCGCCGGCTTCAAGGTTGTTGTCGAGGTGAGGCTTTTCGCCGGGCAGACGGTGGAAATCAGCGATCGGGATAGCGCGGCTCGTGCCATCCGCCTTGACCGTCTCCACCATCGCATCCAGCCCGCGCATCGCGACTGCCATATCGCCGGGATAGGTGGCGATGCACTGGTCGCTCGAACCGATCACCGCGAGTTGGCGCGAATAGCCGCCGATCGCAGCGCAGCCCGACCCCGGCTTGCGCTTGTTGCAGGGCATGTTGGGGTCATAGAAATAGGGACACCGGGTCCGCTGGAGCAGATTGCCCGCCGTGGTCGCCTTGTTGCGAAGCTGGCCTGAAGCTCCTGCCACGATCGCGCGGGTCAATACGCCATAATCGCGACGGACGCGGGTGTCGGCAGCCAGCGCGGTGTTCGTGACCAGCGCGCCGATCCGCAAGCCGCCATCCGTTGTCGGCTCGATCCGGTCGAGCTTCAGGTCCTGGACGTCGACCAGATGCCGGGGCGTTTCGATTTCCAGCTTCATCAGGTCGAGCAGGTTGGTGCCCCCGGCAAGGAACTTGGCTCCGGGCTGACGGGCAACAGCGGCAGCGGCTTGCGCCGGCGTCTTCGCGCGCTCATAGGTGAAGGGCTTCATGCCCCCATCTCCTTGACCGTAGCTCCCGCGACTTCCGCCATCGCCTCGGCTATGTTGGAATAGGCTCCGCAACGGCAAATATTGCCGCTCATTCGCTCGCGCATTTCAATGTCGGTTGGTTGCGGTCGCGCAGAAAGATCGGCTTGGACGTGGCTCGGCACGCCGCGCTTGATCTCGTCCAGCACCGCGACGGCCGAACAAATCTGGCCCGGCGTGCAATAGCCGCACTGGTAGCCATCATGACGCACGAATGCGGCCTGCATGGGATGGAGCTTGTCGGGTGTCCCCAGCCCCTCGATCGTCTTCACCTCGTCGCCCTGATGCTGGACGGCAAGGCTAAGGCAGGAATTTATCCGCTCGCCATTGACGATGACGGTACAGGCTCCGCATTGCCCGTGATCGCAGCCCTTCTTCGTGCCGGTGACCTTCAGATGCTCGCGTAGCGCATCGAGCAGCGTCGTGCGCGTGTCGAGATTGAGGTCACGACGCTTGCCGTTGATGGTGAGTGATACCGGCATGATCGCAGGCGCAGGTGCCTTTGCGGGTTGTGCTTCCGCAGGCGGGGCCGCTGCCAGCGCAGCCGCTGCGGCGCTGCCAGCAAGGACACCGCGCCTCGACATTTCGATTTCCGACATCATCGCCGTCTCTCCCGTTACAGCTTGTTGTATAAATCGTCGGCGACTGGTTCGAGCCACGTCACGGACGTACCGTCCCGCGCTTCCGACACCGCCACATGCGTCATCACGCTATTTCGCGCCGCGCCATGCCAATGCTTGACGCCCGGCGAGATAAACACTGTGTCGCCCGTCGCGATCGGCTTCGCGGCCTCACCCTCGACCTGGACCCATCCGTGTCCAGCAGTGACGATCAGCAACTGTCCCAGCGGATGCGTGTGCCAGTTCGTATGCGCACCTGGTTGGAACGTGACCGTCGCACCGCCAAGGCGCGCCGCGCCGGTGCCTTTGAAGGGCGATGCGACCGACACGCTGCCGGTGAAATAGTCGGCCGGCCCAGCCTTCGGCTCCTGCCCGGGACGGATAACTTGAACCTGTGACATGGTGGCAACCTCTTGTCTGGCGAACACCTTGCCTGCGACGCCGATGGCGGCATTCGCCTTTGGCCACCCTGCGTAGAAAGCGAGGTGAGTCAGGGCCTCAACGATCTGCGGCTGCGTTAGCCCGTTTTCGAGGCCACGTTGGACATGGAAGGCGAGCTGATCGCCATCACCGCCTGCGGAAAGCGCGGCGATGGTAACGAGGCTGCGGTCGCGCGGCGATAAGTCGGTGCGCCGCCACAAGTCGGCGAACACGACGTCGTTGGTAAGCTGCGCGAGCTTGGGGGCGATCGGGCCAAGCGTCCTGTTGACGGCCGCGGCACGCGCGGGATCGGAGCTGGAGAGCGGTGCAGTGGCCGGAGGCATCGTCGCAAGAGACCTTAGATCGACATCGCGTCCAGCAAATACCTTCTCGACCTCGTTCAAGGCCGACACGGCATTCGGCCACCCGGTATAGAAGGCAAGCTGCGTCACCATGCCGGCCACCTCGGACGGTTTGATGCCGTTATCGAGGCCACGACCAAGATGGCCTGTCATCTGCGCGGTTTTGCCGGTTGCAATCAGCACCGACAGGGTGACGATGCTGCGGTCGCGCGGAGTCAGCTCCGGCCGCACCCACACGTCGCCAAACAGCACCCGGTCGGTATAGCCGGCAAGCGCGGGAGCGATCGCCTGCATGTTCTTGGGCGCGACCGACGGACGCTCCTGCGCCTCGACCGGCACGGCCATCGCCAGCGCGGCAGCAGTTGCATAAGCGACCTTCATCGTCTCGTCTCCCATTCCGGTCCTCGACTAGGCTCAATTGCTGCCAGCGTTCGCCTTCACGGGTCGAACGAGGCGCGAGAATGTGAGCTGGGCCAAGCGCCACTTGCCAGCCTGCCTGTTGTAAACTTCCGTGACCATGAAGGGGTTGGTGACGGTGCGACCGCCCACCACCGCCTCCAGATCGAGGTCTTCCAACACGATCGCGGTGTTGCCGAACACCCGTACATCAACCGCGTAGATCGACGCCTTCTTGTACCAGATACCGCCGTTTTGAATGGTGGCGAGTTCCTGGGTCTTTCCCCAGGTTCCGCCCATGTGGGTGAACATGGCCCGATCGTCAAAGAGCGTCTCGAGAGAGTCGACCTTCTTGTCCGCCATCCAAGCCCATTTGGTCTTCGACAGGTCGATGACCTGCTGCTCTGTCGGGGTATGAGTGGCGGCCGTCTTGATAGTCTCGGCGGGAGGAGCCGGCGTTTGCTGCGCAAGCAAGGGCTGCATAGGCGGCACCGACAAGGCGACGGCACCTAGCAGGCAAAGCCGCTTCATTCCCTGGGTCGATCGAGTGTCCATCACAACTGCTCCCGTTTGAGTTTGAAAGGGGCAGGCTGATGCCGTAACATCAGCCTGGCAATGACGATCAGAGCTTCCTTTCGCCGAGCCACTTCACCATCGCCGGATCTCGGTGGTCGAAGAAGCTGCTGGCGTTCTGATCGAGCTTGGCGATGGCATCGAGGTCGCCAGCGTCGAGGTCGAAATCGAAGATGTTGAAATTCTGCGCCATGCGCTCCTTGCGCACCGATTTGGGGATCGCGACGATGCCCCGGTCGGTCAGCCAGCGAAGCACGACCTGGGCGATGCTCTTCCCATGCTTGTCGGCGATCGGCTGCAACACCTCGTTCGTGAACAGGCCGTTCTTGCCCTCCGCGAACGGTCCCCATGCCTCTGGCTGGACTCCGTATTCCTCAAGGATCTTCACCGCATCGGTCTGCTGGTGAAAAGGGTGGATCTCGATCTGGTTGACCGCCGGCTTCACCTCGTTATGCAGCACGAAGTCCACGAGGCGATCGGGATAGAAATTGCTGACGCCGATCGCACGAATGCGTCCGGCCCTATGCAGTTCCTCCATCGCGCGCCACGCGCCGTACACGTCACCATAGGGCTGATGAATCAGCCATAGGTCGAGATAGTCGAGCCCGAGCTTATTAAGCGACCGCTCGAAGGCAGCCTTTGCCCCCTCGTAGCTGGCATCCTGCAGCCAGAGCTTGGTGGTAACGAACAACTCGCTTCGATCGATGCCGTGGTTCTTGATGGCGGCGCCAACCGCCTCCTCGTTACCGTAGGACGCGGCTGTATCGAGCAGGCGATAACCGACGTCGATGGCATCGCGGACGCTGCGCTCGCATTCTACGGGATCAGGCACCTGAAACACGCCGAACCCGAGGATCGGCATCTTCACGTCGTTGTTAAGAGTGACACTGGGAACGTTGCTGGTCATGGGCTTGGTCCTCGTTCGGTTCAGCGATTCACGAACTGCTGATGCGAAGCCGCATAGCGCTCGCCTTGGACTTCGATCCCCGACAGGGCGTCAGCCATGCGCACCATGTCCTGATCGGTCAGCCCCAGATCGGCACTGCCCAGGTTTTCCTCTAGCCGGTGGAGCTTGGTGGTACCAGGGATGGGCACAATCCACGGACGCTGTGCAAGCAGCCATGCAAGCGCGACCTGCGCGGGCGTGGCCTCCTTCTCGCTGGCGATCGTCGTGACCAGATCGACGAGCGCCTGGTTCGCCGCCATCGCATCGGCCTGGAAGCGCGGCACAGTGCTGCGGAAGTCATCGGCCGCGAACGTCGTGCCCGCCTTCAGCTTGCCGGTGAGGAAGCCCTTTCCGAGCGGTGCGAACGGCACGAAGCCGATCCCCAGCTCTTCGAGCAGTGGCAGGATCTCTGACTCCGGCTCGCGCCAGAACATCGAATACTCGCTTTGAAGTGCGGCCACGGGCTGCACCGCGTGGGCGCGACGGATAGCGTCCGGTCCGGCTTCCGACAGGCCGAAATGCTTGACCTTGCCTTCTGCGATAAGGTCGCGAACCGTTCCAGCTACGTCCTCAATCGGCACATTGGGATCGACGCGGTGCTGATAAAAAAGGTCGATGCGATCGGTACGCAGCCTGGACAGCGCCTCGTTCGCGACCTGCCGGATACGCTCGGGACGGCTGTTCAAGCCATCACCCGGTTTGCCGTTCTCGAATCCGAACTTTGTAGCGATGACCACCTGATTGCGAACCGGCGCCAGTGCTTCGCCGACAACCTCTTCATTGTCCCCCGGCCCATAGGCTTCGGCCGTGTCGAAGAAGGTAACGCCGCGATCGTACGCGGCGCGGAGTAGTGAAACCGCTTCTGTGCGATCGGTAGCTGGACCGTAGCCAAAGCTAAGACCCATGCATCCAAGCCCAAGAGCCGATACCTCAAGGCCGCTGCGGCCTAATACGCGCTTCTGCATCATCAAAATCCTCGTTCGGCCCATCGTCACAAGCGGGGCTAGGATGATCAAAAGGTAGCGCGAAGCGGTTCTGATAATTAGACAGGGCAAATCGCTTGGGTCTATGACATGAAGTCATGAAACTTGATCGGTTAGGCTGGCTATGAAACGTGAAGAATTGGGCAATCTCGCGATGTTTCTGGCCGTCGCGGAAGAACGTAGTTTTACCAAAGCCGCAGCAAAGCTCGGAATTTCGCAATCTGCGCTGAGCCATACGGTGCGACGTCTGGAAGCCAGATTGGGGCTGCGGTTGCTTACCCGCACGACACGCAGCGTCGCACCCACGGAGGCCGGTGAACGTCTGATTGAGACGCTGCGACCTGCATTCGATACGATCGATGACAAGCTGGCGACGCTGACGGAGCTTCGCCAACGTCCCGGAGGAACTGTTCGAATTACTTCCAGCGCTCATGCGGCGCGTGCGGTGCTGTGGCCGGTCATCAACCGCCTGACGGGCGAAAATCCTGACTTGAACATCGAAGTCAGTATCGAGGGTGGCTTCGTAGATATCGTTGCCGATCGATATGATGCTGGGGTTCGCCTTGGTGAAGCGTTGGAACAGGACATGATTGCCGTGCCAATCGGTCCCAAACTCCGAATGGCTGCATTCGCTTCTCCATCATACCTGGCTCGCGAGGGAACGCCCTTGACGCCTTATGACCTGGCAAACCACAATTGCATTAGTCTGCGCATGTCTTCGTCCGGCGGACTATATGCCTGGGAATTTGAGCGCGGGGGCAAAGAGCTCAGAGTTAAGGCTGAGGGTCAGTTAGTATTCAACGATGCGCAGCTCATCATAACAGCAGCGCTTTCCGGACATGGCATTGCCTTCATGATCGAGGATCATGTTCTCAATCACTTTTCTGACGGATCCCTTATTCGGGTGCTCGACGAATGGTGCGAGCCTTTCGATGGATATTATCTGTATTACACCAGTCGCAGACAGCCCTCTCCTGCGTTCCAGATCGTGCTTGAAGCGCTTCGTTACCGGTCCCAATGATGTTCTCGCCTCTCGATTAAATGGCGCGTTTCGCTACGACCTGACTATGAGGGGTGATGGGAAACGGCAGCTTCGTCCCACCATGCGGCGTTCCGCATCCGGCTGCGAACGAGCTTGGCGAAGGCCGTGATCATCGGAGTGAGACCCATCATTGTCCTGGCTGAAGCTAGGCCGATCAGAGTTTTGATGCGGCCGCGCTCCTTTTGCCGAACCCGGCGGCCCTCTCGGCAAGATCAGGACCTGGACGGACAAGCCGATCGACGAGAACGGCATCCGTTTGAGCCCGCGCACGATCCCGTGAAAATTGCAAAGCACCGATCGTGCTCCGCCACGGCGCCGATAAGAAACCTTTAGAGCGAAGCGATGCGTGCCCGATCAGGATCGAGGATGCGCAAACGGCCTCATTACTAATTCGTGCGGATCTGTGTTGAAGCGCGGTACGGACGGTAGGAGGACGAAGTAATTCTAAGTCTCAAAGTCAAACGCTACGGACGATAATTCTTCAGATAAAGCGTGCGCTTTATCGTTTCGTCCAGGAAGCAATTACTATAAACGATTGCGGAGGCCGTGCCTCCGCCAAGTTCATCCATAGCCGCATGGCAGGTACTCTCGCGCTCTTCGAGCCAGGAACGCTGCAGCCCGCGCAACGTGGCTTTTCGTGGCGCGTTGAGCCCGCCCATGACCACTTTGTACGTGTGGTTAAGGCGGGCATCCTGGCGTATATTTTCGCGGCCTAGGCAATCCATAACGCCAGCGGTGACACCTTGTGCCGCGTCGCCGCTTTTCATGCAGCGATCGAACAAAGGTGTGTAGGCCGCCGAAACCTCGGCGTCAGACTGCGCGAGCACCGGCATCGCAGCGATCGTGCCTGCGGCGACGATTGCGATTGCCCAAACTTTCATCATGACCGCCTCAGTCGTTCTGCCATCTTGCCTCAAGCTAGCACTAAATTGAAAGATGGCTATATTTTTATTAATCGCTGTGTATGCGGATTCCGGGGTCATCCCGGCCACCATTCCGATTTGATCCCGGCCGGGATTCCGAGATGATGCCGGCCACCATTCCGAGCAATTCCCGGCCACCTGGGAGGGAGTGAGAAGCCCGATCGTTGGGTCCATCTTATCGGCGCAGCAGCCGGAGGATGGAGATGCCGACGAGGAGGCCGAAGATGCGCCATGTGCGCGAAGTAATGAGAATGCATCGCGAGGCTTGTGTCCCGATGCGCGAGATCGCCCGACTGACTGGCGTCGCTCGGTCTACAGTGCGCGACATGATCGTGCGCTTCGATCGCTCGGGATTGGCGTGGCCGGTTCCGTCGGAGATCGGCGACATAGATCTGGAGGGACGCTTGTATGGCGCCTCCGGCGTAAAGCCGGGACGACGCAAGCTTCCGGAGCCGGACTGGCCGGTGGTAGCGCGCGAACTGAAGCGCAAACACGTGACGCTGCAGGTGCTCTGGGAGGAGTATCGGGCCGAGCATCCGGACGGGTATCGCTACTCGAGATTCTGCGATCTGTTCCGCCGCTGGGAAGGCCGCTTGCCGCTGGTCATGCGCCAGAGCCATGCCGGGGGCGAGAAGCTGTTCCTTGATTACGCTGGCGATACGGTGCCGGTCGTGGTGGACCGGCGGACCGGGGAAGTCCGCGGTGCCCACATCTTCGTCGCCGTGATGGGCGGATCGAGCCTGTCGTTTGCGCTGGCGACGTGGACCGAGCAGTTTCCTGACTGGATCGCGGGTAACAATGCTGCCTTCGCCTTCTTCCGCGGCGTGCCCCAGTTGCTGGTACCCGACAATGCCAAGGTGGCGGTGATCAAGGCCTGTCACTTCGATCCTCAGGTGAACCGCAGTTACACGGACATGGCCCGGCATTACGGCACGGCGATCCTGCCGACCCGGCCGCGCAGGCCGCGGGACAAGGCCAAGGTCGAGGCCTGCGTCGGTATCGTCGAGCGCTGGCTATTAGGCCGCTTACGTAATCGGATCTTCTACAGCCTCGCCGAGGTGAACGCAGCGATCGCCGAATGCCTTGCCGATCTCAATGATCGGCGGGTGCTGCGCCAGTTCGGCAAGACACGCCGCCAGCTGTTCAACGAAGTCGATGTTCCAAACCTCAAGCCGCTGCCGGCAGAGCCGTGGGTTCATGCCGAATGGCGCCGCTACCGCGTCGGGCTCGATTACCATATCGCGATCGAGCGGCATCACTACTCCGTCCCTCACCGCTTCGCCCGCCGCGAGGTCGAAGCTCGGTTCACTGCCAGCACGGTAGAGATCTTCCTGGGAGGCGAGCGCATCGCCGTGCACATGCGCGGCAGCGGGAATGGCCGGCACACTACAGTCCCCGAGCACATGCCCTCCAGCCATCGGCGCTACGGCGAATGGACGCCGGCAAAGATCCGCGAAGAGGCAAGCCGGATCGGGCCGATGTTGTCCCTATTGGTGGAGAAGGTCATCGAGGCGAAGCCCCATCCCGAACAGGGCTACCGGTCATGCTTGGGCATCATCGGGCTCGAGAAACGCTTCGGTGCCCAGCGGCTCGAAGCCGCGGCGCTGCGCGCCCTGGAAATCCAGGCGCGCAATTATCCGTCGGTCAAATCGATCCTCGAGAAGGGGCTCGATCAGGTGCCCGTTCCCCAATCTCCCGAGCAAGAGCCGATCATCCACTCCAACATCCGCGGCTCAAGCTATTACAACTGAAGGAGCAAGAATGCTGAAGCATCCCACTCTGGACCTCATAGGCCAGCTCGGCCTGGCCGGCATGGCCAAAGCCTTCGCCGAGATGGAAGGCAACGATGACGCGGCGAGCCTCAGCCATGCCGAATGGCTGGCGCTGCTGCTCGACCATGAGGCCACCTACCGAAATGACAGACGCCTCGCTCTGCGCCTGCGTCACGCCAAGCTGCGGCACCGCGCCGTGCCCGAGGACGTTGATTACCGAACGCGCCGCAGTCTTGACCGCCGGCTCTTCGAGACGCTGCTGGCCGGCGAATGGATCTCCAGACACGAGAACTTGGCCATCATCGGACCTACGGGCATCGGGAAAAGTTGGTTGGCCTGTGCGATCGGCCACAAGGCCTGCCGCGATAACCGTTCGGTTCTCTACACCCGGTTGCCGCGGCTGATCGACGAACTGACGCTGGCCAAGGGTGACGGCCGTATCGCCGCCCGCATGAAAAGCCTCGCCAAGGTCGAGTTGCTGATAATGGACGACTGGGGTCTTCAGCCGCTCGATGGCAACGCCCGGCATCATCTCCTCGAAATTCTCGAGGACCGCTACGGTCAGCGCTCAACGCTTGTCACCAGCCAGCTTCCCGTGGCCCGCTGGCATCAGACTATAAACGATCCGACCTACGCCGACGCCATCCTGGACCGCCTCGTGCACAACGCACACCGGCTCGAACTCGAAGGTGAATCCATGCGTCGGCCTGCACAGCAAACCGCCGCTTGACCATCACCAATCCCCAATGCCATCAGGCGACACGATCTGGCTTCTGCCCGGCCGGGATCAAATCGGAATGATGGCCGGGATCAGATTGGAACAGGCGGCCGGGATCATCGGAATCCGCACTGTGTAATTATCGGTATTCCTGACTCTAGGCTTCCCGCCAGTTTGCCATTGCCCTAGTCGTCGTCGCAGCCGCAGGTGTGGGCCAAGTTCCGACCCCACCGCCGCCTACCCCAACCCAACCCAACCGGCCGGATCATGCCCGGCATTGCCGAACTTGGCGTTACCATGGAGCGCGGGCCACGCTCTCGACAAAGCTGAGGAGCATCGCGAAGCTGAGCGTCAATGGCGCGAGGCTATAGATCTGCGCATCGCGCTGATCGGAATCGACAGTTCGCAGATGGCCACACTAGCGGTTTTCAAACGAGGAAGGACACGTATTCTTTCATCGCGTTTCGAGACGCCATAGCGGATTACTTTGTCGGGTCCCAGTTCTCGGGCAAATCTTCGAATCCTTCGAGTGCGTAGCCTTTATAGCTTGACCCCGTCTGCTCTTCACGATCGCACCGCATAAAGGTTGTCTCGTAACTGTAGCTTGTGATGATCTGGCGGATTTTCAGATCCGGCCGGCGGAAGCTCCAGCCTTCGGTCACCTTGTAAGTCGCAATCTTTGGCGAAGTGGCGACGACGCCAAGGCTATCAATCAGCGTCTGGCTGCTTCCGTCATCGACGCGAATCGTTCTGCGATCTGCTTTTTTCAAGTCTGCCCGATACCGATCTTTCAGGAACGCCGAGCATTTTGCGAAGCTGGAAAAGCGGCGCGATTCCATTGGTGAGGGGGGTAGCTGGCCACTAGCCAATACCGGTGAAACGCAGTTGGCCATCGCGACCATGCCGACAGCGCAGTGACGATAGCCATTCATTCCGGCCTTCTTTGTCATCAAATTAGATCGAGGAACGCCCATCTTGAAACCTCCCTCCATGGCAGCTGGCCGGTCGCGGCACCCAAAATAGTGGCACCAATCGCGATCAACCGGCTGCTTCCCAGGCATCAGCGATACAAACTTACCCAGCCGCAATCGGCACAGCGGGATAATCTTCAGCATCCGAAGGGCACTTGCCTTGTTTCATGAGGCTGGGCGTGCCCGGTTCGAACCATTGCGAAGACTGGAAGTCTTCATCGTAGCCCAGCCCGCCGTATATACATACTTCGGGTTCCGACCCATCGGGTGCGAGCACTACAGCCCAGTTCCTATAGTCCTCGGCGTGGTTCTCGCCGCCCCATATCAGCAACCGGCCGCCCTTGACGCGTTTGATCGGGATCCCCAGTTCGCCGTCCTTGTATCGGACGACCGCACGAACCTTCGCGTCTGGCACCGAAGCGGCGATCGCGGCCTTCACCACCGGGTTATCAAGGAAGCGATGCCCCTCCACGACGTCGAAGGGATACTTGCCAATGTAAGGCGTCAGATCGACCGCAGGCGCGATGGAGGGCTGGACGACGGGAGTGGCGTTCGGCGTGGCGGTCTTCGCCGTGATCTCGGGGCCTTGGGTTTGTTCATCGGACGTGCCTGCCGTCTGCCTGCATCCTGCAAGGGCCAGCAAAGCCAAGCCCGTCAAAGCAACCACCTTCATGTCTTCTCCTTGTCTTCATTTCGCGCCAGCTGCCGGGGGTAAGTTGCCGGCCTTACTCAGCCGCCAGCAGCCATTCTTCCATGCGAAGTCGTAGGACTTTGGCATGCCGATCCTGCGCACAAGGGTTCGGCCGTCGCCTTCGCCGTCATCCTGAAAAATCCCGGGCAGGTAAGTTAGGCGACTACCCTTGCCGGGCAAGTCCGTCACGTCGACGGCAAGTTCGCGGAAACGCTTGTTTGGATCTGGATTGGACAACGCGACCGAGGACGGATCGAGGTAAGCATAATCGACTTTGCCGATCCGGAAGGGTTCGGAGGGCGCGTCGCGGTAGCGAGCACGCACTGCGCCGGAGGCGATGAAGGCTTCCAAAAATTCGTAGAACTCACCTCGCCGGCAGGCGCTGGTCGCCTCCCTCAGAAATTCCTCGGTTTCGGCAGGCGAGGTCGGCTCAGCAGTGGCGGAATACGCAGAACCCGCGAGCATAATTGACGCGCTTGTGCAGATGGATATCCGGCGGAACGCTGAATGTCGCATAGGGCCCTCTGACTGTCCGTACGGAAGGAAGACTATCCAAAAATAATCAATGTGCAATTGTAATTTGAACGGCGATTAATTTTCGGTATGGTGACGTCCAATCCAGCATTTTGGCAACGGAAGGAATTACGATGGTTTCCTGCAAGCCTGTGGCTTGCGCCGCGCTCGGCGCGGCTCTTGCTATCCTCGCTCCGGGCGTTCAGGCGCGGGAACCGACTGCCAAGCAAGTCGCCGCTGTCGATACCGCCGTCGCGCGGCTTGGCGAAGCGATGCGAAAAGCGGACGCTCTTGAAAAGCAGGGCCGCTTTGTGGACGCCGAGCCTGTTTGGCGCGATGCGCTAAACCAACGACGGCGCCTATTGGGAGAGCGTGATCCGATGGTTGCAGCGGGCATGCAGCGGCTTGCGCGCAACATCGAAATCCAAGGCGACTACAAGCGGGCAGAGCCAATGCGCCGCGCCATTCTAAAACTGCTGCAGACAGATGCGGACTCCGCGCCGATTGTACCGGAGGCCTACTCGGCGCTGGGCTACAACCTGACCATGCAGGGCAAGCTGCATGAGGGCGCGGCGCAAAGCTATAAGGCGCTGGAACTCTTACGGACGGCGGGCAAGGCAGAGGCGCCCGAAGCGGCGCACGCCCTATCGATCGTCGGGCTGACCCTCGACAAGCAGGGGCTCCCCGCCAAAGCCGAGCCGTTCTATCGCCGCGCGCTCGATATCCGGCGTCAGGAGTTGGGCGAGAACGATCTGGATACCGCGACAAGCTACAACAATCTGGCGGCGGCGCTGAGCGGGCAGGGACGCTTCGCCGAAGCGCAAGGTTTGTTCGAGACGGCGCTGGCCATCCGCGAGGCGGATGGCACGGTGCCGGATTTGGTCGCCCAGAATGCACTCAACATTGCGCTCAATCTCGATAGTCAGGGCCAGTCCGGCAAGGCGAAGATGATGTACGGCATCGCGATCAATATGTGGACGAAGCTGTATGGCGCAGAGCACGTCACGACCGCCAGCGGCTATAACGGTCTGGGGATGAACTACTACCGCCAAGACATGTTCTCGATGGCGGCTGTGCAACTAGGCCAAGCCCTGAAGCTGCGCGAAGCGGCACTCGGGCGCTATCATCCCGACACGGCGGAAAGCTACGGCAACCTTGGCATGGCGGAGCGGGCGATGGGTCATGAAAAGGAGGGCAAGGCGCTGATTGCCACGGCGATCGAAATAGACGAGCGCACGCTGGGCGCGAACCATCCGTCCACGCAGGCCCTGCGCAAGGCGCTCGCCTCGGCGCCGCCGGTGCTCAAGACCGAACCGGTGGTGGTGGATTATTGAGGGCTTCCTAAGCCGGACCTAAGCAGCCTGGGGGGCGACGCGCGGTTAATTCGGGCCTACGAAAAAGTAGCCGACGGACAGCGATCGGTTGCGGCCGCAGTAACCCGGTTTGTTGTCACTCTGCGTGATTGTCAGCGGCGGTCTGGTGCGGACCAGTGAGATGGCTGGCCGTCGGCTCAGTGATCTGTGCGGTCCAGCGGCCATGTGCATCGCTGGCGGTGTTGCCCTGGGCATCGCAGACCCGGCGCCCCACCGACGGTTCTGACGTGTTCGCCGCGAACGAGGCGGTTCCGGACAGGCGACGGCGGATCTCGCCGGAAACGTTACGCCACTTGCCGATCAATCCGGCGGGCGGGGACAGCCGGATCGCGTTAGGAAGGCAAGTCGGCGGCGCAGGGTACTGGCGAGGTCCTTGGCCGAACGCGGGCCCATGCAGGTGTCGTCGCGGCGGCCAGTCATGAACCATTGCTGATCCTGGTTCAGCAGCTTGGCGGAGGCGCTGTCGAACTGTGTCAGCAGCCTCCTGTACCGTGCGGCGATCTGGCGGTCGAGCGAGGCCAGCCCAGAATTGCGCAGATCAGCTTCTTGTTGCACGAGGACGCCTTGCGGCAATCGAACGAGGGCGCGGCGGCCAGGCAGGGTTGACGGTGGGCAGCAGGCGGCAACGCCGATGGCCACACATGCGCTCAGCATCCGGACGGGCATGATCGCTCCTCCAGGATCGAAAGGCACCTTCATGAAGATGAAGTGGTCATATAGAACGATGTTTCGTAATCTTGCGGCCACCACGCTCTGCAAAAATGATCGCTGTCGATTTTTAATTTGAACGGCGATCATTTTACGCTAGGTTGCCCCCGTTATCATGGATATCGAAGAGGTTCGTCATGGCTTTCGCTAAGCATGCCGCCGCCGCTGTCATGCTGATCGCGTCGACCTTCGGAGGAACGGTTTCTGCCCGCGCGGAAGAGGTCACCCAGATCCATGCAACGCTGAACGGCTTGTCGCGGGCCGACCTTGCAGGGCCGTCACCGCGTTTCTTGGCTATCCTGGAGCGGTGGTTTCCCAAGTACACTGAGCAGGGTCCCTGCGGGCCCGGCGCCGACCTGATATCATCAGATGCCGTCTGCGAATGGCGTGCGCCGGGGGCGAACACCAGCGGCGCGATCCTGCCGGACATGTTCGTGTCGCTGTCTCGCCGCAAGCTCGACAGCGTCGTGTTCTGGGGCGAAATGCCGCTCAACACCCGCAACTGGCAATGCAAGCGGGTGCTAAACAGGGAAGTCTCCACGATCTGCATCTCGCTGGTAGTGCCGGCCGAGCAGCGCACGCGGCTGATTGCGGACTGGGAAGCGCTGCTCGCCCGTATCGCGCCGGGCGCGTAACACCGACTTATGTGTCTTTGCATCCGATCGGAAAGGAACCGCAATGAGAATGCTTCAATTGGCGCTGCTGGCGGCCGCCGCAGCGCCGATATCCGCCGTTTGGGGCGCTGCGCCGCCGCAGCACGACTGGAATACGTACGGCAATGCGCGGTTTGAATTTCTGATCTGCTTCCCGGCGGACCTGCTGACCCCGCAGCCGGAGGCGGACAACGGCGACGGGCGCGTGTTCGTTGCGGCGGATGGAACGCGACTGGAGGTATGGGGCACCTTCAATGCGCAAAACCTCACGCCCGCGCAGGTGCTGGCGGCGGAAACCGCGCACATCACCGGTGAGCATGGAACGATCACCTACAAGGCGTCGAAGCCGCGCTGGTACGCCTTGTCGGGAACAATGGATGGCAAGGTGTTCTACCAGCGCGGCCTGTCCGATACGGTGCGCTTCGCCAGCTTCCGGTTAGTCTATCCTAAGGCGGCTGCGGCCACCTGGAATCCTGTCGCCGCCCGCATTTCCGAGTGCCTGAAGGGAGCGGAAGGAACATGATCGGGCTGAACAGAGCGGGCGGCGCGGCGATGGCACGCGTCCTCGCGGGGCTTCTGCTGGCCGGTCAGGCCTTGCCTGCCGCAGCCGTCGTGGCTGCGCCCGATCCATCAAGCGAGGCCCCGGCGAGGCAGACCCAGCCGATGGACGATCCGGCATGGCTGACGCAGTGCGTGAAGAAGGCGGAAGCCGAGGGCGAAGGCACCACGTTGGGCTGGGGGCACTGTATGGTCGACCACCGCGAAGCGCTCAAGACCGCGCAGGCGGGGATCGTGGCGCGCATTGGCAAGGCCCTGGAAGGCAAAGGCCCTGCCGGAACCGATTACTCCCGCGCGGCAGCCTCTTTCGCCGAGGCGCAGCGGCACTGGACGGCCTTTGCCGAGGCCGACTGCGGTATCATCGACGATGTGTTTGGCTATGGCACTGCGCAAGGGCTGGCGGGGGAGGATTGCGTGATCGCGCACTACCAACGCCGCAACGAGGAATTGCGGGAATTGGAGAAAGCCTACTTCAGCAGCACAGGCGATCCATAAGGACCAGCATGCAATGACGATAGGACAATGGTTGCACGCGCTGATCAGTGGCAATTTCGAAGGCAGCGGAGCAGATGGCAAACCGACCGGGCGCATTACGGCGGAGCGCCTGGACGCTATATTCTCATACGCCAGAGGTACGACGGTGGAATCGATCGGCGCGCTGCACCATGCCCCCCGTCGTCTGAAGTTTAACCTGCATTTTCATCCCGACCCGTTCGAGATCGACATGCGCTGTGCGGATGCCCTATCGCCGCGACGAGATCATCGTCCATCCCGCTCACCTTGCCTTTTCGTACATGCCCTGCTTTGCCAAAATCTCGCTTGTGGATGGCTGCGTGCAATAGCGCTGGAGCGAGACCGGGCAGGTGCGCTGTTATGACTGTCCGTAACCCGGGATTCCGCGCGGATCGCACTGACCGACGATGCCTTCGAGCTGTGGGAGGCTAACCAGGAGGAACGGCGCATCGCGGACGCCGCCCGCCCAGTTCATGCCGGTCCCGTCGACCGGACCGTCCCGATGGCACTCATCCGCCATTACATCGCGCATGCCGATCTACATTACCTGTTCGATGTGCTCGCCAGACACCGACGAAATCGTGCTGTGGGTCGACCGCGGCGAGGAGGAGGATGAGATCGCGACAAAATGCCCAGCGTTGCTGGGCTTGCCGGCGCTGTCCGCGCGCTTCGATGACTTGTGGCTGGAGATCACGCGCGAAGCGGCGCTTACGCGCATTGATTACGGAGGCGGGGATGCCGATCGCGCCGAGACTCTGGCAGCGCTTGCCGAGGTGCTCCGCCTGGACTTCGAACTGCGCAATTGCAAGGACAGTCAGGGCAATAGCGATGCCGCATTCCTGCCTTTGCCGCGCACCGACTGGGAGATGCTGGAACGTGACTACCCCGCGGAGGTGGCCCGGCTTTTCACGCCGGCCCTGACAACATTGAAGATTTTTCGATAAAGGAATGGCTGTGGTTCGTGTACGTTTTCTCGCTTTGACCTTGTGCCTTACTGCCGCGCCTGCCGCTGCATCCACCACCCCTGATCGCCAATCAGCCATGACTGCGGAGGCGGACAGGGTAGCGGCCACCCTCGATCCAGTTTCCGCCGAGGTGCTACGCGGTAACCAGAGGGCGTGGAAAATTTGGGCACAGGCGCTCGCAAAAAGGGCGGCTGTCATGGTGCGGGAAGGCAAGGCGAGCGCGCAGGATCTGGAGGAGGTGACGGCATCGCTAAAGGATCAGCGACACCAATTCCTCTCCAGCATCCGGCCCGGCGACTGGCAGGGCATGAAAGGCGGCTGGAGCGATGGGATGAAGGAAGTCCTGCTCGACCTGAACGATAGAGGCCATGCCAAGATAGTCAGCATTTCCCATACCCTTGATAGAGGCAAAGGTATCTGCGTCATCGAGGGATCTGCGGCTTCGGCGGGTGATGGCATCGTAGTGACGCCAACAGATAGCTCAGGCCATGTCATCCTTATACGCCGCCTAGGTATCGCGCTGGCGATCGAGGACGAGAGCGTGCGGCCGGGCAGTTTGGCGCCCTACTGCCAGCTCGGCGGTGCGCTGGTGGGACAGTATTTCCGCATCGAGGGGGCCGACAAAGTCATACCCTGGCTGCTTTACTGAAAGCGTCAGGGCACGGGGAGAGTGCGGCGCTTGAGTCCTTCCGGGGTGTTGGCAGCGGTTGCAATCATGACTTTGCGCAGACAACTGCTTTCCATGTCCCTCCCGCTCGGCAGCCCGCCCTCCTGCCGATCGAGCGTGAAGGTCATGATGCGCCCTTCCGGCCCGCGATAGAGCGGGTAGCCCGGGCCACCATCGGTCACGAACGTCTGGGAAACGGTGGTGAGGTCCTGCCACCCCGCACTCTTCGCCGCTGCCGCCAACCGTGCGGCGGTCAGGCAGCCATCGGGGCCGGTTGCGCCGTTCTTAGTCTCGAGCGTCAGATCGATCTCGACATCGAGCTTGTCCAGGCCGACGAGCCGGCGCGGATCTGCGCCAGTCTCGAAGACGGCGGGCTGGTCGTCGCCGAGCGGGAAAGCCGCCTCACGGACGGCAATTAGCATCTTCCAGTCCTTACCACTTGCCATTGTCGCATACGCAGTCATGCGGCGTTCGCTGCGGATCGGCTTGATCCCCGGAAGCCCGAAACTCAGTGCCAAGCCGACATGCTCTATGCGAGTGCCGCTGGCACGCTCGATCAGATGTGCGATGCGCCCGCCCAGATCGGTTTCGTCGTAAGGGCAGGTCGCGGTACCTAGCGCCTGCGTCTCCAGTTCGGCGCTGGGCATGTCCGAACCGGGGCGGCACAAAGTCAGCCGCGTGGCCGGTTCGGGCTGCGCGACCGCCGCGGGGGCCCAAGCTGCAAGCAGGACAGCGACAAAAACGGGGGCAATCTTGCGCATGGGTCTGAATCTCCATCGTGGCGAGGGGAAGGTGCGACATAAATAGACATCAGTCAATTATATATTGAACATTGATTATTTTGTGGCAAGTTAGGTTCCTGACCCAAGATGCGATCAAGGAAGGACCGTTCATGACCGTCACGAATCTGGGCTACGCCATCGCTCTGGCCCTCGCGGCAACCACGGTTGCATCGGCTCATGCGGCCGAGCGTGGCGACCCGTCGTTGGATTGCGCTGCAGCGTACATGGACGAGGTATCGCGCGCGATCTGCGCTGACCCGGCAAGCGCTGCGCTTGACCGCAGGATCACGGCTCGCTTCGAAACCGTGCGCCGGGACCTTCCCGAAGATGCAGCCATGGCGCTCGCCGATGACCAGCATTACTTCGAGGAACTGCGCGGCCTCGCCTATCGGGCCTCGGGCGGCAACGCGGCAGCCTTGCAGGCGGTGCTGGCTGAGCGTGCGGCGTTTCTTGACGCGGTGGTTCTCGGCGGGCCCCAGTTGCGCGCGGGAACCTGGCGCAACTTCACCGGAACAGTCGCGGTGACTGACGACGGCAGCGTGATGATCGTTGAGGCGCAGCCTGCCTACGGGCAAAGCATCTGCAGGGTTACCGGCAGGCTGGGAGGATCAGCGATGGCGGGCAAGGTGACGCTGCACGGGCAACCCCGTCGCAGCGTGAGGCTTGAACGGTTTGGCACCGTCATGGTCGTCACCGACAGCGCCATGTCGGCGGAAAGTCCCTGCGCGCTGGGCGGTGAGCCATTCTTCCGGGTCGCCGTTCAGCCTGAGGCGGACGGCGTCACGGAACCGTGAAATCCTCGCATGGAGGCAGCGGCACGTTGGGTCGGTAGGCGTGGGCCGCAGCATTAAAAGTATAGCGGCGACTGTACGTACAGATCTTGTCGGTTTCCTCGACGAGGTCCGTTTGGGTTAGCGCGGGCATCTCCAGCGAGTCCGCCTGACGGCTCACCCCGCGCGGAAAATTGGTGGCCTTCACCACCAGGATAAGGTCGGGCATGCCGCTTTGCGTGCCCCCGTGAGTGCTGGGCGCGGACGCCAGGGTGCTCGTCAGAGTATATTGATCGGCGCAGGCATCGAGTCGCTGCTTCATGTCTTTTTCGTCAAAGCAGGCCCGGATCGAGATGTCGCTGCTGTAGGGCGCCTCCATTACTGCGACCGGTTCACTCCCCTGCTTTTGGCCCAAGCGCACGAGCATCAGGCGTTGAAAGATCACTTCAGCATTGCCGCCGGAATACATTTTGCTGCGCTGCACGCCGACCCCGACGAGTACGCCGCTGCCGTCGCTCAGGCGCAGCACCGAGGGAAGGGGGCGGAACCGATCGTCGTCCTGCTCCTTCTTCGCGGTCCATTGCGCGACGGGCTTGCCTTTGCGAGTGACCACGAAGGCACCTTCTGGCGTGCCGGTGACACACAGGCCGCCTTCTTCGGTGCAGAGCGGGGCGTCCTTGCTGGCCTGCGTCAGCGCCTCGAAGCTTTGACCTATCGCAGTTGGGGAGGCGGCAAGGGCGGCGGCCATCATCAGGATAGGGGGCATGGGTTTACCTCAAACTGCTTTGGGGAAGGAATGTGGCTCACTCGAAATTCGGGCCGACCGGCAGGCCGTCCACGTAAACTTGGCGGCGTGTCACGGTGCGCACTTCCACCTTGCCGGTGGCTAGACCATTTTCGATCTGGCGGTTCTGTTCTGCGGTGCGCACCGGATTACGCTCATTGGGGCCCCAGGCTCCGTTGCTCAGATGGTAGCGCGTCGATCCATTGTTGGTCACAATCACCGCCTCGCGACTGCCCGGTGCGTACCAGACCACGCAGGTGGCGCTGGTGTAGCAGGCCGAATAACTGCTGAGCTGGTCGTAGAGAGCGGCAGGTAATTGCGCGCCGCGGGGAAGAACGATGAGATGATCGCGATTATATGGTTGCGGCTTGCCTTCTGCCAACTGGCGTGGTTCCAGCGCATAACGGCTGTTTTCCTTGAGCGCATAAGCGGCCGCAGTGCGGATCTCCTTCGTGCGGCCTTGCTTCGCCAACCGGGCCACGGCGTCTTTACCGGCCCGGCCGAAATCGAAGCGCAGTGCGGCCCAGTCGAACTGCTTAAGCGGAACGCGGCCGCTTTCCAGCATTGCCACCTGATCGCGCGCGGACATCGCGCCGAAGTTGAGCAGCGGGGTAGCCAGCACCAGCGCCAGCACCGCAAGGCCCATCGCAAGGCGCAGGTTGGCGGCGCGCAGGTACGGCGCTGCCCCAAGCCGGCGATGCGCCAGCGTGACGATGTAGGCGAGGCCGTAGGCGCAGGCGATGCCGGAGAAGATCACCGCCCACAGCCGGTCGGGTGTCAGGCCGTACTGGTGGAGGCGCAGGCCGATCGAGAGCGCGGCGATCAGTGCCAGCGGCAGCATGCACACCCCTAGCGCGCCGACGCTTGCGCGTAGCAGGGGGCTGCGCGCTTCGTGCGGCTGTTCCTCGCCAATCACCGCGTTGGCAAGGCAGAGCGCGCCGACGATGCAGCTCAGCAGGATCGGACTTGTCGAGCGCGTTGCGCCCCACAAGGGTGCAAGGCCGGTGAACGGGATCGCCGCGAGGAAAACTAGCAGGCCGATCGCCAGCAATGGCGCGAGGACCGAGAGGATTGTCGTCACCACCCGCTGCATGAGCGCAAGGATATGATCGCGGTCGCGCAGCATGGCGATGCCCGCGCCGAGCGCGGCGCCGCTCAGCGTCAGCATCATCCAGGCATCGTTCAGCAGTTCGGCAAGGATCACGATGCCGATCAGCTTGAACAGCTGTCCCAGCAGCGTCGCCATTGCCCAGACCACGCCAACGAAGGCCCATGCTGCCAGCCACAGCACCACGTCGCCCCAGGCGTGGCGATATGCCTCGGGATAGGGGATCGCGCGGCTCAGCGGCCCTTCGGACGGCTGCGCCCCGCGCCAGGCCTGGAACAGCGGGGTGCAGATCGCCACCGCCAGCGCGGCACACGCTACCCGCCAGGCATCCTCTCCTTCACCGAACGGACCGTTGAAGTAGACCGTCAGCCCCACCAGCGCGCCGCCGACAATCGCGAAAGCGATGTTCCAGCCCAGTTTCCCGCGTTCGACCACGAAGCCGAGCAGCACGGCGGCGATCGCGATGAAACTGGCCGCCGCCGCCCGCAGGTCCGCGTGATCCAGGTTCGGCAGGTACTTGTCCGGCCGGATGATCCAGTAGATTAGCAGACCGGACAGTCCGCCTAGCAGTGCAAGGCCCCAAGCACGCAGCGGCCAGGTTGGGTTTTGCGTTTCATCCGGTCCAGCAAAAATGTTCATGGCCGTTTTCGAGGCTCCGCTTGTCTGGTGATCTGCGACCGCCATGCCGCTTTGCCATGGAACGTTGCCGTGCAATCCGTCTTCGGCACCAATATGCCGGCCAAATATACATCGATCAATTCATAATTTGATCGATGTTCAAAAAATTCAAGAATAGAAAGGCACCCGGCTTAAGACATAGGTGCCGTTCTTGGGCGAGAATACCAGCTGGTTGGCGAATTCCGGTGAATCCAGCAGGTATTCGCCCTTGACGATCGGCCCGGGGGCCTCGCCGTCATCGCTGCCGGGTTTGAAGGCGCGGACTTTGCCAGCACGGATCGCGGCGATCACGGAAGGGGTGAATATCTGGTCGTACCGGACGAGGAACTGCGCGCGCGTGGCGGCGCTGCGGTCAACCTCGCCGCCCGCGAAGTCCTTGAACGGCAGGGCAATCATTGCAGCGACCTTTGCCTTGTCTCCGGCCAGAACCGCAGCTCGGAAGCCTGCGAAGAAGCGGTCGAAGCCCTGCCGCGCCGGGGCGGCGATGGCCTGCGGGGCGGGAAGCGCCGGCGTAATCGAGACGGCTAGAGCAAGCGCGGCGGTGGTCATTCGGTAGTGCATGGCAGGCTCCTCACATCGATTCGTCAGTCATCGCGGACAACTGCCAGCAGTCGCCGACCGGCTGGAATTGGTAGCGCAGCTGATACCCGGTATCCGGCTTGGCCAGCACGACCTCGAACTTTCCGCCGCCTTTGGGGGCGGTGCGCATTTCAAGCCCATCGCGGCGGCGCTCCGCACCCAGCGGCATTATCGGAAAGCCGAGCGCCGCCTTGGGCAAACTTGACGTAACCATGCGCGGCTCCGGTTCAGCTTCCGCATCGATCCGGCCGGAAGACAGCGGATCCGCGACATGGGCGCGCTGAATATCCGCGTTGGCGGCGAACGCTGCGAGGAAGGTGTTGAAGCTCCTGCCGGGGCAAGCGGGCGCCGCAGCCATTGCGGGCGCGGCGGAGATGGCGCCGGCCAGTGCTGCGATCATCAGGGAAGTTCGAATCATTGGGGGCTCCGTCATCGGGTGGAATCGGTTTCATAGGCGTGGCTGGCGGCACTGAAGCGCCACACCGAGCCGTCGGCGGGCTTGGCGCGCCGCGCCTGGCCATCAGGTCCGGGCAGCGTGCCTGTCTGCGTGGACTGCAGTTCCGGCCATCCCGCCACGGTCTTGCCGGTCAGCGCCAGCTTGCCCCAGGAGCGATAGCATTTCTCCGGCGCGGTTTCCCGGTCACAGTCGTTCCAGTTGTCGGAGGCATCGACGATCTCGCCGCCGAAGGACCACGTGCCGGGCTTCGCCGGGTCGGAGCGGAACAGCACATGGCCATGCAGGTTCACGCCGCCACCAGCCATCGTCACGGTGGGATAGCCGACCAGTGCGCTGCCGCCCTGCAGAGGCTGTTCCAGGTAGGCGGCATCGCCGTCGTCGTCGGACATCGAGGGGTTGCCGGTATTGTTGACGTAGACCTCGCCCAGATCGATCTGCCGTCCTATCAACGTCCAGGCGTTGTCACGCAGTCCGTATGTGACTTGTGCGATCGGCATCTTCGCGGTCGTGCCCAACAGGTCGCTGACGCCATCGCGCGGGCGGCCTATGGCGACCACGGTGTACGTCTTCAGGCCTGTTAATTCGGTGGTGAAGCTGAACCAGTAGGACCATTCCCGGCCGCCGAGTGTGCAGGCTTGGTCTTCCGCCACTGAGCGGCATACCGCACCTATCGCCTGGTTATAGTCGGGCGGGAAGGGATCGCGCGCGGCCCGTGCGAAGGCCGAAGGCGCACTGGATGAAAGCATGAAGGCGACAAGGCCGAGCGTACCACTCATCACAGGCTTGGTGATCGCGTTTCTGGTCATGGGCGCCTCAGTTCATGGCGTTCAGGAAGGCTCGCCAACTGGCTGCCCAGTGCGCGCGGTGCGCCGGGGTGGCGGACTGGACGCTGCACACGTTCAGGAAGTTGTCCGGATTGACCGGATCGACCGGCTCGCAGGCCCAGATCTGCGCGTCGAGCTGGCGCGGCCAGGATGTGACCACACTGACGAGCGCGTGGTCCTCGATGCCAATGAGCAGGTCAAAATCCTCCTCGTTGTCGTCCGTGGACCACATGCAGGCGCCGTCGAAATCCGGGTTCTGGCCCGCTGGCAGCGGACAAGGATCGCTCTGGCCTGGAAACAGCGAGGCGAGGAAGGCGTTGCCGGGGCCGTTGTTCACGTCCAGATCCAGCGGTCCCAGCGTGCCTAGCGCCAACACGGCCCGGTCGGGGGGCGGCGTTGTCAGGGCGGAGGCGCTGCCGCTGCCTGCCAGCAAGGCGGCTGCGGCGATCGCGGTGTAGCGAGATATCTTTCGCACGACGGGTTTTCCCCTTTTCCGACTTTGCGGTGAACCGGGCATGGATAGGGTGCGCGACCATCGCCGTTCCGATGATTCGGCTGTCCACGATGCGGCATGCCAGAGCGGACACGTTAGTAGACCTGGCGGGAATCACGGACATGGCGCATCCAAGCTGTTGATTCTGGCCAAAGGTCTATAGGGGAATTGATCGACGATCAATTAAAAATTCGACGATGTACATTTTTGAGTTGTTTGTTATGGTGAACGCCTATGGGTCGCAGATCAGATCACAGCCGCAAAGAGCTGGAGCACATGCTCATCGTTGAAGGCCACAAACACATGGCTGACGTGGGATTCGCGCGGTTTTCGGCGAGGGAAGTCGCCAAGCGGATCGGATACTCGATCGGTACGCTGTATAATGTGTTCGGAACGTATGATCAGCTTATCATCGCTATCAATACACGCACGTTTGTCTTGTGGACAACCTACATCCGCAATGCGTTGGAAAAAGGCGGAGAAGACCGCATCCGTGCGTTGGTGGAAGGTTACTTTGGCTTTGCCCATACCAACCGCAACGCATGGATGGCGATCTACGACCACCACTTGCCACCTGACGTGACGATGCCGCCCGAGCATGACGTGCTCCGCGGCCAGTTGACCGACGTTGTAGTGGAGGAAGTGCGCGCCGCCCTCCCGGCCGCCTGTCAGGCAGAGGCGCCGCGTTTGGCGCGTTCACTTGTGGCGACGGTGCACGGCCACTGCATGTTCGACATCAACGGGTCCTTCGCGCTTATGGGCGAAAAGGCTCCGATGGCGTTGGCGCTTGCCCGCGTTCGCGAAAGCCTCTCGGCCGCTCGCACAAGCTGTTGAAAATGCTCTGGCTGCGGGGAAATTAATCGCCGTCCAGAATTATATTGAACACCGATCATAATTTTGCCATCACCGGCTTTCCGATGATTCGTCCTAGACTTCGGGAGCGTGTTGAATGCGGGCCTATGTTACCGGATCGGGGCAGTTCCTGCCTGGAGAACCGGTCTCCAACGACGCGATGGCTGATTATATCGGACGCCTCTCGCTTCAGGCGGCGCGGCTCGGCAGGCTGACGCTGCGCCGCAACGGCATTCGCAGCCGTCACTATGCCATGCGGCCGGACGGGACCACCGACTGGACACTGGCCCGGCTGGGCGCGGCGGCGCTGGACGATCTGTTCGCCCGTTCCGGACTGGACCGGCGCGCGGTGGGCTACCTTGCCACCGCCACTACGCAGAACGACCTGATGGTGCCGGGGCTGGCCAGCGGACTGCATGCCCAGTCCGGTTTGCCGCCGGTGGAGATCGCCAGCATGCAGAGCGTCTGCGCGAGCGCGATGATGGCGCTCAAGTCCGCAGCCTTGCAGGTTGCCGCAGGCGAGCACGCGGCGGCGCTGGCGGTGGGGGCGGAGTTTTCCAGCCGCTACTTCCGGCCCGGCCACTATCACGGCACCGCCGCGATGAATGCCGACGGCACGCTGCCGGGCGATGCCGAGTTCCTGCGCTGGACGCTGAGTGACGGTGCTGCGGGGGTGCTGGTGGAGGACCGCCCTGCGCCGCGCGGGCTCTCGCTGCGGATCGACTGGATTTCTTTGCGCTCCTTCGCCGATCGGTTCGCGCCGTGCATGACCGGTGGCGCCGCGTTGAACGAGCAGGGCGACCTTGTGCCCTGGAGCCATTTTCCCACGATCGCTGAGGCTGCGCAGGCGGGTGCGTTCCAGCTGCGGCAGGATGTCGAGGCGCTGCACCGCATGCTGCCAGTATGGCTTGGCGAACTGATGCGCCTCGTCGACGAAGGGCGGGTCGATCCTGGCGGGGTGGACCATTTCCTCTGTCATTTCTCCGCCCGCAGCTTGCGCGACGAGATGGTTGCGTTGGCGCGCAAGGCCGGGTGCCTGATCCCCGAGGACCGCTGGTTCACCAACCTTTACGAAAAGGGCAATGTCGGCGCGGCCTCGCTGTTTCTGTTGCTTGACGACCTGCTGCGCTCCGGCAGGCTGGCGGCGGGCCAGACGGTGCTCTGCGCCGTGCCCGAGAGCGCTCAGTGCGTTATGGCCTATGCGATGATGACGGTGGTGGACGGAGATGAAACATGACCGAGGTACTGGACATTGCGCACCTCGAGTCTGTCCATCGCGGCCTTGCCCGTGCGTGGATCGAGTTCGAGAGCGGGCTGGCGGCAGTTCCGGTGATCGCCCGCCTGCTTTCGGGGCGCCTGCGGATAGAGGATTATCGCAGCCTGCTGTTCAACCTGCGTCAGCAGGTTGTCGACGGCGGCCGCTGGATCAGCCGCGCCGCTTCCAACCTGGAGCATGAGGAGCTGCGCTCGCTGTTCATCCGCCATGCCGCCGCCGAGCACCGCGACTATCGCATGCTGGAGGACAACTATGTCGCCGCCGGCGGCATGCGTGAGGAGATCCGGGGCGGGGTCAAGAACATCGGTTCAGAGGCGCTTTCGGCCTTCATGTTCCACGCGGCGTCGCAGGCGAACCCGGTCGGCCTGCTCGGCGCGATGTTTGTGATCGAGGGGCTGGGCAACCGCATGGCCGGGCCCTGGGCGGAGGCAATCCGCATGCAGCTGGCGCTGGACGAGGATGCCGTCAGCTTTCTTGCCTATCACGGCGCAAACGATGAGGACCATTTGGCGATGTTCGACCGCGCGCTGGCGATGGCCGTCATCGATGCGGCCACGGCGACGGCGGTGGTCCGCCATGCCCGCATTGTGGCGCGGCTCTACCGGCTGCAGCTGGAAGAACTCGACAATGTCTGACATGCGCGGGCCTGACATCCCGGACATTGCAGACTGGGACCGCAGCGATCCCGATCCGTGGCTGGCGCTGTCGATGGACCGTTCGCTGCCGATCGCGCCTGCGGCCAAGGCCGCGCTGATCCGCGACCAGCGTTCACGCAGCCGCCAGTTCCTGCTGCCGATCGTGCGTCCCTTCGCGCGGATGTGGATCGTCGCCGCGCAGCTTGTCCATACTGTGACGCCGCGCTGGCCGCATGCGCCGCGCTTCCTGCACGCCAGCATCGCCTTCGGGATGAAGCACTTCCTCACCCCCGACGCCAACCGGCTGATCCTGCGCCACTTTCATCTGGGCGCGCAGATCCTACGCTTCATCTCGGACAATGCGACGCCGGGCTTTCACCCCCCGCTGGAGCCGATGACCCCGCGCCGAATCGACGACGTGCGCGCCAACCTGTTCCTCAACCACGACCTCAACATCTACAACTACCTGATCGGCCTGAACGCCGAACTGGATCGTCGCGGCAAGGACATCGACAAGGTGGAGCGGATTGACTTCTCCGCCATCACCGAGGACGTCGAACTGGAGGAACTGCCGCGCGGTCGCTTCAACGTGATCGACCTTCAGACAGCCATCGAGTGCTACACCCCCGCTTACGCGATGTTCCTGACCGACCGCGATTTCTGGCGCGCCACCAATTCGCTGCAGCTGGACGAGACCATCGGCCTTTATGCTGCCCGGCTGACGGGGGAGGAAAAGCACCTCGCGATGATCGTCAACGGCCATCCGCTGGTGCCGCACTCTACTTTGCGCGCGGGCTTCCGGCTGATGCTGCACGGCCTGTCGACCGAACTTCTGCACGGCTTCCTCCTGCACATGAAGCGCAGGCAGGCCGAGATGGAAGGAACCGGTCAATGATTGCCACACGTATCGCTCTCACGGCTCTGACCTGCTTCGCAAGCGCTGCCGCCCCTGCCGCTCCGCCTGCAAAGGCGCCGCCGGTGGAGGCCTATGTCGGTAAGTATCCTTTCGACAAAGTGGACGGCGTGAGTTTTCTCGATCACCCGGCGGTTCGCGCCGCAGTGACGCGCGGGGTGAGCGATCCCGAGGCGCGCGCTTGGCTGCTGGGCGCCAAGGGCAGCTCGTTCCCGCAGATCCGGCGCGAGAACGGGGAACTTATCGTCATCGGTTGCCAGCAGCACGCCTGCGACCGGCGCAACTGGGCGATCTACTTCAATCCGGCCAGCAACCTTGCGCGGGTCTGCTATTCGGCCACCGGCGCACAGTCACGCAGGTACGACGGCAAGGGTGGTTCGCGCGTCCTTGCCGGTTCGTGCCCATCATGATCCGGCTCGCCACGATTTCAGTGACGGTGATCGGGCTTCTCGCAGCGCAGGCCCCGGCCTCGGCGCGCAGGCTCGGTCCGCTGCCGCCGCATGCGAAAGCGCCGACTGGCCCCACGCAGTGCGCGTTCGGCGCATGGCAACGCTGGGAGGGCGGGGCAGTGCGCGTCATGGCAGCGCCCGACGACAGGTCGGCGCTCCTCGGCACGCTGCCCGTCCATGACGAGAAACGAGACTATCCGGTATATCTCGATGTGATCGGCACCGAGCCCGGCTGGCTGCACATTGCCCATGCGTCCGATGCGCCGAACGATCAGGCCGGCCATCCCCGCCGCGAGGTCTTCGCGGGCGAGGGCTGGGTATCGTCCGACACCGTGAAGATCGGGGTGCAATCCGCGCGCGGCTACCTGCTGCCCGATGCCGCGTCGCCGCGCATCGTCGACCTTGGTGACCGATGGCTGACCGAGGTCTACCGGATCGGCGAGATTCATGGCTGCAGCGGCGACTGGGTGCTTCTTACCTATCACGACGACAGCGACGTTCGCGACATGATGACCTTCGGAACCGCCTGGTTTCGCGGTGTCTGCGCCATTTACGAAACCACCTGCGACATGAAATCGGTCGATACGCCGCGGTGATCCGGCTCTTCCCCCCGATCGAAGTGAAAGGCACCCTCTCGATGAAGCAACTATTTCTTCCGACTGCGATGAGCGCGCTGGCCATGCTGGCGGCCTGTTCCTCAGGCGACCATGGTCGCGGCAGCGATGCAAGCGACACCGCATCCGAAGCCGCCACCGGCGTCATGTCTGAGGCGGCTATGGCCGAGAAAAACGCCGGGTTCACTTCTGAGGTCAGGGCACTCGCCTTCGATCCGGTGTCGCAGCTCCCCAAAGCGCCCGCCAGTGCCGCGAGCAGGTCCGAATGCGCCGGGCAAGTCATCGATGCAAAGTCCGCCGCGGCCCGCGAGGTCGCCAAGGCGGGCTGGGGCGTGACCGGAGAAGCGAAGCTTGGCGCTTACCAGTTGGTCAGCTTCGCCGGTTCGTTCGAGCCGGGCACTAGCGGTTCGTGCTTCGTGAGCAAGGGCAACATCGGCGTATTCGAGGGCACTGCGCTGCGCGCTATTGCCTACGCCCGCTCGAGCAGCAAGGAGACGATCGGCCGCATCCAGCCGTTCGGCAAGGACGGCGCGCGCATCTGGCACGGCGACATCGTCCCTGCGCCGATCGCGGACATTCGCCGCAGCGCGCAGGGGCTGGTGATCGGCAAGCTCGCCGCTGAGGAGAAGACTTGCGGCGGCGCAGTGCCGACGATCAACGACATGCCCATCACTCACGCCCGCAAGGCGCTGATCGCGGCAGGCTGGACGCCAGCGAACCACGGCGTCCCCGATGACCACATCGATGAGCGCGAACAGGCACTGGCGCTGCTTGGCGTAACCGAGGTGGAGAGCTGCTCGGGCACCGGGTTCGGCTATTGCAGCTTCGATTATCGCAAGGGCAAGGCAAAGCTTAGCGTAACCACTGTGGGCGACAACGAGGATCCCACCGTGTCCGACTACGGCGTAAGCTGCGACTGAAGGGGCCGCGATGCGCGGTGACAGGGCGGTTTGCTTGCTCCGTCACCGTGCATGGTGATCCTCAACGAGCGTAATAGCGAGATTCGCCGCCGAGACTGTCGTTGGTGTGGCGCACGAACACCTCCTTGACGCACTGTACGTTCCGGCAGGCGTCACGCTCCTTGATGAACGCCTTATCGCGCGGAGGATCGTTATGATCGATCTCGAAGGTCTTGCCGCTGGCCTTGAGATAGCGGCGATAGGCTGAGTTACCGAACAGAGCCTTGTCGGCCTTCTTCGGCTGGGTCTGAACGCCGCCTTCAGCCAAGCGTATGACCCTCGCGATATCTAGGCTGCCGTTAAAAGGGGCGAGGTTCTACCACTTCCGCGCATTCTCGACCTTGCTCAGAAGCACGTGCCAGGCGAAGTGCTCGAAGTGGAATTGGAAGAGGATGACGGTAGGTTCGTGTATGGGGTCAAGATGCTGACACCGGACGGACGGGGGCGGGAGGTCAACCATCTGGAGCTTTAGGCGCATCGATCAGCCATTCGGGCATCGCCTGATCGTCATTTCCAAGCTTATCCGACCGGCCGGAAGCAATGAGCCGGTGCTTGTCCAGTTCGCCTCGGATGATGATGACCTGGCGCTATCGTTGCGAGAAATCCGCAGTGAAACCGCGTTCGCCGTAGCGATGCTTTGGATCGTGCTTTTGGTCGCTACCGGCGTGCAAATCAGGCTTGGATTGTGGCCGCTTCTGCGCGTTCAGGGGGAAATCGAGAGGCTGCAGAGCAATCCTTCCGCTCGGCTGGCGAATGACCACCCTCGTGAGATCACCCGCCTCGTCGAGGCGATCAACGCGTTGGGTGACGTCCGGGCGGCTGACGTGCAATGGGCATGTCACCGGGCCGCGGACCTCGCCCACATCCTCAAAACGCCGCTTGCTGCCATGGCCGCGCAGAGGCGCCGGGCGCGCAGTGAGGGCGCCGGATGCCGCTGATGCCATCGATGGTACACTTGCCGTCGCCCGTGCCGCGCTGGAAACCGAACTTGCGCGCGCCTGAAGTTTATTGGCGCGTGGATCGAACGGGGAGACCGCCGATTTGGCCCGTGTCGTCGATAACGTCATCTCGGTGCTGGAGCAGACTGAGAAGGGCGGAAGTCTAGTCTACGGTGTCCACATCGACGACGGCTTTGTAGTTCCCGTGGCTGCGCCGGAAATGACGGAAATCGTCGGCGCCTTGATGGAAAATGCGGTCCGGTTCGCACGACAGGGGATTGCGATCAGCGGCATTGCAGAGGGCGGAACGATCTGCGTCTTCATTGACGACGATGGCCCGGGCATGGAGGCTGGACGGATCCATGATGCGTTGGCACGCGGCGGGCGCCAGAATGAAGCGGTTTCCGGACATGGCTTCGGGCTCGCCCTCGTCAAGGAACTGGTCGATGCGACCAGGGGCACGATGGAATTTGCCGAAGCCTCTATCGGAGGCCTGCGCGTCGCTCTCAGTTGGGCGTCGGAGCCCTAGTCGCTGGTGTCGCAGGGCGGGCATCTTCGAACACCGTCGCAGCAAAGGCAGTGAGCGCTCGAAGCAATCCCGCATCTCGCAATCGTGCCCGTGCTTCCGGAAGCGAGAACCAGGCACGCTGCCGTACGCCCATTTCCGGCCACAGCTCCAGTTCTTCCAGAACTGCGAGAGGATAGATCTGGGCCTGACTGGGGTCTGCCAGTGAGGATGCGAGCAATGGCTCTGTTGCAACGGTGCCACGTACCCCGGCTTCCTCAAAAGCTTCTATGGCGGCACGTTGCGCCGCCGTCTCTCCCGCCTCGATCTTACCTTTGGGCAGGATCCACTTTCCCTTGCGGCGAGACGTCACCAGCAGGACTTCGAAGCCGTCGCCTGTCAGGCGGTAAGGAAGGGCATGTGTCTGAAGTGGCATTTTCCAGCTCGATAAGCACCGCTGACGTAACCCTAAGCGGGTCAAGTCAAAGGAGGCAACAACGAAGCAAATGACAGCGCGCCTTCAAAAGCGCGGCATTACCCGCTGGTTCAGCAACGAAGCCTCTGCTTCGCATGCGGTGGGTTGCTCGCCGCTTTGGCGCAGGGCGTCGAGTTCCGCTTTCGCGGCCTCGCGATCAGCCTGGTATTCCGGCTTGGTCTGCACCACAGCCATCGTGGCTGTCGCCGACAGCATTCCCGCCTCGACAGCACTTTCGTTATGGGCGCCGCAGACAAAGCGGCTGTCGCCATAAGCACGCCCGCGTTCTAGGATCTGCTGCGCACGATCGGGTGCGATGCTCGAGAGGACGAGAGCCCAGGTCCACCCCCAGGTCGTATGACCGGAGGGATAGTCATAGCTCATCCGTTGCTTCTTCTCGTCGTAAAGCTCGGATTCGGGTTGGCATATCCGGCCCTTGTCAATCGTGAAAGGACGATGCCGCTGGTAGACCGCTTTTGCCTTGCTCGACTGTACACCGGTATCCGCGCCCGCGCGCTCGATCAGCATCATGAGCTTCGGAGCATTCTGAGGCGTGAGCTTGACGCCCACGGCGCAGCTGAAATCGCGCGCCAGCGCCGGCACGGTATAGTCGGCATCCTCGGTTGCAAGCTTCCATCGCGGAGTGTCGACGAGCTTGCGTGTGGCCTTGAAAATCTTGCGATCGGTTTCGTAGCGCGGATCGCCTGGCCGCGGCGCCGGTTCGATGACATGCGTCACGTCGAATTCGTCTGGCGCGAGGTAGCCCTTGGGTCTTTCGCTCGAGACCGCCGATGCGGTAAAGAGCACGGTTGCAGTGACCGTAGCGGCAATCGATAGTCTGACCTTCACGCCTGTTCTCCAATCGCTGACGAGCTAGTCTCTCTATCTACGCGGCGTCAATATGACGCTTATGTGACAATCCAGATTCATTGCGAGCTACGAACGTCCGCCACCATCCGTGAGCAGCGTGATCATGCCTTGCAGCGATATTCAGCCAGCGTCTTCAGCAGTTGCCTGTTCGCGTCGACGACACCGAGGCCAATCCCAGTCACTCGGCCCGCAGCGCGCGGCGGAAGGGGCGCCGCATCTGTCATATAGTTGCCCAGGTCTGGGCTGCGATCATTCGCAAGCAGGCTTACATGCGGATCAAACTGCATGAACCCATTCGGCGATCCATAGCGTTCGATAGCTGGGAGCTTTGCTGAGTATTCCCTCTCCCAGGACTGTGCAGATAGGTTCTGCGATTGAAACGCTCGCAATCATGGTTGACCACGAATGGTCAGGGGAGGGGGTATCATCCATCCTGGCATCTCTTGGCAAAACTTGCGCCCCCGGGGTCTCCGCTCGCAAAAGGGAAGCGTGGATCTCTTTTTGCTCATAGAATGTGCAGAAAATTCACGTTCGTCCGCCGCACAGCAGCACATGTAATCTGGTAGGAGCGCATTCAACGTTACCGAGACAAGGCCGTACATGATTGCATCGGAAATCCAACAGGCCCTCGGCACAAGCATCGCTGCGGACATAATCGGCGATGTAAGCTTCGCATCCTGTTACGCGGTCAGTGATCTTCTCAGTGCCTCGATCGGTGCGGTCGGAAGTGCTGCGAGCGCGCTCCTGTCATCGCTTGGATTAGCGCCGTCACCTCCTGCTGTTCGGGTCGATCGACGCCTGGCATTGCTATGGTCAAGTCGATCAGTCCATCCCATTGGATGGGAGCTACCGCCAGTCTGGGATATTGTTGCGGGGGACTATCGGGCGCGTGATGGCTGGATAAAACTGCACACCAATTTACCGCATCATCGCCGTGCGGCGCTCAAAGTCCTCGGGGTTGGACCCGATCGCGCAAACGTCGCCTCGGCTGTGGCGCGGTGGGATGCCGAAGCCCTTGAAACCGCGATTGTCCTTGAGGGCGGCGTGGCCGCCATGATGCGTTCGCGTGCGCAATGGACTTCGCATCCTCAAGGAATTGCCATAGCTTCCGAACCGCTTGTATCCTGGCGCGCAGAAGCTTCGGCATCAATCGATAGCTGGCACGGGACGCGGGCCAGACCCCTGGCAGGTCTGCGGGTCCTGGATCTCACCAGGGTGATAGCCGGTCCGGTCGCCACTCGCACATTGGCCGGTCTCGGGGCGACAGTCCTGCGGATCGATCCTCCGCTATGGGAGGAGCCAAACATCGTTCCAGATGTGACGCTCGGAAAGTGCTGCGCCAATTTGCGTCTGGACACGTCTGAGGGCCTCCATGCGCTGAAGGACCTTCTTGCAAGCGCGCACGTGCTTGTTCATGGGTATCGACCAGGCGCCTTGGATGGGCTTGGACTGGGCGCCAGTGTGCGTCGGCAGCTCAATCCCTCTCTCGTCGAGGTTGCGCTTGATGCATATGGCTGGACTGGGCCTTGGTCGCAGCGCAGAGGTTTCGACAGCCTGGTCCAGATGAGCAGCGGAATAGCCGAGGCGGGAATGACGTGGCGAGGGCGCGCCGAACCGACGCCGCTTCCTGTTCAGGCGCTCGACCATGCGACTGGGTATCTCATGGCTGCGGCGGCGTTGGTGGGTCTGGACAGGGCGATCCAGGGACAAGAAATAGCCTCGGCCCGTCTATCCCTCGCCCGAACAGGGGATTTGCTTACCCGTCATCCGGCGGTTGCGCAGGGCAATCTGGGCTTGCAACCCGACGACGCTGATTTCTTCCCCGCGATCGAGCATACGGTTTGGGGAGATGCGCGGCGGCTTCGCTCGCCGCTCGATATCGGAGGGACGAGGCTGGCCTGGACAACGCCCGCAGTCGAACTCGGGACCTCTATCGCGAGGTGGCCGATGGAGGGCGGGCCCTCCTGATCAACGGGCTTGTGTGATTCGCATGGGAAAGGCCAAGCTCGCCGGAATCGGTGGAGATCCGAAGAGCTTGGCCCTCTTAGCGATTACTTCCCGAAGAACTGCGCGAGCTTGAGATCGAGCCGGACGCCGAGAACCAGGGCATTGGGAATGTCGGTCTTGCGGCTGGTCGCGTAAATTGGATCCGGATTTATTGCATACTGGATATTCGGCATTATCCGAAGGCCCGGAAGCGCCGCGAACCCGTAATTGAGCTCGGCGATGATTTCATTGGATTTCGGAGAACCTTTGCCACCTGCCTTAGCGCGAAGATCTCGCAAATAAGCAATCTGTTGACCGCTGAAATGGGTGTTCGATACGATGAAGCCGATGGTGTCAGCATCACGGTAACGGAAAGTCCCGGTTTTTACAAATCCGGCGGAGGCAAACCAGTCCAACTGCTGGGTATTGCCGACATTTAGAAATGCGCGGGCAAATAGTGCCAGATTGCGTTTACTGGACCCGGAGGCGCGCAGCACCGTCTGATCCAGCAGGCCGTAGATCCCGACGCGGTTGCCATCCAAGCCCGTGCGGGGGAGTCCGGTTTGGGCCGCAGACCCATGGTTCGCGTCGTAGTACGGGCTCTGTCCGCCATCTGTATTCAGGTAGAAACCCACTTTGTACAAACCTGGAAACCGGGACTTTTTTGCATCGCTTTCGTATCCGAATTCCCCGGCAATAAGCGTTCCCGAGCCTTTCCCGAGAGCGAAGTCGAGCCCGGCTTTTCCTTTGAGGTTCAGGTCGTTGTTGTAATCAAAGACACCGATTTGGAAGTAGGCTTCCTTGGAGAATGAATACTGCACCTTTGCCGCCCAGGATGAGTTTGGGAATGCTGTAATTCCGATGTCACTGATGCCGCCATATGCGGTCAGGCATGACGTGTTCGTCATGAACAAACAGTTCAATGGCGAGTTGTTAAAATAGCTGTTCACCGCCGCGCGTCCGACAACGACGTTCAAGCGTCCGAAATCGCGCTCGATATTGAACTGCGTCAACCGTGGTCCCGGAACGGGGCGCCAAGTTTGCTGAAAACTGATCGAGTTGCCGATGTAGCTGCGTCCCAGACTTTCTCCGCTGAACCACGCGCCTTGCACATGCAGCTTCGTGTCAGACCAGCCAAGTGCTTTTTCGAGGTCCACGTTCGCGGCTGCACTCACCCAGTGCGATTCTGCAAACCCGTTGCGATTTCCGCCGATGGGATTGCCGGCGATGTTACCGACAAAATCGAGAGAAAGGTCTATTCCTTTCGTCTTCAGGGCGCGCAATTGCTTCCCGATTATATTGTCTTTTTGCAAGCGCTCAAATTTGGACAGTTGAGGTGCAGACGGACCGGCCTGCACCGCAGTAACTTCTACATCCCGATCCGCTTCCTGAGAAACCGCAGGTCGGTAGGACCCAGCGGGCAAGGAGGTTGCAAGGGACGGCTCTGATGCGGCCGTCTGGGCAGCTGCTGCGGGGGAATAGACCTGCAAGGCCAGTACGAGGGCCAAGGCTCGGCTAATGGACATGCGACTCTCCACACCCGGCCGCGTCGTTGCGCGGCCGGTCTTCTGATTGGATAGGTATTGACTTCGGTTAGTGGGCGATGCCCAAGCGTTGACGGGCTGCTTTGGTGCCCACGGCCGCAGCCAGCGTGTGCTCGTCGAGCTTGCCTTCCCACTTCGCGATCACGATCGTTGCAACCGTGTTTCCAACGAGGTTCACGAACGTCAGGCCTTCCGCGAGGATCCGGTGGATACCCAAAATCAGAGCAATGCTTGCAACTGGGATCGTTCCGGTCGTGTTCAGTGTCGCGGCCAGGACGACAAAGGCTGCGCCGGCGACCCCGGCTGCGCCCTTCGAGGTAAGCAGCAATACCGCGATCAGTCCAAGCTCGTGCCACATGGTGAGGTGCGTATTTGTCGCCTGGGCGAGGAATACGGCAACGGTCGTCAGATAAAGGCAAGTACCGTCAAGGTTGAACGAATAGCCGGCCGGCACGACGAAGCCGACGACGCTTTCATCGCAGCCAAGCGAACGCAGTTTTTGGATGATGCGGGGCAGCACGGTTTCGGTCGAGGTCGTCGCGGCGACAATGACGATCTCATCCCAGATGTAGCCCAGCAGGCGAAGGAGGTTTACGCCGCACCACCAGGTGATTGCGCCCATTACGATCGCGGTGAATGCGGCGCAGATCACGAAGAATTCGAGGATCAATTCTCCGAGAGAGAGAAGCGAGGCCGTCCCAAACTGCCCGACCGTAAACGCGATCGCGCCAAATGCGCCGAGAGGGGCGAAGTACATGATGTAGCCGATGATCCGGAAAAGCCCCTGGGAGGCGCTCTCGATTACTTCCATGACCGGCTTGGAGCGCGCACCGCCAGCGGCCATCGCAAGGCCGAACAGGACTGCAACCAGAAGGACCTGGAGAACGTGGCCCTCCGTCAGGGCACCGGGAAATGTATCCGGGATGATGGCCATGAGATAGGCAGAGATCGACTGGTCATGCGCTGTTGCGACATATCCCTGGATGGACGCCGTATCGATCGAGGCCGGATCGATGTTCATGCCAACGCCTGGCTGCCACAAATTCACTCCGATGAGGCCGAAAACGAGCGCCAGGATGGTGATCGCCTCGAAATAAATGATGGATTTCAGAGCGACGCGGCCGACGCTCTTCATGTCGTTCATTCCGCCAATGCCGTGAACGACAGTGACGAAAACGATCGGACCGATCATCATCTTGATAAGTTTGATGAAGGCATCGCCTAGCGGCTTCATCGCAACGCCTGCCTGCGGTGCGAAATGGCCAAGCAGGATGCCGATCAGCGTGCCGGCGAGGACCTGGAACCATAATTGGCCGAAAATGCCAAAACGCCCTTTGGGCTTCTTCTCTTCCAATGCTTTCATGGCTTTTGTCTTGTCTCATGTTTGCGGCCCGTCATCTGCTCGGAGTAGAGCCTTGCGAGATGAGCGAACTCGACGTGAGAATGCCAAATTGACGGTACTGCGATAGCGAAGGGGAGACGCACGCTGTCTGAAATCTGCCGCCCGTTGGCGTGACCCTCAGGTCATCCGTGCTTTCGTTACCATAAGTCCGAGACGCAATTTGATCGTATCCTCAACCCTTGTGTTGTCCTATCTACACGCTCTGTAGCGCCTTTCGGCAATGTGGAAATGCGAACCAACCATAAGCAATGCTGAAGTTCATATGATCGACCCAATGGGACTCAACCTGCGGCACCTGGACACGTTGGCTGTCGCGGCCCGTCTAGGGACCTTGAGTGCAGCGTCCAAGGAGCTGAACCTTTCACAGCCTGCAGTCACCCAGGCCGTTGCCAGTCTCGAAGCCCAGCTCCGCCATACGCTGCTCGAGCGCCAGGTCACCGGTGTCCGTCCGACCAGGGCCGGATCCCAATTGATTGCCAGGGTGCATCGGGCCGTGGCTTATCTGGAGCGGGGCGGTCAGGCGCTACGACGAAGTGCCCGGTTGCCCGCATTGCCCCATATCTCCCGGCGGGTGACCCTCAATCAGCTGCGCGCCTTGCTCGCGGTCGATGAAGCGGGAAGTTTTGCGCTGGCCTCCGCAAGGACGCAGCTCTCGCAGCCTGCACTTCATCGCTCTGCGCGCGAGCTTGAAGAGCAGCTCGGCGTCCCCTTGCTGACGAGACAGGGGCGGACCGTCGTCAAGACACCGGCCGCCGCCCATTTCCTTCGTTACGTCAGCTTGGTCCGCGCGGAGCTTGAGGCCGGGGTCGATGAGCTTGAAGCATTGCGCTCTCAGGGAGGAGGGCGCCTGAGGATCGGCACGATGCCCGTCGCGCAGGCGGTCCTGCTGCCGCAATCGCTCGCGCGATTTGCGCGTTCGTATGGGGATGCGCATGTGAACATCGTCGAGGGCCCATATCCCGAACTGCTCAGTAGCCTGCGGCACGGTGAGCTCGACATCCTTGTCGGAGCTTTGCGAGATCCGTTGCCGGTTTCCGATGTCACGCAAGAGGGGGTTTTCTCGGATGATCCCGTAATTGTCGCTAGATCCGGCCATCCGCTCGCCCGGCGCCCATTCGGTTTTGAAAAGCTACTTGAATACCCCTGGGTAATTTCCGCCAGCGGGACGCCGGGCCGCCGGCGATGGGAAGAAATGTTCACATCCCATGGTTTCGAGCCGCCGAAGCTACGCATAGAATGCGGCTCGCTCCTGGTCATTCGCGGTTTGATGCTGGAGGGCGATTGGCTCACGCTTCTGTCGCCGGATCAGTTTCTGTTCGAGGCTCGCGCCGGACTGCTGACGCGCCTCGACGAACCGGGTTTGAAACTGCGCCGCCGCCTCGGCATCACGACGCGAAGCGACTGGCGTCCGACAGAATTGCAGGCAGCGTTCGTCGAAACCTTTCGAGAAGTCTGCCGGGAGTGGGGAGCGGAGAAAACTTCCGAGTATCAGCCGTTTCGCTATGGGGAGGGCGGTGCGATCCAATTGGGCGAGTGATGTCGAGCCGGTTGCCCATCGTGTAGGCTGCGGCCCATATGGCTGGTACAGCGCCGACAGGCGCGGGCTGATACGCGAGCCATAGTCACCGTGACCGTCCCACTGTGCGCTTCCCGCAAGGGTCAGCCTGTCTGCCAGCTTTTGCTCAATCTGAACGGAGAGCGAGGGCTCAGCGTAGCTATAGCCGAAGGAACAATATGTCCTTGAACGATAGTCGTCCACCTGGATGGCAGCGCCCGCCGGCCAAGTGGTCGCGCCAGCCTCTCCGCCAATCGATGCTTCCCCCGGCCCGGTCCTGTGCCGGTCATTCTCAATGATGTCGCCAAAGCGATGGCGATGGGGCGGATCCACGCCTGATGTGTGCAGGTGAAACGTGCCGATACCTTCGAGCGGCGTCTCTGCCGTCAGGCCGACATCATATCGACGGATGCTCTGTGCCTGAACGAAAGGCTACCCATCCGGCGCGGTGGCGCCCGGCATCGCGCCCCCCTTGCACTGTTCGGCCATCGCGCCGACGGTCAGCAGCCCCCTCGCCCCGTCAGCGCACTCCTAGAAGGAGGGGGGCGAACGGCGAATCGCTCAAAACTGGGCATGTCCGCCCAACCATTATCGTGGAGGTCCTGGCGTCTCTGCCGATCAAAGCCTGATGTGATCGACGGGCTTAGCGTCTCGCTTATCGAGGCCCTTTATCGTAACGGCGCAGAATTCGGCTAATTGTTTCGCTGGGCCGTTGGCGGCATCGACCCTTTGTCGTCATTCAGACGTCAAAATTCTTTGTCCAGGTGCGGTCCGTCCGGGTTCCTACAACTCGCGGTCATTGATATCAACTGTAACTCATATGGCGACGAAAGCGTCCGCCGCATCCGTGCGGCTCTACCATAGTGAACTGGCGGCACCGACCAATGCGCCAAAGACCAGTATTGCCGGCGTCACCCACATTCCCTTCAAGCGCCATGCGGCGATCAAGGCGAAGCAAAACAGCGTCAACGCCATTGGCAGTGAGGGTACGCGCAACCACGCTGCTTTGCCTAGTTGTAGGAAGGTCGCGGCGATGATGCCGACCACTGCTGCCGCAACGCCTTCCAGTGCCCTTTGAAGCGCAGGATGATCGACGATCGCTTCCAACCGCTCATAAAAAATCAGCGAGAAAGCGAACGCAGGAAGGAACATCCCCGCCGTGATCGCAAGCGCGCCGGGCAGCGCGCCCGAAACATAGCCCACGAATGTTGCAAAAATCACGAGCGGGGCAGGAAGAATCCCTGCCAGCGCGATCCCGTCAAGAAAGGTGGCGTCGCTCAACCATCCACGGCCCACCGTGTCGGCGCGGACATAGGGAATTGCGGTGTAGGCACCGCCAAATGTCAGCAGTCCGCCCTTTAGGCCGGCAATGAAGAGGGCAATGACTGTTGACGGCTCATGAGAGATAGTGAGGGCCGCTTGTCCGCCAGGAAGCATATAGAGACAGGCGGCGAGGCCCGCGGTGAAGATAGCTACGGCAATGGCCAGATAAGGCCTTTGCGCAAAGGCATAAATTGCCGCGGCTGCAATGAGCGGCAACCAAAACGGCATATTAGTCAGCGTGAGCAGTGCGCTTATCAAGGCGATTGCCCATGTAAGACGATCTATAAGGATATGTTCGCCGATCCGGAAAACGGCGCGCAGAATGATCGCGAGTACAGCGATCTGGACGCCCAGAAGCGGCCCGCTCCACAGTCCGTGTCCCGCTATCCAAGTGACATAGATCCAGCCAGCGAGCAGCATCAAGGCGAAACCGGGCAGCATGAAGCCCAGCCCCGCCAAAAGCCCGCCAATCCGGCCCCGCGCAACGATGCCGAAGTGGACGCAGAGTTCGTGGGCTTCAGGTCCTGGGAGCACTTGCAGAATCGCGAGCAGCTTGTTGAAGCGGGAGCGGTCAATCCACCGCTCCTCCTCGACCAGTGCCTCACGCAGCATGGCAATCTGGGCTACAGGCCCACCAAAGGCGAGGAAGCCAAAACGAAGGAATTTCAGAAAAAGTCCGGAAAGGCTCATCGACGGGGGGTGCTTGCCAGTAGCCGTGTAATCCATAAACGCTCCTTGGCCGCAGGCGCGGCGAATGGAGCGGACTTGGACGGATGCCGTCTAATCGGGCGCCGCACTGCCCGATGAAAACTTATCGTTGAATGTAGATGCCGCGTCAATGGTCGCATCTCAAACCAATTTTGCCTTTCCTCCGTGCATTTGAGGACGGCAAAAATGCCGTACGATGTGGCGTCCGGCCCAGGTGTGAACTTCCCTTTGGGGCCGCTCGGTCGCAAATTTTCGAGTTCCAACTCCGAGCGGCTTGGCTTTTCTTGCCAATGCCCTTGCTGAATGCCGCCCCGACGATGCCTCTCACGATACGCTAACGGTCATTGGAAAAAAGCGCTCTAGGATGATTGCGGCTCATCCTCCATAAACGTCGTAGGATATTGCTGTGGAGAGCATTTAACCCCTTACTCATAATATTTACTATGATGGCGCTCGTCACGTCCATCTGAATAGCTTTTACACGAACGGGAAAATACTGTAATATTTTGCCGTGGCAGATTCAAGCTACGGGACGGGTGGGATGGATTCAGCAATTTTGAGACAGCGGTTCTTCGTAGCCGAGACGCGCTTTTTTGCCATCACTGCAATCGTCATGGCGCTCATTAATGTTGGCGCGTTCTCGTTCTTTGCAGTGATGGGCATATCGTCGTTTCGTGCTCCCGTTTCGGTGCATATCCACGCCATATTGTTCATGGGTTGGGTCTTGCTGTTCGTCTCGCAGGTGTCACTCGCCGCGACCGGATCGATAGGGCTTCATCGCAAATTAGGTTGGCTAGCCCTTGGCTGGGCTCTGGCCATGGTGGTCGTCGGCACACTGTCGACGGTATGGAGCGCCCAAAAGGCGGCAGTGCCATTCTTCTTCCTACCCGCGCAGTTTTTGCTGATGAACCCGCTCAGTGTAATGCTGTTCGCGGCATTATTGATCGGTGCCGTGTTAAAGCGGCGCGACCGTGAGTGGCATCCACGCTTGGTCATATGCGGCATGGCGGCTATCATGGGTCCCTCATTTGGAAGGCTGCTGCCGGCCCCGCTGTTCATGTATTCGATGCTGACGGCAGTCTTCGTTGGCATGATCGCGTTCCCGGTGGCGGGCATCGTGCGGGACAAGCGGCGCTACGGAAAGGTGCATCCGGCCTGGTGGTTGGGCCTTACTTCACTTCTGCTTCTACAATTAGCCACTGAGACGTTGGGCCGCAGTAGGTTCGCTGCATCCATCTATGAGCATGCGGTGATCGGGACGCCCGGTGCGCTTGTCCCACCGCTTGTCTACCAGTCCCCGCCGTTCCCAACCTCTTAATGGTAGTGTAGCTGGCCATGAGGACTAAGCCCCTCGAAATTGACGAGCCGTCTCGGCCGTTCCGTCATCGAATTTCTGCTCCCAAGCGCGGTCCATCCGTTTACCCATTCATGGGCTTCGATGAGAGCCGATTCCAGAATTTCGGGCTGCTCGGGAAAGCGTAGAAAGTTGCCCGTCCGGTAATTGCACGTGCATGTGATCGGCCCAAAAGCCGGGAGCGACGCCAAGCTATAAGCAAAATTTAACACGCAATACGCGGTAAAGCGCACATGCGCGCGGGCACGATGCCTGCGCACGCAATAAAAATGAGCATAATACAGCGATCTAATTTTTCCGTGCGCGCGACGGCTATTTATTGCGCTTATAACAAGCCTTCCATTGAAATATAAATTTCGTTCCCTACATACCTATAATCGCTGGTATCGGAGAATAAGCACCGGCGGCTGAGAGACCATAGTGCTCCCGCTTGTAAGAAGGGGTGTTGTCATGGATCTCAACCATCAGTATTTCGAACACCAGTTATCGCTTATGCGCGCAAGCGCTGCTGGAACGAGTCTTGCAAGAACGCGTCACCTCGCCGCAGCCGGCATTAGGGCGTATCGGATCAGCAACCATCAGTTCCGCATTGGTGCATGCGCAGCAGACGGCTGGGTCAGAAGCTCGCACAACCTTGACTTGTAGCCTGATTGAGATCTGAGGATCGCATCATAGCCGTCTGCTCAACATTGATCTCCCGCAGGCAAACGTCGAACGGCAAAGCGGCGAGCACAACGTTTCAATCAGTAGGGGCGAGCCTCTTCCGAGGGGCGGCACGCATTGTGTTTGCGTTAGGCCGGGAAGATGCCGAGGAGATGCTTTAGGTTTTCTCGGACAAGCTGATCGCGGACATCGTCCGGCAGTACATCTTTTAACGCGTACGAGGGCGGTGGTTATGACGAACGAACCCACCCAGCGTTACCTCGTGGCACTTGCGGAGTTGAATTTGCCATGACCCATCCGATGTTGCTTTTCTCCCTCAGCTCCAACGGCGACCAGTGGTATCTGGCCCGTGGAAACGGCACCGATAAAACCACGGTGGTGCATGAAGCGAACCGCTCATCAGGCGGCGCTATCTCGAAAATCTCGATTGAGGACTTCCTACGTGCAAATCCGCAAGCGCCTGAGCGGCAGGACTTCGTGAGTCTGGTCGCTGATCTGCTTGGTAACGAACTTGATGACAGCAAGGCCCGTGCGGAGGTTCTGCTGATACAACTTCGCGATGCGACCGAAGAAGACGCGGCGAACGCCTTGCTCGGCGCAAAAGTGCAACTGCCACTTACGACGCCTTACGAAGCCTTGGAATTTTACAACTGCATGGTGGACGTAGTGACGGGTCAGCGTGCCATTGACGTAAAGGAAGATGCTCATCGCATCCGTCCCGGTTTCGGCAGCACTCACGTGTAATTTAGGAACGCTGGATAACGCACATCGCCAGTGTTCGCTCATGAGTATTTTTTTTGGCGGGCTGTAGGGCGCCAACATGCGCATCGCCGTCATAGGACCGGTGGCAAGCTATACGCTGGGAGCCACGGCTTTCTTGAGTCGCACGCTTAGAACCGGAGGGGATACAAGGTCCCACGAAATGTTGTTCAGGTTCATCCTTAATCGAGTGAAACGGCGGCCGCGATCAGGGAGCAGCCGAAACGACGAGGGTGCAACGTCCCGTTTGTGGGCTCTCGGCTTGAGAGAATGACCTCTCCCAGTCCGCGCTACAATACCGCCGCTCGCTCTTCAGAAACACACAGTGCTCGGACCATTTCGCGCAGCCAGCGATGTGCTGGATCGTTCTCGAAGCGCCGGTGCCAAGTGTGGAGCCGCGTCGTCTAATAGCGGCTCTCATGGCAAGGGCTTTCTGGGTTGCAGCGGCGATTGCCGGGATCACGGTCGTCTTCGCAGTCGATACAAGTCGCTGCATGATGGGTATTTCGCGGAGCGGCCTTTCCAATGTGCAAAAACGCACGCGCCAATTCGGCTGACGGTGCAACGCCATCTCACGGAATGGGCCACCTCACGCAATGGGCCACCTCACGTCCCGGCAGGGACGCCTGGCCGCGCTTCTCTACCGCGCCGCCAGAAAAAAACTGCTAGTTACGCGGCGGCGTGCTGGTTGAATTTCTTCCCGGACTCTAACATGGGGTGCATGATAATGGCCAGCTTGCGCGCGACGGCAACCGCAGCTCGTTTGAATCCAAGTTTCTCGCGAAGTCTCAGACCCCGCGTTCTCAGATCACTTTCCGCGTGAGTTCGAGATAAGATTACCGAGGCTGCTTCATAAAGCAGAGCTCTCAGGTTCGCGTCGCCGCGCCTGGAAATATGCCCATCATAGTCCACTTCGCCGGACTGGAAGCGCCTGGTCGTAAGGCCCACCCACGCTCCAACGGAACGCGATCTGGCGAAATTGGCCGGATCCTCGATCGCTGTCGTGAAGCCGGTAGCGGTGGCCACACCTACCCCGGGGATGGTCATCACGTATTTCGGACAAAGCTCCAACCCGCCCAATGCCCCAGCGGACTCGAACCGCCCTGTCCATTCACGTCCAGCCTTTTCCACGAATCAGATCGTGCTATGAATGTTTCAGGCGAGTTCGTAAGTTTATGATTTGGCGGTCAAATCAATCGCTTAGGCTGCCCGGACGAAAGCTCTTCTGAGTCCGTGTTCATCCATCATCGTTTCCATTCGTCCCGCCAGTTCCAACATGGCGCTGCGTTGCAACGGCGCCTGTTTCTCGCGTAATTTGTCAGAAACACGCATCACGAATCTGACAAGTTCACCTTGTGATTTGTCAGAATTGCGTATACACGCTTCTGACAAAGGAGTGGCTATGCGTGGACCGGGCCTCGATCTCAAAAGTGCCATATCGGACCGAATGGTCTCCGGCGGCGCGCATTCAGTCTGGACGCCGCAGGATTTTCTCGATCTCGGTTCTCGCGATGCCGTCGACCAAGTGCTCCATCGAATGACACGCAATGGTGCCGCCCGCAGGATTGCCCGCGGCCTTTATGACAAGCCGAAACTTAACCCCCTTACAGGCAAGCCCACGCACCCCGATCCCCGGGCCGTCATCGATGCGCTGGCTCGCCGGGACCAGGCCCGTGTGCTCGTCGATGGCGTGACCGCAGCCAACGATCTAGGACTATCCGATGCAGTCCCTGCTCGTATCGTCGTCCACACGGACGCAAGGTTGAACCCCGTCACGCTCGGCAACCTCAAGATCGATTTCAAAACCACTGCGCCAAGTCGGCTTCATTGGGCTGGGCGGCCAGCGATGCGGGTCGTTCAGGCCTTGCATTGGTTGCACGACGCCGGGGGCGATACCGATCCGGATGTTGCCAAGCGTCTGCGCAACATCTTCGCCCACCCCGATCACGGCGCCGACATCGTCAACGACCTCCAGGCCGATATGCTGACGCTCCCCCTCTGGATGCAAAATATCCTGCGCGATACGATGCCGGCTACCGCGTCAGCCAACCGTCTTATAACCAAGCGTGCATCATAATGAATCCCGCTTACGCCCAGTTCCTTGCGGCCGACCCGGCGGATCGACGGGATGTGTTTATCGGCGCCGGGCAGCGGCTCGGCACTGCGCCCCAGAATATCGAGAAGGATTTCTGGGTTTGCTGGACCCTTGATGCGCTGTTCAACGGTCCGGCGTCCCACGGCCCGCGCTTCCTGTTCAAAGGGGGCACGTCACTTTCGAAGGGCTTCGGCCTGATCCAGCGTTTCTCCGAAGACATAGACATCACCGTGTTTCGCGAAGACATCGGCCAAGATGCAAGCGTCGAGGCGCTGGAGGAGATGTCCGGTAAGAAGCGACAGGCAAAGCTCGACGATCAAGGCGGCATGCCAGGCCTTCATAGGCGGAGACCTGATTGCCCAGCTATCGGAGACGCTAGTCAGTGCAGTCGGCGAGGGCATGGCGGGCGCGAAGGTCGAACTCGATCAGGACGATGAAAGCGCCCAGAGCCTTCTCCTGTGGTATCCAAGCATGACCGCCGAGTCGGATGGCTACATCCGCAAAGCCGTCAAAATGGAATCCGGGGCAAAATCCGCTCTTGATCCTCACGCCCGGCATAGCGTCGTTCCCTATCTCGCCGACGATCTACCAGCCCTCGATCTGACAGTCGCCAACGTGACTATCGTCGACGCGGAACGCACTTTCTGGGACAAGGTCGTCATTTTGCATGGCCTCCGCCGTTGGTTCGATGCCCGTCAAGTTCTGCGTGTGGGCGGCCAACGTGTCTCGCGCCATTATTACGACGTGCACCAACTGATGATCGCCGGAGCGGGCGCTTCAGCGATGGCTGACCCAGACCTAGGCAGGGATTGCGTCGCGCACGCCCGTATGTTCTTCAACAGCCGCGACCTCGATCTTGCCCATGCAGAGCCCGGCAGCTTCTCCATGATGCCGACCGATGCGATGATCGCTGACCTCCGTCGCGACTATGCTGCTATGGCGGGCATGATCTTCGGCGATGTGCCGGACTTCGATGCCATCCTCGCGACCGTCGATACGCTCCAGCGCTCATTGAATGAGTCAGCCGCCTAATTAACACCCATGGCGTTCCTCTTGTTCGAAATTCGTAAATGTATTCCTGACATGAGCAGCCGGATGTCTGAAGGACTCGAACCATCCCGTCATGCGGGCATAAGCTCGTTCAACGGCGTGCAGAAACCCAAAGATTAAATGGTATAGTAAGACCTCGCGATAACTTTCCGATGCCTTCATTAGCGTCGGCCTCGCACCGGCTTCCGGCTAGGTGTGCTTGTCTTGACCGCAACGGATGGCTCGCTCGCCATTTCCTTTCTGCGAGGTGCACGCAAAGGCGGTGCAACGCCGAAGCCTTCAGTGCCGGCCTTGGCTTCCTCATGGAATCCGGGTTCAGGTGCCGATCGCGTGGTGATCCTAAAGAGGTCTGGAATTTCCCGGCCACGCATGTGATTATCGCCGCACTGGATCGCAGATGTCCGGGACATAGGAATCATGAGGTGCGTATAGATGCGTGAACGAAGGGCGCTGGCGCGTCGTACCCCGATATCGAATCGGGCCGGACAAACGCTCCTACGGGTCGCCGTCGTTGCCTTGACGATCCTGATCGCTGTCTATGCCGCGGCGAATGTCGTGCATATCGAAAAACATCCGAGCGTGGCTGCCGTCAAGCGGTAAGCTGCGACATCAGAGCTCGGTCTGGGGCGGCTGCCGTGTAAAGGCTCAGTTGCGAAAGAACGGTATCGGAAGCGACGTAACCCGGCCTGCCGATCTGCGCCGTAAGCGATCGGCATCAGCGGCCTTTTGCTGCGCTTTTGCCAAGCTGTCCGTCTCGCAGATCTCGTCCTCAAGCCCGCGCGACGCCAAATCATGGCGCATTCCATCACGGCTATCCAGCTCGCGCATCGATTTCTCCTAGTTGGCAAGCGATATTTCAGGTGTATTTGCGCTTATTCCGTTCGCTGCCCCTATCGGTAATAACACGGATTTTCAGATTTGTGAAAGCTCTGTGAGAAGATGTGCCGGTTTCTATTATGGGGAACGATTAGGTATTGGCGCTTTTTGAACTTGGGTTGTTCCGTTATGTTTTACTCCGGGAAACACGACAGGGTTTTCGAATTTCGAGAGCGCCCGGTATCCAGGGTATTATGGCAGCGCTGTTCCAGCGCCCAAATGGACACGGCGCGGATGTGCGGTGATGTCACCCTAGACGCGGTTCGGAGCAACCGGTGCCGGTGGCGGTCAGCGGCCCGGTCCGCCGAAAATCCAACCGGCTCTTCCTGCTGTTGTTTGCGGCGCCGACCGGCCCTTATTTCCTCGCCTGCCGGGGGAGGCTCCTCGCGGCCAATTCCGGTCCTGCGCTTCGCTACGGCCTGGCGGTTCGGGTGCCCGCTGAAACCGTTCCTCAAGGTCTGCCTATCGCCCGGAAATGGCTCTGCGAGGAGCACCGCCAGCTGAAGTCAAAAGGAGCTGCTGCGCGCCGACCAAGTACAAAACAACTTAGTGTTCATAAGTGAACACTAAGTTGTTTCATTTCGAGAAATCTGAAAAGTTAACTGCGTTGACCCTCTAACCATCCTCGCGCAATGGATTGCTACGAATTGTTCGGGGGGCAACAATGCCAACGGGTCGTGTAGCATTCTTCAATGCTGCGAAAGGATATGGCTTTATCTCGCCGGATAATGGCGGGGGCGACTGCTTTGTTCATGCCGATGCGCTGGGAGCTTCCGGCCTAACCAATCTTGTTGCAGGCGAGGCGGTGGCTTACCAAGTGCTGACGGCGCGGAACGGCAAGCGATCTGCTGTCAATATAAGCCGTTTGGGCTGATAGCATTCTGTCACGGGGGCGAGCATGCTACCGATATCGCAAGCAGTTATATCGGGTCTCGGGGAGCAGCGAAGCATTTCTGAAATGACCAGAAAGGGCTCGCGGGATCGAAGGTGGAACGCGGCTGCGCCGGGACCGCCAGTCGCGCCATTTCCGCCGCAAATTCCCGTTTGACGCTCTCTCCGCCGCCGCTTTCGGAGTAGCTTGTAGTCAGGTCTCGCGCGGGGAATATCGCGGGCAATCGCAGGGTTCATTCATAGCAGATCCCCGGTGGGGGCGGCGGCTTCGTGCCGGGCGTTGCAGGTGTCCACGGCACATAACCACGGGGCTTGAAGATGTCCTGTTCGAGCGAGGCGAGGTGTTCTCATTCCTGTACGCTAATGGTCCCAGCCGGCGATGCCCCGCTCCTGCTGGCAATGGAAATGACCGCGGAAGCTAACGGTTTCTTCTCGATCTGCACCCTTGGCATGGCCAGCATGCGGTAAGGTTCTTCAAGCAGCATTTGCCATGCTTCCCCTTGTTCACCAGCTAGGTTCTCGGCGGGTCCGACACCGGCCTCGGTCAGCAGTTTCGTTTCAAAATCACTCTGCCGTTTATGCGCCGCCTCGAGAGCCGAGCGCTGTTCCCGAGAGCTGTTCGGAGCCGGAACGGAGGCGGGCGCGGCTACTGGTATCGCCAGGGCAAAAGAGGAAAGAAGAACTTTCGTCTGACAAACTGGTGGAGGCTACGTCGATAGCAAATCGGACCGAGTTTCGAGTGAACTCGAGAGGGGGGCCAGAATCGGCTATACGCGTTTCCTACCGTGCCTGACCGGGGAATTGTGCTCCAAATCGAGTGTCCCTTGAGGGCGGTTGGTGCTGTCCAGAGCAACGTGACAGGGATATCATGGAACTGTCGAGCAACGTTGACCGGGCGCAGCTTGCAAAGCGCGGCTCCCCCTTCCTCAACACCGGCCAGGCAGCGGCCTATCTCAAGATTTAAGCCGCCTTTTGAAGCAGCTTCGCCGCAAGCGCGGACCGATCGCCGTCGACCACTTCAATACGGGTCATCGCCATGCCGATCTCGTGCAGGGCGGCATGGACGATCAAGGCAAAAATCTCGTGAGCGCGCGCGAATACATTGCTCATGGGTTTCGCGACAGGCTGCCGAGATCGTGTCCCTCGAACTGGGGCCTCATACCGAGCATGAGATCGCAGTGGGGCTCAGCGGTTCTGCGGCCCGCGATCCGTCTTGTCATCTGCTATTTCTCTTCTCCTTCATTTGTGACCTAAGTCGGCGACGCCTCGGTCCAAATGCAGTTTCCACGATCGATGAGACTCATAGCGGCGGACGGCAAGCCGAGCCCGAAACGCGATGGAGCGAGTCGGTCGCTCCCGCACTTTTGTTGTTATGACGAACATCGGCCTTTCATCATGGCGCGAGTGATCCCAGCGTGCAGGAAAGCAGCTTCGACTAGCAGTGCTCCGCCCGTTCGTGCGGTGAAGCTCGCAACGCTGGCGGACACCGTTCCTGCTGGCAAGCGCTGGCTGCACGAGATGAAATATGATGGTTACGGCGTGCTGCTGAGCGTTGGCGGCGGCGAGGCGGTGGTGCTCGATACCGAGGGTCGCTCCAGCTTTCAGGTGCTGCAGAATGCACTGAAAAGCGCGCCCGGCTCGATCGACTATTTCGCGTTCAACCAACTGGAGTCCGATGGCGAGGACCTGACCCAGCTGGCACTGACCGAGCGCAAGCCGGAGCTCGCGAAGATCCTCCCTCAGGGTAAGTCGCGTTTTCCCTATTCGGATCACATTGCGGGCAATGGTGAGAACTTGCTAAACCAGTTCCGCGCCGCGTGCCTCGAGGGAGTCATCTCCAAGCCGGCCGATGGCCGGTACGTCGGCTCGCGATCGGGAGGCTGGCTCACGACCAAATGTATCAAGCGTCAGGAATTCGTCGTGGTCGGATGGACGCCGTCGGACAAGTCGCGGCTTTTCCGATCGCTGATCCTGGGCGTCTCCGAGGATGGAGTGCTCCGTTACGCCGGCAAGGTCGGCACCGGTTTTGACAACCAAGAGATCATCGGCCTGATGGTGGTCATGGCACCGCTCGAACAGGAGGCGCCGGCGGTGAAGGCGCCGCGCGCAGAGGTTCGTGGGGCGCACTGGCTGCGACCCAAGCGGGTGGCGGAGATCGCGTTTAGCGAGATGACCAATGTGGGAACGCTCCGGCATCCCTTCTATCTGGGTCTACACGAAGACAAGAAGCACGAGGCGGTAGTGATGGAAACGGAGGCGCCGGTGAAGGCGGCGACGATACCGGCCAGGTCGGTCGTCATCAGCAACCCCGACCGCGTCATCTTTCCCGAGGGCAAGATGAGTAAGGGCGAGCTGGCGGATTACTACGCTCAAGTTGCTCCGATCATGCTGCCCTGGGCTGGATCCGGACCGATCAGTCTTATGCGCTGCCTCCAGGGCCGCGCTAAAAAATGCTTCTTCCAGAAGCATGACGCGGGCAGTTTCCGAGATGCCGTGCGGCATGTCGCGATTCGTGAAAAGGACGGGCATGATGAGCCCTATCTCTTCCTCGACACAGCAGAGGGTCTGTTCACTTGTGTGCAGATGGGCACGATCAAGTTTCATGGGTGGGGTTCGAGGATTGAAGACGTGAAGAAGGCTGACCGCCTCGTCTTCGATCTCGATCCCGATGTCGGCCTCGATTTCGAGAATGTGCGCAGTGCCGCCTTCCAGTCTTGCGACATCCTCAAGACCCTGGGCCTCGAGACCTTTCCGATGCTGACCGGCGGCAAGGGCGTGCATGAGATTGCGCCGCTGGTCTCGGAGGCGGAGTGGCTGGAAGTGAAGGACTTTGCGCATCGGCTGGCGCAGGCAGTTGCCAAGAGCGACCCCGAGCATTTCACCGCCGCCTTGCCAAAAGTGCAGCGCAAGGGCCGCATATTCGGCGATTATCTTCGCAACCAGCGCGGGACGACGGCGGTCATGCCCTTTGCGGTCCGCGCGCGTGAAGGCGCACCGGTCGCAGTACCGATCACCAGGAAGGAAAAGGAGATGATCGACAAGCCATCGTACTGGAGCATCCGCGATGGTACCGATCTGGTAAAGCGGGCCGGCTCGAAGGCGCTCAGCGGTTGGGGGCGCGCCGACCAGACCTTGCCCGACCTATGAAAATCGCCAGCTACAATGTGAATGGCGTAAATGGCCGGTTGCCGGTGCTGCTGCGCTGGCTCGAGGAAGCAGAACCCGATGTGGTTGTGCTCCAGGAGTTGAAAGCGCCGCAGGAGAAGTTTCCGGAAAGTGCCATTCGCGACCTTGGCTATGATGTCATCTGGCATGGACAAAAGTCGTGGAATGGGGTCGCGCTGCTAAGCCGCGTCGGCCATATCCACGAGACGCGGCGCGGACTTCCGGACGATCCTGACCTGGGTCAGAGCCGCTATATCGAGGCGGCAGTCAACGGCATCCTGGTTGGCGGGCTCTATCTCCCCAATGGCAATCCGCGGCCCGGCCCCAAGTTCGAGTACAAGCTGCGCTGGTTCGACCGGCTGATCGAGCATGCCGCCGGGCTGCTGGAGAGTGGGTTGCCGGTGATCCTGGCGGGTGACTTCAATGTCATTCCGACCGATCTGGACGTCTACAAGCCGGAGCGGTGGCTTGATGATGCGTTGTTCGCACCCGAAGTGAAGGCGGCCTACTTCCGGCTGCTGGACCAAGGTTGGATCGATGCCCTGCGTACGCTGCATCCGGGTGCCGTGATCTACACATTCTGGGACTATTTTCGGAACGCCTATGGCCGCAATGCCGGCCTGCGCATCGATCATCTGCTCCTCAGCCCCGCGCTCGCCGACCGGTTGCTCGATGCGCAAGTCGACAGCCATGTGCGCAGTTGGGAAAAGACCAGCGACCATGCACCTGTCTGGATCGAGTTGGCCGACAAGCCGAAACGAAAGCGAGCCCGGAAAGCGAAGGCGTGATGAAGATCGAGAGCTTCCTGCTCAGCGAGAAGGGCTGGGTACCGAATAATTCGCGGCTGCCGGTAGTCTTCTACCGCGGGGCACTGGTTGGTGATGCTAATGGACTGGCGGACCAGTTCGAGGCCCTGTTCGAAGGTCACGGTGGGTCCCCGGACTGGCGCGACAGCGTGTTCGATTATCACCACTATCATTCGATCGCATATGAGGCTTTGGGCTTCTTTGCAGGCGAGGCGACGCTTTAGCTTGGCGGGCCAGGTGGGCGCAACGTTTCTGTAACAGCTGGCGATGCGCCATGCTGCCGACGGCGACCGGTCACCGCGCGGTCTCTGCGAGCCAGGATTTCCAAGTCGTGAGGCCTAACCGCAGGGGCCGGAAAGATTGGCGCTTTCCGCGTGGCGGCGATATCGAGGCGGCAAGAAAATGGCTTCAGGATAGCAGCGCCCGCGGCGATGATTGGGAAGCGCTGGAGGATGCAGAACTGGATTATCAAAAGCCGTATGAGGCTTGAACGTTTTCGCATCGCCACATTCAAGGGTTCCCGCGCGGCGGTGCGGCGTCAGCACAGGCCAAGCTATTTGCTGGCAATTGTGCGCATGCCGCTCCGCACCTACCACCGTGATAGAAGCAGCCGCTGCGGCAGCGCGGATGGACGCGCCCTTATGGGCTGAAGAGGGGGCGGACGCGTGGGGGCGTTTGCCAGCCGGTGTCGAACCCGGTCCGCAGCTACACTACGGCGACTTCACGCGAGGTTCCGATGCGCCTTCTATTGAAAGAGGCCGCCCCTCGCGGAAAGGGCGACCTCTATAACCGGGGGGCACCGATTACCCAGCAACTTTAGATAGCTGACCGTGATCAGCTCAATATCTCGATGGGATTTTTGCTTTGCCTCTTTAGTATGCAAAGAGACCAACAGGAGGGGATCGGCGCTTAGCCGCCCTAATGCCGAGTGCCTTCCTTCGATCCTGAAACCCGAGCTCTGACGCGCCTGAAACCTGGTAAAACCAGAACGTCGTCCAGATCCATCTCTGTTTCCTACACAAACGTAAGTCAAAGGCCGTTCTTATCCGGGATGACCAATGCGCAAATGTCACGCGCACCTTCAAAAATGGAAAAATCCAACGTCTCCATTTCTGGAGGGTTCAAAGCGAAGACTAGCTTTCGCTGATTGTGAATATCCATGTTTAAAGGCTATATAGAGCATGAGCCCGGTAAATCATTAGATTGATTTTGAATGCGATAGCGAGTGCGAAAAAACCCGAAACACCCAAATGGGTATTCCGGGTGAGGTGTTGGGTCGCGATACGCCGGAGCGTATCTGATGATCAGCCGGAAGGGAGGAAGGTGACCAGCCGAATCACGCGAAGCTTGCGATGGCGCTGATGATTTTGCGAATGAAAAATGCTGTCATCCCGGCATCAGCAATACTTACTGTCTAGTGGACGGTTGGAGCTTCGGCGTCAGGCGATCTGATTGCATTGAGCTTCGCGGCGCACTTCTCGAAGCCGTCCTTATAGAGGTTCCGGCTCGTCATGATGCCGTGACCATATCCACGTCGTTCACCGTACAGCGGCTTATCAGCCCTGCCGGGATGCCTTGGTAAGCCGGCGGGGGCGGCGCCGAGGTGACCTCACATTTTGTGGAGCAGGCGGCGCAGGTCAGCAGGGATCGGGCGAGACCGATATTCCTTAACCTCGGCATTGGTTGCCTCCATTGCTTGAGCTGCGTTGCTGCGGCGGTGTTGCGCTGTTCGATGAGGGAAGCTTGTGCTGAAGCCGTAGGACGTTCCTCTGCTCAAGAGCGCGGAGGAGGTCCTGCTCCGCTTATCGCGTAGACCAGCCCTTATTTGCGACCGCGAGATCGCCATCCCGTCCGTCCAATGTCTCGATCTGATCGTGCTGCCGCTGGATGTGAAGATAACCGATCGGCTTCGGGGGCAGGAGGGTGTCGAACGTGGCCTTGAGATCGGCAACGCTGCTGCGCTTGAGCGCGCGGGCCGGCTCGGCCGCTGAGGAGTATTTGCCACGGAAGGGGGCCGCTATGTCTTCGCCGGTCATGGCAAGCACAGCGTCGGCCGCGACTAGGGCGCAGTCGGTCTGCACCATACCATCACGGCCGGCCGCTATCTCGACCGTTTCGAACGCCGTGACGGGCCGTGTCCCATAACGGCGCCAATCATTGGCAATTAGCCTCAATTACGGCAAAGGCAGTCGATGTTCCTTCGTAAATTGATCGCGGCTGCCATCATTCTCCTGCTCGTCGCCGCCGTTGTCATCGTATGTGTCATATCGATGGCCTCGGAAAGCGGCACTGCTGACGCGCTTTTCAAACCGCATGCCAACGCGACTCGTAGTAACTAAGCTAACGCGGTACTGGCGCCGTGAGGCGGATGATCCGACGGCGGTGAAACCATGCCTCGCGCGCGAATACCGTGCGGGGCATGTGCAGCGCTGCGACACCCTCGACGCTGCCACGACTGCCCGCATTTGCGCGGACGGCAGCTTTGTTGCCGAAGTCCGTGGTGCTCGCGTCGGCGTCCAAACATATCTTCCTGACGAAGCCGGAGTCCCTAAAGATTTCAAGGGCTCGGTCGTTCGCGCTTATCGCCCGGAAAATGAAGTTTTCAGCCGCAATAGCATGGCGCCGTTCGCGGCGACCGTTTTCACTATCAATAACCCGCCGAGTTGGTCGACTCTCGCCATTAGGACACCTTGCTGCTACCGGACACGGCCGTCGATTACATGGTCGGCACCCCCTACGGCGTGACGAAACCGAACCAGACCATCATGCAGTACATCGCAACGAACAACGAATACACCCGCCGCACCGGAAAGCAGCTCAAGATCCGTTCGCTCGAAGAACTGAAGAACAAGGCCAGCGCCGACATTCCCGGCGGCGGTCGAGCGGTTGCCTCCCGCTATGACGCGAACATGCTAAAGCCCTGGATGCCGATGCCGTATCGCTTCCTGCCGGTCTACCAGGACGGTCTGCCGAACTTCACGGTCCCGGGCATCGCCCGCACCGGGCCGCCGGACGTCATGTGCCCGAACGCCATCAGCTACGGCGGCGCAGTTACCCCCGCTCCGGCCTGATCGGGCAAGGCCTGAACGAGATGAGGTCCGTCTTTAACCGGACGGACCTTTTCGTTGAAGACGATAGATGCACGAAATCAAGAACGTGACCAATTTGCCCTACCAACTTGAAACACTGGACGGGCCGACGCGGCTTCCAGCGATGGGGTCCTTGCCCGGCCGCTTCGGCCCGGTGTATCTAGAGTCTTTGCCCGGGATTGGCCTTTACCAGGTGCGTGAGGTGGAAGAGCTAAAGGCGGCGCTGCCGGGGCGCAAAGCAGGTGCCGACCTTACCAAGCAAACCGAAACGCTGAAGAAGCCCGCCAAGCCACCCGGGGCGTCAGCGACATACAGGGCCGGCTCGCATCGTCGTGGCGGCCCAAAGTCGTTAAAATCGAGAGCGTCAGCCCCATTGACTTACAAAACCCAAAGGTTACCGCAGGCCAATCTCTATTAATTTCCAAATATCGATCAATTTGATCTCTTGCGATCTATGCCATATAAGCCCAATTGGCACATGCGACCCGATGGGAAATCTAGTCATAACTTTCCTATCATAACTTACCCGGCCCAATTATTTGGGGCGGGTATTTTTTTGCTATTTTGCGATCTGGCGAGGGCGCGTACTGATAAAATCAAGGTACAAAAATTCCATTTGCAACCGTCATAACTGGTTCTATAAATGACACTTAATCCTTCGGGTCGCACGAAGGGCTCTGGTGAGTACCTTAGGTACACTGGCACAAACCTGTCAGCTCGAAGCGGTAAGGTGCGGGCGGTTTTCCCTGCACTTTGAACCATGGCTCACGCTCGCCTCCCGCTAGCCCAATTCAAAGCAATTTACCTCGAGTTCTCCAGGCTGGACCAAAGAACCGTATGCCGCATGGGCCGCGAGGGCCGAGGCGTACGTCGGCCAGAGCTATGGCGAGGAACAGCAGACGCGGCCGAGCTGCCGACTCGGACCTGCTGGCCGTAAATGGCGTAGGCTTGTCGCAGGGTACCTAAGTTCACGAGGGACAGGATCGCGGGCTAAGCGCCATTGATATTTGGTTCCTCAGTTTTACATATTTTAATCAGAAAATTCCCCGAATTTGTTATTGAGATCAAACGCAGGAATCGATTGAGGAGGCTTAGTGGTCGAGATTAATCATCTTCATGCCCTGCTTGCCGCGATTGTTCTCGGCATCGGGCTGGTTTCCGTAGGAATCTTGGCAGATGGGGTAATTGGCCGGCAGGTCCGCAGGGCTGTGGCCGCGCTCGGCTGCTGTGTAATTCTTTTGAGCGTCGTCGCGTTCTGATCATAAGAAAAGAGCCCGCCCCTCACAAAAAGGAACGGCCTCGGGGCGACGTGCCGAGGGGTCTAATTGGCCACCGCAGCGAGCTAATATTCGGCAAGGGCTATGGTTCCGTGGTCGGTGCAGGTCTGCGCCGGCGTCGGGCCGGCTCCTCGCTGGCAATTATGCGCATGCCGCTTTGCACCTACCAACTTGATATACAATTAGCAGCCGCGGCAGCGCGGAGGGACGCGCCCTCATAGGCTCAGCAGAGGGGGTGGACGCGTGGGTGTTCGCCAGCCGGTGTCGAGCCCGGCCTTCAGCTAACTATTGTTCTGATTTTTGAAGGGCCGTTCTCCAGAGTGGAGAACGACCCTTCCGGTAAATGCGCCGGAGGCACGGGTGGATACTCTTCGCGGCGCGATCTACCGCATCAGCAGAGATGAGGGGCCACCCTCAATTGCCGTCACGATGGCCCCTGTGAAACAGTCAAGGGATTACGGCCCTGATCCGATACCAGCAGCTAAGACAGGTTTAAAGGCTGGAGTTGCATGCCCGCTGTGCGGCGTCACAGCGTCCAGGCAATGGCGCTCCCCTAAGCTTTTGGCTTGGAAAAGGCCCCGGGGCGCACTCGAGGTCGCGCTCCGGGGCCAGGTTGCATTCCAAGCGCAAAAGCACGCTAGGGGAGGTCAGCGGCACGGCAGGAAGCGCGCAGCCAGCCTATCGTCCGAGGGATAGCAAACAAATGTGAAAGTCTTCTTGAAGCTGGGCGCACTAGTTTGTGACTGCGCGAGACCTCGCTATCGCGTCATGTTCTCGAATTGCATCCACTTCAGCCGCGCACTTCTCGAACCCCTCCTTGTAGCTTTTTCTGCTCGTGGCGATGTCCCCGGTCGTGACCATATCGACGTTGTTTACCGTGCAGAGGCTCATCAGCCCGGCCGGACTGCCTAGGTAAGCCGGCAGGGGCGGCGCCGAGGCGACCTCACTTTTTGTCGAGCAGGCGGCGCAGGTCAGCAGAACAAAAATCCGGGCGCGCTAAGCTCGCCCTCGGTGAGTGAGGCTTGTGGCATTTTCAGCTTTGAACAGGAGAAGGTGTAGAGAGCCACTTCTATTCTAGGACAGTGCCATACGCTACTTCCGCCATCCCCTCGAGCTCTACGGTGAATAACCGCGACTAACCCTCGGAGGCGACAATAATCGCCTTAAATTGTTACTCCTCAGCTATTCACGCGCACCTGCTTCGGGCTTCGGGCTTCGGCTCGTTTGCAATGCTGGCGAAGCGCTGCGGGAACATTCGTTAGCCGCAAAGCTTATAGCGCCAAACGACTATCGGCTCCGAGCGCGCTCGAATTGCGGGAAAATAATTATGAACCGACCTGGAAACTTTCACGGACAACGGCCGATTGCAAACCGCGTTCCGCAAAATATGCTCCGTTCTGCGGTTATTGCCCTAACTTTTGTCACAGCAGTCTATGTTTTAGCGAATGTGATATACATCGATAGCCATCCCAGCGTAGCGACTGCTCGCTGACAGCAGCGGCCGATCCGCCAAAAGCTTAAAAGCTTGCCGATTTTTTCAGCGTAGAGAAAAAACCAAGCTGATCGCCGACCGGATATTCGATATTGCATTCCGCCATGTCCGACGCTTGAGGCCGAAATCGATAAAGCCGCCGCTTCAAAGTTGATTTCTGTCGCCAAAGAAAAAACCTCGCAGCTTGCTCGAAGCTGCGAGGTAAAGGTAAGGTTTGTTCGGGACCGTTTCCCGCGGTCGCAGTAGCTTGTGAGGGCAAGACGCGGCTGCAACGTATAATAAACGGTCTGCGCACAAGGAACGTTCCTCGGTTGCCAAATTTTTCGCTGCAATCATCGCAGATAAGCTTCGTCGGCCGTGATTTTCGGTTATCGCAGCGCTCAGAAAGAGAGTCAGCTTGGCCGAATAAGAAGATCGGCAACTATAAGTAGCTTCGCAGACTGCAATTTATCGACACATTCTACTTGAGCCGTCGTTCAGGATAAACGCATTTTATCGCCTATGGGGTCAGCCTGATCCGCATCCGCTGCGGCTGATCGAGAAAATCTGCGAGCTGTCCCCCGGGGCCCCAAACCAGCGAGCAGTCTGTGGCCTTTAACGCCTATTTTCAATGGAGGCTTGCCACGGGGACCAGCTCGGTCCCGATTGGAACCAGATCAATCCTTCTCCCTTTGTAGAGTGGGCCCGGCTTTTGATGCCGCGTTATTCCAGCTTACAGGAGAATTCATGGCTGACCGCCTTTCGCTGCAGGACCCTTGCACTCAATATCCGCAGCCTCCATTTCCCGAGCAGCCCCAACCAGCGCCTGGTGCTGCGGCGAAAATGGAGCCCAGGCCCGATCATGGAGAAGAAAGCTATGTGGGCGCGGGCAAACTCAAGGGGCGCAAGGCGCTGATTACCGGAGGCGATTCCGGGATCGGGCGCGCCGCGGCGATAGCCTATGCCCGCGAGGGTGCTGATGTCGCCATCTCTTACCTTCCAAGCGAAGAGAGCGATGCCCAGGAAGTTATAGCGCTTATCAAGGCAGAGGGACGCATCGCAGTTGCTCTTCCCGGCGACATCACTGACGAGGCCTGGAGCAGGCAATTGGTAGCGGAAGCCGTCGAACGTCTGGGAGGGCTGGATGTCCTCGTCATTAACGCTGGGCGGCAACAATTTCGCGAAAGCCTCAGCGAGGTGAGTTCAGAAGACTTCGACAAGACGCTGAAAACTAACCTCTATGCCCTGCACTGGATTTCCCAAGCCGCAGTGCCGCATCTTCCCCCAGGGGCTTCGGTGATTACGACAGCCTCGGTCCAGGCCTATGAACCGTCAGATATTCTGTTGGACTACGCCACCACCAAGGCAGGCATTGTTGCTTATACCAAGGCCCTTGCCAAGCAGCTGATCGAAAAGGGTGTCCGGGCTAATGTCGTGGCGCCGGGACCGTTCTGGACGGTGCTTCAATCCAGCGGCGGGCAACCGCAAGACAAAGTGGCCAAATTTGGAGAGCAAAGCCAATTCGGCCGTCCAGGCCAACCTGTTGAGATTGCGCCTGTCTATGTGCTGCTTGCTTCGCAGGAAGGCAGCTACATTACCGGTGAAGTCTACGGGGTAACCGGCGGAGCCGGCATCGCCTGAATCGAGACGGCCCGGCCGTACCGGCCGGGCCGTTAGTTTTGCTCCAATCAATGGTCTCTGAACGCGTCGCAGCAAATTGGCCGATCAGCATCTATAGCCGCGCCGGTGCGGGTAAGGCGGCGACCAGCGGATCGAGACCAGGGGTAACAAAGGCTATCAATCGGCATGGACCATCTGGCGAACCTAAGCAGGCCGATAGGTCCGCGCGCTCGCGGGCGAGGATAGCCACGCATGGCGAGCATCAATTCTCGTCCTCAAGCAGAGTTTCAAGAACTTCGCGCACTCTGACAAGGCGCGCTGCGTCCGCGATTTGCTCCTTAAGAATCCAGCGGCCATCTTTTTTTGCAAAGCCATGTGCGCAAGGACACGCAGGCCCTGCCGATCTAGGGGTCAACGCCACGGCCGCAGGGCCTGCATCGACCTTCTCGATGCCCGCCGCTCGGGCGAGAATGTTGATTCTTGCGGCTTCTACGAGCCGTTCTGCGTTCGGCGGTAATGGCCCGAACCGGTCTGCAAGTTCCTCCTCCAGCGCATCGACCTCAGCGCCTTCTGTCAGTCGGGCTAGCCTGACATAAAGGCCGAGCCGGATATTTTCATCCGGAATCCACGTTGCTGGTAATCCTCCTGCATCTCCTACGTTCAATTCCGGGTGCCAAAGCCCTGCGTTTTCGCCGCGCGCTTTCCTTAGGGCCGCCTCGAACAGATGCTGATAGAGATCGACACCGATAAGCTTCATATGACCTGCCTGCGCATCGGCCAAAGGATCGCCTGCTCCTCTTTGGTCGAGGTCGGCAGTGCTAATTCCAAAGCCGGAGCCTAGCTGGTCATAAGTGGCCAGAGTGCGTAGCCGTTTCATCGTGCGTTCGGAGATTTCCTGGCTTTCGGTAAGGAGGAAAACCTGGCCGCGGCGGTTCCCGCGGCCTACGCGGCCGCGCAATTGATGAAGCTGAGCCAGACCGAAACGATCGGCATGCCAGACAATCATGGTGTTTGCGCGCGGGACATCCAGTCCCGCCTCGATGATGTTGGTCGCCAGCAAAACATCGCCGCGCCCATCACCAAATCGAACCATTGCATTATCGATCTCGGCGGCTTGCATCTTGCCATGGGCCTGGACCACCTCAAGGCCTGGTACGAGACGGTCGAGGCGATCCGCTAAGGGCGCCAGGTCCTCGATCCGGGGAACCACTACGAAGCTTTGGCCGCCTCTCGACCTTTCCCGTAAAAGCGCGGTTCGAAAGACTGCATCATCGGGTCCCACGAGACTGGTCCGGATCGGCTGACGCTGCGCGGGGGGCGTTGCTATGACCGAAATCTGCTGTAGCCCGATCATTGCACGGTGCAACGTTCTTGGGATCGGGGTTGCGCTCATAGACAGCAGGTGAACCTCGGGATGTCGGCGCAGCTCCCGTTTGGCGGCAGCACCGAAACGCTGTTCCTCGTCAATTATGACGAGCCCAAGCTTGGCGTAATGCACATCCTTGGCCATGACAGCCGCGGTACCGATAACGATGTCGATCGCACCATTTGCAAGCCCGGTCTTGGCGGCCGCTTTTTCCGCCGTGGTTGAAAGACGGGATAATCCGGCGATCTTGATCTTCATCCCCGCAAAGCGCCGCTCGAAAGTCTGAATGTGTTGCCTTACCAATACGGTAGTTGGTGCGGCCAGAATAACCTGAAAGCCGGCAAGGGCCGCCAGTGCCGCTGCCCGCAGTGCCACTTCCGTTTTGCCATAGCCGACATCGCCGATCACGAGCCTGTCCATTGGATGTCCGCTGGCAAGGTCCTCGCGCACCGACTGAATTGCCCGTGCCTGGTCGGCGGTCTCATTGAATGGAAACGTACCAACGAAGCGTTCGTAGGCTGCGCTGTCAGGTTCCATAATTGGTGCCTTCAGTTGCTCTCGCTGCCGAGCCAATTGAAGGAGATCGCGTGCGCTGGTCGCGACGGCCTCGTCGATGGCTAGGCGGCGTTTCTGCCAGCTAGAGCCATTTAACCTATCGAGTCTCACGGCATCTTTATCTGCCCCGTACCGCCAAAGTCGGCCGGCTTCCTGTGCAGGCACCAACCTACGATCGCCTTGTGCATACTCGAGAACAATGAGTTCTGAGTTTGCTTCGCCCGGCGCAGCCTCCAACCCGAGCACGCGAGCTACGCCGTGATCCTCATGGACAATAAGGTCATCAATCTGGATTTCGCGGCCGCCCAGGGCGGACCCTGACGATTTTCCCTCTTGGTGATCCGGGCTGAGCGCGCGGCTGCCCAAAAGGTCGCCGGCAGCAATCATCACTATATCGCCGAGCACGCCGCCCTGATCGAGAGGGGCTGAAATTGCTGCAATGTTGGCGGGCGGCAATTCGCGCAGTGCGTCTATCTCTTCAATGAGCGCAACTTCAGCATCGAGAACCCGGCCAACCTTGCTTCGCAGGAAACGGATATCCCGTTCCGCCCCGACCAGTAACAGCCGCTTGCTCTCTCTGAGATGGCCTGAGGCAAATTTCTTCAGTGTTTGCAGAGGCGAGCGATGCGCGGCAAAACGCGGGACCGGCGCTGTTTCAGGAAAATCCGAAACTTCCAGCGCCGACGCATTAAGATCCCTTTGCCAGAGAGCTTCGGAGGTTGCATCAAGGTCCTTGCGGCTTGCAGATGCAGCCTCACGCGCCAGGCGGATGAAGCGCTCGCGGCGCTTGTTGGCAAGCGCCGAGAAAAAGATCCGGCCGGAAGGAAGATGAGCAATAATCGTTACACGTTTATTGGAAACAGGCTCGGCCGCTCGCCCGATCGCGAGAACTTCGCAAGTCTCTTCTGAGAGCTGGGTAGCCGGATCGTAACGCCTGATGCATGCGATACGCCCATCGGCCACATCTATCCTGGCGGGATGGCCGGCGTCGGCAGGGTAGATGTCGATAACGTTTCCTCGAACGGCCACTTCACCGGGTTCATCGACGCGGTCATCGGTCACATAACCTAGCGCCTCCATTTCCAAGGCAAATGCCGCAGGGTCGAGCGGATCACCTATTGAAAGAAGGGGAGGGGCCTCCTCGAAGACACGAGGCTCGGCATACAGCCTTGCTGCGGCCTCACCGCTCATCACAGTGACTAGATGGGATCGCTCGCGCAGCTGCGAGATGCGGCGCAACGTGCTCAGCGCCGAAACACGGCGACCGATATTGGCTGGTGAGGCAGGTGCGCTATCGCCCGGGAGAGTGTCGCTGGACGGTAAGTGGATAACATGAGCTTTTGGCATGAGGGCGGCCAGCGCTCCGGCGATAGTTTGTGCTTGTTGCTCATCGTCCGCGAGATAAACCAGATCTCCCGCTCGCAGCTGTTCGGCCAAGGCCAGGACAGTCTCACCGGTGCTCTTTGCAACGTTCATGACGCTGCGGCCCCTTTGGTTTCACCCGGGTATGCGGGCCATTCTCCATCGCTCAACGCGGGTAGATTTTCGTAGAAGGCGCGCGAATTGCGAACGATCAGCCGGTCACAGGCGAAAGTAAGGTCTGCACGGGCTACGGCACGCAGATCCTCGCCGATACCGCCTATCCCGTTCGACGAGACCACGACATAGCTGATATTCCCGTCATTGCAGGTGATCAGTGCCTCGACCGCTTTGCCGAGCCGATCGCCAGTCTCGTCTTCGACCGGCATTCCTGAAATCCCAGTGGCCATGAACAGCGTTGGTGCCGCGGAGCGGCGGCTCGCCTCGGTGGCCGACTTACCACCGTCTTCATATGCGCGCTGTTTGCCCAACCAGCGCCAGATTCCGATAAGATTGATCAAGGTTAGAAAACCGTTGGTGGCCAGGAGATTGGTCTGGCCCGTTGAAAGCCCCACGATGGACCAGGCAATCGAGCCTACAGTGAAGACAACGAAGCCCCAGCCCGTAATGCGCGCGCCCAGGTTTGCCGCCGTCATCATCGCCGCTATCATGGTGGCCACTGGCGCGATCCAACCGGCTGCAATTTCCAATTCAAACTTCCTTGTCTAAGCGTTGAGTGACCAGAACGCGCAGCAGCCCACTTTGGTGGCCTTGCAGCGAACAACTTCTCCCGGGTGTGCCCAGCGATACAAAGCAATCACGCCGGATCTATCGAGAGTATGCGGAAGCCATCGCCGCCTTTCATCCCAGAGCGTTCTAAGTGCTTGCTGCTGTCTTCAGTATGTCATCATAGGCAGCACAGGCCCCAGGCGAATGGGGGACTGCCCGGCATCCCGCTATCGCCCGGCATGATCTTGCAGATTGCTGATCGAATGAGGCGGTTTGGATGAAGGCTCCGCGTTTGCGTTGCATAGCATTGCGCAGTTCGATGCCGTCAGGAAAGGCAGCTTCATCTTAAGGGGCGTACCCATCAGGGTAGATCGAGATCGGTGCTCTGCGGCTTACTTTCCGTAAGCGATCTTCAAAGTGTCACCTATGGCACTTTACCAGCGCTTTGCCGGTAAAGTGCCATAGGTGGAAAATATACGCCTGACAAAATAAGGGGATTCACCTTACGCCGCGTTCGCGCTAGATTCGTGATATGTTCTATCAACTCGATCTGTTCGCTCCGCAGCCAGCCAAGGAAAAGAGGCTGGACATGCCGGCCGTCGTCGACAAGATCATGGCCGTTTCGCCGCGTCCTCGCTATACCTTGCTTGTACTCAATCTGCTCGCGAAGGCGGCAAATCCCAATGGAGTCGCCGGCCCGTACATCTTCGAAGAAGGGCAGGCGGTGCCGGTACGAGACTGGTTGGGACGCGCTCTGATTCCGATGGCGCGGCGACATCATCGCCGGCAGGACATTCGGCGCAAGATCCTGGATGAAATGAAGAAGAAGGCGCCTTTACCTGCCGATCAGGCCGAGCTTGACCAAATTCTGGACGCTCACGTTCAAGATCGTTTGCAACAGTCCGCTCGTTGCGGAGTTAGCCGAGCCGTCTCCGATCTGGTTCGGGCAGGATTGGTACATCGGCACTATCAGGGCTACCATGTCGACCACGAGAATCGCGGCGCCCAAAGGGAAGCTGTTTACACGCTTCTGCCGGGTGTTCGCGCAGCCTTGATTTAGCGGATAGAGCTTCCACCATTTTTTGGGACCGCACTTACGTTCGCGTCAATTGTCGCAGTAGGGATCTACAGCAGGTTCAAATTGTCTGCGCTCTACGTGGAACCTCCTCAGACCGTCGTCGTTTGCACGTCGGCTGCGATGTTTCACAGGCACGTGCTCGCAGCCACCCCTTTTCTTGAAGGCTCTGCTGGAGTTGTCAGCGTGGCGGTTGCCGACCGCCATCCTGCGCAAATCGCCCATTCCTTGGTTCTGGCTGTCACAAGCCATGCCCGCCGCTTCAAAAAATCATTTCTTTAGCCCTGATCTGGGCTGTAAGCCCGCCCGCAAGCTCGACGAAGGTGCCCAGGCTTCCCCACTGCAAACATGATGTGAGCTGAGCTTGCCTGAGAGAGAAGCGAACGATACTTCGTTCGCTTTCACGCAATTGGTCCGTTCTGAATTTCAATGTGTTGCTAACGGAACTTTCAATCCGTTCGGCCGCTCCAGCACGAAGTTGCACAGGAGCGATTTTTTTATGAAAACCAAATTTGTAAGTGGGCTCGTCATGATTCTTGCTGCAGGCGCTGGCCTAGGAGGATGTTCCCATGGGGCGACCCGCGGCGGATTGATCGGGGGTACCGGGGGCGCGGTTGTCGGTAGCGCGACTGGATTGGGCACGGCCGAAGGCGCTGTGATCGGCGGCACGGCAGGTGCCGTGATCGGCGATAAGTAGAAATTGTAAAAAAGGCAGGGCGGCCGGGGCTTAGCTCCCGGTCGTCCGCGCCGGCATTTGGAAAAATTCCGAAATGTGACCGGCTAGAAAAACTTCGGGCGGTCGTGATGCTTAGCCAGGCCGGTGAGCAACTGGAGCAAAGGAAATACGCTTGGAGCCAATGACGGTGCGCGACGAGGGGAAATACTGGACATTAGGGCGGATCGCACTTGCCACTGTTGTAGTAGCTGCGATATTTGGCGTTTTCCTTTTACTGGTCAAACTTTCCAGCTTTCTCTTGCTGCTTTTTGCAGCCGCCGTACTGGGCGTCGTTTTCGATGCGATTGCGCGTGCCATATGCTCTCTCGTGCCCGTGGGGCGAACGCTAGGGCTGGGAACTGCCGTTATTCTCCTACTCGGGATCTTCATTGGTGCGCTCATTCTATTCGGCGCTCAGCTGACAAGTCAGTTCGACATGATCCGTCAGAACCTGCCAAACGGCATCGAGCAACTCCAGGCTTTCCTCAGTCGGGCCGGGCTGGGCGATGCTGCCAATGGCATCCTCGAAGGGGGGAAGGGTGCCTTCTCTGGCGTCGTATCCAAGATCGGGACTTACATGTTGGCGATTGGAAACGGGCTGACCAACCTGGTCCTCGTGATCTTCGGCGCAATATTTTTCGCAGCAGACCCAGGCCTCTATAGACGCGGTCTGCTTTTGCTCGTCCCGCAAGGCGGGGTAAAGGTTGCAGGGGCCTCCCTTGATGACGTCAGGCGCGGCTTGAACGGTTGGATGAAAGGGCAGGCCATCTCTTCCGTCGTGGTTGCTTCCCTGACGGCGGCAGGACTTGCGCTCCTGGGCGTGCCTTCCGCGGGTGGCTTGGGGGTTATCGCTGGATTGCTTGACGTAATTCCGATGGTGGGGCCGGTTATTTCAGGAGTGCCGGCAGTTCTGCTGGCCTTCACGAAATCGCCCGCTACTGCGCTCTGGACGGTAGTTCTATTCCTAGTAGTGCAGCAACTTCAGGGCAATTTCTTACAGCCCATGATACAAAAGCAGGCGGTTGATGTTCCACCTGCGGTATTGCTCTTTACGGTCCTGGCGGCTGGCATGTTGTTTGGTTTGCTTGGGGTTCTTCTGGCGGCTCCTTTAACCATTACAATCTTTGTCCTGGTTAAGCGGATCTATGTGAAGACCATCCTTGGAAAAAACATCGAAGTTTGAAAGCATTGACCGTTTCTTGACAGTGTTTCCCTTCAGGGAGATCATAACGAAATTGCGAAAAGAAGGGTGCCCGACAATCTTCTGCTAAATCCGGCGGGTGATGTCCATCGACATTGGGGCTTGCAAATAGCGGGCCCGTCAAACAGGTACGGTTTGCCTCTCAGGCTGGCACCGCGGGACCGGGAAAGGGGAGTGGCTTGCTGTATCATGGCAATCCAGGGTGCCCTGCAAGCAACCGATATTCCTGGAAGGTGATATCCCGAAACGATGGTCCCGCAACCGCAGGCGAGCTAAAGCGTTTTGGGTTACTCGATCTTGTCATCAGACCCGCACTTCGGATGTTACATTGTTTTACCTCGGAATTCCTATCGGCACGGCGCTTAGCGTGCGAATATCGCTGTGAGCGACAGGCAGGTGCCCTTAGAATGGGACGAAGAAGCGCGGATTGACGCTCTCCTCGAGGCCGAGGTGCTTGATACGGCTCCCGAAATTGCATTCGACGAGATCGTATGGCTTGCCAAGACACTATGCTCGGCGCCTATCGCGCTCGTCAGTCTCGTTGATACAGAACGTCAATGGTTTAAAGCGCGTGTCGGTGTGACTGTGTCGGAAACGCCCATCGCGACCTCCGTGTGCGCGCTCGCTATTCGTCATTCGGGGGTTTTCGAGGTCCCGGATCTTTCTTGCGATCCGAGAACGTCGGCCTTCTCACTCGTCACTGAGGCACCACAAATCCGGTTCTATGCGGGGGTCCCTCTTGTCGGCGAGAACGGTATGCCGCTGGGGACGTTGTGCGTCATTGACACAGTTCCCAGACCCGGCGGCCTGACCGAAGAGCAGCGCCGGGGACTGACTATCCTTGCTCAACAAATCATGGCTTTGATTGAGCTGCGCCTCCTCCAGCGCAAGCGCGATGCGATGCTCGTGGCGGCTCGTTCCGTCGGCACGTGGGACTGGTCTGTGGACGATGATCTCGTGGTGTCTGATGCCGGCTTCGCTCGCCTGTACGGCGTTGATCTCGGGCGCGCTTCACGCGGCGCACCGATCAGCGAGTTTTTTGCGAACATCCATCCCGATGACCGTCCGCGGGTTACCGCGCAGATCGATAAGGCGGTAGAGACCTCAGCTCCGTTTTCGGCAGAATATCGCCTCGTGCAGCCGGATGGTTCATTTCGATGGGTTGCCGCAGAGGGTCAGTGCACCGTATCAGATAACGGTGAACGGCATTTTCCGGGCGTAAGCTTTGATATTACCGAACGACGCAGCGCAGAAGCACGACAGGCAGCCCTTCTCGAATTGAGCGATCGGCTGCGCGATATGGACGACCCGTCCGATATTGCATTTGCCGCTTCCGAAATATTGGGTCGTACGCTTGGCGTGAGCCGAGCCGGATATGGCACAATCGACCCTGTCAAAGAGACGATCACAGTAGAACGCGACTGGAACGCCCCGGGCGTCAAAACGATCGCCGGTACACTGCACTTTCGCGAGCATGGCAGCTACATCGAGGACCTGAAGCGGGGCGAAACCGTGATGTGTGTCGATGCCGATGTCGATGAACGAACGAGAGCCACCGCAGATGTGCTGAAAGCTATTACTGCGCACTCCTTCATCAACATGCCGCTGCAGGAGAACGGCGCGTTTGTCGCGTTGATCTACGTGAACAATGCGACGCCGCGGGTATGGCTGGCCGAAGAACAGGAGTTCATGCGGGAAATTGCCGCGCGAACTCGCAGCGCTACCGAACGTCGCCGAGCCGAACATGATCTTGCAAAACTCACGGCTTCGCTCGAGGAGCAGGTCGAAGAGCGTACCGCGAGCCTCATGGCTGCCGAGGAGCAATTACGGCAGGCGCAGAAAATGGAGGCAGTTGGACAGCTCACCGGTGGTCTTGCCCATGATTTCAACAACATGCTGGCTGGGGTGGTCGGGTCTTTGGAAATGCTTCAAATCCGCATCGCGCAGGGGCGTATCGGCGAACTTGAGAAATATGTGACGGCGGCTCAGGGAGCATCGCGCCGAGCGGCTGCTTTGACGCACCGCCTGCTGGCCTTTTCGCGGCGCCAGACGCTCGATCCCAAACCAACGGACGTAAATCGCCTGATAGCGGGCATGGAAGATCTGGTTCGCCGGACAGTCGGGCCTGGAATACAAGTCGAGGTCGTGGGTGCCGGCGGATTGTGGTCGACGCTGGTCGACCCTAATCAACTCGAGAATGCGCTTCTCAATCTGTGCCTCAACGCTCGCGATGCGATGCCTGATGGCGGACGCATAACCATCGAGACGGCGAACAAGTGGCTAGACGCCCGGACGGGCCGTGAGCGCGATCTCCCTGAGGGACAATATATCTCGCTCTGCGTCACCGATACCGGAACTGGCATGACTTCGGAAACGATCAAGCGCGCGTTCGATCCGTTTTTCACCACCAAGCCGATTGGCGAGGGGACTGGTCTGGGGCTGTCGATGATCTACGGCTTCGCTCGACAGTCCGGCGGGCAGGTTCGCATTTATAGCGAACTCGGCATGGGTACAACGTTATGCCTCTATCTGCCGCGCCATTACGGCGATGCGCTTGGGGAAGAGGTTTCGCATGTAATCAATGATCTGCCAAGCACGGGAAAGCGTAGCGTGCTGGTTGTCGACGACGAGCCGACCATCCGGATGTTGGTGTGCGAACTTCTCGAAGATATGGATCATGCGGCGCTGGAGGCCTGCGACGGGCCTTCAGCGTTGGCTGTGCTTAATTCCGACACGCATATCGATCTGCTTATCACAGACGTGGGCTTGCCGGGCGGCCTTAATGGAAAGCAGATTGCCGATGCGGCGCGCGCTAGGCGGCCTGGCCTCAAGGTGATTTTCATCACCGGGTTTGCGGAGAATGCGGTCGTGGGCAATGAACAGCTTGAGCCTGGTGTGCGGCTCGTCACCAAGCCTTTCGCGGTGGACCTTATTAAACATCATATTACCGACCTGCTGAGCCTCGACGGATGATCTTTTTTTAATCTGGAGAAAAGTGCAAACTGTTCCAGCACCCCTATTCCTCCGTTCGATTATGCGCATACGCTTCGCCATTTATCGCCGCCTGACTAAAGCAACTCCAAATTTTCTGTCAGTTACGTGATCTGAGAAACTACCCCAAACGTTTGACTCCGCTCGCCTCAGAAAGATTTTGATGCCTTCATACTTGGTTGCCCAAAGTGAACTTCCCGATGAACGCGAGAAGCGCCGCGAAAGGGCCGGAAAGAGCGCAGGGGAAACATACAAAGCAACACTGAAGCAGCTTCGGCCAGCAGCCAGAATAGACATTGTATCTCCCGCAGACGCGGATTCCCGGCGATTGAAACCGATCGACCTGGCAAAATATGATGCCGTGTTTCTGACTGGTTCTCCTATGCATGTCTATCGTGAGACAGCCGAGGTAGATCGCCAGCTTGATTTCATGCGCGCCGTTTTCGCGTCCGGAGTTCCTTCATTCGGTTCCTGCGCGGGCCTACAGGTCGCGACGGCCGCAGCGGGCGGAAAAGTGCGCCGAATGCCTAGGCGCATGGAAGCGGGTATCGCGCGTCGCATCAGTGCGACCGAAGCGGGCCGAATTCATCCCCTTCTTGCTGGCCGCCCCGGTAGCTGGGAAGCGCCGGCTATCCATGGTGATGAAGTGGAATTGTTGCCAGATGGCGCTATATTGCTGGCCTCGAACGGAATGACGCAAATCCAGGCCGCCGAGATAAGGTATGATCGAGGCATCTTCTGGGGGGTGCAGTATCACCCGGAGCTAGCTTTGAGAGAGATAGCAATTGCGCTTCGGGCGCAAGCTAGCGATCTGGTAGAGGCTGGTCTTGCCAGCACAGACCAGCAAGTTTTCTCGCGAGCCGACGAGATAGAGGCCATTCACGAAGATCCCGAGGACCAAACGCTTCAGTGGCGTATCGGTATCGATGGTGAGTTCGCGCATGAACAACAACGCCGACGTGAGATCGTCAATTTTCTAGGCTACGCTCCGCACTTGCGGCGGTAGAGGCATCTGGGTTAAGCGCAATGGCATAAATACCCATTAGACCTGTCCTCAGCCATCGCCGTCAGGTCGAGCATTTACGGAGAGCGGTTTGCGCCGCTTGATCCGTCCGCGCTGAGACAAGGCGGCGGCGGAGAGGCGCTGTCCGGTTATGTCATTGGCGGGATCGGCGAGCGTTCCAAGGCCGCCGAAGAGCCACATTGCTTGGAGGACCGCGGCGTAAATGCCGATCCCGACAACGGAATCGTCAGCCTGTTCGGACTGCGGCTCGCTGGGCGCGAGAATATCGAGGAGGTGACGGGCCAAGGCAAGCGAGGTCTTGCGCGCGGAGCCGGCAAGCAGGCCGTAGTGGCGATGCGATGGAAGCCCCGAGGCAGGACGTGGGTCAGGAACCGCCGGATAAACTCGTGGGTCTCGTGCGTCATCACGCGCTGACGGTCGGCACCGTCGCGGCGGTAATCCTTGACGCGGAAGGTCACCCCATTCTCGTTGAAGGCGATGAGGTGGGCTTCGAGATGGCGACGCGGTGGGTGTAGCGCGCGAGATAGGCGAGCACCGCTTCGGGACCGGCGAAAGGACGACGCACTCAAACCCCGGGTAACACTACGCTACCTCACTCCAAGCGACAATCACGCGAAGCGGAGGCGTGCTCTGGTCCGGATCGGCCGTAGCGGCTCGACCGGTTTGGAGCTGGATTGCGGGGATTGCGTTTCTGTACAGTTTTGGAAATGCAGATGCGGGGTCGACAGTGCGGCGCTGGACCTCCCCGCAAGCGATTATGGTGTTCCAGGAGCGGTGACAAGCCGCTGCATTAGCACGTCAGCAATAGCGGTCATGCCGCTTTTATTGGGATGATAGGGTACGAAACCCGGTGCCGATCTCTCCGTCGGGAAACCCGTAACCCATGGATCGCGGCTGCAGGCACTGTGGTGGGCTGACAATGTCGATGCCTGGATCACGTCGGCCTTAGTTTCTGCTGCCACACGTTCGGTGAGCCGCGCAAGCCTTTGCGCGACCGCCCTAATGCTCCGGGCCTTATCCAGCTTCATAGGAGCGTTACCGCATGTCCCCATTGCAGGCAGGACAGACAGATAATCCACGAAAACCAGTCTTGCGGTAGGCGACCGGCGATGAACTTCAGCAGCGATCTGTCGCATACCGACCTCAACCTTTCTCCATGCATCAGCCCCTGCCGGGGGCGAGGGGCATTGGAAGTTGCGCGATGCGGCAGGCAATGGAGCCGTAGTGCAGGAGGCAGACCACAGCATTGCGAAATAACCGACATCATTACCACCGATTGTCGCCGTGACTAGCTTGGTGTCGACAGTCAGTGCTTCGATCTGAGGTGGCAGTTCTTTCCACGGCCCGAGGACATGTTCGGTTGTAGCACCGCTACAACTCACATCGAAGAGCCGCAAATTTAGCTTTCGAGCCAGGATATGCGCGTAGTTGTCCGTCGACCGGGCGCACCGGTTCTGCGGTTCATCCGCTGAAGTCGTGATGCCAGGCCCAGCGGCGTAAGAACTCCCCAACGCAATATAAATTGATGCTGGCGCGATCGGACTGACGTGCGGGGAACGCGGTGTTGCACAGGCGGCGATGCTCAATAAAATGAGCAGGCAGCCGAAATGCCATTTCAAATCGCGCAAGTGTTCAGTCCTTCCGATGCCATGCCCAATCCAAGGCTTACGAAGGGCCTACCAGCGGCCCTCAATCTTTGAAGATTGAATTTTTGAATGACCGAAGTGCGGTATGACCGCACTTGACGAACTAGCTGCTATCGAGATCCCACATCATTGACCTGAGCAGTGGAATGGCGCGTATGCGTGGACGGAAGGGCGCTTTTATTCGCGGACGGCGGCACCTGACAGGTTACTATCGGTCGCGGCGCTCACGCGGGGTAGCGCAAACGGGTGCCGAGCGCAGCGGCCGCCACGGCCAGGGCTGCCGCTCCTAATCAGATGTTTTTTTGGGCCAGCCAAATGGTGCGGTCGCCACACGCTGCATCTTTTGCGGCGTGCGCGATGACTGAAAAGCCAGCGTTGGCAAGCAAGCTTCGGTATTCCTCAGGATCGAGGCTGCCATGATAGAGAGGGGCGCCCTCCAGTTCGCCAATCGCCTCGCCTTCGGCATCTCCGCTGGTAAACATCAGGACGGCTCCCAGGGCGGCATGTGCCTGGAAGCGCGGGATCATGTCTCGCTGTTCCTTGGGTGAGAGATGGAAGAAACTGTCCCACGCGAGCAGTCCGGCGAACCGTTGCTCAAGGGCGAGGTGTCGCATATCGGCAAGTTGCGCTGTGACCCCTGGAAAATTACGCTGGAATTGTGCCAGCATCGTCGGCGTGCCGTCCACGCCAGTGATGTCAAAACCGCGCTGGATCAGCTCGCGTGCGAGCGGCACGCCAGAACCGCATCCTATGTCGAGCACCGCTGCCCCGGCAGGGAGTCGTGCACAGAAGCGATCAAGCCATGACGTCTCGACTAAAGTATCACTCCGCAGCCTCGCCCAGGCCACGCCGTGGCGCTGATAGACATCGATTACGGAATCTTCAGCGCCGCTGGTCATGCTCTTCTCCCGCGAACAGCATACCTTTAGTTTCTAGCCACCGCTACCAGACAGCATGCGATGTGGCTTGAATGAGCCAACTGGCGGAGCGGGACGAAGGTCGTTCAGTCTGTCCCAACAGGCTTCCGTAGGCGAGCGGCGAATGGCACCGTTAGACAGTGCGGATGGTTCCGCCATCGATCACGAACTCCGCGCCGTGGATCGCTGAAGCACGGTCTGCGGCGAGATAGGCGATGAGGTCGGCCACCTCTTCGGGTTGGGCTCCCCGTCCAATCGAGATCCCGCCCAACGTGTCGAGCACGGACTGGCGCGCGTCCTCGATCGTTCCGCCATTTGCAGTCCGAAGCATTTCAAGGAAGTCTCCGGTGGCCTCCGTCATGATCCAGCCGGGCGAGACGGCGTTGACCCGCACACCTTTAGGGCCAAGCTCCTTCGAGATCGATTTGCTGTAGGTCCTCAGCGCGGCCTTGGCGGCCGCATAGCCAGTAGTAGATTCGGGCAGCGGCAAGACGGACTGGATCGAAGTGATGTGAACCACGACGCCCTCGCCCCGTTCAAGCATCTGCGGGATCAGCAGCCGATCGAGTCGGACCGTCGCCAGCAGATTGAGGTTTAGCTCTGCGAGCCAGTGATCGTTCGTCAGCGCGGCAAAGCCACCCGCTGGCGAGGCCGAACCGCCGATGACATGCACGAGAATGTCGATGCCTCCCAGCCACTCGATCGCCGCTTGGGCCACCGCTTCGCCACCCTCCGCAGTCGTCAGGTCCGCCTGCACATAGTCGACCCCTTCAATGGGATCCTTGATCGTACGGGCGGCGGTGACGACCCGGGCTCCGCCGGCCAGGAAGCGCTCGACCGTTGCTCTGCCCAGCCCCTTGGTCCCACCGCTGACGAGCACGCGCTTGCCGGCGAACTCTGTGGAATCTGCCTTGATGCTCATATCGTAACCTCCAAGGTTTTGATGGCGCCGTGCGCTGGCGTGAATCGATAGGTGAAGCGGAGCGGGCTGCCCGGGAAGTCTCCATGGGCTGGACTTTCAACCACGATGTTGCCGTCTCCCTCCCTAACGCTATCGGGCACGAAGATTGTCTTCATCGGAACCACTTCTTCTTTGAGCAGCTCGCGGATTGCTCGATGCCCTTCGAAGCATTTTCCGTTGTCGATGAAGACGGCGTCGCGAATAAATGGCTTCAACATGCCATCAACATCGAGACCGGCGTTTGCCTCGACATAATCGGCTATCGGCTTTGGAAGATCGATTGGCATTTTCATCTCCTTGCAGGTGATGAGATCCATTTAGCGATAGACATTTCTCCTGATAATCGAGACAAATCGGCATGCAGTATCACGGGGATCGGGATAATGAGTCGCCAGTCGCTGATCGAGCTCGAGGCTGTTATCGCGATAGTGCGATGCGGCTCGTTTCGAGCAGCAGCACTTGACCTTGGCATGTCGACCACCGCCATTAGCAATGCTGTGGGGAAGCTCGAACGGGACCTAGCCGTACGATTATTCAATCGCACCACGCGCAGCGTGTCGCTCACTCATGCGGGGCGGATCTTTGTCGCGCAGATCAAACCAGCGTTCGAAGGCATCCAGAAGGCGATGGATACGGCGCGGTCGCAACAGGAGACACCATCCGGAACCTTGCGGATCAATGCGTTCGCAACGGCCGCGCGGGAGATCATGGTGCCGCTGGTTCTGACCTATATGCAGCGCTACCCGCAGGTTCATATCGACTTAGTCACCGAGGGGCGACTGGTCGACGTCGTGGCGGCGGGGTTTGATCTGGGTGTGCGACGTGCGGATCTCGTGCCCAGCGACGCGATCGCTATACCACTGGGTCAGATGCAACGTATCGCGGTTGTCGCCTCTCCTGACTTTTTTAAAGACAGAGCGATTCCCCAAATGCCGCTGGAATTGCTTGCGTACCCCTGCGTTCGCGGGCGGCTTCCCAATGGCGCTTTGCTCCGATGGCGGTTCGAGAAGGACGGCGAATCACTTCAGCTCGACGTCGAGGGGCCGATGACGCTCGACGAGGCCTTCCTGACGCGCATTGCTGTCACGAATGGCGTCGGCATCGGCTATCTCATGGAACCCGATGTCCGTGAAGACATCGCTGCGGGTCGGCTTGTGCGCATTCTTGAAGACTGGACGCCTACGCTTGCGCCCTTTTGCCTCTACTATTCCAACCGGCGCAATTCGTCCGCGGCTTTCCAGGCCTTTATTGCGCTCGCGCGCGACTTCGCTGCCGGACGGCTCACGTAGTCAGAAGCCGGTACCAGCACGTCAGCCACGCTGCAGGCATGCCATCACACAACCCAGCGACAATCAAACTGAGATCGGCTTTGCAATGACGGACAAAACCACCCCTGCCTTGCTTAAAGACATTCTCGGTCCGCAGGCGCTTGCCATCATCGCCGATGCTGGAACGTCAGTATCGTCGCGCTTCGATCACGCGGGTTTTCTCAGCGCTGCGTCAGATGGACTCGACACGCTGTCGATAATGGAGCGCGTGCGCCATATCGCCGATGCCCTCTACGTCGCACTGCCTCGCCAGTATATGGATGCACTTGAGATCGTCCGCGCTATGGTGCCAAGCCTCACCCATGGCTTCCAGGCGGTCGCTGTCACCGAGTTTGTCGCACGATATGGCCTGGACGACTTCGACAGATCGCTAAGCGCGCTCGCTGATCTAACTCGCTTCGGATCCGCCGAGTTCGCCATTCGTCCGTTTCTGCTTCAGGATACTGAACGTACTCTCGCCGTGATGGAGCGCTGGACCAGCAGCGCCGACGAACATGTCCGCAGGCTCGCAAGCGAAGGTAGCAGGCCAAGGTTACCATGGGCATCGCGCATCCCGGCACTAAGGGACGACCCAACGCTCGCTGCGCAGATCCTCAAGGCGCTCAAGGCGGACCCCAGCGCCTACGTGCGCAAGTCTGTCGGCAATCATCTCAACGATATCGCAAAGGACCGTCCGGACTGGCTGCTGGATTGCTTATCCGAATGGCCGATCGATGATCCTCACACTGTCTGGATCATCCGTCATGCATTGCGGACCTTGATCAAGAAGGGCGAACCTCGGGCTCTTGCTCTCATCGGCGTCAAACACGGAGCCTCGGTAATGGTACGCCGCTTTTCGATTGAGCCTCACATAGTTCGGCTAGGCGACACAATCGTGATCGATGCCGAACTGACCTCCACCTCCGCACAGGATCAACGCTTGGTCGTCGATTATCGCATCCATTACGCGCGTGCCGGCGGAAAGACTGCGGCCAAAGTCTTCAAGCTCAGGACATTTGACCTCCCTGCCGGACAGATCGCCACGCTGAAAATTCGCCAGGCCATTCGCGATTTTAGCACCCGGCGCCATCATCCCGGCTGCCATGAGGTCGAGCTCATCGTCAACGGGCTTACGATGGCGAACACTGTTTTTGAAATCGCGAGCGATCCTTCTGACTAAGAAACCAGCGACGCTGCCGCAAAGACATAGCGAACTGGAGGAGAATTTGGCTTCAAGGTTCGTAGAGCGGAACGGGCTTGCAAGTTAGGTGAACGGAAGGTCTTGGCATGGGCTGCCGTCCACACGACGATCAGTGAACAGCGTCATCTGGTCGCAGTTTCCCATACCTGCGAGGCCTCGCCGATGTGCTCACGCAGCCAGAGGGCCTCATCGCTTGGATTGCGATGGAAATGACGTTTGAAATCCCGGCTGAACTGCGCTGGGCTGGCATAGCCGACCTGCATCGCGACCGTCGCTATGGGAGCTTCGCGCCGCGCGATCATCATGCGCGCCTCGTGCAAGCGCATGGCCTTGATGTACTGAATGGGCGAACTTCCGGTGAGAGCCTTGAATCCGGAATGGTACGAAGCAACACTCATCCCCGCAGCCTTAGCCAGGGCGGGAACGGTAAGTTTCTCGTGAAAGCGTTCGCGGATCTCTGACAGGCTCTTCACGACCCGGTCCGCCGCCCCTTCGTGGTGAAGTGCGGCCAATAGCGGCCGAGCTTGCGGCCCCGTCATCACGCGAAAATGCAATTCACGGATAAGCCCGGGACCCAGGATAGCGCACTCCTGCGGGGAGTGCAGAGCCACCAGCAACCGTCGCAGTACATCGCGAATGGAGGGCTCCATTGGACTTGAAACCAGACTGCGTGCTTGCTCGCGGGCGTGCGACGCGTCCGCCTTGGCCATCACTGCAGCGATCTCGGCCGCGAGAGGAAGGTCGAAATCGAGATAGAGGGCGAGCAAGGGGCTGCCTGCATCCGCCTGTGAGGCCATGCGAAATGGCACGGGCACCGAGATGGCGAGGTAATGATCGGCATCGTAGCGATACACATTGCCATCGAGAAATCCCTGCTTTGATCCTTGTAAGACAAAGACGGCTCCGGGCCGGTAGAGCACCGGCACGTCCTCAAGCATGGCTTCCGAACGTAGGATGCGCAGGCCGGGAAGGCCAGTCGAATTGTACCCATGCCGCGGCGCGAGCTCGGCCGCAATTTCGACAAGATCAGTCATGTTCCGGGAATCGTATCATAGGATTGAGCAAGAAACTCGGAGAAACTGCCGTTTTCGAATGAGGACGATTGTACCATTTGGCAAAGCAGAAACGCAACCAGCAGGAACAACGCCATGTCGCGACACACTTTCTTCATAACCGGAGTAAATTCCGGATTCGGCTTTGCTATCGCCCAGGCCGCGCTGGAGGCCGGCCATCGGGTAATCGGCACGGTTCGATCCGAGGCAGCACGAAATTGCCTGGCTGCGCGTCTGCCCGAGGTCGTGACGGTCTTGTGCGACGTTACCCAGTTCGAGACGGTTGCCGGAATTGTCGATCGAGCCGACAGCGATCATGGTCCGATCGATATTCTCATCAATAACGCGGGCTATGGCTATGAAGGTGTAATCGAGGAATCCCCGCTCGAGGAAATGCGCCGTCAGTTCGACGTCAACGTCTTCGGAGCGGTGGCGGTCGCCAAGGCCTTGCTGCCGAGCTTTCGCGAACGTCGCCGCGGCTTCATCGTCAACGTGACTTCCATGGGCGGGATGATTACCATGCCGGGGATTGCCTACTACTGCGGCAGCAAGTTTGCTCTTCAGGGCATTTCCGAAGTGATGCGCGCGGAAATGGCTCCCTTTGGCGTCCATGTCACGGCCCTGTGCCCAGGCTCCTTCCGCACAGATTGGGCGGGACGATCGATGGTCCGAAGCTCCCGTGTGATCGCCGACTACGACGCCCAGTTCGATCCGATCCGGGCTGCGCGCATGGAGAAGAGCGGTAAACAGGTGGGCGATCCAGCCAAGCTCGCCCAAGCTGTCCTCGCCCTGGTCGATGCCGACGCGCCGCCACCGCAGTTGCTGCTGGGTAGCGATGCCCTGCGCCTGGTACGCGAACGATACAAGCACATGGAACGTGAGATCGATGAATGGGAGGGCCTGACCCTGTCGACGGATGGCTAAGCCAACCGCCGAGCAAGGACAGCCTTCGCGGATAAGCGGGACGTCCCCACCTGGGGAGTAGAAATCGGCTTCGACAGTCTGGAAGAGTCGACTGACGAACGGCAATTTGTCGCTCGCCAGTTGACGGTTGGATGCCAGCGTACGGCTGAGAGCGGCCCTGCACACCATCTCGCCACTTTTTGCCACCCGACGACGATTTTCCAGTGCTCGGAATGAGAAATCCCAGCGCTGATTGCACCAAGCCAAATCCGATTGCCGAGCGGGTCAAATTCCTTCGCCAACCGGCCCGTCGCTCAGAATAGGAAACCACGGCTCATATCTAAACGCCGAGGCGAGCAGCGACGCGGTCCGATAGGGCGCGCGCATCGAGTGCGTCTTCCAAGCGGTCCAACAATGGCACGAGATGGCCAGCCTCGGCATCCAGTTCCTTGGCGCTTTCACTCAGAGCAGCCCAGAGTGGCGCCAGGGCGGCGACCAGAGCATCGCCCTGGGCAGATAGAGAGATGAGGCGACGCCGCGCATCGGCCTTGTCGCCGGCCATCTGGATCAAACCGGCGCTCTCAAGCGCCCGTCTCGCTTGGCTCACCGATACATGGGTGATGCAAAGCGCCTCTGCGATGTCGCCGACTGTCATCGGCCCATTCAGAACGATCTGATTGAGAACACCGAACCATCGTTGCTCGAAACGAATGCCTCGCGCGACATAAATCTCCGCCGTTTCACGATCAAGTCGTTCGGATAAGCGGCGTAGGCGCGCACCCAAGGCGGCCGCGCCCGCGGCACGGCTATAATCCTTCCGCTTCTCTGTCATGCAAATGGTCTTGTCAGAAGATGCTCGGCTATACTCTTAATGGCGTTCTTGCTCGCAGGAGTGGCCGACATGTTCGTGAAGATCGCCACACCGGTGGTTGTGACGGGGTCCAGATAGACGGCGGTGAACACGCCGGGATCGCCGCCCCAGTGATTGATCAAGCGCTTGCCATGGCTATTGGATTCCATCCAGCCCAGTCCTTGCCCACTCACCCAGGACGGCAGGCCGGACGGAACTGTCATGGTCAGCATTTGGGCCTGATTGGCGGACGACAAGATCCGGGCCTTGTCGGACGCTCCGCCATTTGCCGCCGCCGCAACGAAGGGCATGAAGCTGGCGATGGAGGCGCGGAGCATGCCCACCGGATAGTCCGGGAAGCCGACGGCTGGGGTGGCGACTGCCCGACCATCCACGACCTCGTAGGGGGTGGCGGCTAATTGTGGAGGCACATCTGCAATGCGCCAGGAAACGGGGCGCATGCCAAGGGGCGTGAACATTCGCTCCTGGGTGAATGCGCGCAAATCTTGGCCCGCGACTTTCTCCACAATATAGCCCAGTAGCGCGTAACCAACATTGCAATAGTCATAGACCGCGCCTGGGATAGCCGACGAAAAACAGCCGGCAGCTGTATAGTAGGCGCCCCCAGATACGAGATAGTCCGTCAAAAAAGCCCTGAGCGGTAGCGGCGAATCCATCCCGATCGTCCGGAAATCGACTTGGTAATATGTTTGATCGGAAAGGCTCGACACATGGGTCAGCAGATGCCGAACTGTAATCGCGGAATCGGGATGAGCCGGATTGATGACCTTGAAATCGAGATAGCCGCTGATCGGCGCATCAAGATCGATATGGCCTGCCTCAACGAGCATCATTATCGCCGTGGCCGTCACAGTCTTGGTCACGGAAGCGAGATGAAACATCGTATCGGTAGTGACTTGCCGATGCTGCGCAATATCAGCAAAGCCATAACCCCGCATCAGCGTTACTTCGCCTGCCTTGGCGACACCTATCGCCATGCCGGGGATCGCGGCACCTTCCAGCTGCTTCTTGAGAAACCGTTCCAGTGGGTCGTTATCCGCCTTCGCCAGCGCGGGGGCCGCAGCACCGAAGATGGAGGCCGCGAGCATTGTTCGCCGGCTTATCGGTGCACCGAGAATAGGAAGATCAAAACTTGCCATAAGGACCACCTTCGTGAATTTATGTAGGCGCCTACCTTATTGGATGCGACGGCGCAAGGTGGGAGCGTTTCCACACCGTTAAATGAATGGTTTGGCAGATAACCGCCAATCACCGTGGTCTACCGGACCGACGTGAGTTGGCCGACACCCACCGTTTTCGGACCTTACCAAATCGGAACGCAATATCGACGCCTGACCAACCGCTCCATGTTGGGAGGCCTTTCCGACATCGGGCTCGAAAATAGCGGGCGAGCTGGGCGCGCCGGACAGTTCGAACAGGGTGAACCAAAGTCCGTCGAGTGCCAACCCAGCCATGTTCGAGATTTCCGGCCAATGTCTCGCAACTCCTTCCTGTTGCAATACGGCGTGCGGCCTTTGCGCATTTTCGGGCATATTGATGAGGAACGATGGCGGCTTCCATGACTTGCACGCATATCCCTCGGTCAATCGATCGCAATGTTAGGGTTGGAGCCGAGCCGAACATGAAGCAACTTGCCGAGAACTTCTGGAATTTCCGAGGCTCGTTCAAGATCGCCAGGATCGTCGAAGTGGGCACGCAAATGTCATTGGTGCGCCGGAACGGCGGGCGTTTCACGTTGATCGACAGCTATGGTGTCTCAGGCGCTGACCGCGAGGCACTGCTGGAAATAACCGGAAACGGCGCCGAGATTGACACGATTATCAACGTTCATCCCTTTCACACTCTGCATTGCACGGCCGCCCATGAGCTGGCGCCCCGCGCGAAGTTGTTTGGCACGCGGCGGCATCGCGAACAGGCACCGGAACTGCCCTGGGAAAAGGAGACCATTGAGGACGTGGCAACCCAAGCTACGTTCGAGGATCTGGACTTGTCGATTCCTGCCGGGCTTGATCTCGTGACTAGCGACGACAGCGTGCATGCGGCTTCGGTTCTCGTCCGGCACCGACCGAGTAGTATCGTCCACGTCGACGATACGCTTATGGTGCTTGCAATGCCCGGCTCGCTGGGCAGCGTTCTTCCCCAGTCGCGGCTCCGATTTCATCCTATGCTGGGAAAAGCGCTGCAGCATCGTCACGGTGCCGTCGACGATTTCGTCGCATGGACACACGATTTGGCTGAAAAGTGGGCAACTACTTCGATTGTCTGCGCCGCTCATTCCGCCGTGCGTCACTTGCCGCCAGACGGATGGAGCGATGAACTGCGCCGCGCGCTCTCAGCGATCCAAAAGACACTCGACCACCACCGGGCGCGACACGGTTGATCCCTGCAAATACCTCTACCAATCGATGGGAAGCACCCACCCATGAATGACCACAGAGCCTAGTCGATAACTCTGCGGACAGACGTTGCGGTGATGGGCGCAGGGACGGCCGACCACGCTGCCGAACGTGCTTCGCGCAAGTACGGAGCTTCGAACTTGCTAATCGAGCTTGCTCGTAGCCGCACTACAATGTGCGCAGGGGGGATGCATGCCTTGCGATGATGGTCAGCGCGGGCACCTGACGATCATGGATGGTGTCATACCGCTTCCATGATATGGAGCGTTTAAAGGCGCGAGTGCTTTAACAACAAATATAAAAGTTGGAAGGCGACAAGAATGAGCAGGGCAATCATTTCCGCTTCGGTATTCGTGCTGGCCAACATGATCGGGATCGCGCAAGCGCAGACCCCTTCTGCATTGAACGATCTGGTAGGCGCACGAGCTGCGGGTGCCGAGACCCAGATGGCGGCGCGTGGCTATACCTTCGTCAAAACCCAAAAAAGCGATGATCGCAGCTACTCCTACTGGTGGAACTCCTCCAGCCGGCAGTGCGTCACCGTTGCGACGATGGATGGGCGTTACGATTTGATCACATCCTCGCCCGCCCCGGACTGCGGCCAGCGTGAAGAGCACCGCGGATCGAGCGAGGGCAGCAGCTATCGTCCCACCCAGAGCTACTACTACGGGGGGGCATCCTCCAATCAACGCCAGTCTCCCAGCTATGTGGAAGATCGCGACCGCGGGCAGGGCCGATATCAGGTTGATGGCCAGAACGTCGATTTGGGCCTCGTGTGTTTCGGCGATGGGCAGCGGCCGGGCTTTGCCACGACCTACGGATATTCGTGGAACAGCCGTACCGAGCGCTATGATTACGGTAACCGTACGGAGATGACCGGACAGCAGTTCGACGCTTCGGTTTCGCTGCAGTTCTGGCCAGGCGGCGGGCATATCCGCCTTCCCAAGAAGCTTGTCCCGCCGATCAACAGCCGGGGTAACGATGGCTGGTGGGACCTGTACGACGTCGAAATGGGACCCGATGTCATCCGGGCGAAGTATCGGCTCAATGGCATGAACAAGCCCACCGTCACGATCAACCGCCGGAGCGGCCAGATCAGCATTCGCGGGCTCGATCCTTACGCATTCAGCGGATCTTGCGACCTCATTGACGGCGACGATCACCGCCGCTTCTAAGACTCGGCCCGGACCGGTGTACCCGGCCCGACTGGCTTTGGGAGAATGCTCATGAAATGGAAGCATGGAGCCATCGTTGCCCTCGCGGTCGTGACCGCAGCTATGCCCGTCACGGCGCAATCGCCAATAAGGAGCGAACGCGTCCAGTTTGCCAGAGGTGCCACCTCGTCGACCATTCGCGGTTCCCTAAAAGGCTACGACACTGTGGATTACATCGTCGGCGCGCGTGCCGGCCAATCCATGTCCGTGTCAATGCAAACGAGCAGTACGTCGGCCTACTTCAATGTTCTGCCCCCGCGCTCCGAGGAAGCAGTTTTCAACGGCTCTATCACAGGCAGCCGGTTCGACGGTCGGCTCAAGGACTCGGGCGACTACCGCGTCAGGGTTTACCTGATGCGCAGCGCCGCGAGGCGAGGTGAGCGGGCGACGTTCAGCCTTACGGTCGGCGTGAAAACCCGGCCCGGTAGCGTCGGAACCGCACCGGGGCCAGTCGGCTCGGGTGCGGCGATATCGGCCGGCAACAGGCCGGCTTATTGCCGAGGCGAGGCCTCTCAGCAGTACGGCGTGCGGCCCAATTACATCCGGACCAGCCCCGCCATAGCGAACGCGGCCGGTATCATGATCGACGGGACAGCCGATCAGGGGCGTAACGGGATCAAGCGTTTTCGTTGCAGGTTCGATGCGCGGGGACGCTTCATCGACGTCATGGCCATGACCCGCGACGGATTCTGATCTTTTGCGTAACTGACGCGCCAGGGTGGCTTTGTCCCCCTGACGTGTCAGGCTCCCTTTGTTCTACCCCACCGATACGAAACGAAGGGGCGCAACCCCTTATCTTCCTTCGGCCATGCGGCGACGAGGAGCTGTCCTTGTGAG